>QKFD01000056.1 GCA_003251535.1 Chromatiales bacterium | reverse complement strand
CAGCCACCTGCCGGAGGCGAAGCAGCGGGAGTTAGAGGCGATTGCCGGGATCCTGCGCGCCCAGGGGGCGGTGGAGATGGTGATCCTGTTCGGCAGTTACGCCCGCGGTGACTACCGCGAGGCGGCCGACCTTGCCCCGGAGGCGCGGTCCGGCCACCCCTCCGATTACGATTTTCTGGTGGTGGTGGAGAAGCCCACCCAGGCCAGCGCCAAATTCTGTCGCCAGCTGCGCCAGGCCGCCAACGCCGCCCACTTCTCCGCCGACGTCCGCCCCATCGTCCACGACATCACCGATCTCAACCAACAGCTCGCCGAGGGCCGCTCCTTCTTCCTCGACATCAAGCGCGAAGGGCGGCTGTTGTACGACTCGGGGGAGTGCCAATTGGCAGAGCCCAACCAGATAACACTGTCCGAACGCCGCCGAATAGCCCAATCTGATTTCGACCACTGGTTCGGCCGGGCCAGTGGTTTCTATGACGGGGCACTGCACTACATGCAGAAAGGACAGTTGCATCTGGCGGTGTTCAACCTCAACCAAGCCGCAGAGTCGGCCTACAAGGCCATCCTGCTGGTCTTCACCAGCTACCTCCCCCACGAACACCTGCTGGCCTGGTTGGGAGAGGAGGCGGCTGAGTATGGGCCGGTCTTCGAGGCCATCTTCCCGCAGACCACCGAACAAGAGCAGGAGCGCTTCTCCCTACTCGACCGGGCCTACATCGGCGCCCGCTACCACAAAGACTTTGTGGTGTTCTGGGGCGATGTCGAGTACCTGGCACCGCGAGTCAAACGCCTGCTGGAGGAGACAGAACGCCTCTGCCAAGCGGAGATAGCCGCGTTGATAGACCTGGGCGAGGCGCAGCGAGGATCATAGATCGGGTGAGTGGGGCACCGCCCGACCCTCTCCATTTTGGCACTCACCTTTCATTAATCATCGTGGTTGGATTCTCGCATTGTGTGAATGAGGTGAGGGCGGTGGGATGATATTGTGCTCCTGCGGAGGGTTGTCGGGTTACGCTGCGCTAACCCGACCTACATTTATATGACTCCACACCCCGCGGTTTTGTAGTTTCGTAGGTCGGGTTAGCGAAGCGTATCCCGACAATCTTCACCTTGGCACCCACTTTTCATCAACCCTCGTGGTCAAATTTTCATATTGCGTGAATGAAGTGAGAGTGGTGGGATGATATTGTGCTCCTGCGGAGGGTTGTCGGGTTACGCTGCACTAACCCGACCTACATTTATATGCCTCCATGCCCCGCAGTTTCGTAGGTCGGGTTGGCGCAGCGTAACCCGACAATCTTTACCTTGGCATCCACCTTTCATCAACCACTGCGGTTGGATTTTTACATCACCTAAGCAGACACGCATCTAGGCATTAGCCAGACAACCCGCCGCGAAAACTGTTTGGGGATCGCGGCATGACCACCGATGAAAAGGATGCGGTGGAGCAGGGTGCGATACGGCTGCGGCGAGGCACGGCATTAAAACTACCGGAGGCGCTGAGTGGGGCAACGGTGGTGGTGCATGACCTCACGCTATTGGTTCTGGATAGGTAGTTGGTAGAGAGACTGGCAATCACCCTAAGCAGACACCTACCACCGCCACCTCATCGAGATAACCCGCAAGGCGCTGGCGCATGAACTATTTTCGCTGCACCAATGGGCCTGGCATGGTTAGCGGAGAGAGTCAGATCCGTTCAGGGTGCCGGCAAGCACGGGATCGGCACGGTTGCCGAAGGTGGTATCGAGGCTGCCATCCGCATTGAAGCGGGCCAGTGCGAAGTGTTCGCTGACACTTGCTTCCCGATAGGCCCCGGCCAGTGTCACCTGACCATCGCTCTGGATCGCCAAGGCATTTACCTGTTTGTCGCCCCCGCTCGGCGCGGTGGCAAGGATGCCCCCGGCGCCGAAACCGGCGTCAAGAGAGCCATCGGCGTTGTAGCGTACCAGGGCAAGCTCGGTGCTTTCCGGATAAGCGCTATAGCCCCCGACCACCAGCTTGCCATCGGGCTGGATGGCGATGGCGGAGATCACATCGTCATAGGGAGAGATAGGGGTGGCAACGTAGCCGGTCCCGCTGCCAAAACTGGTATCGAGCGTGCCGTCCGGGTTGTAACGCACCAGTGCGAAATCGAGTTCGCTGGCGGGCTGATCTTCGTGATATTGCCGGCGCTCGGTAGCTACCACCAGCTTGCCGTCGGGTTGAAGCGCGAGATCGGCAACGTCCACGGCAAGGAGGTCCCCACCGGCGACGATGATCGTGCCGGTACCCCTATCGCCGAAGCTGAGATCGAGTGTGCCATCGGCATTGAAGCGAGCCAGTGCGATGTCGCTGGCGTACTTGCTGATGGCCTCCCAGGCAACAACTACCTTGTCATCCGGCTGAACGACCAGGGCGCTACCCACCTGCATCAGGGGATGAAACACAAAGATAGCGCCGTCATTGAAATGGGTATCGACCGTGCCGTCAGGGTGATAGCGCAGTATCGCCTGCCCCGTTGTCACCAACCCGCCGTCGGATTGCAGCGCAAGCGCCTGGAGCATGTGGCCCATCACCTCTACGCTCCCCGTCCCATTGCCGAAGGTGGTATCAAGGCTGCCATCCGGGTTGTAGCGCGCCAACGCACTGCCCGCCACCACCAGCTTGCCGTCGGGCTGAATGGCGAGGTCGGCAGCGTAGTCACTGTTGAGTCCATCAAAGGTGGTGATGACGGTTCCGGTACCGTTACCAAAGGTGGGGTCTAGGGTACCGTCGGGGTTGTAGCGCACCAAGGCGAAGTCATAGTCGCCATCATCTGTAGTGGTGGTATATCCCGCCGCCACTAGCTTGCCATCGGGCTGGATAGCAAGGGCTTCGGCATGGGACAACCGGCCGATGGGGGTGATGAGCGCGCCATGACCGAAGGCGTGATCCTCGGGAACCGGCGTCGTCTCCGCACCGGCACACGGCAGGCTCACACAGAGGAGCGCCAGCAGCCAAAGGGGCAGCAAACGGGCGGGTGACGGTACGAAAGGGCGAGAGAGCGGGGCAGAGGGTTCCATGTCATCAATCCTGTTTGTTCATCAGAGGTTGCGTCGTCGCAAGCGGAGCAGCCTGGCGCAAACCCGTCCGGGGCGCACGGGAGGTATTAAGGACAAGTTTGAGCGGGCGCGCAATGGGTTGTCGGGCAGCCAGGGGGCGTGAGCCGATGGCTACCCAGAAAGTCATGCGTGACCGGGGAACGAGGCCATCACGTTGATCAAAAAGGGAATTGAGAAGTGGCCACCATTCAGGTCTCTGTTTAGTCGCTAAACAAAAACACCCCACCTAAGCACACCTACCACCACCACCTCATCGAAGTAGCCCGCAAGGCGCTGGCACATGAAGGATTTTTGCTGCATCAATGGGCTCGGTGAGCTGCTCCCCATCCGCCTGCTGCCCGGCATGGTTAGCGGAGAGAGCCAAACCGCTCAGGCCTGCACCGGCCCGTGGCAGGCTCACACCGCGGCGCGCTGGCAGTGCATATTCTGGCCCTCGTTCCGGTGCAAATCGATCACCCGGGCTGACTAGCGGGGCCGGCCAGGGTCTCCGGGCCACCGCCCGAAGCATCCCCCCCCCTCCACTGTGGGTGACTACTTGCGCCGGGCCGAGGTGGTAGAAGTGGGTGTCCGCAGAAGAAGTGGGTGTCCGCAGAAGAAGTGGGGTCGGATCTGATGACGTTGGAAGATGGGTTCTGCCAGCTGATGCCACAGGTCTTCCCGTGCGCCTACAATGACCACCGGCTTGGGGAGGCAGGGAGAGGGGGATGTCATGTGGTATTCAAAGGCCCAGGAGCGTGAGAATCGGCGG
>QKFD01000041.1 GCA_003251535.1 Chromatiales bacterium | reverse complement strand
ACAACCCGCAGGCCTTCTTCACACACGCGGCATTGCTGGATCAGGCTTGCGCCCATTGTCCAATATTCCCCACTGCTGCCTCCCGTAGGAGTCTGGGCCGTGTCTCAGTCCCAGTGTGGCTGATCATCCTCTCAGACCAGCTACCGATCGTCGCCTTGGTGGGCCTTTACCCCACCAACTAGCTAATCGGACATAGGTTCATCCAATAGCACGAGGCCCGAAGGTCCCCCGCTTTCCCCCGTAGGGCTCATGCGGTATTAATCCGGCTTTCGCCGGGCTATCCCCCACTACTGGGCAGATCCCTATGCATTACTCACCCGTCCGCCACTCGTCAGCGCCCGAAGGCCTGTTACCGTTTTCGACTTGCATGTGTTAAGCATGCCGCCAGCGTTCAATCTGAGCCAGGATCAAACTCTTCAGTTTAGTGCTTTCAGCCAGGTTACCCTGACTTAATCTCTCTACCGATGAGCTGAACTCTCGCATTCGGAATTCCGATTCGCTCGAGTGCTTCATCGTTAATGCTCTGGCTACCCAGAGCCTCAACGGAGCGCCCACACAAATTACCTAGTCAACTTTTTAAAGAGCCCTACTTTTCAGTAGGTTGGGTGCTGTCTCCAGCTGCCCTCCCGTCGCTTTCGACTTGCGTCTCGTCGTCAGGAGGCGAGCATTCTACAGCAACTTTACCGCTTGTCAACCCCTGGATTTCTTCGCTTTCACTTGCGTGTCTGCGGTGTCGTCCCGAGAGCGGCGCATTATACGCACTCCCAATCACCCGTCAACTACAATTTTCATGGGGGTGTCACCGCCTTGAAATATGCGGCCTGCATTGTTCAGGGCTCCCTACCACCTTAGCCCTCTTCTAGCTTAGTGCCTAGCTCGTCAGCACTAGGCGGACATATTTACGCTTCCCTACCTGAACCAGGTACTCACCTACCCCTAGCGTCAGCCTCTTATCTGCCAATCTCTCGCCATCTATGCGTACCGCTCCCTGCTCGATCATGCGATACGCCTCCGAGGTACTCGATAGGGTCCCCGCATCGCGCAGTAAATTGGCCAACAAGGCGCCATCCGAAGAGACCGCCCGTTCGAATAGAGGGATCTCATCTGGTAACTGCCCCTGCTGAAACCGGGCAATGAATCCTTCGCGTGCAGCAGTAGCTGCAAGCGGAGAGTGGAAGCGCCCAACCAACTCTTCAGCCAAGCCGAACTTGACGTCCCTTGGATTGAGCCCTTGCGCTGTTTCGGCACGCAACCGCTCAACCTCCGCCATCGGACGGAAGCTCAATAGCTCAAACCACCGCCACATCAGGTCATCCGAGATGGACATCACCTTACCAAACATGTCATCTGGCGCATCGGTAATACCAATGTAATTGCCTAGGGATTTTGACATCTTTTGGACTCCATCCAATCCCTCCAGGATTGGCAGAGTAATGACCACCTGCGGCTTTAACCCATGGGCCTCCTGCAACTGCCGGCCGACTAATAGATTGAATTTCTGGTCGGTCCCTCCCAGTTCCACATCTGCCTTCATGGCAACCGAGTCATACCCTTGAATGAGTGGATAGAGGAACTCATGGATCGCAATGGGTCGCCCCTCGCTATACCGCTTTGAGAAGTCGTCCCGTTCCAGCATACGGGCCACTGTATGTTTGGCCGCAAGCTGAATAATATCAGTAGCTTGCATCTCCCCCATCCATGAAGAGTTGAACATAACCAGGGTTTTTTCTGGATCTAGAATCTTGAAGATCTGGTGCTCATAGGTGCGAGCATTTTCGATCACCTCGTCCCGAGTCAGAGGTGGACGAGTAGCGCTCTTGCCAGTAGGGTCACCGATCATGGCGGTGAAATCCCCTATAAGGAATAGCACTTCGTGACCCAGCTCCTGGAATTGACGTAACTTATTGATAAGTACCGTATGTCCTAGATGCAGATCCGGTGCTGTGGGATCAAATCCCGCCTTGATACGTAGCGGACGCCCCTCTTTGAGCTTTGCCTCCAACTCGTCTTCAACCAACACCTCTTGGGTACCCCGTTTGATGAGGGCAATGGCTTCTTTCGACGTCGTCACAAAAAGCTCCAAATCATGTCGTTAAATGGGCGCCAAGATGGCTCTCGTGCCAGGAATAGGCGAGTCAATCCCTACGTTGACCTGCCTGCTAGGAGCAGGTATGTTACCGCGAAAAATAAGCTAGGTAATTTCGTGAATTACCGCAAACATCTAGAATCGGGGTACGGAGACGGCAAGGCAACTCCTGCTTGGCGTCGTCCGCGTCACCACCTGCATTTAATCGCGCTATTTGCTGGCGTGACCGGTTTGGCTGGTTTAGTCGGACCTAGTTACGAGGCAGGCGCTACCCGTCGGCTTGAGCTAAGCGACCCCCAGATTGACGTTGCCGGACCGCTGCTAGCGCTTTCCGCCCAGCCGCTTCCGCTCTCTACGTCATCTGAACAGGGTGTTTTTGCCAATGCTCCGCTCTTTCCGCTATTAGCAGCCCCTCAGGTTGACGCAGATAATGGGCCCAGTGCCTCTGCCAATCTTGACTCGCCGTTAGCGGACGTTGCCCCCCCTGAAGCCCTCCCCTCCCAGCAGATCACGACACTCCCTACGGACAGCGCCCCAGTAGCAGAGGCTGCTGGCGACGAGGAGGAGATCGCTGTCGTTCTGGATGAAGCAGTTCCCCTACCAGCGACTGAAGCGCTGCCCGAGTGGCAAACCGTTACTGTGGAAAAAGGGGACACTCTAGGCGCTATCTTCAAAGAACTAGGGTTAACCGCCCGCGATGTTCATGAAGTGGTTAACGCCAGCCAAGAGACGGGCATCCTGAGCCGAATCGCCCCAGGCCAGACAATTCAAGTGGCGATAGAGGGCGATGAGCTCACAGCACTTCGATTCAACATCGATGCGCTCCGCACTCTTGAAGTGACCAAAGATGACGATGGTTACTCTAGTAATATCAATCAGATAGATCCTGATACCCAAACAGCTTACGCAGGCGCGACCATCCACAGCTCCTTTTACGGTGCAGCTCAGGCCGCAGGCCTATCCGAAAAGGTGATTATGGAGTTTGCAGAGATCTTTGGTTGGGACATCGATTGGGCCAATGATATCCGCAAGGGCGACCGCTTCGGGGTCGTGTTCGAAGAGCAGGTTGTCGAGGGCGAGAAGGTCCGCGATGGGGAGATTCTGGCGGCAGAGTTTGTCAACCAGGGCAAGACCTATCGGGCTATCCGTTTTGCTACCCCGGATGGGAAGGTTAACTACTACACCGATACAGGTGAGGGGATGCGGAAAGCCTTTATCCGTACCCCTGTCGATTTCCGCCGTATCAGTTCCCGTTTCCAACCTCAGCGTTTTCATCCTGTGTTAGGTGTCAAGCGCCCTCACCGCGGGGTGGATTTCGCCGCAGCAGTTGGTACACCGGTGAAGGCCTCTGGAGATGGCAAGGTTATTGAGCTGGGTTGGAAGGGGGGCTATGGCAACGCTATCGTCATCGATCACGGTCGTACCTACAGCACCCTATATGGCCATCTGTCCAAGTTTGCCAGCCGGTTGAAGCTGGGGGACCGCGTTCGCCAAGGCCAGGTTATCGGCTACGTGGGCGCTACTGGGCTCGCAACCGGTCCCCATCTCCATTATGAGTTCCGTATCAACGGGGTACATCGCGATCCGCTCACGGTAAAACTCCCCAACTCTGAACCCGTTCCAAAAGCCTATATGGCTGCCTTCAAAAAGCAGACGACTCAGCTGTTGGCCCAGCTGGAGCAGGCAAACAAGCTGGCGCTTGAGTCCTCAGGAACAGAGACGCCAACCTCCAACAACTAGATTCTGCACGATAGACATCGCTAGGAGTTGCAATGCCCGATCTATTCATTGGATTGATGTCGGGTACCAGCATGGATGCTCTCGACGCCGTCGCTGCGCGTTTTTTCCCTAGTTTTCAACTCGTTGGGACCCACTCATCCCAGCTTCCCTCCTCTTTGCGGCGAAGGCTTCTCGCGCTGTCCACGGGTGAGCAGACCTCGCTTGAAGAGCTAGGAGAGCTAGACATCGCCTTCTCCCGCTTTTCAGCGGAGGTCGTGGAAGAACTCATTCAGGCCTCTGGCATCGATAGGGAGCAGATTGCTGCGGTCGGCAGCCATGGGCAAACAGTGCGTCACCGCCCGGATGGGCCGTTTCCCTTTACCCTTCAATTGGGTGACCCCAATCTTCTAGCCGAGCTAACAGGGCTCAACATCGTAGCCGACTTCAGGCGGCGAGATATGGCGGCAGGAGGACAAGGCGCACCTCTAGTTCCCGCCTTTCATGCAGCCAACTTTAGTCACCCTGAAGAGACGAGGGTTGTCCTGAACTTGGGTGGGATAGCTAACATCACCCTACTCTCCCCCCAGCAGCCGATCCGAGGCTTTGATACTGGGCCCGCGAATACCCTCCTAGATGCGTGGACTGCTCGGCACCTATCAGAATCGATGGACAAAGGTGGGGCCTGGGCCGCCACAGGCAACGTGCATCAACCCCTCCTCAGACGCTTACTCGATGATCCCTATTTCCACCGGCCCCCGCCTAAAAGTACCGGTCGAGAGCATTTCAATCTGGCGTGGTTAGAACCGCGCTTAGGGGGGTTATCGCCACAGGATGTGCAGGCTACATTACTGGAACTCACAGCAGTCACCGTCTCCGATGCCATCAATGCACATGCGCCGGAGGCTACCCGGGTACTGGTATGTGGCGGTGGAGCCTTCAACCAACGGTTGATGGAACGCTTAGGCGACCGACTCGGTGATCGCATAGTGGAAACGACCCACTCAGTAGGGCTGGAGCCCCAGTGGGTAGAGGCCTGTGCGTTTGCCTGGTTAGCACACCAGCGCCTACAAGGCCTAACAGGCAACCTACCGGAAGTCACTGGCGCCCATCACCCAGTGATTTTGGGTGGACTCTACCCAGGTAGCGGCAGCTTATCTATCTAGGGCATTGAGGCTAGACAAAGCCATGGAGGAGATCGAGGCGGATGCCTTGAGATAGGCGGTGACGATGCAGATCTCGATGCACATAGCGATCTACAACAGGGTTGTTGGGCCCCCTGAAGGGGGCCCAGGAGAAACATCACACAGAGAATGAGGAACCGCAGCCACAGGTAGTGGTGGCATTGGGATTGCGGATGACAAACTGCGATCCCTCCAATCCCTCGGTATAGTCGATCTCAGCACCCACCAGATACTGGAAGCTCATGGGATCGATGAGGACGACAACGCCATCTTTCTCGACAGCTGTGTCTCCATCTGACACATTCTCATCAAACTGGAAACCGTACTGGAAGCCAGAGCAACCACCACCGGTCACGAATACCCGTAACTTCAGCTGGTCATTACCCTCTTCCGTAATCAATTCGCGCACCTTAGCCGCAGCGCTGGCGGTGAAAATCAGGGGGCTTTCCATATCGCTCATACGATGCTCTCCGATTCTGTCTATGGGGGGTAGGGGTCGATTATGGGCTAATCAGACAATTCCAATCAAGAATCACCAAAGGCAGGGTCATCTACGGTGAGCATCGCTTGCCCGCCCTTACCTAGGGCCAAGGTCTCCCCATCAGAACTATGTAGCAGTTTGCCGTTCACCATCGCCCCACGGGCCATCTCGATAGTGTTGTACTGCACATTGCCTGTGATGCGGGCCTGGGGAGCCAGCTCTACGTGCTGACTCACAAACACGTCACCGTGTACCTCGCCATTCAGCACTAGATTGGGTACTCGTACCTCCCCTTCAATAGCCCCCTTCTCACTCAGACTAAGAACAGAGCTATCGTTGTCAGCGGCAATCACATTGCCTTTGACCACGCCATCCACGTGCAAACCACCCCGAAAGATGAGATCACCGCGGATCTCGGTGTTCTGCCCGATGAGTGTGTCGATACGGCCCGGGCGATGCTCGCCGTTCCGCTTTCCGCTACTGCCCCACATCGTTGCTCTCCTCGGTTGGCCACTCGACGCTCTCTTCAAACCCCTCATGCTTCTTGTCAGAGGGAACAATCTTGACTATTACCCGGGCTGGAATAAATTCCGAGGGGAAATCCAGCTCGCCCTCCAAGCTCTCAAAGTATTTGAAGCTGAAGGGTAAATTGGGTGCCTTAGTCCGATGAATGCGCTCCATCGGCAGCCGCTTTTTGGCCCCATCCAGTAGCCCCTGCACCACCAGGCTATAGCTCCCTTCCACCACAGAGTCGTGGCTCATTACTTGAGCCAACACCATCCTGTAGTGATAGCTATTACCATCCCCAGCAGGCACGGCCTCAAAACTCCCGATACGAATCCCATGCTGTCCCGCCGGCGAGGAGCCAACCGTCTGATAAAAGGCTACTTCTGCCTTAAGGGCCGCCACCTGGTCTTGCAGGTAGGTGACAGAGGGCTTGAGCTTCTGATAAGTCTCTCTCTCCACCTGTGCGGTGCGTTCGAGCAGCGCATTCTGTTCTCGTACCCGAGAGAGCGCCTCCTCCAATGACACTATTTGGCGCCGCAGCACAACACTTTCTGCCACCCCTCGCTGCTCGGCCTGGTTCGCGCGGTATTGCCCCACGCCATAGGCCCCACACACCACCGCGATAGCGAGAGAGATCAGGGCCGACCAAAACAGTCGGCGCCGCCCACGGTGGTAGGCGGTAATCACAATCCCGCTCATGGCAGGACCGCGATCCCCTCCAAGCCAGCTGTCTCGGGCAACGAGAACAAGATGTTCATATTTTGTACTGCCTGCCCTGCAGCCCCTTTGACCAAGTTGTCAATAGCCGATAAAACCACTACGGTATCTCCCCCCTGGGGTTGATGCACCGCGATACGACAGGTATTGATACCGCGCACGGAACGGGTCTCAGGGTGAGAACCGGCGGGTAAGACATCCACAAACGGCTCATTTCGGTAGCGGGACTCGTATAGCTCCTGGAGATTGACGCCCTCGCCCTTGAGCCTGCCGTAGAGCGTGGCGTGAATTCCTCTCACCATTGGAACCAGGTGGGGTACGAAGGTCAACCCAACCTCCCTCCCGGCAGCCAGCCCCAAGGTCTGGCGTATCTCGGGCAGGTGCCGATGCCCTGCCACGCCATAGGCCTTGAAGTTCCCTTCCACCTCGCACAGCAGGGTGCCCACTGCGGCCTTACGCCCAGCGCCGCTGGCCCCAGACTTGGCATCGGCAACCAATCCATCACAGGAGATGAGACCTTGCTCCAGTAGTGGCAAAAACCCGAGAACGACAGCCGTCGGATAGCAACCTGGGTTGGCAACCAGTCTAGCCCCTTTTATAGCCTCTCGATTCCACTCGGGCAGGCCATATACGGCCTCAGCCACCAGCTCAGGGGAGGCATGGCCCATGCCGTACCACTTCTCCCAGTTCGGCACATCCTTCAAACGGAAGTCCGCGGCCAGATCGATCACCTTGACCCCTGCCTCCAGCAGCTCCCGTACCATGGTCATGGCTGTGCCGTTGGGCGTGGCAAAGAACACCACATCACACTGCTTCAACACCTGGATATCAGGGACAGAGAAGGCCAGATCCACGTGGCCACGCAGATTGGGAAACATTTCCGCCACGGGAGTCCCCTCTTCAGAACGAGAGGTGATCACCCGTAGCTCTACCTGGGGATGGGATGCCAATAGGCGCAACAGCTCGACACCCGTATATCCGGTGCCACCGACGATACCAGCCTTGACCATCGTAGATCTCTGTAAGACGCAAAAGGGGAAGGGGGATGATAAGAAATGCTACCCCACAGGGGAAGGCGCCCCACCACCTTAATCGGCTAGACGTCCCCGCTAAGGGCCCTTGAATCCCTAAGGCAACAAGCCAAGAGCCCAACGGACCCCCTCTCGCCAGCAAGCGCCCGAGCATACCGAGCACCAGCGCCACATATGGCAGGACATGCCCATACGGATAGCACATCTCATGCAGCCGTTACCCTCTCCCCGGCTTGACCGTCTGAGAGCAGAGCCTGCCGCGCTACGATGGGGATCTGGTCTACTGGCTGCACACCCTATACGACCCACTCGATCGCCCGATGGAAGAGCGGTGCCCCAATGGCGTCACCACCGTCACTCAATATCTCATCGGCGGCCTACAGGTGGTGCGCACCGGGGCGCCTGATACCGACGATCGGCGCCGCACCGTCACCCGTTACGATACCCGCGGCAACGTGCTGTGGTTGGAGGCAGCCAACGGCGGGCGCATGAGCTACCGCTACGATCCCCTCTCGCAGCAGGTTGGATCGGTCAACCCCAACCGGGGTCGAGAGTGTCGCCATCTACGACTCGCTAGGACGAATACGAGAGCAGAGCAACGGCGACCTCGGCAGCAGCCACTACCGTTACAACCGGTTTGCCCAGTTCGCCAACACCGTGGATGCACTCGGTACTACCACCGAGTACCGCTACGACCAGCTCGGTCGTGTCTCCCAACGGAGCGCCACCGGGGCGCACGCACCTTTATCAACCGGAGTTCCGCAACGGCCAGGGGGAGGTCACCACCCTAGAGGGGCCGGCACAGCGGGTCGAGATGAGCTACACCTCCTACGCCCAGATGAGCGGCGAACTGCTCTCGCTCGACGGCAACACCCACCTGCGCCAGACCACCTATACCCCCACCGGCGAGACAGCGACTATCACCATTGATGGACGTACCGCCATCCTGCGCGACGACTACCCAAACGGCCTCTTGCACAGCCTCTCACCGCGCCACGAAGCCGATTCTGAAGCGGAGCAGTACACCACCATCGATAGCTACCAAGCCGATGACAACCCACTGCAACTCCGCTATCGCAATGGCGTCGAGACGGAGTACCAATACTACCCAGCCGATGAGGCGACGGGCTGGCTGCGACAGTGGACCGTAGCCAAGGGAGATACCACGCCACTTGGTCGTGCGCAGTACCGGCGGAACCGTGTCGGCCAAGTCGCCGCTATCGGTGATGAGCGCGACGGAGGGGCCAGCGCCAAGCAAGGGTTCAACTACACCGAGACCGGTTGGCTACAACAGGCAGCCGGCCCCTTACGGCAATCGGAGTACGAAACCCTCTCCATCGGAGGCACCACCCAAGAGACCCTCTATCTCCTCGATGACAACCAGCTGGTAGCCACCCTTACTCGCCCCTATCAGGTAGGTGCGGCGCTGCCGTCGCTGCGCTGTTCAACGGCGATGATCTCAGTGGCTTGCAGCGGATTGTCGCAGGCCATCTTGCCGCCGCCGCCAACGCGGTGAGCGGTAGCACCGTGACCTTTATGGCGCTGCTGGCGGCGATGTAGCTGGCCGGCGGGAGCCTGCTGCTGGCGCTCACCTTCGCCCACTCCACCGGGTATCGCTGGCGCAAGAAAGAGATCCCGTCCCATCCCCAGGCGTGGGGTTTTGGCCCCACCGAGTTGGCGCTGCGCGCCCCCCTTGCCTGCCGGCTCACACCGCCAGTGCTGCTGATATTCCTCCTGGGACAGCTGCCCCTCGCCGCCCCGCCTTACATTCCCTCCCCTTCTGTAGCACGCGATTGCCCACTCACCCCTCGTCCTCCTCCTTGGCCGAGGCGGGGAGCTGCGGCATACGCCGCAGGTTGTCATGGCAGAGGCGCAGGGCACCCTGTAGCTGCTCAACCGCCTCCCCCGCCCACCCCTGCACCATGGCCAGCTCTACATCATTGACCGCCACATGGGCGGCACACACCGCCGCCAGCGCCTTGGGGGTCAACTCAAATGGCTGCTTAAGACCGAGGGCGGCGCCTCCCAAACGGGTCACAAAACCGGCCGTCTCCAAGTCCTTCATGATGCGGTTCATGGTCTGCGCCGTCACTGCGCACTCGCGGGCGAGTTCGGCGTTGGTTGCCGCCCCGCGCGCCTCCAACACCGATAGCGCCGCGTACTTGGGGGTGGTGAGGCCAAGGGGGGCCAGGGAGGCATTGATGCGCAGGCGCATCTCATGGACCAACTGGTTGAGGTCATGGCTCAACCCAAGAGTCTCTTCAAAGCGCACGTCGAAAGCCCTTGCATACGTCAGCATGCTGACATTAACATCAGCACGCTTATATAAGCACACTGATTAAAAAAACCATCCATCGTGACCGCCCGGCCACTCCGTGGCGGTCGATAAGCTTAGCCCGGAGCTGGATTATGAAAAACCTCAAGACTGCCCTGATCGCCCTCCTCGGCCTTACCGCCTCCTCCACCGCCCTCGCTGCCACCAACGGCTGCGCCGGACTCCCCTCCCACGCAGCCCTCAAGGAGGCGTTGACCGAGGCCCGCAAAGCGGACAACGGTGGCCTCAACCTCGATATGTGGGGCACGGTGGTAAACCGCAGCGGTGAGGTATGCGCAGTGGCCTACACCGGCGCCGATGTGGGGAGCCAGTGGCCCGGCAGTCGCATCATCTCCGCCCAGAAGGCCAATACAGCCAACGCCTTCAGCCTCAAGGGCCTCGCCCTCTCCACCGCCAATCTCTACTCGGCGGTACAGCCGGGCGGCAGCCTATTCGGGCTCCAAGAGAGCAACCCGGTAGATGTGGCGGTCGCCTATGCCGGCGATGCCGCCCAGTTCGGCAGCGCCCAAGACCCGATGGTAGGCAAACGCATCGGTGGTGTGAATGTCTTCGGCGGCGGCCTCGCCCTCTACAGTGCCAGCGGCGAACTGGTGGGCGCGCTCGGCGTCAGCGGTGACAGCTCCTGCGCTGACCATAACATCGCCTGGCGGGTGCGCCACAGCCTCAAACTCGATAAGGTGCCGGCCGGCGTCAGTGCTGATAAAAATGACCAGATCATCTACGACATCGAAGCAGGCAAGAGCCAAGGCGGCTTCGGCCACCCCACCTGCGGCGGCAAAGAGGCGGAGCTGAGCAAGCAGCTGCCGGCCACCGCCCCGCAGGGAGGCTGATGGCGGCGGCAAAGTAGTCGCCCATCAGCCTGTGGGGGGCAGTCACCCGATAGTGTGATTGCCCCCCACCGCTAGGTAATGATGGGGTGGGAGGCGGCGGCAATGGCGCCGGCACTAACCCCCCACCCCCACCGACCGCACAAGGTGTCACACAGCAGTAATATCATCGCCCCCCCTGGCCCGCCCATAGCCCCCTCCCCTAGTCAGTGAAGCCATGCTCAGTCCAGCATCTGGGAGGAGGGTAACAACCAACAAAAGATGAGCGACTTCAGACCGCTACCTGGTCAGGGGACCACCCTACGGCGATACAGAGCCAGCCCCCCAGTCCCCGCGCCGGAACAACCCCCACCGCCGTCTGTTGGACGCACCACGCCCAAGCGGTCCCCGGGCTGGCCCACTGCCGCCCGCCTCCACAACCTGACCACAAAAGAGTTATTGTATGCCCCGCGTGGGATCCAGCTGCGGCGCAACCATGTGCCAGCCCAACCCCCCGATCGGCCCGCTGGATTGAGCCAAACCGATGCCGTTCGAGGGACCCCAGCGTAATGCCGTGATGCCGGCCAAGGGCACCAAGGCATCCGCAACCCGCTGGAGGAGGGCCGCGACCAAGGCGACCGGCAACAGTAGGCGCAACGTGGCGGGCATGAGCAATGGCGTCTGCGCGGTCTATCCTGCTCTCAGCCTGGTGCGCGCTGGCGATACGACCACCCGGTTCACTAAACGCAATGGCCTTAAGCGGCATCGAAAAGGGCGGCACCACGCCGACCAGGCCCCATCGAGTCGGCCTGCCAATCACTGGGCGATGCCGGCCGAGCGCGCAGGGGGTGTAACCCGCCCTGCGAGACGGAGAGATCGTGAGAGGGAGAGCGGCACCAGCGGCTTTCACCACCCGTCACACCGAGTTGAATTGAACTGCCTATTCTCAGAACGAAAGGTTAATTCGTGAACGAATTCATCCCCCTTCGCAACATTCCCCAGAGCAGCGCATTCCGCAAAGGCGACACCTTCGTCCTGTTTGGTGAGCTGTTTGATCGCGGCTATGCCAATGGTCTAGTGAACGAGGCTCGCGCCGCGGGCATGACAATCATCGGCATGACCGTTGGTCGTCGTGAGGATAGCGGCAGCCTCCGCCCCCTCAATGCCGACGAGCTAGCAGCTGCCGAGGCCCATCTTGGGGGGAAGATCATCAACGTGCCGATGATGGCCGGTTTTGATATGGACGCCCCGGCCGGTACGCCCACCGTCACGGCGCTGGTCAATGAGATGACCCTCAAGACGTGGCAAGAGCACTCGCTTGACTGGGCACATGTGGAGGCGTGCCGCGCCCTAGGCGTTGCCCGCTTCAAAGCGGCCGTAGACGAGGCGATGCGCCAGCTGACTGAGTTGATCCCTGCCGGGGCCAACGTCTTCTTTGCCCACACGATGGCCGGCGGGCTGATCAAGACCAAGGTATTCCTTGCCATTGCCAATCGCATCTACAAAGGACGGGGCGAACGATTCATATCGTCCAAGGCGCTACTCGCCAGCGACCTGGGCAAGTTGAACCTGATGAACTTTGACGAAGTGACGGCCAACTCCTTTGCCTACCTGATAGAAGGCAGTGCCGCAATCCGTGCGCACGCCGAGCAGACAGGCGGCCAAGTTCGCTACACCGCCTACGGCTACCATGGGACCGAGGTCCTCATTGACGGCGCATACCAGTGGCAGACCTATACCAATTATACCCAGGGCTACGCCAAGAAACGTCTGGAGGAGATTGCCAGAACGGCGTGGGCCGAGGGCATAAAGGCAACGGTCTTCAACTGCCCGGAGATCCGCACCAACTCATCCGATGTCTTCATCGGCCTTGAGCTCTCCCTCTTTCCGCTCCTCAATGCATTTAAGCGCGAGGGGTGCAGCACCTGGGGCGATGAGCAGTGGACGACCTGCGCGGCCCTGTTGCAAGAGGGGTCCTCGCTCTCCAACGTATTGGAGATCCTGGATAGCTATAACGCCGCCCCCGTCGCGGCCAGCTTCCGCGATTTCGAGGCCTGGCCGATGGACAACACCCCTGAACTTGCCGATCACATGATTGGCACCTCAGAATCCATCTCGGCCCTGCACAAAGAGCGCAACGCACTGATTACCGACCACCTCAGTACCCTGGTGATCGAGGCCACCGGCCGACTGATGTTCAACGAAACCTCAGACCCCACAGGCCCTGTACTGTGGCTAGGGCACGATGTGATTGCCAAACAGCTAGCGGCGCTCCACAGCGGGGCCCAACCCGCCGCCTAAAGCGCAACGGCGCGCCCTGTTTGACGGAAGAGTGGCGCTGAACTCACCGACTCTGCCCAAGCGACACTAGGCCCACCGCCTAAGTCGCCGGCAGACCACCCGACAAGCATCGCCCAAAGCTGAGGGTGGATGGCGGGGATGTCATACACCACCCCGCCATCCACCACATCCACGGCTAAAGCAAGGCGCGGTATAGCGCCTGTCTACCCCCCCTGGCGATTCACCCCAGCGACTCATCGGCGGCCGCTGGCCGTCACCATGTGGCGGTATTCACTTTCGACGATGGCCCCAGCAATGCCCGACAAAATGGCATAAGTGGTAAAAAACAGGATGCCCACCTGGATCTCCGGCCGCAGTAGCTCCTGGTGCTTGTTGGCCAAATAGCCGACAAACCAACCAACGACAAAGACATCCGCCATAGACCATTTACCCATTCGATGAATAAACGTCACGATCCGTTGGCGTTTCTCCTGGGGAGAGAGCGTTGCAAACAAAAGTAGCCCGGTCTTTAGCGTGGGAAACGCCACACTGAACAGGAAGATAGGGATGCCGATGTAGAAATTACCGCCAGAACCGATGAGGTTGGTAATAGTGGCCCAGATCCCCTTCGATTCAAAATAGAGCACCACCTCCCCCACCATATCAAGACTCTTACTGGCCGTTACCGCCATGGCGGGTGAGGCCAACCCCGCCACCAGCGCGACCGAACAGATGAGGAGTATGCCCACCGAGAGCTGGCGTCTTTGGCGGGATATGGCGTAGGCCGCCGCCACCCCACCCATGGCCAACGCGAGAAACAGATAGAACGCCTCATGCGACTCATCGCGCAACTGACTCGCTCGCCCCCGTTGCTCCTCGATGGCACGCACCTCCTCCTCATCCAGCAGGAAAAACAGCTCCTTGAGCCGATTCTTCACCTTGGCATCGGGAGCGGCCTGCTCCGCCAGCAAGCGCGCGCTTTTTTCATATTCAACGGCAGCGTCATAAGATTTCCAGGCAAACCCAGCCGCCAATATCGTGGTCACCGCGAGGATGATCACGCCAACCACGCCTCTGATGCGCGGCCCTCTCTCCTCTGCCAGCAAACGCCGCAGATCTGTCATTGAATACCCTCTCTACATTGTTCAAAACGGCAACCGCTGGCTGTGGCGGTCACCCATACCGATGACACCGCCCTTTTCCGCAGCGCCCACCAAGGACCGATAGTGGATAAGTACATGAGGGATGTGAACCTACGCGAAGGGTCACGGGCGGGTAGTTGATGTTGATGAGTCACGGTAGGTCGGGCGAGCAGAGCGTAACCCGACAATCCTCCGCAGGAGCACAATATCACCCCACCACGCTTGCCTCATACACGCAATATGAAAATTTGACCACGAGGATTGATGAAAAGTGGGTGCCAAGGTGAAGATTGTCGGGTTACGCTGCGCCAACCCGACCTACAAAACCGCGGGGCATGGAAGCATATAAATGTAGGTCGGGTTAGCGCAG
>QKFD01000129.1 GCA_003251535.1 Chromatiales bacterium | reverse complement strand
CTAAGTGACAGGACACGCTTAGCATGGATGTCATCTCCGCAAACGCCGGCCACGAAGGCATGGATGTCGGAACGGGTAAGACCTTCGGGCAGCTTCGGCTTCTTCTTGGACTGGGTCTTCACGGCGAAACTCCGGGTCGGGTGACGGGGGCGCCGCGTAGCCTGACAGAGGAACAGTCTCTTGGTGATCGAATCTCTTTATGAGCCGATCAAGCCTGTTTTTATGGTGTCGAACTTCGCCTATCTTGGCCGGAAAATGAGGGGATTCCTAAGGGCGATTACCCCCTTTCCCTCGATGAGGGGGGGAGGGGGCTTTTTGGTGAAGCACCGCTGGTGTCTGCCGCTCTGAAGATCCTCTACTCTCCCTCCTCTCCCGTAGGGAGAGGCCTCTGTCTCTTCCACCCTCTTGCCCTATGCGCGTAGCCACTCACCGCTCAGCGTCGAAGGGTCTATGCTTCGCTATCTAGCGAAAAACACGGGCTAAAGTTGTTCTGCCGAGGTCCGATAAGATAACCATAGACGGCCTCACTACATAAGGTCAGGAGGATGACGATGTACAGCGCGATCCAGCAGTACCGGACAGTGGAGACCCAGAGCGGTGTCTATGCCGCAGATCCGCACCGGCTTATCCAGATGCTCCTGCAAGGGGCGATGGACAAGATTGCCCTGGCCAAGGGGTTCATGGAGCGCGGTGATGTGGCAGAGAAGGGGCGGCATATCTCGCGCGCCATCTCCATTGTGGACGGCTTGCGGGCCAGCTTAGATAAGGACAAAGGGGGGGAGATTGCCACCAACCTTGAGTCCCTCTATGACTATATGGAACGGCGTCTATTGATGGCCAACCTCAAAAACGACCTTGATGCGTTGAGTGAGGTTGCCGATCTCTTGCGGGATCTAAAAGAGGCGTGGGATGGCATCGGGCAGCAGGTTAAACCTGATGAGCAGCCGCCAGCACGCCCTGAGACCCCCTCTTTCTCATACGGTGCTTAGGCAATGAGTAACCGCCTCCATCAATGGGGAGAGATTCGCCGCCTCGCCGAATCGATGTTGGAGGCGGCGCACAACGGCTTGTGGGATCAGGTCATCGAGACCGAGGCCGTGCGGCGGGAGCTACTGGATGCCTTCTTCTCCCAACCCGCCACCTCGGAAGAGGCGTCGGTGCTGGAGGAGGGGATCCGGGCGATGTTGCAGAGTGACCAAGAGATATTGGCGTTGGGTCGCACCGAGCAGCAGCGCATCGGCGGTGAGTTGGCTACCCTCTCCACGGGTCGTAAGGCCTCAGCCGCCTACGCTCGAAATCGCTGAACCACGTTTTGTCGTCCATACCTCTGTCATTCCCTCACTGACAAAAAATTGACTGCCGGGCGGTTCGTGCTAATCTGTTCTCCACTCTTTGACTGACCAGCTAGCGGCGCGCTCTCTGGGATCCCCAGTTTGCGCCGGGCCTGTGTCGTGTCGCTTCCGTATGGAGGGCTGTTGGTCATGACCGCCAAAACGGTGCTCATTGTCGACAACTGCGCTGATCGCCGCCAGCAGCTGCGTACTATCCTCGAATTTGTTGACTTCGGTGCCGTCATAGTCGCGGAGGGCACCTCTTCCATGGAGCGGTTAGGGGTTGTCCCTGAGCAGCTGCGCGCCATCTTTCTGGCCGATGATGGCACCGATACCCCTTCGATGTTTGAGCAACTACACCACAGCTTGCCACGGGTGCCTCTGCTGCTGGTAGGCGAGGGGGATATGCCACTACCCGATGGGGTGCTGGGACGGGTGGAGCTGCCGTTCTCCTATACCCAGCTGCTGAGTCAACTCTATCGCGCTGATATTTACCGTGATAGTCAGCAACTGCACCGCCTGCCGCGAGTGCCTGAGCTGGCCCGCGCCCTGGTGGGTAATACCCCAGAGCTGCGGCAGGTGCGACGGCTGATGGAGCAGGTGGCGGAGTCTGAGGCCAATGTCCTGATTCTGGGCGAGTCTGGGACGGGTAAAGAGGTGGTGGCTAGGGGGTTACACGCCCTCTCTCAGCGGCGGGAACACCCCTTTGTTCCAGTCAACTGTGGCGCTATTCCGGCCGATCTGTTGGAGAGCGAGCTGTTTGGCCATGAGAAGGGGGCCTTTACTGGGGCTATCTCCACCCGTCAGGGGCGGTTTGAGTTGGCGGAGGGTGGCACCCTGTTTCTCGACGAGATCGGCGATATGCCACTGCCGATGCAGGTCAAGTTACTGCGGGTACTCCAAGAGCGCACCTTTGAGCGGGTGGGCAGTAACCGCTCCATCCCCGCCAATGTCCGGGTGATCGCTGCCACTCACCGCGATCTGGAGGTTCGGATCAGCGAGGGGAGTTTCCGCGAGGACCTCTACTACCGTCTCAATGTCTTTCCCATTGAATTGCCGCCGCTGCGGGAGCGAGTAGAGGACCTGCCGCTACTGGTCAACGAGTTTATCGCTCGCCTGGAGCGGGAGGGGCGTGGTTCAGTACGCCTTACCAGCGGGGCAGTCACCTCCCTCATGCGCTATAGCTGGCCAGGTAATGTCCGCGAGCTGGCTAACCTCATCGAGCGGCTGGTGATCATGTATCCCCACGGGGTGGTGGATCTGCGGGAGCTGCCGCGTAAGTTCCAGATGGAGGGAGTAGAGCCGATCCCCACCGTTGAGCTGCCCGCTCCACCAGAACCGCCCATCGCACCGCTCCCTGCCATTCAGGCCGCCACCTTTCCTGCACCAGGGGCAGTGCGGCTACCGGAGGATGGGATCGATCTCAAAGAGTATCTGGCGGATCTGGAACTCAACCTCATTAACCAGGCGCTGGGGGCCGCTGGTGGGGTTGTTGCCCACGCCGCCAAGCTACTAGGGATGCGACGTACCACGCTGGTGGAGAAAATGCGTAAATACAATATCTCTCGGGTCGAGTGACGGTAAACCGTCACATTTTTCATCGCCTTGCTAAGCAACACCCACAGTGATTTGATTCATAACGTATATCCCGGGCAGGCATAACGCTTGCTTCGGTTCGGGCAAACCGATCCGGAGTTGCTCCCATGAGCCCTACCAGCCAACCGGCGGATCGCTGCGCCGCCATTTTGACTGCCCTGCCAGCTGCGGTCATTGTGCTTGATGAAGCGGGCCGCATCTGTGATCACAACCCTGCGGCCACCCGTCTCTTTGGCAATGACTTGGACGGTCGCCTCTGGCGCGAAGCCATCAATGACTGGTTTGCCCCGCAGCCGGCCCGTGGTCCTGATCTCCAGCTGCGGGATGGCCGCTTAGTCAAACTCACCACTTGTCCAATGGGGAGTACGCCAGGTCAACTGCTCCTCATGGAGGATGTGACTGAACAGCGGCGCATCGAATCCCACCTAGTACGGCAGGAGCGCTTGGTGGAGCTGGGGCGTATGGCGGCCACCCTGGCCCATCAGATCCGGACTCCGCTCTCTGCTGCCCTACTCTATGTATCTCAACTCGCCTCTAGTGCGCTCTCCGAGGAGAAGCGGCAACGTTTTGCCGAGCGTGCCCGAGAGAGCCTGCGGGCGTTGGAGCGGCTCATCGCCGACATGCTGGCCTATGCCCGCGCCGATGCAATGGGGGGAGAGGAGTGGGTGGAGCCTGCGGCACCGCTGCTCGGTGCTCAACGCACCCTAGCTGGGCTGTTAGAGGAGAGCGCTACCCACTGCATTGTGGAGTCGTTGCCGGTCAATCAACGGCTGCGGGGTAATGCGGTGCTGTTGCAGTCAGCTATCCAGAACCTCATGGTCAACGCGGTACAGGCGATGGGGCGAGGGGGGGAGTTGCAGCTAATGCTACGGGCTGGACCTCCGGGGAGTATTGATATGGTTGTGGCGGATCGAGGGCCTGGGGTGCCTGCCGATCTGCGGGCACAGCTATTCGAGCCGTTTGTCAGCCGCCGCCCTGGTGGGACTGGGCTCGGTCTCGCTGTGGTGCGTAGCGTCACTCGCGCCCATGGTGGGGAGGTATGGTACGAAGAGAACCCCGGGGGTGGCAGCCGCTTCATTCTGCGTCTGCCGGCCCATCCAATTGAGCAGGCGGCTGCCGCTGTCGGTTGAGGAGACGCTATGGAGCCTAAACTGCTGGTGGTCGAAGATGATGCTGCCCTGGCGGCCGCCCTGGCCGATTCGCTGGAGCTGGCGGACTACGTGGTGACCACCGCCAGCGATGCCGAACAGGCCCTACGGCTGTTGGCTGAGATTCCGTTCGATCTGGTCGTGAGCGACGTCAATATGCCAGGTATGAATGGCTTTGAGCTGCTCTCTCATATCAAGGGGCGGCGGCCTGAGCTACCGGTGCTGCTCATTACCGCCTACGGCTCCATCCCTCGGGCTGTGGAGGCGATGCGCCTGGGGGCTGCTGACTATCTAGTCAAACCGTTTGAGGCGGCCACACTGCTAGATGCCGTGGCGCGTCACCTGGCCCCACCCGCTGCCGATGACGAACCGGTGGCGGAGGATCCCCGCTCCCGTGAACTGCTCGCCCTGGCGCGACGGGTGGCGGCTACCGATGTCACCCTCTTCCTCACCGGAGAGAGCGGTACTGGCAAAGAGGTGTTGGCCCGCTACCTCCACCGCCACTCTGCTCGGGCACAAAAACCATTTATCGCCATTAACTGTGCCGCCATTCCAGAGTCCATGTTGGAGGCCACCCTCTTTGGATATGAGAAGGGGGCCTTTACGGGGGCCGTCAAGGCCACTCCTGGCAAGTTTGAACAGGCTGACGGCGGCACTTTGCTGCTTGATGAGGTGTCAGAGATGGCACTGCCGCTCCAGGCCAAGCTGCTACGGGTATTGCAGGAGCGGGAGGTGGAGCGGCTCGGGGGGAGAGAGACTCTCCGCCTCGATGTGCGGGTGATTGCTACCTCCAATCGGCAGCTGAGGGAGGAGGTGGTGGCCGGTCGCTTCCGCGAGGACCTGTTCTACCGACTCAATGTGTTCCCGCTCCGGATCCCAGCGTTGCGGGAGCGCACTGCCGATATCTTGCCGCTGGCTGCCCGCCTGTTGGCACGGGCGGCAGGTCGCATGGGGATGGCGGCACCCCGCATCAGCGAGGCCGCAGCCAAGCTCCTCACCGTCTACCCATTCCCTGGTAATGTGCGTGAACT
This sequence comes from Chromatiales bacterium, assembly GCA_003251535.1. Lineage (GTDB taxonomy): Bacteria > Pseudomonadota > Gammaproteobacteria > Thiohalomonadales > Thiohalomonadaceae > SZUA-493. Next base: position 42,258 of record QKFD01000129.1, on the reverse strand, counting down.
GGATAACTTGATGCAGCGGGCCACCATCCTCCAGTTGGCCGGCGAGGTGACCCCTCAATCCCTTCAATTTGAGGGGGAGTTGACCATCGACTCCCCTTCACTCCTCCCCGCCTCTGGCGCGGTGCCCTCCGAACCCCCGGCAGAGGCCGCTGATGAGGGTGAGGAGCTCTCTCGTGAGCTGCGGCACCGCGAGTATGAGTTGATTCGCAGTGCGCTGGGACAGGGGAGCCGCAAAGAGGCGGCGGAGCGTCTTGGCATCAGTCCAAGAACGTTACGCTACAAACTCCAGCGGATGCGGGAGGAGGGGTGGTTGGTGGATGAAGGGGGCCCCAAAGGCGCGTGACGCATTGGAACTGCCCCAATGCCTCAACTGGATAACTGCGCGGTATAGTGTCTCTCATTGCTATTGATACTGTGCCGTATGGCCCATATCCTGCAAGGAGTCGCCCACGACGGCAGTGTTGGCGAGATCCCGTCACTGGAGGCGCAGATGAACAATACAATCGATCCCACCCCCTTGCTCAGCCAGCTAAAGAGCTACGCCGCTGAAGCGAGGGCACCCGAGCTGCTCCCTTCGGAGGCCGGGCAGGCGGAGAGCGAGAGTTTCTCCCAGCTCCTTGCCCAGTCCATCGATCAGGTCAACCAATTGCAGCAGGAGGCCTCTGGCCTCAAGCAGGCATTTGAGTTGGGTGATCCCAATGTCTCTCTGGCGCAGGCGATGATTGCCAGTAATAAAGCCGGCCTCGCCTTCCAAGGGATGGTGCAAGTGCGTAACAAGCTGGTCGAGGCCTATCAAGAGGTGATGCGGATGCAGGTTTGACCTGCCTGCACGCGGTAATACCCGTCTCTTTCTGAGATTGAGACTATGGAACAAGTGGCCAGCGAGACGAGCAAAGAGAATCGACTGCAACGGGTTGAGGCCTTTCTGCAGCTGCCGGTGGCGCGCCAACTGGGCTTCTTGATTGGGGTAGCTGCGGCGGTAGCGCTGGGGTTTGCGGCGTGGCAGTGGAGCCGTGAGCCGAGCTACGGCATGTTGTTCGGCAACCTCGATCAGACAGATACCATGGCAGTGATGGAGAGCCTCCAGCGGCAGGGGATCCCCTATCGCCTGGATGAGCGCACCGGTGCGCTGATGGTCCCCTCCCGTCAGGTGCATCAGTTGCGACTATCGCTGGCCAACGAGGGGCTACCGCAGAGCGCCCCGAGCGGGCTCGACCTACTCAACCAGAAACATGAGTTTGGCACTAGCCAGTTCCTCGAAACGGCGCGCTATCAACACGCCTTGGAGGGGGAGCTGGCCCGCTCCATTATGACCTTAGCGGCGGTGGCGCAGGCGCGTATCCACCTGGCCCTACCCAAACAGTCCTCCTTTATCCGCAAAAAGGAGGAGCCCTCCGCCTCTGTCTTGGTGACCCTCCATCCAGGGCGTCGGTTGGAGCGGGAGCAGGTGGAGGCGATCACCCATATGGTGGCCTCCAGCATCCCTAATCTGTTGCCGTCACGGGTGACGGTGGTGGATCAGACCGGCAATCTGCTGAGTGAACGGGAGAGCAATCCCGAGCTGGCGGCGAGCCGTGAGCAGTTTGAACACACCATGCAGATCGAGCGTGCCTATATCGATCGCATCGAAGATATCTTGGCGCCGGTGGTCGGCCGCGATGGGGTGCGGGCCCAGGTTAAGGCGGAGGTGGACTACGCCCTAATCGAGCAGACACAAGAGAGTTACAACCCCGATCTCCCCGCCCTACGTAGTCAACAGCTGTTTGAAGAGGTGAGCAACAACAATGGGCCCGAAGGGGTGCCAGGGGCGCTCACCAATCAACCACCCGCTGCCGGTACGGCACCCGAGGTCGCCCAAGGGGCCAATGCCGCAGCTGGTACCACCACCCCTGCCCGCACCACTAAGCGTTCCACCAACAACTACGAGTTGGATCGCACCATCAGCCACACCCGACAGTCCACTGGCGGGGTGAAGCGGCTCTCGGTGGCGGTGGTGATCGATGACCGGGTCTCCTATGGCGCCGATGGGCAGGCGACACGCCAGCCACGTACACCAGAGGAGATGGATCGATTAACGGCGTTGGTGCGCGAGGCCGTTGGCTATGACGCCAGTCGGGGGGATTCGGTGAATGTAATTAATGCCGCCTTTAATCTCGCCCCCATCGAGGCGCTGCCGGAACCGCCGCTGTGGCAACAGACTTGGTTTATCGATCTCGTTAAGCAGGTGCTGTTCGGTTTGGTGTTGTTGGCGCTGATCCTATTCTTGGTGGTGCCCACCTTGCGGATTGCCTTGGGTAAGGGCGAGGTAGTGGTGGGGGGTGAGGAGGGCGAGGCCGGTGAAGGTGGCGCCTTGATGGGACCCGATGGGCAGCTTGCCCTCTCCGGTCCTCCGACCATCGCCACCCTGCCCAAACCGGAAGATGGTTATGATGAGAACTTGGCGCTGGCCCGTGATATGGCCCGGGCCGATCCAAAACATATCGCCCAGGTGCTCCGTACCTGGTTGAGCGAAGACGAAGAGAAGTAGCGCACCATGGCCGATAAAAAGCCACTTAAGCTGACAGGCGCCGAACGCGCGGCCATCTTGATGATGAGCTTGGGCGAAGATGCCGCTGCTGGAGTGATGCGTCACATGGGCCCGAAGGAGGTCCAGGCCATCGGTGAGGCGATGGCCTTGACCCGCAATGTGGCGCGTGAACAGGTCAATCAGGTACTGTTTGACTTTGCCGACACCGCCGGTACCCAGACCGCTTTAGGGGTCGGTTCCGAGGACTACATGCGGCGGGTATTGGTCAATGCCCTGGGTGAGGACAAGGCCAATAACCTCATCGACCGCATCCTCCTCGGGCGCTCCTCCAAGGGGTTGGAGGCGTTGAAGTGGATGGAGCCACGCGCCATCGCCGAGATCGTGCGGCTGGAGCACCCCCAGATCATCGCCATCGTCCTCTCCTATCTCGACTCCGACCAAGCGGCCCAGGTGCTGGCCCTACTGCCGGAGAACCTCCGCTCTGATGTGTTGATGCGCATTGCCAGTTTGGATGGTATTCAACCTGCGGCACTGCAAGAGCTGGATGAGATCCTAGAGAAGCAGTTCTCGGGTTCGAGCGGCAACCTCAAATCCTCCAGCGTGGGTGGCATCAAGACCGCAGCCAACATCCTGAACTTCATGGATAGCGCTATCGAGGTCACCATCCTCGATAAGGTCAAAGAGCTGGATCCCGATCTCGGCCAGCAGATCCAGGATCTCATGTTTGTCTTTGACAACCTGGCAGAGGTGGATGATCGCAGCATCCAGGCACTGCTGCGGGAGGTCTCCTCTGAGACCCTCATCACCGCCCTCAAGGGGGCAGATGATTCGGTCAAGGATAAGGTGCTAAAGAACATGTCGCGGCGTGCTGCGGAGATGCTGCAGGATGACCTCGACGCCCGTGGTCCAGTCCGTCTCTCTGAGGTGGAACAGGCGCAGAAGGAGATCCTGGCCATCGCCCGGCGTATGGCCGAGGCGGGTGATATCAGTTTGGGTGGTGGCGGAGACGAGTATGTGTAGTGCCCGCCTGCGGGAGGGGGGGTGAGCCATGACCCAAAACAGCAAGTTACTACGCGCTGAGCAGCTCACCGCCTATGAGCGGTGGGAGCTGCCCAATCACAATCCGCCACCCGCAGAGCCAGAGCCATCCGCAACAGAGGAGGAGTTGCCGCTGGATACAGTGGCACCCCTCACCTTAGAGCAGCTGGAGCAGATCCAGAAAGAGGCCTATGACGAAGGCTTTAAGTTAGGCAAGGAGGAGGGGCTGACGGCGGGCCACAAGGAGGGGATGGAGCAGGCCCTCAAGGTGGGGGCCAAGCAGACAGCGGCTGAAGTGCAGCGTTTGCAGCAGATCATTGAAGCCTTTACCGCCCCGCTCGCTGAGGTGGATGAGGTAGTCGAGACGGAGTTGGTAGCACTGGCAGTGGCCATTGCACGGCAGCTCATTCGGCGGGAGTTGAAGGGGGACCCTAAACAGATCGTTGGGGTGGTGCGGGAGGCGATGTCGGCCCTGCCGGCCCAAACCCGCAAGGTGCGTATCCAGCTCCATCCGGAAGACATCGCCATTATCCGAGAGCATATGCTCATCGGTGAGCGGGAGGAGGAGGCGTGGCGTCTGGTGGAGGATCCGGTGTTGACCCGAGGTGGATGCCGCATAGTCACCGAGCACTCGCAAGTGGATGCCACCGTAGAGAAGCGGCTCAACGCCGTGGTCAGCCAGCTACTGGGTGGAGAGCGGGGGGATGACGGCTCCGAGCCGCAAGAGTGAGAGCCGGGCCAAGCGCTGGGCCGCCCGCCTAGCGCAGCAGCGACGGTTAGCCGAGGCGGTGCGCCCCATCCTGGCTGAGGGGCGACTCACGCGGATGGTGGGCTTGACCTTAGAGGCCGCAGGGGTGCAGGCCACCATCGGAACTCGCTGCATTGTAGTCAATCCCCATGGTGGTCAGGTGGAGGCCGAGGTCGTCGGCTTCTCCGGTGACCGCCTGTTCTTGATGCCCACCGGTGACATCCAAGGGATTGGTCCCAACTCCCGCGTCATCCCCACCGGATCGGTCTACGAGGCGCCCGTGGGTGATGGGCTACTGGGGCGGGTGCTGGATGGCACAGGTAACCCCCTCGACAGCCACGGTCTTCTCGACAGCAGTGAGCGGATGCCACTCACCGGCCGTTTCATCAATCCGATGGCGCGTAAGCCAATCCGTGAGCCGCTTGATGTGGGGGTGCGTGCCATCAACGCCATGCTCACGGTGGGGCGCGGTCAGCGTATGGGGCTGTTTGCCGGCTCGGGTGTTGGCAAATCGGTGTTGCTCGGCATGATGACTAAGTTCACCACGGCCGATGTCATTGTGGTGGGACTCATCGGCGAGCGTGGCCGTGAGGTGAAGGAGTTTATTGAAACCATCCTGGGTGAACAGGGGATGGCCCGAGCCGTGGTGGTTGCCGCCCCGGCCGACACACCGCCAGTGATTCGGCTCCACGGTGCGGCCATTGCTACCGCCATCGCTGAATATTTTCGTGATCAGGGGCGAGATGTACTCCTCTTGATGGACTCCCTTACCCGAGTTGCCATGGCCCAGCGCGAGTTGGCCCTTGCCATCGGTGAACCACCGGCGACCAAAGGCTACCCTGCCTCGGTATTTGCCAAGATCCCGCAGCTAGTGGAGCGGGCCGGCAATGGTGATGTGGGGGGCGGTTCAATCACGGCCTTCTATACCGTGCTCACCGAGGGGGACGATCAGCAAGACCCCATCGCCGACTCCGCCCGCGCCATCCTGGATGGGCATGTCGTGCTCTCGCGTACCCTGGCAGAGTCGGGTCACTACCCTGCCATCGATATCGAGGCATCCATCAGCCGCGCCATGCAGGAGATCACCGATAAGGCGCACCAAGAGTTGGCGCGACGTTTCAAAAAGGTCTACTCCACCTATACTCAAAACCGTGATCTCATCAGCGTTGGTGCCTACGTCCGTGGGTCCGATGCCCGTATTGACGAGGCGATTGAACTCTATCCCCGGTTGATGAACTTTCTAGCCCAAGACATGCATCAGCCCGTGGCCTTAGCCGATAGCCTCCATGACCTCAAGGCCGTACTGGAGACGCCGCCACCGCGGCCCAGTCGCACGCCACCGCAGCAGCAGAATCTCCGGCGATAAGTGAGACATGAATAAATCTGAACGCATGAAGCCGGTGATTCGGGTGGCTGAGTCCCGCGAGCAAGCGGCTGCCAAGGCGCTCGGCGAGGCACAGCAGTTTTTGGCGGATCAGCTCAAGCGGCTGGAGGAGCTGAAGCGCTACCGAGAGGAGTACCGCAGCCAGGCCCAACAGCGCGGGGCCGCTGGGATCACCGTCTCCCGCTTTTTGGAGCTTCAGCGTTTTCTGACGCGCCTTGATCAGGCCGTAAGTGAGCAGGAGAAGATGGTGCTACGTGCTGAACAGGGGCGCGAGCAGCGGCGCCGTCAGTGGTTTGATGCCCACGGTAAAACCAAGGTGTTGGAGCGGGTAGTGGATCGACTGGGGGCAGAGGAGGCGCGTGATGAGGCGCGCCGCGATCAGAAAGAGACCGATGAAATAGCCCAGCGCCGCCGCCGTTCAGAGGAGTGAGTCGGTATTCGATTGGGGGCGTCGGCCACCGCTAGCGAGATTGGCATGGCTCGTGCTGAAAGGAGCATAGGACGAACACCCAGCGGAGCCTCTCCATGAACAATATCTCTCTGCTCCTTGGTACTAATAACACCACCAATACCCCACGAGACCTCGCTACCAATAGTAGCGATGGCGATTTTGCTGATACCTTCAATCGCCAATTGAAACAGCTGGATAGTGAGCGGCAGGCGGCCCGCAGCAGTGATGCTGAGCGTAGCCGCCAGCAGCGGAGCGAGGCCAAGCCAGAAGAGAAGCGCGCCAAGGAGAGTTCAGCGGAGCAGGAGGATGGCACTACCACCGCCGCACAAGCGGAGGAGGCTGCTGCCACCCCGAGCCGCGATGATGCCAAGGCTGAGGCCGAGCCAGCCGATGGCGAAGGCGAGGCGGCTGTTACTGAAGCGGAGGAGGGGGCCGTCGCCGAGCAGGCCGACCAGGTAGCGGCCGAGGCCCTATTGGCGCTACTGGCCAAGCGCGGCGAAGGGTTGCCGGCCGAGGGCAAGGCGTTGCCGCAGCAGGGGGCTCTGGACCAGATGCTCTCTGGCCAGCAGCTGGCGCGCGAGTTGAAGTTGCGTCTCTTACCCACCGGCAATGCCGCGGAACAACCGCTTGCCACGGGGGAGGAGGGGAGTGAGGGTGCCGCAGAAGATCAGGCGCTGCCATTCGAACGTCTACTGGCAGAGGTACGGCTCAACCGCTTCTCCGCTAGCGTGAGCCAGCCCAATCAACCCAATGCCGACGCCGCGGCCAAGCAGGCGCGATTGGCGACTGCGGAAGGTAAACTGCAAGAGGAGCTGGTGGCCACCGCTGCCGCCACGCGAGAGGCAACGACTCAGCAAGCCAACTCGGCGGCTACTCCCGCCCCGGCCGCCGTCACGGCGGCAACCACCTCGCCAACGACTACGACCTCTGCCACCCCTCCCCCAACCCAACTGTCGGTACAGGTGCCGGTGAATCGTCCAGGATGGGATGAGGCGTTTGCCCAGCGGGTGAGTTGGATGAGTCGGCAGGGGGTACAGGAGGCGCAGATCCAGCTCAATCCCCGGGAGCTGGGGCCGGTGGAGGTGCGCATCTCGATGCAGCAGGATCATGCCCATGTGAGTTTTGTTGCCACCCATCCTGCCACCCGCGATGCCCTGGAGCAGGCGTTACCCCGGCTGCGTGACATGCTTGGCGATGTGGGGATCCAGCTGGCCGATAGCGAGGTCTCCGACAACCCTTACTCCGAGCGTGATCCCTCTGCCGCGGGCGGTGAAGGTGGTGGCGAGAGAGGGCGTTGGGGTGATGAAAGTGGTGAGATGGGTGAGACCGGCGTGGTGACCACTACCATAGCAGTGGGCGGGGGTGGCCTAGACTACTACGCATAGAGCGGTAGGCCCCTGCCGCTGTGAGCAGGGTGCCTTTTAAAGGCTTGGGCAGGGCTGCTCGCTGTGGGTGTGGTATTGACGCAGTAGCAGATTGAGCAGGCGATTGGTCTGTCGCCGCTCGCCTCGGTGGTAGCGACCGTGGCCACTCACCCGATGGGGTGGTGGTACGCGCTGACACTCTTGGTAGCCGGTCACCTCCACCAGTTTGGCGTCGTGATAGACCCGTACGGTCATGGTGACGTCGCGCAGGAGTTGGCTGGCGTGGAAAAACTTATCGAGCCGCAGGGTGGTGGTATAGGGGCCACGATCTACCACCTCTAGCTGGAGATCAAAACGGCCGTGGCGGTCGTTGACGCTGTAGCGATCGCAGTGGCGTAACGTGGGGAACAGCCCCAGCATGAGCTGGTAGTTCTCTTCAAAAAGCTGCCATGAAGTCAGAGTGATCTCGGTCATGGGAGCAAAGGTACCATAGCGTTGGCGGCCACTTCCGCAGCTCCGCACTTTTTTTTCATTTCTCGATCTCGCCCCTCCAGCAGCGCTTTCATACCCGCAATGTTCACGCCACAGCGCGGAGGTTGGCCACCCGCACGGCTGTCTATCCGGTCAGTACGGCGGCTGGGGCGAGTGGGTCAGCTGGGCGTAGTTGGCGCTATTCCAGCCAGTCGCGCAGGCGGGCCCGCAAGCGGAGATGGGCTTGGCTCATCAGCTGGCTAATCCGCGACTCGGTAACCTTGAGGATGGCACCGATCTCCTTGAGGTTAAGCTCCTTGTCGTAGTAGAGCGCGAGGATGAGGCGCTCTCGCTCGGGTAACTGTTCTATCGCTTTGGCCAAGCCTTGCTGAAACCGCTGCTGCTGTAGCAGCTCCATCGGTGCTGGACCGTCACTGGGGATGATGGCGTGAGTACTGCCCTCTTCATCCTCCTCCGCCTGATTGAGGCTCACCATCCGGCTGGTACTGATGTCTTGCAGGATCTCGTGATACTCCGCCAACGGGATCCCCATCTCCTCGGCAATCTCGGTGTCGGTGGCGTCTCGCCCTAGCCGCCCTTCAAGGTGGTGGATGGCCTCGGCCAATTCCCGTCCCCGACGGTGAACCGATTTCGGTGCCCAGTCGTTGCGTCGCAGCTCATCGAGCATGGCCCCCCGTACCCGGATGGTGGCGTAGGTCTCAAAGCTGGCGCCCTGTCGCTCGTCATAGTGAGTCGCGGCATCTAGGAGACCGATCATGCCTGCCTGGATGAGGTCATCCACCTGCACACTGGCGGGCAGGCGGCCTATCAAGTGGTAGGCGATCCGCTTGACCAGTGGGGTGTAGCGGGTGACCAAGTCATCATTGGATAAGCGACCGGAGGCGGAGTACATGCGCTCGTGTCCTAAGCAGCCGTGGTACGGGAACGGGATCGGTGGTGGTGGGTACTACTGCTAGGTGTCTCGCTACGGCGGGGGGCGGGCACCATGGCGACGGCAGTGTTATCAGCGCGTAGTGGGTGAGTGGATTCAGGGCATTATGGCACGCAGCCGATCCTCGAAGAAGCATAGTGCGTTTTGTTGATTGTCCCCTTGGGAGTGGTATAGTTGAGAATAATAGTCATCTATTTCCTCTCGGAGATGCGACATGGCCTACAGCGATAAGGTGATTGACCACTACGAACATCCGCGCAACGTGGGTGCCTTTGATCAGGGTGAACAGGATGTGGGAACGGGCATGGTGGGGGCACCGGCGTGTGGTGATGTGATGCGGTTGCAGATCAAGGTCAATGCCCAGGGGGTGATCGAGGACGCCCGCTTCAAGACCTATGGCTGTGGCTCCGCTATCGCCTCCAGTTCGCTGGTGACTGAGTGGGTCAAGGGCAAGACGTTGGAGGAGGCGCTCGCCATCAGGAATGCCGATATTGCCGAGGAGTTGGCACTGCCACCGGTGAAGATCCACTGCTCGGTATTGGCCGAGGATGCCATCCGGGCCGCCATTGACAATTATCGCGGTAAGCAGGCAGTCGACTGAGCTACCATGGGCGGATTGGTACCGCAGCGGAGATAGGCGGTTTGCTGCGGTATTCCCTAAAGCCCAACGGCGGCGGTGGCCATGGAGGCCGCCCTATTCGGTAGTCCCCCATGGACTCGGTGGGGGGCTGCCGCCGCTTGTACCGTCGCCACAGGAGTACTCCAGCGCCATGAACCTCTCCGTCGGCCTGCTACCTGATCTGGTGTTGTGGTCCGCCCATCCCATCTATGGGGCGCTGCTTGGCTATGCCGTGCTGCGGGCGCCATGGGCGCGGCTAGAGAGGAGCGAGAATCTACACGTCTTTCTTGGCAGTGCGGTGGCACTGCTGCTGGTGTGGAGTCTCAAGGCGGGTATCAACCCAGGGCTCGACTTCCACCTGTTGGGGGGGACGCTGTTTACCCTGATGTTTGGCTGGGAGTTGGCGCTGGTGGGGGTCAGTTTGGTCATGCTGGGCTTCACCGCCTTCTCCGGGGCGGACTGGATGAGCTTCTCCCTCAACATCCTGTTGATGGGGGCGCTGCCGGTGTTGGTGACCCAGGGTATGTTGTGGTTGGCGTTGCGCTACCTGCCTCACCACTTTTTTATCTACGTTATCGTCAACGCCTATCTCTGTGGTGGTTTGGCGATGGGTCTCACCGTGGTTGTCGGCTCCACGCTACTGGTCCTCTCCGGTACCTATAGCTTCGCCAAGATCGCCAATGCCTACCTCCCCTTTGCCCCCTTCATGATCTTCGCGGAGGGCTTCTTCTCCGGAATGCTCGCCGCGGGGATGGCGCTGATGCGACCGGAGTGGATCACCACCTTCGATGATCGCCGCTATCTCGTCGGTAAATAGCAGGCCAATCCTCTATCAGCGGGTGTCAATAGTGCGCCGATGGAGGGTTTTGCTGCGGGAGGGGTGCCACTAAGAGGTGGGCTCCCGGCAGGGCCGGGGCCTACGAAGAGATGGGGCGAACGATGGGGCTCGAACCCACGACAACCGGAATCACAATCCGGGGCTCTACCAACTGAGCTACGTCCGCCATTGAAAACGATACCGCCAAGCGGCCAGTATTGGCGCGCCCGGCAGGACTCGAACCTGCTACCCTCGGCTTAGAAGGCCGATGCTCTATCCGGATGAGCTACGGGCGCTGCAATCGAGCCCTACTAACAAAACGTCTGGACAAAAATGGTCGGGGTAGAGGGATTCGAACCCCCGACATCCTGCACCCAAAGCAGGCGCGCTACCAGACTGCGCTATACCCCGAAGGCTTCTCCCCCGGAGTGGGAAAGCCGGCGATGATACGCCCGCCTCCAAACATCGTCAAGCTCCGGTTGGGAACGCGGCGGATTATACCTGAAATCCCAAAATGTACCAGCACCGCCCCTGGCGGATGGGGGTTAGAGCGTGGAAAAATAGCGCCCTTTTCCCCAGGGGAGAAGCATGAGCGCAACCATCATCGACGGGAATGCAGCGGCAAAGGAGATGCGCCGAGATATCGAGGCGCGGGTGGGCGCCCGCCTCCAGGCCGGTAAGCGGGCACCGGGGTTGGCGGTGGTGCTGGTGGGGCTCAATCCCGCCTCGCAGGTCTATGTCAGCCATAAGCGGAAGGATTGTGCCGAGGTGGGGTTCCGCGACCTCGCCTATGACCTGCCAGAGAGCACCTCGGAGGCCGAGTTACTGGCGCTGATCGATCGGCTCAATGAAGATCCCGAGGTGGATGGCATCTTGGTACAGCTGCCACTACCCGGCCATATCCACGCCGAGAAGGTGATCGAGCGTATCCGGGCCGATAAGGACGTGGATGGATTCCACCCCTACAATGTCGGTCGCCTGGCCTTGCGGATGCCGCTGCTGCGCCCCTGTACCCCGCGCGGGGTGATGGTGCTACTGGAGCGTAGTGGCATCGCCTTGGCGGGCAAAGAGGCGGTCGTGGTGGGGGCCTCCAACATCGTGGGTCGCCCGATGGCACTTGAGCTGTTGGCAGCCGGCTGCACCGTGACAGTGACCCATAGCCGCACCCAGGATCTGGAGAGCCATATTCGGCGTGCCGAGGTGCTGGTGGTGGCGGTGGGGCGGCCAGAGATGATCCGTGGTGAGTGGATCCGGCCAGGGGCGGTAGTGGTGGATGTCGGTATCAATCGCCGAGAAGATGGGCGGTTGGTGGGTGATGTCCACTTTGATTCCGCCAAGGCGGTGGCCAGTGCCATTACCCCGGTGCCTGGCGGGGTGGGTCCCATGACGCGCGCCCTGTTGCTACAGAACACCCTGGAGGCGACAGAGCTGCGGGGCGTATAACCCGCAAGGTGGCCACAATAAAAAGGCCGGCCCGGATGGCTCCGCGCCGGCCTGGGCTGGATCGCTTTAGCGATTACAGCTTATCGGCATTCTCTGCCAGGTAATCAGCAACGCCCTTGGGGCTGGCGGTCATACCCTTGTCGCCCTGCTTCCAACCAGCGGGGCAGACCTCGCCGTGCTCTTCGCAGAACTGGAGGGCGTCAACCATGCGGATCATCTCGTCAACGTTACGGCCGAGCGGCAGGTCGTTCACCACCTGGTGGCGCACCATGCCCTCTTTGTCTACCAGGAAGGAGCCGCGGAAGGCGACGCCTGCATCGGCCTCGACATCGTAAGCGCGGCAGATGGCGTGGCTGATGTCGGCCACCAGCGGATACTTCACGGCGCCGATGCCGCCTTTATCCACCGGGGTGTTGCGCCAGGCGTTGTGGGTGTAGTGGGAGTCGATGGAGACACCGATCACCTCGACATTGCGCTTCTTGAACTCCTCAATGCGGTGGTCAAACGCCAGCAGCTCGGAGGGGCAGACGAAGGTGAAGTCGAGGGGATAGAAGAAGACCACGGCATACTTGCCCTTCACCGCCTCAGAGAAGGTGAAGCTATCGACGATGGTGCCATCGGCGAGGACGGCGGCAGCAGTGAAATCGGGTGCCTTCTTGCCTACGAGAACAGCCACGGAAACCTCCTGAATGATTGGTATGGTTATGGGGTATTTGGCTGACCGGGTCCGCAGTGTCCCGGGAGAGAATCGGTTACAAAGGTAGTGGCGCCAGAGCGAATATCAACCCTACGTCCGTACAAATTTATACCCAATTTAGACTGGTTTTAAAACGCTTGATCTTCTCCTTCACTGCCCCCATGGTGGGCGGTCCCACAGTGAGCCAAGCCGTGACCCACACCCTCTTTGCTACCACCGCCAAAGGGCTCGAACCGCTCCTGGCCGATGAACTGACCGCCCTGGGCGCCAGCGATGTGCGCCCCACGCGGGCCGGCGTTGCATTTACCGGCGACCTTGAGCTTGCCTATCGTGCCTGCCTCTGGAGCCGTCTGGCGAGCCGTATCTTGCTACTGCTGGACCACTTCACCATCACCAACGCCGATGACCTCTATGCCGCCATCAAGGCCGTGGCGTGGGAGCAGCACCTCACCGCCGATGGCACCCTGGCGGTGGAGTTCACCGGCGGAGGTAGCGGTATCGACCACACCCGCTTCGGCGCCCAGCGGGTAAAGGATGGGGTGGTGGATCGACTGCGCGAGCGCACCGGGCGGCGGCCATCGGTGGACCCGGCGCGGCCCGATCTGCGCATCCACCTGCATCTTGCCCGTGGTGAGGCGCAGCTCTATATCGATCTGGCGGGTGAGCCCCTGCACCGGCGCGGTTATCGGTTAGAGGCGGGGGCGGCACCGCTCAAAGAGAGCCTGGCCGCTGCCCTCCTGCTGCGGGCCGGTTGGCCGGAGATCGCCGCCGCCGGCGGCGGATTGGTGGATCCACTTTGCGGCTCCGGTACGTTGCCCATCGAGGCGGCGCTCATCGCCGCCGACTGTGCCCCAGGGATCGATCGTGACTACTACGGCTTCGAGGGCTGGCTGGGCCATATGCCGGCGTTGTGGCAGCAGCTCCACGCCGAGGCGCGGGAGCGTCGCAGTGTGGGTCTTGGGCGGCTGCCCGCCATCGCCGCCAGCGATAGTGATGGGGCGGTGGTGGCGTTGGCGGAGGCCAACGCCACCCGGGCAGGTTTGGCGGGGAAGATCCACTTTAGTGTCGCCCCCCTGACGGCGGTTCAGCCAGTGGGGGAGGGGGCTGGACTGGTCATCACCAACCCCCCCTATGGCGAGCGGCTGGAGGCGCAGGAGGGGCTGGGGAGGCTCTATGCCGATCTGGGGGCGACCCTGCGGGAGCGGTTCGAGGGGTGGCGGGCCGCCATCTTCACCGGCAATCCACCCTTGGGTCTCTGCCTGGGTCTCAAGGCGCGGCGCAGTCATACCTTCTGGAACGGTCCCATCGAGTGCCGGTTGTTGACCCTCACCCTCGCGCCAGAGGCCTACGTCACGGCTCAGCCACCCCCCGGCAGTGCGCGGCCGGCCCTGCGGCCGCTTTCCCAAGAGGCGCTGGGGGAGGGGGCGCAGATGCTGATCAATCGGTTGCGCAAGAACCTCAAGCATCTGGGGCGCTGGGCACGTCGCAACGCCGTAGACTGCTATCGGCTCTACGATGCCGATCTACCGGAGTACGCCTTCGCCCTCGACCTCTACACCACCCAAGAGGGGCTCTACGCCCATCTCCAGGAGTATGCCCCACCGGCCGCCATCGATCCGCGCAAGGCGGCCCTCCGGCTGCGAGAGGCGGCTACGGTGGTGCAGCAGCTACTGGAGTTGGCGCCGGAGCGGCTGGTGGTCAAGGTGCGGCAACGGCAGAAGGGGCGGGCACAGTACGAGAAGCTGGGGGAGAGTGGCCAGCGCCATCAAGTGCGCGAGGATCCCTGCCGCTTCTGGGTCAATCTCACCGACTATCTGGATACCGGCCTGTTTCTCGACCACCGCACCACCCGCAGTATGGTGGGTGAGCTGGCCCAGGGGCGGGATGTACTCAACCTCTTCTGCTACACCGCCACCGCCACCGTCCATGCGGCCTTGGGCGGAGCGGCCAGCACCACTTCAGTGGATCTTTCCAATACCTATATCGACTGGGCGCGCCGCAATCTGGCGCTGAATGGGATCCAGGAGGGGGCGTTCCACCGCTTGGTGCGGGCCGACTGCTTCGCCTGGTTGGAGGGGGCGCCGCGGGAGCGGCGACGTTACGGGCTTATCTTCCTCGATCCCCCCACCTTCTCCAACTCCAAGCGGATGGAGGAGAGCTTCGATGTGGAGCGTGATCAGGAGCGGCTGATCACCCTCGCGGCACGGCTGCTGGATGAGGATGGGATCCTCATCTTCTCCACCAACCACCGCCGCTTCAAGCTGCGGACGGAGGCCCATCCTGGGCTCCACTTTGAGGAGATCACCCGCGCTACCTTGCCGGAGGACTTCGCCCGCAATCCGCGCATCCACACCTGTTGGCTCATCACCCGGGAGGCACACTGATGGACGATCGTCTCATCGATCTAGAGACCCGTTTCGCCTTTCAGGAGCAGGCCATCGCGGAACTCTCCGATGTGGTGGCCCGCCAGCAGCAGGAGATCGCCACTTTGGGGCTACAGCTGGAGCAGCTGCGACAGCGGTTGGCGGCGTTACCGTTGAGTGACATCGCCCGACCAGAAGAGGAGACACCGCCGCCCCACTATTGAGGGGGGGCAGCGCCAGCCGATCACTCTATCGGCTCACCCGTGCGCCGCTGATGTTAGAATCGCCCGCCTTCGGCGCGCCACTACTGCAACGAAATAGGGTGAGATGATGACCGACCAGCCTGACGATCCCATTGACCGCCTTCTGGCCGGTTTTGAAAGGTTCCGCGATCGCTACTTCAAAGTCGAGCCGCAGGTCTATGAACAGCTGGCCACAGGCCAAGCCCCCAAGGTGGCCGTGGTGGCCTGCTGTGACTCCCGGGTGGATCCCGCCATTGTCACCGACTGTGCCCCTGGTGAACTCTTCACCATCCGCAACGTAGCCAACCTGGTCCCCCCTTGTGAACCCGAGGGGACCTACCACGGCACCTCCGCCGCCATCGAGTTTGCGGTGCGCTGTCTGGAGGTGGAGCATCTGGTGGTGCTGGGTCACGCCCAGTGCGGTGGCATCAAGGCGCTGGTGGATGGCGGTGTGGACGGTGAATTTATCGACCACTGGGTGGAGTTGGCGCGCCCTGCCCTGATGCGGGTCCCCCCGGATCTCTCTCCCGATGAGCGGCTACGCGCCTGCGAGCAGGCGGCGGTGGAGGTGTCGCTCCAGAACCTGCTCACCTTCCCTTGGATCCGCGAGCGGGTGGCGGATGGCCGGCTGCAACTCCACGGCTGGTACTTTGACCTGGCCGCTGGGGAGCTGAAGCGGCTCGCCAAGCTGACCCAGGACGAGGATGACGAGGATAAGGGGTAGCGGACGCCCCCTACCTCAGCTGTGGTCGTTGGGGTCGGCGATGGTGGGGCAGTCGATGCGGGTCACCGCTAGATCGGGCAGCCGGAGTGCCGTCAGCCCACCCCCCCAGAGACAGCCGGTATCGAGGGCAAACACATCGCTACCCAGGTGGAGGCCCAGGGTGGACCAGTGGCCGCACACCACCCGCTCACCGGCGTGGCGGCGCCCCGCCACTTCAAACCACGGCCTGAAGCCGGGATCCTGCTGTCCCGGCGCCCCCTTCTGACCAAACTCCAGCGTCCCATCCTCGGCGCAGAAGCGCATCCGGGTGAAGCAGTTGACCGCGTAGCGCAGCCGCTCCCACCCCGCCAGTGACTCTGACCAGCGGCGTGGCTTGTTGCCATACATATGTTTGAAGAAGCGGGGGTGATCCGGGCCGGCCAGCACCGCCTCGATCTCCCCTGCGCAGCGCTGGGCGGTGGCCAGGTCCCACTGCGGCGAGAGGCCGGCGTGGACCATGGTGAAGCCGAGCTGCGGGTCGTGGTGGAGCAGGGGGCGGGTGCGGAGCCAGGCGAGCAGCTCGGCGGCGTCAGGGGCGGCCAGCACCGCATCTAGGGTGTCACTCCCCTTCAGGTTGTCGCGGTTGTGCCACACCGCCAGCAGGTGGAGGTCATGGTTGCCGAGGACCGTCACCGCCCGCTCCCCCAGCCCCTTGACGAAGCGCAGTGTCTCCAACGACTGCGGCCCCCGGTTGACCAGATCGCCAGTGAACCAGAGTCGGTCCACGGTGGCATCGAACGCCACCGCCGCCAGCAGCTGTTGCAGCTGGTCGAAGCAGCCTTGAATATCGCCGATCGCGTAGGTTGCCATCTCTCTCGCCGCCGTCTCTTCTCAAAGTCGGCGGCGATTCTAACCCGGATCCCGCGTTGGGTGGGTTGGGGTCTCCGTCAGTTGTAGAGGCGTCGTTTGATCCCCGCCTGTTGGAGGATGGTGGCGGCGATCTCTTCGATGGACATGGCGGTGGTGTTGAGGAATTTGATCTTCTCGCTGCGGTAGAGCCCCTCCACTGCCCGCACCTCAAACTCACACTGTTTGAAGGTGGCATAGCGCGAGTCGGGCAACCGCTCACTGCGGATCTGCTGGAGACGCTCCGGATCGATGGTGAGGCCAAACACCCGCTCCCGGAAGGGACGCAGCACATTGGGCAGCCGGCTCATCTCCAGGTCATCCTCAGTGATGGGGTAGTTGGCGGCCAGGATGCCGTACTGGAGGGCCAGATAGAGGCTGGTGGGGGTCTTCCCAGAGCGCGAGACCCCCAACAGGATGATATCGGCGGCGGCGTAGTTGCTGGAGATGACGCCATCATCGTTGGCCAGGCCGAAGTTGAGGGCATCGATGCGGGCGGTGTACTTCGCATAGTTGCCCACGTTGTGATAGCGCCCCACCGCCAGGGCCGGCTTGGCCCCCAGCTCCGCCTCCAGCTGGGTGGTAAAGGTCTCAAAGAAGTCGATGAGCAGCCCCTGGCTCTCTTTGATGATGGAGCGCAGCTCCGGATTGACCAGGGTGCTGAAGACCAGCGGCCGCAGCCCATCCTCCGCGGCGTAGTAGTCGATCTGGGTCACCGCTTGGCGCGCCTTCTCCACGTTGTCGAGGAAGGGCCAGGCGTTGAAGTTGAACTGCACCCCTTCAAACTGTGCCAGTAGCGAGCGTCCCAGGGTCTCGGCAGTGATGCCGGTGTGATCGGAGACGAAAAAGACAGCGCGCTTCATAGGCGGACCTCAATGGGGAGCAGGGCGGGAAATAGGGCGCCCCTGGGGAGCGTTCGCTCCGCAGGGGCGTGGGCACTTCCTTGTACCCGGGTGGTGGGGATCAGCCGGCGGCCGCCGAGCCGTCACTGGCGTTATCTTCCGCCAGGTGCAGCCAGGTCTCGACCACCGTATCGGGGTTGAGGGAGATGCTGGAGATCCCCTGCTCGAATAGCCACTTCGCCAGGTCCGGGTAGTCGGAGGGGCCCTGGCCGCAGATGCCGACATACTTGCCCTGCGCCTTGCAGGCGGTGATGGCCATGGAGAGCATCTTCTTGACCGCCGGATCGCGCTCGTCAAACAGCGTGGCCACCACGCCTGAGTCGCGGTCCAGTCCCAGGGTGAGCTGGGTCATGTCGTTGGAGCCGATGGAGAAGCCGTCGAAGTACTCCAGGAACTCATCGGCCAGCACGGCGTTGGAGGGGATCTCGCACATCATGATGAGCTTGAGACCACTCTTACCCCGCTCCAGGCCGTTGGCGACCAGTAGCTCAGAGACCTGCTTGGCCTGATCCAGGGTCCGCACGAAGGGGATCATCACCTGCACGTTGGTCAGCCCCATCTCCTCGCGCACCTTGCGGATCGCCTTCACCTCCAGCTCAAAGCAGCGGCGGAAGCTCTCGGAGATGTAGCGCAGGGCGCCGCGGAAACCGATCATCGGATTCTCTTCGTGCGGCTCGTAGCGATCACCGGCGATGAGATTGGCGTACTCGTTCGACTTGAAGTCGGACATCCGCACAATCACCGGATTGGGGTGGAAGGCGGCGGCCAGGGTGGCGATCCCCTCGGTCAGCTTCTCGACATAGAAGTCGATCGGCCCGGCGTAGCCAGCCGCCCGCTCCTGGATCTCCTTCTGCACCTCTGGGCTCTGTGCCTCCACCTCAAACAGCGCCTTCGGGTGGATGCCGATGGTGGTGTTGATGATGAACTCCAGGCGGGCCAGACCGACCCCGGCATTGGGGATCATGGCGAAGTCAAAGGCGCGCCCCGGGTTGCCGACATTCATCATCACCTTCACCGGCAGCTGCGGCATCGAGGTGGTGGTGGAGCGCTCCACATCGAACGGCAGCAGCCCTTTGTAGACAAAGCCGGTGTCGCCCTCGGCGCAGGAGACGGTCACCTCCTGCCCCTCCTTCAACACCTCAGAGGCGTTGCCACAGCCGACCACGGCCGGGATCCCCAGCTCGCGGGCGATGATGGCGGCGTGGCAGGTGCGGCCACCCCGGTTGGTGACGATGGCGGCAGCACGCTTCATCACCGGCTCCCAGTCGGGATCGGTCATGTCGGTGACCAGCACGTCGCCGGGCTGGACGTTACCCATCTCGGAGATATCCTTCACCAGGCGGGTGACGCCGGCGCCGATCTTCTGGCCGATGGCACGGCCCGCAGTGAGCACCTCGCCGGGGCGCTTCAGTTTGTAGCGCTCGATGGCGTTGGCGCTGTCGCGGCTCTTCACCGTCTCCGGCCGCGCCTGAACGATGTAGACCTGGCCGTCGTTGCCATCCAGGGCCCACTCGATATCCATCGGTCGGCCGTAGTGCTTCTCGATGATCACCGCCTGGCGCGCCAGCTCCATCACCTGCTCATCGGTGAGGCAGAAGCGCATCCGATCGTCACCCTCAACATCGATGGTGCGGGTGCTCTTGCCGGCGCTCTTCTCGGCGGTGTAGACCATCTTCATCGCCTTGCTACCGCGCTTGCGGGAGAGCACTGCCGGCCGGCCGGCGGCAAGGGTGGGTTTGTGGACGTAGAACTCATCCGGGTTGACTGCACCCTGCACCACGGTCTCACCCAGACCGTAGGAGCCGGTGATGAACACCACCTCCCGGAAGCCCGATTCGGTATCGAGGGTGAACATCACCCCGGCGGCGCCGATGTCGGAGCGCACCATGCGCTGGATACCGGCGGAGAGGGCGACATTGGCGTGGTCGAACCCCTTGTGGACGCGGTAGGAGATGGCGCGATCGTTGTAGAGCGAGGCGAAGACGTGCTTGATGGCGTCGATGACGTTATCGAGCCCGCAGACGTTGAGGAAGGTCTCCTGCTGGCCGGCAAAGGAGGCATCCGGCAGGTCCTCGGCGGTGGCGGAGGAGCGCACTGCCACTGACAGTTCGCCGCCGGCCCCCTCTTCCATCTTGCGGAAGGCGTTGGCTACCGCATCCAGCAGCGGCTCGGGGAACGGCGTATCCACTATCCACTGGCGGATGGTGCGGCCCGCTTCGGCCAGCGCCTTGACATCCTCCACGTCGAGGGTAGCGAGCAGGGTATTGATACGCTCTTCGAGGCGGTCGTGGCGCAGGAACTCACGGAAGGCGTAGGCGGTGGTGGCAAACCCGCCGGGGACCCGCACGCCGACCCCGGAGAGGCCACTGATCATCTCGCCGAGCGAGGCGTTTTTGCCGCCGACGCGCGGCACATCTTCCATGCCTAGCGCGTCGAACCAGACGATGTATTCACCCACGTTGAATCCCCCTTGGTATCGGTTACCAGAGTTTGCGTTTACACCCAGCCCGGCGGCGTCACCCGGCGGGCCTCCTTGCGTTCAAGAAAAAACCAAAATGTCTGGCCGTCACCCTGTTGGTGCGGCCTCTATATTTCAGCCTTTGGTCTTACAGCTGCCCCCGCCCTTACAAGAGCAGCTGCCACCACAACCGCCCCCCTCCTCGCGGGGCGGTCCAAATTCGGGGTGGCGGAGCGCATAGTGGCGTGCCGCCTGCTGCACCCCAATCCAGCCCACCAACATCAGCAGGATGGCCCCCATAGCGATGAGAAATTTGGCGATCATCAGTGTCCTCCCAGGCCGGCAAAGCCCATAAACGAGAGGGAGAGGAGGCCAGCCAACATCAGGCTCATCACCAGCCCGGAGCTGACGGTAGGGACATCGGATAGCTCCAACTTCTCCCGCAGACCGGCCATCAACACCAGGGCGATGGTAAAGCCCACCCCGGCGCCGAAGCTGTAGACCAGCGACTGCACCAGGTTGAACTCATGGGTGGTCTGGAACAGTGCCACGCCGAGGATGGCGCAGTTGGTGGTGATGAGCGGCAGAAAGATGCCCAAGGCGCGGAACAGCGCCGGACTGAACCGCTTCATCACCATCTCCACCAGCTGTACCGATGAGGCGATAACGGCGATGTAGCTGATGAGGCGCAGAAACTCCAGCTCAAACTCCACCAATAAATAGTTGAGACCATAGGCGCAGGCAGAGCTGATGAGCATCACCAGCAGCGTGGCCGCCCCCATGGAGCCAGCGGTCTTCAACTTGGCGGAGACCCCCAGGAACGGACAGATCCCAAGGAACATGGCGAGCACAAAGTTGTTGATGATCGCCGCGTTGAGAAAGATGAAAGAGAGTGATTCACCCTGCATGGAGCGGTTCCCCCTTGAGTTCTGCGCGCCGCGTCTTGCGCTGCTTCAGCCAGGAAAACAGTAGCAGCCAGGCGCCGAGGGCAAAGAAGCCGCCGGGTGGCAGGATCATCACCAGCCACGGCTGGAAATGGGGGCCGAATAGATCGATACCAAACAGGGTACCGGCCCCCAAGATCTCCCGCACGCCGCCCAACAACAGTAGCGCCAGGGTAAAGCCGGCGCCGGTACCGGCGCCGTTGACGACCGAGGCGAGCACGCCGTTTTTCGAGGCGTAGGCCTCGGCCCGGCCAAGGATGATGCAGTTGACCACAATGAGCTGGATGAAGGCCCCCAGGGCGGCATAGATCGCCGGCGCCATCGCCTGGAGGATGTAGTCCACCATGGTGACAAAGGTGGCGATGATGACGATGTAGGTGGCGATGCGCACCTGCTTGGGGATCAGCTTGCGCAGCATCGACACCAGCAGATTGGAGCCGATGAGTACAAAGGTACTGGCGATCCCCATGGCCAGGCCATTGGTGGCGGAGCTGGTGACCGCAAGAACCGGACACATCCCCAGGGCCATGACAAAGACCGGGTTATCCCGCCACACCTGGGCGAGGAAGGTGTCCATGGTGATGGGCGTCTGTTTGCTGTCCATCATGGGCTCCGCTTGGCAAATTCAGAGAGGCGGGGGGTGAGCACCGGCAGCAGCTTGCTGGCGCTGTCGTTGATGGCCCGGCCGACGGCACGCGAGGAGACGGTGGCACCGGAGATGGCGTCGATCTGCCACGGCTTGCTCTTGGTGCCGTGTTTGACCGTCACCACCTCGTTGGCCAGCGCCTGCTGCTCGGCATCGAGTTGCACATCCAATGCCTGGAAGTTGGCAAGGAACTTGGGATCCCGATCCAGCTTGTCGCCAAACCCCGGCGTCTCTCGGCTGGCCACCACCTTGAAGCCGCTGATGCACTGACAGGCGGGGTCATAGCCATAGAGGATCTTCACCAGGTCGGCGTAGCCCTGCCCGGAGCCTTCGGCGGCGATCCCCTGGAGGGTGCCGGCCTGGTCGTAGCCGAGATAGACGTGCAGGCCATTGACGTTGGCGCTATCGGGGTGGAGTTGCCCCCCCTCCAGTACCAAGGTCTCGATGCTACTGGCACCGGGGATCACCGCCTGCACCGCCCGCTCCAGCGCCAGGCGCTTCTGTTCGGTGATGGTGGGCAGGGTCCACTGATAGACCAAGACGATGAGCAGCCCGGAGAGCATGGCCACGGTCCCCAACACGGCGATGAGCCGGAAGGAGGGGGTCTGCGGCGTGGCGGACAGCGTTGAGGTGTGGGGCGCGCTCACTTCTTCGCCTCCTTGGCACCATAGATGCGCGGTTGGGTCACCTGTTCGATGAGCGGCGACACCGCGTTCCCTAGAAGGATGGCATACATCACCCCCTCCGGCAGGCCGCCAAAGTAGCGGATGATGACGGTGATGAAGCCGATGAAGAGGCCATAGATCCAGATCCCCAGCGGGGTCACCGGCGAGGCGACCATATCGCTCGCCATGAACACCGCCCCTAGCATCAGACCGCCGGAGAAGAGCACAAACAGCGGCTGCGGGAAGTGCTCGCCGCCCCAAAGCCAGAAGGCGAGGGCGGTGGCAAAGGCACCCCCGAGCACGGCGGCCGGGATGCGCCAATCCATCATCTTGCGCACCGCCAAATAGGCGCCGCAGAGCAGGATGAGTAGGGCCGAGGTCTCCCCCGCGGAGCCGGCGCTCATGCCGGTGAACAGATCGCTGCTGGAGGTGACCACCCCATCAAATTTCCACAGCGAGAGCGGGGTGGCGCCGGTGAAGCCATCCACACCGGCCGCCTTCACCCAGGCGCCGAGATCCGGCGGGATAGTGAAGGGGGCGGTGAAGGTGGTGGGGATGAACTCGGTGAAGCGGCCCGGGGCGAAGGCGGGGGTCCAGCTGGTGATGGAGACCGGGAAGGCGGCCTGGACAAAGGCGCGCCCCACCAGGGCCGGATTGAAGACATTGAAGCCGAGGCCGCCAAACAGCGCCTTACCGAGGGCGATGCCGACAAAACCGGCCACCACCGCCATCCACAGCGGGAAGCCGGGCGGGAGGGTGAGGGCCAACAGCAGGCCGGTGATGGTGGCGCTCCAGTCGGAGAGGGTGCTGGGGCGATCCGCCATCCAGTTGAAGAAGCGCTCGGTGGCCACGCAGGTGGCGGTGACCGTCAGGATGAGGGCCAGCGCCGAGAGGCCAAACTGCCAGATGGCCCAGGTGCTGATGGGCAGCAGCGCATAGACCACGTTGCGCATGATGAGCTCAACGCTCTGGGTGGTGCGCACATGGGGCGAGGTGCGCAGCTCCACGGGAGAGATGGAGGGGGGCATCAGGAGATACGCTCGCGGTTGATGGACTTCGCAATGCGGAAGTACTGCACCAGCGGGATATTGCTGGGGCAGACATAAGAGCAGCAGCCGCACTCGAAGCAGTCGTTGAGGTGGAAGTGGGCCGCCATCTCCTCATAACGCCGCTTGCCGGCCAGCTGGCCGAGCTGTGACGGATTGAGGTGCATCGGGCAGGCGTCAAGGCAGGCGCCGCACTTGATACAGGGGTAGATCCGCTCCGAGTCGCCGCTCTTGGCCCGCTCCGGCAGCACGATCACCCCCGAGACGGGCTTGGTGATCGGCACGTCCAGCGAGGCCACGGTCTGTCCCATCATCGGCCCGCCCAGGATGATGCGGCGGGCGTCGCCGCTGTAGCCCACGTGGTCGAGGATATAGCGCAGCGGTGTGCCGATGGGGATGAGGTAGTTGCCCGGTTTGGCCACCCCGGGGCCGGCCACCGTCACCACCCGCTCCACCAGACCCTGGCGCTTGGGCAGCAGGGTGCCTAGCTCCGCCAGGGTGCCGACGTTATTGACCACCACCCCCACCTGGAATGGGAAGCCGCCGGAGGGGACCTCACGGCCCAGCAGCGCCTTGATCAGCAGCTTCTCCGAGCCCTGCGGGTATTTGGTCTTGACCGCCTCCACCGTGATGCTGTCATCGACCCGGATACGGCGTTTGATCGCCTCCACCGCATCGAGCTTGTTGTCCTCAACCCCGATCACCGCCCGCTTGGCGCCCACCGCCCGCATCGCCAGACGGGTGCCGGCCAGCAGCTGATCGGTGTGCTCCAACATGATGCGGTGGTCGGCGGTGAGGTAGGGCTCACACTCGCAGCCGTTGATCACCAGGGTGTCGATGGGCCAGTCCGCCGGCACCTGGAGTTTGACGTGGGTGGGGAAGCCGGCGCCGCCGAGGCCGACCATGCCGGTCTCCTGGATCCCCTGGATCAGCTGCTCTGGCGAGAGCTGCTCCACGTCCCACGGCGCGCCGTAGAGGACGTGTTGGCTGGCGGCGTCATAGGCGCGCAGCACAATGGAGGGGACCTTCGGGCCGCGGGCGCTCGGCATCAGCTGGATCGCCTCCACCACGCCGGTGATAGGGGCGTGCTGGGGCACCGAGACGAAGCCATCCGCGGTGGCGATGGGTTCACCCCGCACCACCTCCTGACCGACATGCACCAGCGGCACCGCTGGGGCACCGAAGTGCTGGGAGAGGGGGATGACAAATCTAGAGGCGAACGGCAACCGGCGGATGGGCCGGCTGGCCGTATCGTCCTTATGCTCCGGCGGATGGACGCCGTGAGCGAAACTCTTTATGCCAAAAATTGACAATAGGCCCATGGTTCAAGCCCTCGTTGCGGGAGCCAATGGATAGGTCTGCGGTTCGGAAAAAAAAACCGTAGGAGCGGCCGTATACGCGGCACATGCCCAGAAACGCGAATACGTCTCTCCGCTCCTACGCCCGAACAAAGGGACGTCACTCCGTTGGGGTAGAGTGGGTCCCCGGTTTCGCAAGACACCCCTTAGTGAAACTTCTCCGCACGCTTAATGAGCTTGTCAATACCGGGCTCACCCATGTTCCAGGGAGTCCCCGGATGGATGCAGGACGCGGTGCACTTCTCCGCGGCCTTCACCAGGTCCTTGAAGCTCGCCCCTTTGGGATCCAGCACGACGGCCTGCTTCTGGTCGTTGTACTTAAACGCCTTGGGGGCGATGTTGATGCACTCGTCACAGGCGGTGCACTCGGGCGTATCGACCCACACCGCCTCATAGTCGGCCGCTGCACCGTTGCCGCCGCCGTTGGCACCGACGCTGGCGACACCATGGCCGCCATCGTTCGGCAGATTCAGCACATTGGTCAAGTTGCTGGCGTTGCCAACCGCTAGTGAGAGCAGGCTGGCGGTGAGCTTCTGCGCCATCTCCACCCGTGCCTGATTGACCACGCTATCGACATCCACCACCTCTTGGTCGGCACCCACCAGACCCTTCAGCTGGCGCCAGAAGGCACGCCGCTCCAAGGTGGATTCGATGATCTCCTGGGAGACCAGCACCCGCCCGAGGCGCTGCTTGGCATCCACTGCCCAGATGTAGGGGAAGAGCCCATCACGGTCATCCGACTCCAGCTCGATGAACTCGTGGACCGGCACCATCTGCTCGTTCCAGGTCTCCTTCGGCGCCTTCTTGAAGTGCTTGCGGAAGCGACCTTCAGTGAGGGCGAAGTCGGCGAAGGTGAACGGCACCTCCAGCTTCTGCTCTTTGCCCGCCTCATCCTGATAGGTGAGGGTGTAGATGGGCCAATCACCTTCAATGGCCGGGTTGCCCTCGATATCCGAGCACTCCGCCAAGGTGATACCGCGATCCGGGTTGAAGCGGAACAGCGGATAGGCGCGCGACTCCACCGCCATCTTGGACTGGGCAAAGGAGGTCTCATCGCCCACGCCGTGTTCCGGCGGGCAGACCGCATAGATGTTGAAGAGCGCCGGCCGCCGGCTGTTGAGCCCCTCGATATACCCCTCAATGAGGTGGTTGGCGTGGGAGACGGAGCCCTGCATCACGTAGGCGCTGCGGTGGGCCAGGCCGATGAGGGAGATCTCCTTGCGGATCTCGTTCTTGCCCTTCTGCCGCTTGGCGTAGGGGGCCATATCTGCCACCTGGCCGATGTAGCCGGAGGTGCAGTTCTGGCCGCCGGTGTTGGAGTAGACCTGCGTGTCCACCACCACCACCTTGATCGGCATCCCCGACATCATGGCGCGGGAGAGGTTCTGGAAGCCGATGTCATACATGGCACCGTCACCCCCCATGGCCACCACCGGCGGACAGAGTAGCCACTCCTCTTCGCTGAAGTCCTTCCAGGCGAAGTGGGTGAAGAACTCTTTGTGCTTCTCCGGGTTGTAGTTGCCGGCGATCTCCAGCTCCGCCATGCGCACCGCGCGGAAGCCATCGGCCATCTTGGCCATATGACCCTCGAACAGCCCCATCGCCATGGAGGGGGCGTCCTGGAACAGGTGGGTGGTCCAGGGGAACGGATAGGGGCTGTAGGGGAAGGTGGAGGCCCACACCGAGGTACAACCGGTGGAGTTGACCACCCCCATGTGGGAGCGACCGTTGTTGCTCACCCCCTGGGTGTACTGCCACTTCAGGTGTTTGAGCTGGGCCAGCAGGCCGGAGGCCCATTTCAGCCAATCGGCATCGACGGTGCTGGCGTTGTGCTGGTCGAGGGCACCGGAGAGGCGGGCGAGGGTGAGATCGACCTCCTGATGGGCATCCACTACCTGGGCGATGGCCTGGGTGTCGGAGAGATCCATGCTCTCGGCCAGCTTGAGACGGATATGCTTCTCCAGCCCCTGGATCAGGTTGTCCACCTTCTCCATATGGCGCTTTACCCGCGGCTGCATCAGCGCCGAGACGGTGGCGGTAAAGAGGTGGATGGAGGTCTTCTCGCCACAGCCGAGGCAGGCGCCATCGCCGCAGACCATGGAGTTGTAGTTGACCTTATCCAGCAGCAGCGTCTCCAGGGCGCCGATGCGCTCATCGAGGTCATCGATGCGGATGTAGTTCTGCGGGGTGGTGGGCAGGTCGAGCCAGAACTGCCAGTCGCGGCGCATCTGCTCAACTGAATCGGGGGTCTGCCTCTCCACTATCAGGGCGTTGTCATCACAGACATCGACGCACTCCATGCAGCCCTTACAGGTGTAGGGGTTGATGGTGATGGAGAAGAGGCCGCCACTGCCCTTGGCCCGCTTCTCCAAGATGGAGTAGTAGGGCTTGGTGATGGCGAACTTGAACTCACCCAGGGACTGCTCGAACCAGTCAAACTCGGTGGCGAGCTGATTCTTGTCCTCCGGCGCCAGTTCAGATTCGGCGATGGTGTCGTTGATCGCCTGGCGCAGCAGCTCGCCGATCTTGGCGGCCTCGGCCTGGGGCTCAACCAGGGCGCGCAGCTTCTTCTCCACCGTGCGTGCCGCACGGCGCAGCTGGCGGGTGGTCTGGCCCTGGGACTCGATGCGACGGATAGTGGTCTCGAACAGATCGGCCACCGGGGTGACCAGACCGGGGATGGCGCTATCGGGGCACTGGGTGTAGCAGTCGCCGCAGGCGGTGCAGTTCTCCGGGATCCAGGTGGGGTGCTCGAAGCGGACCTGGGTCATGTCGCGGAAGACGCCGGTGGCGGCGGGGATGAGCGACATGCCGATGAAGGGATCGACGATGTTGTCGTTGCCCTTACCGGCCAGATAGAAGTTGCCGGTCTGCTCCCAGAAGCGGTGGATATCGCTCACCTTCTCGCTGGCAGCGGGTTTCAATTTCAGCATCACCGGCAGGACCGTCGTGCGCCGCAGGCCGGCGGCGGTGAGCTGGGTCACCGGCTGTACCGGGACGGCGATCAGCTCCTCGAAGCCGCGCCGTACCACCCGCAGGTTGTCCTCCACCACGCGGGTGCCCTTGGATCCGAATTTGGCCTGGAGCTGCGCCTTGATGGCATTGAAGAGCGAGGTCTCGTTGAGGTTGGCCTGCTCCATGATGCCGGAGGCGGCGAAGAAGGAGCCCTGGAAGGCGATACCCTGCATCCGGTACTGGAGCTCAGGATTGGAGGCCTCTTCACGTGCCACCTTGAAGGCGTCGATATAGAACAGCTTGATCTCGTTATCGACGATGTACTGCTGGGCCGACACCGGGAACGAGCGCCACACCTCCTCGGGTGAGGCGAGGTTGCTCTGGATCACCAGCACGCCGCCCTTACGCAGACCGGCCAGGGCGTTGCTGTGATCGAAGACATTGGGATCGGGCGAGAGCACCACATCCACATGCTTAAACTCGCAGTTGACGCGGATCTTCTCCGGCGCGGCGGCGAGATAGTAGGTGGTGGGCTGGCCCTTCTTCTCCGAACCGTATTTGGGGTTGGCCTTGATGTCGTAGCCGAGCAGCTCGAACAGGGTCATTGCCAGGTTCTTGCCGGTGGTGACGGCACCCCAGCCACCGACGGAGTGCATCCGCACCGTGATGGAGCCCTTGGGCAGCAAGTTGGGGTTGTCGCTCCCCTTCACCGCCAGGTCACGGATGCGCGGATAGGACTCCAGCAGCTCCTGCATGTAGATCTCCTGCTTCGGTGAGTCAGGGGCGTCATGCAGGAAGTCTACGGAGAGGTAGAAGAAGCGGCGCTTGCCGCCATCGGGCAGCATATTCTCCACCGCGCCCACCAGCGCTTCGGGCTGGAGATCGCGGGAGCCGAGGCCGTAGCAGCCGGAGTAGAGCTGCGGGATCTCATTGGATTTGAAGGCGGCGTAGCCGACGTGGCCATCGTGACCGCCGAGCAGACCGTTCTCAATGCACTTGGAGACAGTGGCGCGCACCTCGCGCATCAGCGGCAGGTCCTCCGCCAGCGGCT
This sequence comes from Chromatiales bacterium, assembly GCA_003251535.1. GTDB lineage: Bacteria > Pseudomonadota > Gammaproteobacteria > Thiohalomonadales > Thiohalomonadaceae > SZUA-493. Next base: position 13,508 of record QKFD01000129.1, on the reverse strand, counting down.
GGTCGGTACGCTCCAGCACCACCACCCCCTTCTTACCCTTCAGCAGCTGGCCGAGCTGATCGCCAGGGAAGGGGCGGAACATGGTGAGGTTGATCACCCCGACCTTGATCGCGCGCTGCTCGCGCATGTAGTCGGCCACCGCCTCGGCGGTGGAGAGCATGGAGCCCATGCCAATGATGACGTAGTCAGCATCTTCGATGCGGTAGCTGTTGACGCGGCCATAGGCGCGGCCGGTCAGCCCATAGAACTCCTGCATCGCCCGGTCGGTCAGCTCCGGGATGTGCTCAAAGAAGTAGGGGCGCTGGGCCGCCACCGCCTGCATGTAGGCATCTTGGTTCTGCACCGAGCCGGAGGAGACCGGCTTATCCACATCCCACACCTCCGGGATGCGGCGACGGGTGGCGCCATAGATGACCCGCTGGGCCGGGGTCGGGGTCTCGATGAGGTCGTCGGAGCTGCCGAGGAACTCCTCCACCAGCTTGCGCTCAGGGACGTTGAGCGATTCGATGAGGTGGGTGGTGAGGAAGCCATCCATCGCCATCACGCCGGGGGTGAGCGCCAGCTCCGCCACCTTGTGGGCGATCAGGTTGAGGTCCGCCGCCTCCTGCGCGCTCTTGGCAAAGAACTGGAAGAAGCCGGTGTCGTCGATGGAGTGGAAGTCGTCGTGGGCGCAGTGGACGTTGAGGCTCGCCTTGGTGATGGCGCGGCAGCCGATGTTGAGCACATAGGTGAGGCGCTTGCCCACCGCCGCATAGAGCGACTCGTGCATGAACGCGACGCCCTGGGCAGAGGAGAAGTTGGTGGCGCGCAGGCCGGTCATGGCCAGGCCGGCGGTGACCGCCGCAGCGGCGTGCTCTGACTCTGGTTCGATGAAGATGAGCGGTCGGTCGGAGATGTTGACGTGACCCTTTGCCGCCTCTTCGGCCCAAAACTCGCCCATCTGGGTCGAGGGGGTGATGGGGTAGGCGCCCGCGGCATCAGAAGCCTCGCGCTCGCACATGATAACGGCGGTATTGCCGTCCATCGCCTGGCGGGTGCCGGGGTACTTGAACTCTTTCGCCTTATCTTTGTTTCTGAGCATGTCGGTGTCCTGCGTTCCTGGGATTTCGGGTCAAAAGGGGCCGCCCGCCCGGCGGCCCCGGACGTTATTCGTTGCGCTCATGCGCGGCGGTCAGACTCGGGGCAGTGGTTCCATGCGAGGGGGCAGGGGCTCTTTGCGAGTCACCCGTTTGGCGTCGGCCCCCTTGAGGACGCCCTTCTTGTTGTCGAACCAAACTATGGCGCCGGTAGGACAGCGCTCTATGGCGACTTTTGAGGCTAATTCGTTCTTGGTGTAGTCGATGACGGCCAGGTTACTGGCCATGGTGATGAGCCCCTCCGGCGCATCCGCTGCGCAGCGGCCGCAGGCGGTGCAGACCACCTCGCAATCGGCGGCCCCTTCATCGGCCAAATCCTGATTTTTACAGGCGATCCAGAGCTGGTGGCTGACCGGCTCCAGCGAGAAGAGGTCCTTCGGGCAGATCTCCACGCAGTCACCACAGGCAGTGCAGCGCTCGGCATCCACCACCGGCAGACCGTACTTATTCATGGAGATGGCGTTGAAATCGCACACCGACTCGCACTCACCGAGGCCGATGCAGCCCCAGGTGCAGCCCTTGCCACCATTCCCCACCAGGGCGGCGGCGCGGCACGACTTCAACCCCTGATAGAGGGCGCGGGTGTAGGCGACGTGGTTGCCGCCATGGCAGGCGAGGCGGGCGACGCGCTTCTCTTCGGCGCCGACATCGACCCCCAGGAACTGGGCGATGACCTCATTCCCCCCCTCGCTATTGACGGTGCACTTGCCAGGGGTCACATTGCCAGCGATCAGCTCTTCTGCAAACTGGCGACAGCCGGCCGCGCCGCAGGCGCCGCAGTTGGCGCTGGGCAGCATCTCTTCCACCTGGTCGATACGGGGATCTTCGTAGACGTAGAGCTTGCGGTTGGCTACCGCCAGCACCGAGGCCAGCGCCACACCAAGGCCAGCCATGAAGCCGCCCGCAATCGCAATCGTCGTGAGGGAAACCGCCATTCGTTCCTGCCTCGTGCCTTGACAGTAGCTGAGAACAATATTCCGGATTCCCCGCCTAAATGCGGGGTGGGCGGTAGTGTATGATTCGTCTCACTATTTGACACGGCAATTATTTCAATGCTTAATATTGAAAAACTTAATACTCCCAAGGGATGCCCCCCGTGACCTCGACCCCGCCTCTCTATTACAAGCAGAACCGACTCAAGCAGCTACGCGCCTTCTGCCACGCCGCCCGGGCCGGCAGCATCTCCCTCGCCGCCGAACGACTGTTCCTCTCCCAACCCTCCGTCTCCTTGCAGATCCAGGCGTTGGAGCGGGAGCTGGGGATCATCCTGTTTGAGCGGCGTGGCCCCAACATCAAGCTCACCCCCGAGGGAGAGATCCTCTACACCCTGGCGGACCCGCTGGTGGAGGGGATGGACAAGCTGCACGAGACCTTCGCCGCCACCACCGGCAAACTGGAGTCGGGCGACCTCGATATCGCCGCGGGCGAGTCCACCATCCTCTATATCCTCCCGGGGCCGATGAAGCAGTTCACCGAGGCCCACCCCAATATCCGCATGAAGCTGCACAACGTCACCGGCCGCGATGGCCTGGCGATGCTGCGGGCGGATGAGGTCGATTTTGCCGTCGGCTCGATGCTGGAGGTGCCTGACGATATCGTCTACCGCCCCATCGTCACCTATAACCCCGCCCTCATCGTGCCGCTGGATCACCCGCTGGCGGAGCGTGACACGGTGACCCTGGAGGAGGTGAGCCCCTATGGCCTCATCCTGCCGCCGCGTCACCTCTCCACCTGGCGCATCGTCGAGCTGGTGTTCCGCCAGCACAACCTCACCTACAAGGTGGCGCTGGAGGCGGGCGGTTGGGAGGTGATCAAGAAGTATGTGGAGCTGGGGCTCGGCATCTCCATCGTCACTGATGTCTGCCTCACCGGCGAGGAGCGGTTGAAGAGCATCCGGCTGGATCAATACTTCCCCAAACGCAGTTACGGGCTGGTCTTGCGCAAGGGGCGCTTCCTGTCACCGCAGGCGAAGCGCTTCATTGGACTGATGGATGCCCACTTTGAGGTGGACCAGGCCGAGCAGTCGGCGGAGGTGACCATTGCCGCCACCACCACCCTCAGTTCCGATATGGCCGACTAGCGGAGACGGCGGGGCGCGGCGATGGTGTGGCGCCCGGCCGTTTAAGGCGGCTCGGCCGGGTGCGGTGGATCTACCCACTGTGCCTCATCCCCCAGGCAGGCCAGCTGCGCCACCGCCTCCCAACCGCTATCAAAAAAGCGGCCCACCGCTTGGGTGGCACAGTCACTGTAGGAGAGCACGCTGTGGCTGAGCTGAGGGAAGATGAGCAGGCGGGCATCGCTGAAGTAGCGCAGTTGCGGGGCGATCTGTTCGGCGGGCAGTACGGGATCGAGGGCGCCGTGGAGTAGCAGGGTGGGGATGGCGGTGACCACCGGTTGCGATTCGATGGTCGAGGCCGCCGGGATCTGCCACAGCTGGCACAGCTGGCTGCTGCTATCGATGTCCGCTAGCACCAGCTGATCGAAGTAGTTATCCCCATCGAGGCCCTGGCGGAGCCGGTTGAGATCGGCAAATGGCAGCTCCTCGGCACAGAAGGAGGAGAACTGCACGCCATCGGCAAAATAGGGATCGAATAGCAGGGCGAGTAGCTCCTCCAGCGGTGCCTGGAGCGACTGCTGATCGCCGGCGGAGAGCTGGCTTATCAGATTGGGTAGTTGGTCGTAATAGGCGTCGTCGTAGAGGGCGAGGAAGAGCGCCTCGCTCAGGCGGCGGCCGGTGACCGCAATGGTGATGGGTTCACCATTCCACGGGTTGTCTACCTCAGTGCGGATGGGCTCGGCATCCAGCCGCTGCAACAGGGTGATCAGGCTCTGCTCCAGGTGGGGGTGCTGGGCGGCACAAGGCCCGTTGCGGGTGCAGCGCCTGATGGCGCGGTTGATGGCGGTGCGCAGGAGGATGGGGTCCTGCTCGGCGTAGCGCACCTGGGGAAATACGGTGCCATCCAGCACCATCGCGGCCACCCCCTGGGGGTGGTCACGGGCGACGGTGAGGGCGTAGCGGCTGGCATAGGAGACACCGTAGAGATACCAGCGCTCAACCCCCAGCGCTTGGCGCAACAGCTCCACGTCGGCGGCGATATCGGCGCTGGTGTAGTGGGCTGGATCGATGCCACCGGCCACCAGCCGGGCGCGGCACTCGGCGTAGGCGGTCAGGGTCTGCTGTTGCTCCTCCTCGACCGAGGGGGCCTGCGCCAGTAGCGACTGGATAGTGGTGATGAACTCGGGGCAGTTGAGGGTCGGCTGGGCCTGGCCCACCCCACGGGGATCGATGACGATGAGATCCCGGCCGCGGGCCGTTGCCATGGCGGCATACTCATTGCGCAGCCAGTCGCCCCCCTGCTCGGCACTGAGGCCCACCGCACTCCCTGGCCCACCCCCTCCCAGATGGAGCACCGGCGCGGGGGGGGTCTGCCACCACCAGCGTTCGGCACTGAAGATCACCACCGGGAAGCGGATACTCCGCCCTTCGGGGTGGTGGTGATCTTCGGGCACCGTCATGAAGTAACAGCGCGTCGGCGGCTCTGCGGGGTCGCTCTCAAACCAGCACGGTTGCTGTGTCAGGCGTTCTCCCAGAGGGGCCGGTGGTGAGGTGAAGCAGCCGGTGAGCAGCAGCGGCAGGAGCAACCACAGAGAGGTGCGGGCCATGGTGGTGGTGGGCGAGGGCGGAGACCATAGCCTGCCGACCTCCGGCGAAAATGCCAAGGGGCTACTTGCTCTCGGCGATGTAGACGCCATTCCACTCCGGCCCCGGCGGGGTGGCGCGGTAGTGCTCAATGCGCTGCTGGTAGAGCTGAAACAGCCCTGGCAGTAGGCCGCTGGCCCGCCCCTCCGCCAGGGCGGCGAGGGCGGCCTCCCAGTCGCCGGCGCGATAGGCGCGCAGCAGCGCGTCGGTGGCCGCTGCCAGGGTTTGAAACGCCGCCTGGGCGCGCATCTGCCCATCCCCCAAGAGGGTGTAGATAGGGACCGCCTGCTGCTTGCCCTTGACCGCGATGAGGTCGATCTCCACCACTGCGAGCTGCCCAGCGACGGCCATGGCGGTCTGTGCCCCCAGCACGATACGGGTGCCGTAGAGCTTGCTAACGGCTTCGAGCCGGGCGGCGAGGTTGACCGTATCGCCCAGCACCGAGTAGTCGAAGCGCTGCTCTGAGCCCATGTTTCCCACCACACACGGCCCACTATTGATGCCGATGCCGACATCCAGTTGCACCGGCGTCTCCTCTCCCTCAGCAACCAACTCCCGGTTGAAGCGGTGCATCGCCTCCACCATCGCGAGGGCGGTGTGGCAGGCCCGTAGCGGGTGGTGGGGCTCATCGAGCGGGGCGTTCCAGAAGGCCATGATGCAGTCGCCGATGTACTTATCGATGGTGCCATCCTCCCGCAGGATCTCGGCGCTCATGGGGGTGAGGAAGCGGTTGATGAGCCGGGTGAGGGCCTGCGGGTTCTCTTGGTAGCGCTCGGAGAGGGTGGTAAAGCCGCGGATGTCGAGGAACAGCAGGGTCATTGGCCGTAGCTCGCCCCCGAGCTGGAGCCGCTGTGGTTCCCGCTGGAGCCGCTCTACCATCGCGGGCGAGAGGTAGTGGCTGAAGGCGCGGGCGATGGCCAGCCGCTGGCGGCGCTCCTGGAGCACCGCCCACAGCCCCTGTAACAGATAGGGGAGGATAACACCGAGCAGAGGGAGTCCAGGGGGGAGCCAGAGCCGCCCGAGATAGAGCAGCAGCAGAGCAACGGTGAGTAGCGCGGCGATCAACAGCGCCGCGCTGAGGCTGCTGCGGGTGGGTTCCCAATGGCGGTTGAGGTAGCCACTGAGCAGCAGCGTCAGTGCCAGGAGGGTGAGCTGGGTGGGTACAGCCAGTGGATCGATGGCCGTGTCATAAAGCAGGTTGTCGAGAATGGTGGCGTGGATCTCCACCCCGGCACTGTAGCGCTGGCTGGTGAGGGTGAAGGGGGTCTCAAACAGATCGGCCGCACGCTGCTCAAGCTGGACGGTGTTACGCAGATCGAGCCCCACCAGGACCCGTTTACCCTGAAAAATATGGGGGGGTAGGTAGTGCTCAGGGTCGAGGGCCTGGTAGTAGGAGACGCGACTAAAGTGGCCCGGCGGGCCGAAATATTGGATCTGCTGGCCGGCCACTGGCGGGGGGAGGGGCCGGCCCGTCAGCTGCGCTATTTGGCGGCTAAAGCTGTCGGTTTGCAGCGGGAGGCTGCGTACCACGCCATCCCCATCCACCTCTATGGTGGCCAGCCCGACGCTGGCCCCCGCCGCCACCAGTAGTGGCAGCGGCTCGATACGGGAGTACTGCAACCACTGTGGCCGCTCGATGTACTCCTCGGCGCCCGCCAGCACCACCCGGCCCGCCTCCTGGATGGCCTCAGCCAGGGCGGCATCATCCTCGGGGCCGAAGCGTGATGGTTCAGCAAAGATGATGTCGAAGGCGATCACCTGCGCCCCCGCCCGCTGGAGCGCCCGCAGCAGATCGGCATGGAGTGCCCGTGGCCAGGGGTACTGCTGGTTCACCTCGGCAAAGGAGGGTTCGTCGAGCACCACCAGCACCGTATCGCTGGGCGGTTGTGGTGGCCGGAGGGTGGTGAGGAGATCAAACGCCCGCCCCTCTACGGATACCTGCCAGAGGGGCGTGGTGCCGAGCAGCGCCAGCAGCGGCCACAGCAGGAGCGGCGGCAGCCACCAGCGCAGCGGTGGGGTGGGGGTGAGCTGGCGGCTCTCCATCGGGCGCGCGCGCTATCAGAAGCGCACTTCACCAAACAGGTAATAGGCACGCCCCTCGTCGGGGTAGAGGGCATCGGCGGTGTGGCGTTGATCGAGTAGGTTGTCCACCTTGACCCCCAGCATCAGGTGTTTGTTGAGCGGCTCCCAGCGGGTGGTGAGATTGAGCAGATCGTAGCCGTTGAGTGCCTGCTGCTCATCGTTGCGCTGGGGGCCAATGGTCTCCCAGGCGAGATCGATCCGTACATAGGCGGGGTGGACCCAGCTGAGGCCGATGCTACCGTTGTACTCCGGTTGCCAGGGGAGTGGTTGGCCGGCAAGGTCGCCGCCACGCCACTCGCTATCGACATGGTAGTAGCTGGCCGCCAGCCCTACGCCATCCCCCAGCCAGAGGTTGCCGGCGGCCCCCAGCCGGGTCGCCTCCATCGGCGGATCGGCACGGGTGGGGTCTTCGGCCCGCAACCGCTGGGCGCTAACGGCGGTGAAGAGCCGCTGGTTCCACTCCTTGTCCCAGCGCGCCAGCCAGCTCTCGATATCCAGCACGATGGAGCGCTGATAGGGGATGAGCCCCACCGTGTCGGGCGGCGTGAGGGAGTAGATCACCACGGTGGGGGGATCCTGGCGATAGGCCAGGCGCACCATCTGATCTTGGCTGGGGCGCCAGGCGATGCCGAGGCGCGGTGCCACATAGCGTTCGTCGGTACCCCGGGTCTCGAACCGGGCGAGGCTGACGGCCCCTTGGAGATCGACGCTGGGGTGGGGTTGCCAGAGGAGATCGAGATCGGCACGGGTAGAGGTGACATCGATGGCGTCTCGGTCGAAGAACTTCTCCAGTCGCTCGTACTGTTTGACCTCCCCTTCGGCCCGTTCCACCCCGATCCCTACGGTGGTCTCCCCCAACTGGGTCAAGCGCCGCAGGCCGACGGTGGGGGCATCCAGCTCGGTCTCCTTGGCATAGCGCAGGGTCCCGTGGCGCCAATCGGCAAATGACTGCTGATAACTGCGGGTGACCACCCCCATCAGCATGTCGCGGTCGCCCAGCTTGTAGCCCATCCCCACCACCCACTCCCGATCGCGGTTCTCCTCCTCGCTCCGGAGGATGGCGTCCAGTGAATTGCCTTGGTAGTTGCGCTCGCCGTTGTAGAACAGATTGAGGCTCAGGCGTTGTCCGAGCTGGGTACCGAGCGCCGCGGTGGCCACGCTGGCACCGGCGGGACCCTCGGCAGGGCCCGCCAGATCGCGCTGGCGACTGCTGCTCAGCGAGAGGTCGTAGGCCACTGGCAGGGCGCTATTGTCGAAGCCGGAGAGGGCGATACTCCCCTCCTTCCGCTGCCAATCGCGGTCGGCATCGGTGGCGTAGCCACCCGCGAGGGTGAGATCGGTGAAGGGGCGGTAGAAGAGATCGGTGTAGCGGTGGCGCCGGTAGATCGCCAGCGGATCCAAGGTGAAGCCGGTGGTGAGGTAGCCGAGGCCACCCACCTCACGGTGGGCGCGGACGAAATTGCTGTTGGCATCAAAAGGGGAGTAGGCCAGGTCGTTGTAGAAGTCGGCCCAGTCGAGCAGCCCCACATTACCCAGGGCCGAGCCGACGCTGATGGCGCCGCTACGGGAGGCGGCGAGCTGGCCGAGGTCCTCGCCATCGCGCTGGCGGATGCGGCGCAGCGCCTCCCGGGCGCCGTTGATGGCGTGGTCGGCACGGTAGTCATCGATGGCGATGATGGAGGAGATGAGGGGCGGGAGTGGGTCGTGGGGATCGAGGCGATCGGCATTGGCCAGCGCCTGCTCGGCCCGCGCCCCCTCACCCAGCTCGTGGTAGACGATGGCAGCGCCCGATTCGGCATTTGCCAGCAGCGGGGCGGCGGTGGTGGCGGCCAACAGCCGGTCGATGGCGGTTTCCAGCTCCCCCCGCTGGGCGGCGATGCGCCCCTCCACCAGATAGCTGAGCGCCCCCTGATCGGCAAACCGCTCCACCAGTGCCGTCGCCTCATCGATGCGGTGGCGATCGAGCAGCAGGATGGCCAGATTGAGCGGGGGAATGGGGTCCTGAGGGGCCAACTCCATGGCGTAGCGCAGCCGCTCTTCCGCGGCGATGGGGTAGTCCTGGTCGTAGAGCGCCAGACCGAGGTTGTTTTGGGCGATGGCGTTCTCCGGTGCCAGCGCCACCGCACGGCGGTAGGTGGTCAGGGTCTCGTCACGCTGAGGGGTGAAGCCGTCCAGATATTGGCCGCGGACCACCCAGGCCAGGGCGGAGTCGGGGGCGGCCTTGATCGCCTGTTGGCTCAGCCTATCGGCCTGCTCTGTACGCCCCAGCAGGATGGCGATATTGGCGGCGAGGATGGTGAGCGCCGGGTGGTTGGGATAGCGGACCAGCGCTTGATCGAGCTGGGTCGCCGCCGTTGGTAGTTCGCCCTGGAAGGCGAGGGTCCAGGCGATGGCAAGGGCCGGATAGGGGCCTTCGGTGGCTGCCAGCTCGCTGCGCAGGGCGTCGGCCTCGCGGAACTGGCCGAGGGCGAAGAGTGACCAGTAGTAGGCGATGCGGGCGGTGGTGCGGCGTTGGGCTGGGCCCTGTTGCAGGGTCCGCCCGAGCAGCTCTGCGGCGATGGCAAAGTGGCCATCGGTAGCCGCTAGATAGCCCGCCAGATAGGGGCGGTCTGGGTGGTCAGAGGGGAGGTGGGCGAGGGCCCTGCGGGCCTCGCTATAGTGGCCCAGATCGATCTCGATGGCCGCCAGTTCGGCCCACTGGGCCACACTGCGCTGATCGCTCGTGAGCGCCTGCAGGGCCGCTTGCCGGCTCTCTAGCTGGGGTCCCTTGATGTCACTGGCTGGAAGGAGTGGCAGGGCATAACGGACATCGAGATGGAGGGCAAACTGGGCGCGTAACTCCGGTTGTACCAACACATTTTTCTGCGGTGCTCGCCCCACCTCGGCGGTACCCACCTCGCCGGGGCCCACGCGGACCGCACCGAACTCATTACTCAACTCGATCTCACCGGCGATCACCACCAGCGTGGAGCGGCCTTGGTCATTGACCGCCAAACTCCACTCGGTGCCGCGGATGGCCGCGGTGGCGGAGGGGGTCTGGATCTCCAACCCCTTCCCATGGGTGGCGGCGCGTGACCAGGCGCCGCCCCGATCAAGCCGCAGCTGGGCCGGTCCGGGGCCGCTCACCTGCTTCACCAACAGCGAGCTATTGCGCTGCACCCGCACCTGGGTGCGATCGGCAAACAGCAGTGCCAGGGCGCCATAGGGACCCGTGCGCAGATGGTCGCCACCGAGCAGCGCCTGCTCCCGCTCCACGGCTGCCCACGGACCCTGATCCAGGAAACGGATCTGCTCATCCCCCTGGGTGGTGAGTACGCTGCCTGCCGGCTCGCCGCTGCGGGCAACGGTGGCGTGGGCAGGGCTCCAGAGGGTGGCGGCAAGGATGGCGGCCAGCAGGGGGCGGTAGTTGGGCATGATGGGACTCCTGGTGGGCAGCGGCGGCGGACAATAAGGGAGTGGGATGACCGGAGATAGATGCAGATGGATGGGGTCGCTGTTGGGGGTAGGGAGCTGCACCAGCAAGGTGCGAAAGGTTGTCGTGAAGATGACAAACAGGGATATCTCCGACAATACCAGTCGGAAAGATGCCCCAAAATAACTCCTTTATAATCATGATGTTGCCTTTTTGGCTTGGGCTGGCATGGCGGTTGCTCCTAACCCTTCACACATCCCTCAGCTCGGAGAGCCTGAACCATGATCACCCTCACCCCGAATGCCGTGAAAGCCGCCCGCCGTTTCATCCGTTCCGCTGGTCGGCCGGTCGCTGGACTACGCATCGCTGTGACGGGGGGCGGCTGCTCTGGCTTCCAGTATGCGCTGGACCTCCCCGAGCAGAGCGGGGCCGACGATGTAGTGCTGGAGCAGGATGGGATCAAGGTCCTGGTGGATCCCTCCAGCGCCGAGCTGCTCAAAGGCCTCACCATCGATTTCGTCGAAACCCTTACTGAATCCGGTTTCGCTTTCCAGAATCCCAACGCTTCCCACAGCTGCGGCTGCGGCAAGTCGTTTTCCGCGTAAGGGGACCAGGCCATGTGGGACTACTCCGAAAAGGTCAAAGATCACTTCTTCAATCCGCGCAACGCCGGTGCCATCGATGGCGCCAACGCCATCGGCGAGGTGGGCTCTATCTCCTGCGGTGATGCCCTGCGTCTCACCTTAAAGGTAGATCCAGACAACGAGCGGATCCTGGATGCCGGCTTCCAGACCTTCGGTTGCGGCTCTGCCATCGCCTCCTCCTCGGCCCTGACCGAGATCATCAAGGGCATGACCCTTGAAGAGGCGCTCAAGGTCTCCAACCAGGATATCGCCGACTTCCTAGATGGCCTGCCGGCGGAGAAGATGCACTGCTCAGTGATGGGGCGTGAGGCGCTACAGGCGGCAGTGGCCAACTTCCGCGGCGAGGAGTGGAGTGACGACCACGAAGAGGGGGCGCTCATCTGCAAATGTTTCGCCGTGGACGCGGTGTTGATCGAAGAGACTATCCGCGCCAACAATCTCACCACGGTGCAAGAGGTGACCCACTACACCAAGGCCGGCGGTGGTTGCTCCTCCTGTCATGAAGGGATCGAAGAGATCTTGGCGAAGGTGATGGCGGAGCGGGCCACGGCAGCGCCGGTGGCCGCTGAGCCGGCCCCTGCCCAGGCCCCAGCGGCCAAAGGCAAGCTGACCAACCTCCAGCGCATTCGCATCATCGAAGAGACCATCGAGAAGATCCGCCCCCAGCTCCAGCGTGACCGTGGTGACGTAGAACTGGTGGATGTGGATGGCAACACCATCTACGTCAACATGATCGGTGCCTGCTCCGGTTGCCAGATGGCGGCCATGACCCTGGGCGGGATCCAGCAGCAGATCGTTGAGGCGCTGGGCGAGCTGGTGCGGGTGGTGCCGGCCAAGCAGGCGGCCCACGCCTGCGGGGGACACTGATATGGACCCCATCTACCTCGACAACAACGCCACCACCCGCGTCGATGACGCGGTGGTGGCGGCGATGCTCCCCTTCTTCACCGAGCAGTACGGCAACCCCTCCTCCATGCACGCCTTTGGTGAGAAGGTGGGGCGGGCGCTGAAAAATGCCCGTCGCCAGGTGCAGACGCTGTTGGGTGCTGAGCACGACTCCGAGGTGATCTTTACCTCCTGTGGTACCGAGTCCAACTCCACTGCCATCCTCTCGGCGCTGCGCGCCTACCCGGATCGGCGAGAGATTATCACCACCACGGTCGAGCATCCGGCGGTCCTGACCCTCTGCGAGCATCTGGAGAAAGAGGGTTACACCATCCATCGGCTCAAGGTGGATAACAAGGGGCGGCTCAACCTCGACGAGTATCGCGCCCTGCTCTCACCGCAGGTGGCTATCGTCTCCGTGATGTGGGCCAACAACGAGACCGGCACCCTCTTCCCGGTGGAGGAGATGGCCGAGCTGGCCAACGCCGCCGGGGTGCAGTTCCACACCGACGCCGTGCAGGTGGTGGGCAAGATCCCGCTCGATCTGAAAAACAGCAAGATCGACATGCTCTCCCTCTCTGGCCACAAGCTCCACTCCCCCAAGGGGATCGGGGTGCTCTACCTGCGGCGCAACACCCGCTTCCGCCCGCTGTTGCGCGGTGGCCATCAGGAGCGGGGACGGCGGGCTGGCACCGAGAACGTGGCCGGCATCATCGGCCTGGGGGTGGCAGCGGAACAGGCCATGGCCGCCATGGAGCACGAGCAGACCGTCGTGCGTGACCTGCGCGACCGGCTAGAGCAGGGGATCCTGGCCCAGGTACCCAACGCCTTCCCCACCGGCGATCCCAGCAACCGTCTGCCCAACACCAGCAACATCGCCTTTGAGTTCATCGAGGGTGAGGCGATCCTGCTGCTCCTCAACAAGGTGGGCATCGCCGCCTCCAGCGGCTCCGCCTGCACCTCCGGCTCCCTAGAGCCCTCCCACGTGATGCGGGCCATGGATATCCCCTACACCGCCGCCCACGGCACCGTACGCTTCTCCCTCTCGCGCTACACCACCGCAGAGGAGATTGAGCGGGTGATCGAGGCCGTGCCGCCGGTGGTAGAACAACTGCGCAAGCTCTCCCCCTACTGGGGTACCAAAGGGCCGGCCAGCGAATCATTTGCTCCAACCTACGCCTGAGGCCATCAGGTGCTCCTCTGTTGGGCGGCTTAGGCCGCCCTCTTTTTTTCTGCCCCGTTGCGCCGCTAACGCATGGAGTTTTGAGGCCCAAGGAAGCAAGAAAGAGGGCATCGTCGGTAGGTCGGGTTAGCGGAGCGTAACCCGACAATCCCCACCCCGGCACACACCTCCACAAACGCGGCAGCGGAACAACCACACCGAGTAGCACCCATAGGGCCAGTGGAATGCGGTTGCGCTCCTGGAGGGTTGTCGGGTTACGCTGCGCTAACGCCGACCTACTTTGGTTGGGCTCGGTTTTGCTGTCTCGCTGCTCGGCCAGTCGGTAGGGACGCCTCAAGCTGACGAAGCGAGGACCGAGCGTGGTCCGCAAATACATCTACTTTGCAGTGCTTCGCCTCATCTACAAGGATCCGGATGTTCAGCGCTGGTACCAAGCCAAAATTGCCCGTGATGGAGTCAAAGGAAG
>QKFD01000020.1 GCA_003251535.1 Chromatiales bacterium | reverse complement strand
GCCACTCGGGATCTGCCTATTCGATGAGAGCTGGCACGAGGGGGTGATCGGTATCCTCGCCTCACGGGTCAAAGAGCGGCTCCAGCGCCCCACGGTGATCTTCACCCGCGCCCTCTCCGGCGAGATCAAGGGCTCGGCCCGCTCGGTGCCCGGCATCCATATCCGCGATCTACTGGACCGCATTGCGGCACTCCACCCCGGGCTACTGCTGCGCTTTGGCGGCCACGCAATGGCCGCCGGCCTGGCCATCGAAGAGGGGCGATTGGCGCAATTTCAGCAGGCATTTGCCGATGAGGTGGCGGTGCAAGCGGGCAGCGGGGGGCTGGATGGGGTGATCTGGAGCGATGGCGAGTTGGCAGAGGAGGAGTTCAACCTGGCACTGGCCGAGCAGCTGCGGGCCGCGGCCCCCTGGGGACAGGGCTTCCCCGAGCCGCTGTTCGACGGGATATTCACCGTACGGGAGCGGCGCATTGTCGGTGAGCGTCATCTGAAGCTGCAACTCGCCACCGCTGGCGGCCAACTGCTGGATGCCATCCTCTTTAACGGTGATCTAGAACAGCTGCCCGCGTTGGGGAGCCAGGTGCAGCTGGCCTATCGCCTCGATGTCAATGAGTACCGTGGCCGTTCACTGCAACTGCTGGCGGAGCAGCTGAGCTGCCTCCCTTGAGTCCCGGAGCTTAGAGGGGGTTGCGGATATTGCGCGCATCGAGCCGTACCTGGCGACGCTCGGCCGTGGTCCGCTGCTGAATGGCAGGCGCGCGCACCAGCGTACCGACGTGGAGCACCTTGGCCTCCAAGTAGATACGCCCCTCCTGATCCTGCGACCACGCCTGGAGCTGTGCCAACTCCGCATCTAAGGTGGCCTGTTCTGTCCGGCCACTGGCCAGCGCCTCGCTATTGCTACTCACCATACTCGTGAGCTGCTCCTGCTCGTCAAAAAGCGCAAACAACATCCGCTCCAGGCGGCTGATCTGCTGGTCCAGGGTTGCCGTATCCACCCCCTTGGTCACCATCTCGCGCCGCTTCACCCGCGCCTTATCCTCCAGCTGCGCCCCCTTACCGATCTCCAGCTCCAGCTTCCCCAAGCGATGGTTTGCCTCCTGGATCTGTCGCTGCTGCTCCGCGGCCTGCTCCTGCAACTGCTCAATGGCAAGCTTGAGCCGCGCCGCCTCGTGGTCCACCCGGTCATCGATACCTACCGAGATAGCGCTGGGGCTGGAGCTTTCTGAGCCCACCTCCTTGACCCACACCCCGTTGCGGGCCGAGATGCGGGAGGCGAGCACCGTGCAGCGCTCGCCGTGGAAGGCGCCGGATAGCTCCACCTCCGACTCCACCACCTCCCGCGCCACTAATAGATCCCCCATCGCCTCGACATGGGCATGGTGGAGATAGCGGGCGCTGATGGAGCCCCCGGAGCGGATATGGGTACCGATCACACCGCCTCGAATCAGCACATCGCCGGTAGTCTCGATATCTGCCGCCTCCACCTCCTGCGCCACCAACTCGCCACAGCGCACCCGAAAACCGGCCTGCACCGTACCGGAGACCACCACCCGGCCGTTGAAGGAGACGTGGCCAGTGGCATTCCCCAGATCCCCCTTAATGATGTAATCGGGAAAGACCGAGATCATGCCGGTGGCGGAGACCGCCGGATGGCCATCAATAGTGGCCACCACCCCCTCGCCATCCTCAGTGAAGGCCACCCCTTTACCGAGCCCGAGCCGTGCCTCCCGCGGAGTGGGAGGGGGGAGGGGATAGCCGCTGATATCGATCCCCTCGCTGCCGGGCTTAGGTGGGGTGCGGCGGGCTAATAGGGTCTCTGCCGTCACCTGGGGGATCTCACCGTGGTCGCGGTAGTCGATATAGACCGAATCGTCCTGATCTGCCGCCCGTAGCGGGTGGCGCTCAAACATATACTCCACCCACCCATCCTCCCCCGGGGTTGGGGGGTGGCCGCGGGCCACCACCACCGGCTCCCCCGTCGGCAGGCTGCCATCGGCCAGACCGCGTAAGGCCGCTTCGTCCAGGCCATGGACCACCCCATACTCCGCCAGCAGGTCCACCAGCTGCTCATAGGAGAAGCGAGGGGCATCTTTGTGGAGTTGCAGGGAGGCGTTGGTGCGATCAGGGGCGATCTCCAGGCGCGGCTCGGGGCCACTGGGGCGGTCCGCCTGCTGCCGGCGGCGGTGTTGCTCTGCCAACAGGGCATCCCGCTGTTCAGCGCTGAGGGCGCCACTGGCCACCAACAGATCGCCCACGGTCAGTTCGGCGTGCTCCTGGAGATAGCGCTGTTTCTGCTCCTTGAGGGCCGCCTCCACCTGCTCAGAAGTGACCCAGCCGCGCTCCACGGCAAGGGTGCCAAAGCGGGTATCCGCCGCCCGTTCGGCCCGGAAGCGGAGGGTCTCGCGCAGGAACTTGAGCTGCTTGGCGCTGAGCACGCCTGCCGCCAAAAAGCGCTCGCCCGCCCCGCCCTGCGCCGGATCCAGCAGTGGCCGGGCCTGCTCCGGGGTGAGCATATGGAGCCGGATGGCCAACTCTGCCAACTGGCGGTCGATCTGCGGCGACTCGATGGGCGCATCGCAGTGGGGGCAGAGCGGATAGGTAGCGGAAAACTGACCACCACATTGGGGACAGGTTGCCAGGGGGGGATCGCCTGCCACGCTGTTCTCCTTGTCAGAACCGTCGGTTACGCCTCCATGTTCATACCGGATGGAGCTGGGCGCAAGCTGTTGGTAAGAACTATGTCTCCTCAGCGTGGGGATCGAGCGGTGGGGTGGGGGAGACGCCCGGACAGAGATGGAGGCCGGGGTTGCCGGTACCTGGCAAGAAACCACGCTGTACATAGGGCAATTGCGAGTGGACTACGGATAGACTCAGACGATAGTGGTTCCTAATCCCATAGTTTCACGCTGGTAACGGGTTGGGGGCGATGCACTGTGGAATGGAGCGTCTGATTACGGGGACTGGGGGCAAGCGGTGCGTTTAGCCGCCCGATGAGTGAAAACGGCTCACTTTCGGTCTCTCCCCTCCAAGCCGGTGGCGCGTGTCGTGAAATGGGATAACGCGATGGATTGAGAAGGGGTAGGTCAGCTTCGTTTGGCCGCTGTGGTGGCGCGCTCGCACTACTTTGTGTCCCCGGGTCATGGGTTAGCCAGGCCGGGGGATGGAGAATACCAGTGGGTAAGTCGATGAATGTTTAGTCATGGATGGGTCATGTCTCTTCCCTGCCGGCTTGTCTGTGTCGGGCAGCCCCTCCATCCCGAGATGAGTGGTAATTTTCCAGATTTTATGCAAGACGGCGGATGCGGCAAAATATTTGCGCCAGATCCCTCTGTGTGGGAGGGTATGAGTCCGTTGGGATGGGTCGGTCATCTGCCATTGGCTTGCTGAGGGAGGCAAGTCAGACGGGATATCATGCCGCTCTCTTTTTAGTGATCATTTAATTGTGGGCAGCCCAATACAGCACGCCAGTTGACCCCCCAAAACGGTTGTGTAGTTTCCGATTGCCGGGATGCGTATACCATGCGTTATGTGAATATGAAAACCCTCGGGATGGTCATGATCCTTGTGTCCGCGCTGGGTGTTGTGGGATGGATTGGGGCGAATGACCCTGATGGTTACTTCACGGAAGAGCAGTTGGCTCAGTATAGATATTGTGATAAACAATATGTGAGTGGTGGGCGTCAGGTGGGGCATGAATGGTTGCTTGTATTGGCTGGCACATTGGGGGTGGGTGTGCTGCTGTATGTTCATGGCTTGCGAAGCAAAAAAAATACAACTGAATATTAAGCCTGGTCACCCGATTCGGGGTCTATACCTTTTGGGTGGCGCCGTTTAGATATCCCCTTTCTTTTGGTTTTTTTATTTATATATCAATAAGTTGCTGGGCATGATGGGTTTGCTAAACCCCCATTATGAGGGTGGGTTGGGGGGGGGGGGGGG
>QKFD01000119.1 GCA_003251535.1 Chromatiales bacterium | reverse complement strand
AGCTCTGTTCAAAGTGCTCCGCGGCGTCTTCGCTGTGATCGAGGCGCAGGGTGCAGACTCCTTCACCCGCTGCATCTAGGGCGCAGGGGAGTAACCCGGACATCCACTCTCCGACTACCCCGGACACCCATTCCCCTCGGCGCCGCTGGCGCTCGCTAGGCTAACCACTGGCGGTCATCTGAGCGGTGGCGCCCACTGCCGCCAGCTCTGTTCAAAGTGCTCCGCGGCGTCTTCGCTGTGATCGAGGCGCAGGGTGCAGACTCCTTCACCTACCGCATCTACGGCGTAGAGCCCCTGCTGCTCCGCGGGGCCGCGCACCAGCCAGATCTGCGCCAGCCGCGCCGCCTCGATGCGCAGGCTGAAGTGGTGCTGCTCCACCCACAGCGCCGTGGCGTCTGCTGCCAGTTCACGCCCCTCCCAGCGACACTCGATGCTGGCGCCGTGGCCGCTCTCCAGGGTCGCCCGCAGGCGCCCCCAGGGGCGCAGGGTCGCTGCCAGTTGGGGGGGCGTGGCGGGGAGCGCCCGCACCGCATAGCCCCCAGCCGACTCGCCGGCCGGCGCCTCCTCCAGGGCGCTGAGGATCCCCCCCAGCGGCACGGCGAAGTGGCGCGCCGCTTCACTGAGGGGGGCGCCGGGGTGGTGCTGTAACCAGGCCCGCGCCGCGCCGCGCCACCCCACCAGCCCCAGGTTGAGGGAGTGGCCGGCCCGCTCCCCCTCCTTCAGCGCGCCGCTGCTGATCGCATATTTGTTGGCGTAGCCGCGGGGGGTCAGCAGCAGGCCGTGGCGCCGATAGCTGCTGGAGTTGCCCACCAGCACTGTGGTCAACATGCCGATGTCGCAGTCGGCCAGGGTGGCCAGGGTCACCTGCTGGATCTGCTGCCGTGGTCGGTAGGCCGATTTGACCACCGCCACCGGGGTGTCGGGGTGGCGGTGGCGCAGCAGGATGCGCTGCGCCTCCAGGATCTGGCCGCAGCGCCGCCCGCTCTTGGGGTTGTAGAGGGCGACCACAAAGTCGCTGCGGCCGGCCGCCTCCAAGCGGCGGGCGATCAGCGGCCATGGGGTGAGCAGATCGGAGAGCGAGATGGAGCAGAAGTCGTGGCTGAGCGGCGCCCCCACCAGGGCGGCGCAGGCGGTGAGCGCCGTGGTGCCCGGTACCACCTCCACCTCGATGGCGCTCTCCGGGCTCCAGCCCGCTTGCAGCAGCACCTCGTAGGTGGGAGCGGCCATGCCGTAGACGCCGCTGTCGCCGGAGGAGATGAGGGCGACACGCCGACCGGTGCAGGCGTGTTGGTAGGCCTCCACCGCCCGATCCAGCTCCTCGGTCATCCCCTTGCGGATCACCTCCTTGCCGGCGAGCAGCGGCGCCACCAGCTGGATGTAGGTGGTGTAGCCGATCACCACCTCGGCCTCGGCGATCGCCTCCCGCGCCCGCAGGCTCATGTGGGCCTCGGCGCCGGGGCCAAGCCCCACCAGAAATATCTTGCCGCTACTCATGGGTCCTCCTGCGCTATACGGGCCAGGGACACGGTGGCGTGTTTGCCATCCGCGCCGCGGTATTTGAACTTCTCCACCAGCAGCGCCGTCACCGGTGCCCGGGCCGCCAGCAGCGCCGCCGCCTCGGCCACCGCCGGGGTGCCCATGTGGCGGCGCACCAGTTCGGAGGGGTTGGGCACCGCCACCGTCGCCAGCTCAGCGGCACGAAAGAGGTGGATGGGCCAGCGCTGGGCCTGGGCCAGGCTCAGCAGCGCCAGCTCATCGGCCTTTTTATCGATGGTGGCCAGCCCTTGGATGGCGCTGCGATCGATGCCGACCTGCGCCAGCGCCAGGTCGATCGCCTGCTCCAGGGTGGCGCGGCTGGCACCGCGATCGCAGCCGATCCCCGCCATGACCCGCGGCCCGTTCACTGCTGCCCCAGCGGTGGCCGATAGACCACCAGCCGCTCCGCCAGGCGCTGCCAGAGCGCCTCCTCAATTGGGCGCTGGGTGACCCAGAGCAGGGCGCTAAAGCGGTGGAGATCCACCGCTTCAAAGCGCTCGAAGCAGACGATGTTGGCCGGCAGTGGGGTGGGGCGCCGCCACCAGTTGCGCGCCCCCGCCTCCTGGATGAAGGCGACGGGCTCCTGGTTGACGAGGTGGGCGGCCACCCGGGTGACATTGATCTTGGGCGCCTCCAACCGCCACCCCAGCTCCCGGCCGAGCAGGTCCACGGCGATGGTCCCGCCCACATCGGAGGCGGTGGTGATGACCGCGGTCGCCCCCAGCAGTTGGGCGATGGCGGCGGCGAAGGCGTTGGCCCCGCCGAGGTGGCCGGAGAGGAGGGGGATGACAAAGCGGCCGGCGTCGTCGATCACCACCACCCCGGGGTCCTGCTCTTTGCTGCGCAGGTGGGGGGCGATGAGCCGCACCACCGCCCCGAGGGAGACGAAAAAGGCGATGCGTTGGTAGCGCTGAAAGAGCTGCCCCACCGCGGCGCCGATGGCCCCCTCCAGCCGGTGGAGGCGGGGGCCGAACGATGCCAACGGCGGGCTGTCGGCAAAACGGCTGGCGATGAAGAGCTGCGCCTGCGGCAGCTGCTGTGCCAAGTGGGCGGCGTGGGCGCTGCCCTGCTTGGTGATGGCCACCAGGGCGGTGGGGATGGGGGGGCTCATGGGGTGGGTGCCCCGCGCCGTGGCCGACAGCCCCGCACCAGCGGCGGCCGCTGGCGGTGGGGGTGGCGCAGCAGCAGTAGCGAGAGGTAGTTGACCTCCTCCCCGCGCAGGGTTGGCAGCCAGCGCACCACCCGCTCCTCCGGGCTGCCGGCGCGCTCGATGAAGAGGGCGTGCTCCAGCAGTTGGCGCTGCTCTAGCCAGTCGATGATCTCATCGAGCAGCGGTTTCACCTTGAGCAGCACCAGGGTGTCGAAATCCTCCAGCAGCCGATCGAGGGTCGCCACGCCGTAGCCGGCCGGCAGGATGGCGATGGTGTCGTCGGTGTCGCCCAGCGGGACGCCGGTGCGGGCGGCGCCGGCGAGGAAGGAGGCGACCCCGGCGATGGTCTCCACCTCGATGGTGGGGGCGAGGGCGGTCACGGTGCGCGCCAGGTGGCCGAAGGTGGAGTAGGTGGAGGCGTCTCCCTCTACGAGGAAGGCGACATCGCGGCCGCGCTCCAAGATCGGCAGTAGGCTCTGGGCCGCCGCCAACCAGTGGCGGCTCAGCTTCTCGATGTCATGGGTCATGGGGAAGATGAGCGCGCTCGCCTCCGCCGGCGGTGTCAGACCGGCGAGACGGGTGATGCCGAGGGCGTAGCTCTCCGCCCGGGCGGCGCGCACCGGATAGGCCCAGTGGGCCCCCGAGTGCAGCACCTCCCAGGCGCGGCGGGTGATGAGGCCCGGATCCCCCGGGCCTAGCGAGACGCCGATGAGGCGCCCCTGGTGGGGGGAGTGGGTCATGGGGTCCTCTCGGCAATGACGATCCAGACGGGGTTCTCCGCCTGCATCCGGTGGAGATCCAGCAGCGGCCGGCTGCGGGCGCTCTGCAACTGGAGCACCTCCCAGTGGGCCCGCTGCGCCTTCAGCTCGGTCAGTGCCTCGGCGAGGTGCTCCAGGGTGACGAAGTTCATCACCAGGGTCCCCTCCGCCTTGAGCCGCGCCAGTGCGATGCCGATCAAGATCGGCAGCTCACCGCCGGAGCCGCCGATGAAGACCGCATCAGGGTCGGGCCAGCGGCTGAGGCCGGCCGGCGCCCGACCATGGTGCAGGGTGTAGTTGGCGAGGCCGAGGCGGCGCCGATTCTCGGCGGCGATGGCGTAGTCCTCGGCATTTTTTTCGATGGCGTAGACGTGGCCTTGGCGGCAGAGCCGCGCCGCTTCGAGGCCGACTGAGCCGGAGCCGGCGCCGATATCCCAGAGCACGCTATCGAGCCGCAGCCGAAGCCGCGCCAGGGTGACGGCGCGCACCTCCTGGCGGGTGATGAGGCCGCGTTGGGGGCGGCGTTGCAGATAGGCCTCATCGGGCAGACCAAACAGCTGGGGCTGGCGGATGGGTTCGATCCGTTCGAGCAGCACCACATTTGGTCCGGCAAACGGCTGCGCCGCACACTCCCGCGGTGGGAGAGGGCCGAGCAGCCGCTCGTCACTCTGGTGCAGGCGCTCGGCGATGCGCATGGTAAAGCACTCCGCCAACCCCTCCGCCAGCAGCAGGCGGGCGATGCGATCAGGGCCATTGGCGGGGCTGGTGAGGACCCCCAGCAGCCGTTGCTGGTGGAGCGCCTGGGCCAGCCGGTAGAGGCCGTGCTCCGGGCCGGCACCGGGGCTCCACTCGCCGCTGTCGCGGCTGTGGACGGAGAGGAGCTGCGCCTCCTGCCACGGCATCCCCCAGCGGGCGAGGGCGAGCTGGAGGGTGGAGAGGTTGGGGAGGACCACGCAGGACGCCAACCCCAGGCGGGTGATGAGGCTGCCGGCGATGCCGTGGAATAGGGGATCCCCCGTGGCCAGCACCACGCTGCTGCGCCCCTGGGCACGCGCCTCGGCCACCCAGTCGGCCACCTGCGGGAGGTGGCCATCCAGGCTGCGCCGCTCGCTGGTGGGGGCGAGGATCGGCGCCACTAGATCGAGGGTGCGCGCCGCGCCGATCACCAGATCGGCCCGCTCCAGGTGGGAACGGGCGGCCGCTGTCAGTCCGCTGTAGCCGTCGTCGAGGATGCCGATGATGCGGCACGGTTCACTCATCTTCATCTCCCACTGCGGCCAGGCGCTGGCCCTCAAAATCACAGATGAGCAGCCGCAGGCGGAAGCGGCCGGGGTAGCGGTTGGTCAAGGTGTGGATGACCCGCCGCCCCAGCTCTCGATAGAAGGGGATCTCCAGCCCCAGCTCCGCCATGCACTCGCTCGCGTAGCGGGCGGTGGCGTTGGCGCGGATCGCCGCACACACCGCTGCCGGGGCGCCCACCGTGGCGGCGATGTCGGCCACCAGGGCGGTATCCACCGCGCTACGGTGGGCGTGGGTGATGCCCTCGCCTTGGGCCATCTTGGTCAGCTTGCCCACCATGCCGCCGATGACCACCTGGCGGATGCCGGTGCGGACCACCGTCTCCAGGGCGTAGCTGAGGAAGTCGCCCATCTGCACAAAGCAGGCGGGTGCCAGCTGGGGCAGCTCGCGCATCACAAACTTCTCGGTGCGCCCGCCGGTGGTGAGCACCACGCTGGTCTGCCCCTGGCGGGCGGCCACCTCGATCCCCTGCACGACGCTGGCCCGGAAGGCGGCGGTGGAGTAGGGGTGGACGATGCCGCTGGTGCCGAGGATGGAGATCCCCCCCACGATGCCGAGGCGCGGGTTGAGGGTGCGCCGCGCCAGCGCCTCGCCGCCGGGAACCGAGATTGTCACCACCACTCCCCACTCTGCTAGTAGAGGGCCGGCGGCGAGGCGGACGTTCTCTTCGATATTGCGCCGCGGCACCGGGTTGATGGCCGGCCCCCCCACCGCGATGCCGAGCCCCGGCTGGGTGACGGTGCCGACCCCGGCACCGCCGGCCAGCTGCACCACGCCAACGGCATCGGCCAGTAGCTGCACCTCGGCGGTGAGGCGCGCCAGATGGGTCACGTCGGGGTCGTCGCCGGCATCCTTCACCACCACCGCCCGGGCGCGGCCGGCGGCGCACGCCCCCTCGGCCACGGCAAAGCGGACCTGCTGCCCGTTGGGTAGCAGACACTCCACCTCGGTGGGCACGCTGCCGGTCAGCAGACCGACCACGGCGGCCCGCGCCGCCGCCGCCGAACAGGCGCCGGTGGTGAAGCCGGTGCGGGTGCCGCGTCGGTCAGTTGCGCCCATGCGCACCTTGGGGTGCGGCCGCCTCGGCGAGGGCCAGCAGCGCATGGATGGTGGCCACCACCAGCGGCGAGCCCCCCTTGCGACCGACGGTGATGATCCACGGTACGGGGCAGTGGCTGACGGCCTGCTTCGACTCCGCCGCCGCGACGAAGCCCACCGGCATCCCGATGATCAGCGCCGGGCGCGCCGCGCCGGTTTCGATCAGCCGGACCACCTCCAGCAGGGCGGTGGGGGCGTTGCCGATGGCGACGATGGCGCCATCGAGCAGCCCCCGCTGGTGGGCGTAGCGCACCGCCTGCACGGCGCGGGTGGTGTTCTCGCCCTGGGCGCGGGCGATCACCTCCGGTTGGGCGATGAAGTCATGCACCGCCATGTCGAAGTGCCGGAGCCGCGGCTGTGACAGCCCGACGCTCACCATGGCGACATCGGCCAGGATGGGGGCGGCGGCGGCGATGGCCGCCAGTCCCGCCTCGATCGCCGCCGGGTGGAAGTGGGTCAGGCCGTTAAAGTCGAAGTCGGCGGTGGCGTGGATGAGGCGCCTGACCACCTGCCACTGGGGTGGGGTGTAGCCGTGGGCGCCCGCCTCCTGATCGACAATGGCGAAGGAGTCGTGCTCGATCCGCTGGCCGGCGGCGGTCAGCTGTTCGGTGATGGTGTTGCCCATGGCGTCCCCTTTAGGGGTGGTGGTGGTGGCCCGCCGGCGCGGCGGACGGGAGGTGGCGACAGCCGTCGCAGGGGAGGGGGCTGCTGTCACCGCTGGCGGCGGCGAGGGCGCGCTGCTCCACCAGGTTGTAGATCTCCTCGTCGAAGCCGACATAGCCCCCCAGGGCGAGGCTCAGCTGCGGATATTGGCGGCGCAGCCGCTCCACCTGGCGACCGATGCGCTCCATCAGCGTGCCGTTGAACAGGTAGTAGGGGAGGATGGCGATCTGCCCCATGCCGAGCCGCACCTGGCGCTGCACCACCGTCTCCAGGCGAGGGTGGGTGATGCCGGTGAAGGCGATATCCACCAGGTCGTGCTGCGTCTCCTCCAACAGCCAGCGGGCCAGCTTGGCCACCTCGCCGTTGGCGGCCCGATCTGAGCTGCCGCGGCCGAGCAGCACCACGCCGGTGGTGCGTGGGTCGGGCATATCCAGGGTGCGCAGCAGCCGGTGCAGTGAGCGCTTCATCACCGCCAGGATGGGTTCGCAGGCGCCGAGGTGGGCGGCGTAGATGAAGTGGGTGGTTGGGTGGCGCTGTCGCGCCCGCTCTATGTGGGCCGGGATCTCCAGCTTGACGTGGCCCGCGGCGTTGAGGATGAGGGGGACCACCACCACCCGACTGGAGCCCCCCGCCGCGGCGTCGAGTCCCTCATCGAGCAGCCGGTCGGCCAGCTCGATGAAGCAGTGTTCAATGCGCCACTGCGGTCGCCGTTTGCGCCAGTGGTTGGCAAACATCTCGATCTGCTGGTTGCCGTCAGGATTCCGCGAGCCGTGGCCCACAAGCAGGATGGTCTCTTTCACGGTTGGACCTCGCGGGGGGGCGGGCCGCCCCGATAGCGGTGGCGGAAGGTCGGGTCGTAGAGTTTGGAGTGGCGCAGCTCCGGCCAGTGGCGCGCCCCCAGGGTGGGGCTGACGATGATCATCGCCTGCTCGTGGATCTGCTCGGCTCGGCAGCGCTCGCGGATATCGGCCAGGCTGCCGCGCACGATGCGCTGCTGCCCCGGCCAGCTCGCCTTCTGCACCACCAGCACCGGGCTGTCGTCGCTCCAACCCGCCGCCAGTAGCGCCTCCCGCACCCGCTGTAACAGGGTGATGGAGAGGAACAGACAGAGGGTGGTGTGGTGGGCCGCCAAGTCTGCCAACGCCTCGCCGGATGGCATCGGTGTGCGCCCCTCGACCCGCGTCAGGATCACCGTCTGCGTCACCTCTGGCAGGGTCAGGCTCTCCACCGCCGCGGCGGCGGCGGCCAGGGCGGAGGAGACCCCGGGCACCACCTCCAGGGCGATGCCGGCGGCATCCAGCGGCTGCACCAGCTCCAGGAGTGAGCCGTAGAGGGTGGGGTCGCCGGTTTGCAGCCGCACCACCGTCGCGTGCTGGGCGGCCCGCGTCTTGAGCCAGTCGCTGATCTCCGGCAGCGTCATCCCCTTGGAGTCGCCGATCTCGCACCCCGCCGGCGCCCAGCGGAGTGCCGCCGCAGAGACCAGCGAGCCGGCATAGAGGATGGCGCCGGCCTGCTGGATCAGCGCCCGCCCCTTTACCGTGATGAGATCGGGATCCCCCGGTCCGGCACCGACAAACCACACCTTGCCCATGCTCACTCCGCCAACTTGAGGGTGCTGACGGCGAAGCAGCTGTCGATCAGCGGGTGGCGCTCGCCGCGCCGCAAGAGGCGCACAGTGGCAAAGGTGAGCAGCGGCTCTAGCGCCACCACGGCGAGGTAGGCGGCGGCAAACTGGAGCCAGGCGGTGAAGGGGGTCGCCGTCTCGCCGATGGCGAGCCAGAAGCCGACCATGGCGGTGACGCCGCTGTAGTAGACGGCATCCAGCTTCAACAGCTCCCGGCGGCTGAGGGGGCGGCGCGCCTGGCGCAGCCCCTGGCCGAAGCTGTAGTGCACCAGCAGCAGCGGCAGTATGAGCGATAGCCCGTTCACCGCCAGATGCACCAGATCTGCCGGCTCAAACAGCAAGCCCTGGAGCAGTAGACCGATGGCAAAGCCGAACAGCGTCGGCAGAAAACCGAGTGTCATGTAGATGAGCATGGCGCCGACAAAGTGGAGTTCTGAGGCCCCCACCGGGGCGTGAAACGCCTGCATAAAGAGCGAGAAGAAGAGCGCCGCCAGCAGGCTGCGCAGCAGCTCGGTGGGGCGGCGTAGCAGGTCGCGGGCGTACCACGCCAGCAGGCCGGTGGCGGCGACATTGGCCAACAGCACCTTTCCGGGGGCGATGAATCCAGGCTCGATATGCATGGTGAGGCTCCTTGTCTTTAGTTAGGCGCTGGCTGCGGTGCAAACAGCGCCGCGGCCAGTGCCGGATTGGCGGGCAGATAGAGGTGCAGGTAGGAGGCGAAGAGCCGCCCCAGGCGGAATAGCGGCTCGGGTCGCCCGCGGCCGCTGCTGGGTATGCTCATGGCGGCTGGGGGGAGGGGGCTCTCCAGGGTGGAATGGTGGAAGGTGTGGCCGCGCACCTCCCCCTCCGGCAGAGAGAGGCTGTGCAGACCGAGGTTGGCCAGGCGCCCCTGCATCTGGCCATGGCCAGGGATGAGCCCCACCAGCGCCGCCCGCTCCCCGCTGTGGTTGGTCAGTGACTCCAGCAGATAGAGCATCCCGCCACACTCGGCGACGATGGGCCGGCCGGCCCGGTGGTGGGTGTGGATGGCGGCGTGCAGCGCGCTGTTGGCGGCCAGGCGATGGAGGTGCAGCTCCGGGTAACCGCCGGGCAGGTAGAGGCTATCCGCCTCCGGCAGCGCGCTGGCGGTGAGCGGTGAGAAGGGGCGCAGCTCGGCCCCCAGACGCTGCAACAGATCCAGGTTGGCGCGGTAGACAAAGGAGAAGGCGGCGTCGCGGGCGATGGCGATGCGCACCCCGGCGAGGGGGCGCGGCAGCTGGCCATACGGTTCGGCCGGGGCAAACGAGACCGGCGCCGGGAGCTGATCGAATTCCCCCTCCGCCAGCAGGCTGGCCGCCCGCTCCAGCCGCGCATCGAGCTGATCGATCTCCTCCGCTGGCAGCAGGCCGAGGTGGCGACTCGGCAGCGCGCACTCCTCCGCCAGCGGCAGGGCGCCGAAGAAGCGCAGCTCCGGCGGCAGGCTGGAGGCGCAGAGCTGGGCGTGGCCCGGGCTGCCCACCCGGTTGGCGGCCACCCCGGCAAACGGCAGCTCCGGCCGAAAGCGGGCGAGGCCGAGGGCCAGCGCGCCGAAGGTCTGCGCCATCGCCTTGGCATCCACCACCGCCAGTACCGGGATCCCCAGGCGGGTGGCGAGATCGGCGCTGGAGGGGGTGCCGTCGAACAGCCCCATCACCCCCTCCACCAGGATCAGGTCCGCCTGCTCCGCGGCCTGGTAGAGCAGGCCGCGGCAGTGGGCCTCGCCCCCCATCCAGAGATCGAGCTGATAGACCGGCTGGCCGCTGGCCCGCTCCAGGATGGTGGGATCGAGAAAGTCGGGGCCACTCTTGAAGACCCGCACCCGTCGGCCCTGATTACGGTGCAGGCGGGCCAGGGCGGCGGTGAAGGTGGTCTTGCCCTGGCCCGAGGCGGGCGCGCTGATGAGCAGGGCCGGGCAGCGTCGGGGCGTGGTCACAGCTCCACCCCCTTCTGGGCGCGCACGCCAGCGGCAAAGGCGTGTTTGATCAGCCGCGCCTCGCTCACCGTATCCGCCGCTGCGATAAGCGCCGGCGGGGCGCCGCGGCCGGTGATCACCACATGCTGCATGGGGGGGCGGCGTTGCAGTGTGGCGAGCACCTCATCGAGCGCCAGGTAGCGGTGTTTGAGGGCGATGTTCAGCTCATCGAGCACCACCAGCCCCAACTCCGGCCGACTCAGCAGCGCCGTTGCCTGCCGCCAGGCGGCGGCCGCGGCGCGCAGGTCGCGCTCACGGTCCTGCACCTCCCAGGTGAAGCCTTCGCCCATGGCGTAAAGCTCCACCTCGGCAATGCGGCTGAAAAACAGCATCTCACCGCTGGGGCGCGGCCCCTTGATGAACTGCACCACCCCCACCCGCATGGCGTGGCCGAGGGCGCGCGCCACCATACCGAAGGCGGCGCTGCTCTTGCCCTTGCCGTTGCCGGTGTGGACCACCAGCACGCCGCGTTCGATGGTCGCCGCCGCCTGCTTGCCCTCCGCCACCGCCTTCTTGCGCTGCATCCGCGCACGGTGGCGATCGGCCTCAATGTCGGCCATGGAGGTCACCGCGTTGCGGTGGTGGGCGGGGAGCTGGTGGCGCGGCGGTGGGCCACTATGGGGAGCGGCCGGGGCGGTATGGGGAAGCAGAAACGCACTGTCACACCCTCTCTGCGCACACCCGCGCAGTGTTTGGCTAGGGGATCGACCTTGCGGTGGGGCGGGGTGTGGAGACGAGGCGCGCAGCCTGGCATCCACAGCCTGCCCACCGCAGTGCCGTGTCTAGTGCTTCAGGCCGGTCTCCGGGCTTGCGAGTGGGTGGGTCTCAACCCCGGAGCTGCGTCTTCCCATGCCGTAGCACAGTGACTGGGTGCAGCTCCTCTACTCGCCTACCGTTGCGGGGGCAGCGCCGGAGTAGCTCGTGTTGGCGAGCGCACCGGCTTCCCGTTTCATCCATCCGGCGAAGGCCGGACAGACACCTGAGGCATTGGCGGCGCAGGTTAGCGGCCCGCTGTGGGGGTGTCAATCTGGCCCGCAATACGGTGGCGCGAGCAGGCCGCTATACTGCCGCCCGCCGACGACAACGGAGGGCGATGTGAGAGAGCTGATCTTGGGCGGGGTGCGTTCGGGCAAGAGTCGCCTGGCGCAGGAGCGGGCGCTGGCCAGCGGGCAGGAGGTGATCTACATCGCCACCGCCACCGCCGGTGACGCCGAGATGGCGGCGCGCATCGCCGCCCATCGGCGGGGGCGTCCCGCCACCTGGCAGGTCATCGAGGAGCCGCTACAGCTGGCCGCTAGCCTGCGCCACCACGCCCAGGCGGGGCGCTGTCTGTTGGTGGACTGTCTGACTCTCTGGCTGACCAATCTCCTGTGCCACGAAGAGGAGAGCCTGCTCGACACCCAGGTGGCGGCGCTGCTGACGGAGCTGCCGACCCTGGCCGGCAGCATCATCTTGGTGAGCAATGAGAGCGGCCTCGGCGTGGTGCCGAGCGGCGCATTGAGCCGCCGCTACTGCGATAGCGCCGGGCTGCTCCACCAGCAGTTGGCGGCGCAGTGCGAGCGGGTCTCGCTGGTGGTGGCGGGGCTGCCGCTGCTGCTGAAGGGGCGGTTGCCTGGAGCGGCCCATGTCCACGCTTGAGGCGAGCGCAGCGGCGCCACTGCACGCCGCCCCCACCACCGTCGATCTGCTGCGCCACGGTGAGGTGGAGGGGGGCGCACGCCTCTGCGGGCGCAGTGATGTCGCCTTGAGTGCGCATGGCCTTCAGCAGATGCACGCCGCCGTCAGTGGGCGGGCCGAGTGGGATCGCATCATCAGCTCGCCGCTGCGGCGCTGTGCCCTGTTTGCCACCGAGCTGGCCACCCGCCTCGCCATCCCGCTGGCCATTGAAGAGGATCTGCAAGAGCTGGACTTTGGCGCCTGGGAGGGGCTCACCAGTGCCGCGGCCTACGCCGCCGCTCCGCAGCAGCTGACCACCCTCTGGTGCGACCCCGCCCAGGCGACGCCGCCGGGGGGCGAGCCGGTGAGCCGCTTTCAGGCGCGGGTGACGGCGGCCTGGCAGCGGCTGCTCCACCACCATCCCGGCGAACGGCTACTGCTCATCGGCCACAGCGGCTCGCTGCGTATCATCTTGCTGGCCGCCCTTGGGCTCTCGCTCGATCACTTCCACCGTTTTGAGATCGGCCACGGCCATCGGCTGCGGTTGCAGATCCACCCGCCCCACGGGGCGCGGTTATTGCTGTGATCTACCCCCTGCGGCTCGCCCTAAGCCTGTTGACCACCCTGCCGGTGGGTCGGCTGAAAAACCCCACCCCCAGCGACCTTGGGCGGGCGGCGCTCGCCTATCCACTGGTGGGCCTGCTGCTCGGTGGGCTCGTCGCCCTCGGCGCGCTGCCGCTGCAACAGGGGCCCCCGCTCCTCGGTGCGGCACTGCTGCTCCTGCTCTGGGTGCTGCTCACCGGCGCGCTCCACCTCGACGGCCTGGCCGACACCGCCGACGCCTGGGTGGGTAGCCACGGCGCCCGCCAGCGGGCGCTGACCCTGCTCAAGGATCCCCTCTGCGGCCCGATGGGGGTGACCGCGCTGATCGGCCTGCTGCTGGTAAAACTGGCCGCCCTGAGCGCACTCCTGAGCGACGGCCACAGCGGCGTCATCGCCTCGGTCCCGCTGGCGGCCCGCGGGGCGCTGCTGGCACTACTCTT
The DNA here is from genome assembly GCA_003251535.1 of Chromatiales bacterium. Lineage (GTDB taxonomy): Bacteria > Pseudomonadota > Gammaproteobacteria > Thiohalomonadales > Thiohalomonadaceae > SZUA-493. The sequence continues at coordinate 1,866 of QKFD01000119.1, read as the reverse complement.
GAGCCTACCGCCAGCCCGTCCCGACGGCATGGCAGCGGCGGTGATGGCCCAACTGCCGCGCCGCAGCGGTTGGTGGGTGGTGGCGGCCACCGTCGCCACCTTCATCACCCTCTGGGGCACCACCGCCATCGGCCTCACCCTCGCCATCGGCCTGGCCCTGCTGCTCTACCGCCGCTGGCTGCGTGGCTGGCTCCACGGCGTGACCGGCGACACCGCCGGCGCCTTCTGCGAACTGCTGGAGGCGGGGCTGCTAGTGGCTTGGGTATATCGCTGATCCGACCACCTAGACTGTCATTAATGGCGTCCTGCGTGGCGGTTTGTGAGTCATATATGGCAGTTTGGTCTGCGTAGTTACCCAGTGTTTCCTAGGGTCAAATGGGCCTATCCCCAGCTACAAGCCACCACTGGCAGTGTCTGACTGTTTTTGTATGTAATTGGCCCGCCGTTTGCTCCTTTCCCATCACCACCCCTTGCAAAGGAGGAGCCGGCATGACGAGCTACCGCGAATTGATCGCCCAACTGCGCCCCCATGAGCAGGAGCTGATGCCCTGGGAGTTGGCCGAGCGGCTGGCCGCCAACCCGCAGCTACTCATCATCGACGTGCGCGAACCGGCCGAGTTCGCCGCCATGCACATCCCCGGCGCCCTCAACATCCCCCGCGGGCTCCTGGAGGCGGCCGCCGAGTGGGGCTACGAAGAGACCGAACCGGAGCTGGTGCGCGCCCGCGAGCGAGAGCTGGTGGTGGTCTGCCGCTCCGGCAACCGCAGCCTCCTCGCCGCCCACACCCTGCGCCAACTAGGCTTCCACCACGTCGCCTCGCTCCGCAGCGGGGTGCGCGGCTGGAAAGACGACGACCAACCCCTGGTGGATGGCGCTGGCGAGGCGGTTGACCTCGATTTTGCCGACCACTTCTTTACCCCCCGCTTAAGAGCGGAGCAGTTGGGGCAGATGGGGTAGCCGATGCCACTGGCCCTCCATGCGCCTACAATGACCACCGGCTTGGGGAGGGGACGTCATGTGGTATTCAAAGGCCCAGGAGCGTGAGAACCGGCGGATGCAGACCGATCTCAGCCACCTGCCGGAGGCGAAGCAGCGGGAGTTAGAGGCGATTGCCGGGATCCTGCGCGCCCAGGGGGCGGTGGAGATGGTGATCCTGTTCGGCAGTTACGCCCGCGGTGATTACCGCGAGGCGGCCGACCTCGCCCCGGAGGCGCGGTCCGGCCACCCCTCCGATTACGATTTTCTGGTGGTGGTGGAGAAGCCCACCCAGGCCAGCGCCAAATTCTGTCGCCAGCTGCGCCAGGCCGCCAACGCCGCCCGCTTCTCCGCCGACGTTCGCCCCATCGTCCACGACATCACCGATCTCAACCAACAGCTCGCCGAGGGCCGCTCCTTTTTCCTTGACATCAAGCGCGAGGGGCGGCTGCTGTACGACTCGGGGGAGTACCAGCTGGCAGAGCCGCGGCTGCTGACCGCCCTGGAGCAGCAGCGCATCGCCCAAGCTGATTTCGACCATTGGTACCGACGAGCTGTTCGCTTCTACCGGCACTACGAGCTGGATCACCAAGAGAGTGATCTCCGCGGTGCCGCCTTCAACCTCAACCAAGCCGCAGAGTCGGCCTACAAGGCCATCCTGCTGGTCTTCACCAGCTACCTCCCCCACGAACACCTGCTGGCCTGGTTGGGAGAGGAGGCGGCTGAGTATGGGCAGGTCTTCGAGGCCATCTTCCCGCAGACCACCGAACAAGAGCAGGAGCGCTTCTCCCTACTCGACCGGGCCTACATCGGCGCCCGCTACCACAAAGACTTTGTGGTGTTCTGGGGCGATGTCGAGTACCTGGCACCGCGAGTCAAGCGCCTGCTGGA
>QKFD01000047.1 GCA_003251535.1 Chromatiales bacterium | reverse complement strand
CGCCCACACCGGATTGTTGTACCAGCGGCCGTTGATCCAGGTGCGGGCTATCCGTACCTCTCCCCCCAACACCGGCACCGCTATATCCACTACCGACTCGGTGTACTCACCGTTGGGCTGCTTCACCGAGTAATCGGCTTGGGCGGGGCTACATAACAGCAGTACCACACCGAATAGGCCCAGACGTGCTAGCCAGCGGAATGACGAGATGAGAGAACGGGGCTTCATGGCTTGATTTCCAGTTACGGTTACCGCCCACCGGGAGCATTCGCTGGGCAAGCTGAGGTGTTTAGTTACTAGGTGGGGCTCGGCCATCACCACCACGCTGTATCTCATGGTGGTGATGGCCTGAGCTGGCCAATCAAATGGCTACATTGACCCAGCGCCTAAGGCAGTCGGGGGACTCCCGCCCGCCCCAATCCCAGGAAACTGGGGCGGACCACTCGGGGGACCACCGGGCGGCCCCCCGAGACCTTTGCAGCATGGTCCATGGCACTCTGGGGTACAGGTGGGAGCCATGGGGATGGGAGAGGCGCCACCGCCGTATCCACCCCATCCTCCAGCCTCCCCACCCGCACAGTTGACGCAGTTCAGCAGGGGACCATCCGTGCCGCTGCAGGAGGAGCCCGACATGTGGCTGAATATTGAACTACTACCACTCCCTGTTCGATCACCGTTGGCACAGGTCCAGTAGCACTGAGATTTTGCTGGAGCCGCGTAGGATGAACAGGAGCCAGAGGCCTGAGTGGTCATCTTCCCCAACGCCTCGCCTATCACCGACTCGGGATCGATATCACGCGCCTGGAAGTAGTTGAGACCCTGCGTGTGCAGTTTGAGTGCAGTCACTCGATAGGGGATGGTGATTCGGGTCTTGGCCGGTAAGGTGCTCGGCACGTTGCTGAGGAACTCGTACTGGTAGTACTCGTCACTCTCCGGCGGTGTGAAGGTCACGTCTTCTGCATTGATTAGACCGTAGTTGGTCAGGGTCAGCTCACCGGTAACCTCCTCACCTACCTGCATTGCCGGCAGGTTGATGGACATCGGCTCCAGTAGAACCACTGGCGCCGGCACCTGAGTGTTGTAGGTGGCAGTGAGATTGAGATCGTACTGGTCGGTAATCGTGGTCTCAGTAACACTGAAGGTGATGTTGACGATGTTGTATTCCAAGAAAATGTGCTCGGCGACGGTAATACCCGGCCGGATTAGGACCCGCCCACTGCGATCCGAGTGGTTGGGGGCACTGGCACGATAGACATAGGTCCCAGGCGGTAGCTCGCTGGAGGTAGCCGTACCATCTGCCCCTGTGGTTAGGGTCTCCTGAACCGAGAGCACATTTTCGTTTTGCAGGCGAATGGTAGCACCTATCACCCCAGGAATGGTCTGACCGAACTCGTCTTGGGTCTCGGTGTAGATGTCAGCCACATCAAACTTCACCTGGCCTGCACCATCCTGAGTGACCTGTATGGAGACTGGTACGCTTCCACCATTATCGTTGTCAGCAGTCACCACGATGCGGAACTGGTAGTCGCCATCAGAAACCGAGGCATCTGGATTGGCGTTGATCTGGAGTGGAACGGTAGCACCTACCTCCACTGCCCCGATGTGCCTGCTGCTAGCCAGATAGACCCAGCTAGGTGGTTCACCTCCCTGGGAGTCGGTGAGCACTGCCTGTACGTTGTTAGCCGTGACTAAGCCACGATTACTCAATGTGACGCCCGCCGATACTGAGGAGTTCTGCTGTACCCCCGTCTGAACATAGGTGGGAGTTACATAGAGTGATGGTGCTGCATCAACCAGCTTATAGTTGATCCGTAGCGTACCCCGGACCAAGTCGCCTGTATCATCTGATAAGGCAGTCATTATGATCTCACCTGTCTCAGCGGCAGTGCCATCCGCGGTGAAATCGATGGTCATGGTGGCACGCCCACCGCTCGCGATGTTGATACCGCTGCCACCGTCAAGGGTGATCCCACTAGGTAGTGAGCCAGAAGGTTGGTTAATGGGTATCGCAATCCACCGCAACCCCGTCACCCCCGAACCCTCACTAGCCGTGGCAGTTACCGATAGAGAAGAAACAAAGTTACGCGCCGCGATTAAGTTGTAGGCCGTCGGCTTAAAGCTCACCCGATTGATGGTGAACTGCCCCTGCTCGGTAGCACTGGTTTCATCAGGGTGGATGATGGCAATGCTATAGATACCCTCATCGCTCTCCTGTGGGATAAATTCGAAACTAAATGCACCGGTTGAATCCGTGGCAATCCCAATACGACGGGTAAACCCCTTCACCGTCAGGAGGATACGCAAGGGGGCATTGGTTATTAGCTCGCCGTTGTCGCGGCCGAGTGCGCGCCCGGTCAAGGTGATGGGTTGCGCACCGTAGGATAGTGCTGGTGATACCCCATCGAGCTGGCCGATATAGGGTGTAATCACCGGTGGCGGTACGATCACTTTTTGTACCGTCACCGTCCGGGTCACTGTGGTGCTCTTACCAGCCCCATTTGTCGCCACTGCCTTGAGGACGTAGCTACCGTCAGCAACGGCGGTCACATCCCATGAGGTACTGTAGGGGGCACTGGTAAAGCTAGCAAACGAGGCGTCATTGATTAAGAACTCTACGCTCTGAATGCCAGTACCATCTACTGCACTCACACTGAAGGTAGTACTGGAAGAGAGCGTGGCGCCCGCCGCTGGAGAGGTAAAGCTGACGCTCGGCGGGGGTGGCTCATAGGTCACTACGACGGTGTTGCTCTGAGCACTTTGCCCACGGGCGTTCTGCGCAGTGGCTGATAGCACATAGGTCCCTTCAGCCGTTAGCCGAACAGAGCTGGAGAAGGTGCCATTGCTCCCGGAGGAGAGTAAGGCCCCGCTGGGGGTCCCATCGATGTAGAGCTGAACCTTGCTACCAATGGACGCAGCACCAATCACGCTAAATGAGCTATTGACCGTTGCACCGGTCAACGGCGCGTTGATAGTGGGCGGTGATGGGGGGGCCAGACTCAGGTTAAAGGCAATGCTCTGGGTTGAAGGGTTACCGTAGATATCGGATGCGGTGATCTCAAAGGCATTGGCACCATCATTCACGCCATCGAAAGAGAGCACAACATCACGACTGACTGTCGTGTTCCCATAGCCAGATAGAGCGGTAATTGTGGTGCCATTCAATTTTACTTGGACACCTTGAACCCCAGCCGGATCGGTGGCTTCAATGTGAAGTAGACCCGTCTCCGTCAGGGTAGCGCCGTCGATAAGCGCATCGCCATTGAGTGCTAGCGTTACCACAGGCCCCGTAATGTCTCCACCCCCTTTATACAGGGTAGCTACTAGGCTGGCGCTGTTCGTTAGCAGCTGATTGTCGGTGGCAATTGCCGAAAGGGTGTACTCACCATCCTCATAACCAGAGACACTCCACACAGCGGTATAGGGAGCCGTGGAATCGGTACCCAACAGGGTGTCGTTCACATAGAACTCAACCCGCTTAATGCCAATCTCTGAGGTCGCTGTGGCACTGATAGTGGTGTTAGCGAGCAGAGTCGCTCCTGCTGCTGGGGCGGTAATAGTGACGGTAGGGGGTATGTTGGGGGCCCACACAATGGGTTGTGGGGTTGTGACTGTGACCGTCACACCGTCCGAAGATCGGTATTGAGCATAGACGACTTTAGTGCCAGCGCTGGCGGAGAGGGTAAAGGGTACGCTCTCGGTAAGTGGCGAGTAATCTATGCCACTAAAGGTCTCATCTTCTGATAGGCGATATTCACTGGCTAATGGGCAGTGCAGCGCCAACACCACCGTACTTTCGGTGGTGGTATAGGCATGGTTGACGGGCGCCAAAGTGCAACCCGTGAGCGGGGCATAACTCAGGAACGTTCCATAATCGACACCAGAGCTTACCTTATCCCCTAGGCCAGAGGGATTACCCACTGCATCAAAAGGACCGCTGCTATCACCCCACCAGTTGCCTGGCGCAACCACTGGCGAGGCAGGCGTTAAGTTTTGCACGCCATAATCGCTGTTGCCAAAAATCTGTGAGGCAGAGATAGAGGGGGTAGCAGAACCATCGACCAACAACCCGATGCCGTTCTCCGTCAACGAGAGGCCAGAGAGGAGTGCACTCCCGCCATCGGAGACGGAGAGGCCAACGACACTATGGGTGATAGTGAGGTTATCAAAGGCGTAATCATGCTCCGCGAAGGAGAGTGCAGCGCTCTCTTCAGCGCCCGCATATCGAATTGTCAAACCATCGATATCCACATCCGTGGTGGCAGCAGAAGGCAGGATAGTCAGCCCCTTCCAGTCTCCAGCTGCTGCCGGATCGTGCGCCTCCCCAATGGCACCCACTAGGCTGTCATCATACAGACTGGAGAAGACCACATCCGGCCCTGCCACGAGCCTATCGCGCACCACCATTCCTGCATGGGGCCCAAATTTAACCACAGCGCCAGGCTGGAGAATCAATTCAGCGGCACTGAGGTCTGAGCCCCCCCCTATGAGGGCGAGGCTAAGCAGGGCAATGGCAATTGCTCGGTGCCCACGAGGAGCAGGCAGAGTTTGACGAAAACGATACATATCAGGCCCCCAACACGGGCGATGAAATCGAAGTCACCGGGTGATTTCCCCTAGTGACCGTTGGAGCACAGCGCATGCTGCGCACACTGCATAAACACGTGACGAGCTGCTTGTTCTCCCGTGCCCATGACATCTCTATCCAAAACAGACCCACCCTCTGCTCACCTACGGTACCGTGACAACAAAAGGTGCCGATGCGTCAACACCAGGCGCGCTCGCAGTTACTTCGGTTGTACCAGAGGCTATCGCGCTGAAGCTCGCATTCGAAGAGGTGTTACTTCCTGCATTAATTAATACTGAGGAAGTTACTGTACCTACGCTCGGCACAGAACTTATTAGATTAACAGACAGAGGAGACACAACACGCGGAGTACTGTAAGCACCAGGCACCTTAATATCGGCATAGAACAGATCGCTATTGCCCACAGAAATAGTGGATAGCAAAGAATTGATGGTCAGATACGGCTTCACGCCACTAACCCCTAGTTCTCCATCATCATACCCCGTAGCGGATGCATGAAGATGTGCCTGACCAATACCTTCACCTATCACAGCAATTGGCACAGATGACGCACCGGCGGGAATTACAACAGTAGGATCGACCGAGCAAACAATATCGGAGATAGGTTCAGATTCGGTGATACACGACAACTCCACTGTCACAGCCTCTGCGCCACTGAAGGGTTCCCCATTTGCAACACGCTCCACACTAACGTCGCCAGACACAGTTTTTGTACCTCTGCCAACGACAATCGTCCCGGAAACGTTATGTGTAGTCATCCGAAGCCCTGCAGTTTCAACATACTGTATGCTGGAAAGAGCAGAGGCAGAGCCACCTGAAGGAAGGGCACTTATTTTGTATTGACCGTTCTGAGTCGGCCGTTCGACATATGCTGCCGCTGAAGATGTCTGGCCTACGTCAATGGTAGTTGCAGATATCGACTCGCCACCTGCCAGAGCAGAATAGATACCTGACACTACGCCTTCTGGCATCTGGTCTATAACAGAGAGCGCAACGGGCAAGGGTGCCCAGGGCGATTGCCAGCTTCGGCCAGACATCGCTGGAACGACGTTAACAGTGAAGCTATCTCGCTCGCTGAGAATACTTCTATTACCGTCTAATCCACTAATGGTAACAGAGGGCTCCACGACTCCCACTGTGACCGGAGTCCCGATAACCACATACCCCTCAGCACTAGCACTGAGGGTCGCCGAACCCAAGTCCACACCTCTAGCAACAAAGCTAGATTTACTACTACCGGCGGGGATAGTAACGGTATCATTTACCTCCACGATATTCGAATCAGAGCTGGCGAGCGTAACCACTAGGGGATTCACGCCGTTATAGGAGACGCCATCAACCATACGATAGACAACCAAGTCATATAGCGCATTTGTTTGCATCCCTTTACCTACAGCGGTCACATCACTTGACCCCATGTCCGCTCGAATACTCAATTGAGGTGGCAGCACAGACTGCACAGCCGAGCTACCGACCAGGGAGCCATCGATATATGCACCCACGGTATACTCACCCGCTTGGACTGGAGTCCCTATATAACGGTAGCCATAGGTTCCGCTAGTCGATATAGTTCCGTTTCTTCCGGCCTCTATTTCAGCACTATTCACAAGGCTACCATCCGTTAGGGCATCATACACCCCCTCCACCACGACGCCCCCAAGCCCCCCCGCGGGCACTTGATCAATGGCCTCTAGAACAACATGTAGATTTACATCCGCCAGCTGTGCGCCTTGATAGGAGTCCAAATACACATTAAAACGATCCCGTTCGCTTTCGATACTTCTAGAATTAGCTAAATTGGCGATACGTACTCTTGGTTCGCTCACTGTCACCGAGAGGGGATTGCCTATAGTTCCATATTCTGGCGCACTTGCTGTCAGCTGCACACCGGCACCTATTGCTTTTCCGGCGACCGAGAAATAGGCACGACTTTGCCCAGCCAAGATTTCTACGACTCCATCTGCCTGGACAACAGAAGCAAGGCTGGGCTGAGAACTGACCACAGAGACAGTCAGTGCTTCTGCCCCCTTGAAAACCAAACCGCTCGAGGTGACACGTTCAACATATAGGTCCGTTATCCCCGTCCTCATATACTTTCCAACTTCGGCACTTCCCGGATCACTCAGACTGTTATTGGAGCGCACTTGAATCATTGGGGCCTCAACTTGCTGTTGAGGTGATATTGCACTCCCGACACCCGGCGCAGTGGCATTAATGTAATAGGTACCAGCGGCCTGAGGCACACCGATATAGATACTATATGTTCCAGACGGAGAAGGGGTTTCTTTTGTCCCTGCACTAATGACTGCCTGGCCAATAGCCTCTCCCCCTGTACGAACGCCATAAATTCCATCGACAATTCCAGCAGGGGACGCATCGGCAATAGAGAGAGCAATCACCACATCTTCTGCAGCCAACTGAACCCCCCACGCACTTCCATCAGGCGAGATAGTTACGTTTATACCATCTCGCTCACTACCAATGGCACGTACATCGCTTTGGCCAGAAATGGTTAATGTGCTTTGCACTACATCAACACTTACGACATCATTTCCGACCAAACAACCGTCACAACTAGCCGTTATAGCTACGCTTGAATCCAGCTCTTTGCCTGTAACAGAGAGATAACGCAAGGAACTACCCGCATTAATCTCTACCTTTGCAGGTACACCAACACTACCAGGATGTTCGCTCGTCAATGTAATTGATAAGGGCTCGCTCCCTGCGTAAAGGACACCATTAACATAACGCCTAACAATAATATCATTCAAAGACGTATTTAACTGTTTACCCACTATGGTGCTAGTCGTACTGCCCGCATGAGCCAAGATACTTATTGTCAGCGGGCCAATCACGGTCACGTTTACTGCCGTACTGTCATACCCTGGTGACACCACGCTCACCGTTGCTGTTCCCTGGGCTAGGCCTTGCACAAAGACGCTCTCGACCGAAGCCAACTGACCTTCGGGCACATGGATCTCAGCAGGGGTGACGCCTATCACACCAGGATCGCTGACAGCGAGAGAGAGTGTTACCCCCCCAGCGGGTGCTGGAGCAGAGAGCCTGACACGGCGAGTAGCGGTCAGGTTGATGGGGATCTCTATTGCACCCGTAGGGCTCAGGTAGGCAGAGACGTTATCTACCGTGATGGCGACGTCGGCCCCTAAATAGTTCTCCGCGGTGACTGTTACCACGCTAGAGCCCGCGCTAACACCTTGGACGGAGAAGGAACCACTGGTTGCCCCCTCAGCCAGGGTAATGGTGGGGGTAGATAGTGAGAGAGGTGTGGCAGGTGATGCAGCTAGATTGAGCGTTAAGCCTCCCACGGGGGCTGGGGAGGTGAGTGAAACGGGAATATCTATGCTGCCCCCCGGGGCAACTAGCGCAGAGATGGGAAGCACAATGGCGCGTGCGTTGACGGTCAAACTCGTTGTAGCACTGGTATATCCCAACGCCTGTGCTGTGATTAAGCTCTCGCCATCGCTCAGACCCGTGGCATCGAAGGTAACAGATTGCGTCCCAGCTGGAATGGTGACGGTACCCGGAATGGCCACTATATTGGGATTCGAGCTACTTAAGGTTACCGTCACTGCTCGATCCGCAGAATCCGGTAACCGCAGGGTCATTGTCTTTGGACTATTAATCCCGATGGTGGCACTTGTCGGTAACATCTGCAGAGTGGGAAGTGCTGCAACCCTTACCGCAGCGGTCACCACCCCAAGCGAGGCGTTGCTCGCAGTGATGGTAGTGTCACCCTCCTCATTCCCAGCCGTGATGGTGAAGTCTACCCAGTCACTCCCCTCAGGGATGGTGGCGGTGGCCGGTACATCGGCGATGAGCGGCACACGGCTGGTCAGATCGATGTTCCACCCACCAGCGGGTGCCACCTGATCAACCCCGATCCGCATATTACCCGTCACTCCAGGACTCAACCGGAGGGCCGCTGGTGTCAACACAATAGGCCCGCTGCCGATCTGGATGACGCCCATGTCCAGCACATAGGGGATACCGATTAGTCCCCACTGCACCTCATCGCCGATGGTACCGGCTGGGACCAAAATGCCATTCAGATCGTTACCACTTGCCATCAAACCTGTGCCGTAAGGAGAAGAAGCGAGGTCAGTGGTGATGGCCGCACCACGATTGTCTGTCAGTGTTACGTGTTCTAGTTGGGGGGATGCCCGCTCGATCACACTCCCTGAGCCATATTCAATATTGACATAGCGGAGGTAGGTCACTGCATCTAGGGTATTGTCCAGAAAGCGAATCTGCCCCCAATCTCCAGGCGCGGGAGAGGATGCGCCAGAGGTAAAGAGAATGGGACTATCGCTTCTTCCCATCGCCTGCAGCGCCCCTTGGCGAACCGTGAGGTTCGTGTTGGTAGCCATCAGGATGGTCACCCCCGGCTCAATGGTCAGGATGGCGTTGTCAACCACCGTCACATCCCCTACAACGACATAGGGCGACTGACCTGCCAACCAAGTGGTATTGGCGGTGATATCACCGGATACCACCTGCTCGGCCTTGACCTCATTGCCCATGACCATGCTGGCCAGTAGTAAAAAAGCCACCAGCACCATCCATAAGGTGGACACGCTAGAACTTGGCGGGAGAACATCGGCACGGAGAGACATGTAGTATTTCCTTCTTTCAGGCGCCACAGGGCCGCCGGAGCGAGCGACCGGTGTTAGTTACAATGCGATGCTGCTGCTCAACATACCGCCAATATCCTTCCCAGCCGCCCTCCAGCCAAAAGATCGACTGGGCCGCACGAGGCAATGGCAGCTGCCGCCGCAAGAACTGCAAGTAATTGGCATCACTGGCCACCACTATCGTGGCCAACATCGAATGCTTCCCTGTCTTCTGCTCCTGTTCGAGCAGGGTTTCGAGGGTAGAGATCAGCTGCGGGGCAGTGGAGAAAGTGAGCTGGTATTCAGGCGGTTGCGGCAACCGATCGACCACACTGGCAGGCACGCCGACGGTAATGATGCGCCACTGCTCTGTGGTGCTGGCTGCCGCCCACTCCTCAGCCGACAACTGCTGCCGAACAAATCCCATTCCCCCGATAAAACCGCCATTTTCGGCCCATGCCTGCACGCCTCCTTCCAGGAGATAGAGATGTAGGAAGCCGGCGGCACGTAACTGGCGACAGACATTGGTCAATTGCGCCCGGTCAAAGCCCGAGCCGATCAATAGCAGTGACGCCCCCTGTAGGAAGGTGCGCTCAGGCAGCTGGGCTAAAGGGATCTGGAGTGCACCACTCAAAGGGTGGAGACGCGCTCGGCCAGCTGTCCGCACATCTACCCAGGTGATGGGTGTGTTTCTGGAGAGCAGCTCGGCCTGCTCCCAGTCCAGCCAACAGTTGGCAGTAGGCTCTGGCCGTTGTTGAGCGCTGCGAGGCCAGACCACGGCAGAGGATACGAGGGGTTCCGTGCCCTGGCAGCTAGTTTCAATACGCTCATCTGCCCCGACGGCCCCCGCCACACAACTACTGCAGAGCAGTAGTGCCGTTGTGAGCTGCCACAGCCAACGATGATGGGTAGTTGACTGACGCTCCCTGCGCCATAGCACCGATGATCGGGCAGTTAGCCAACTCATTGCGCTGGCCCAGCCCGGAAGTAGCTACCCGGCGTGGCATGGAAGCCCGGAGTCAAATGCACTGCAGGTGCATTGAACTCTGCGGTCGCCCCAGACTCCACCTCCACACTGCCGGAGGTATCGATAGAGATAGTGGAGTTACAGAGGGTGGCGGTACCTGCCGCAAAGGTGTGATCGCTGATGGTCAGCGGATCGCCGCTGCAACTCTCTGACACCATCACCACGTGGGGATCGGTGGCGCTACTGGAAGCAAATTGTCCGCCACCGGCAAAGCTGACGGTCAAGGTGTATTCCCCTGCTTCTGGCAGGGTACCACTACAGCTACCGTCGGCCACTGTTGCTTGACACAGCGTTCCACTAAGCGCTCCGGCATAACTCACCACGACCTCCTCGTTCCCGCTCAGACTACCCATCTCTGGCTGGGTAACGGCTACGTCATAGACCACGAGCACCACCTGCCCTGGGACAGAGGGATTGGGCATATGAGAGAGCAATGTGGTAGTGGTTGCCAGCACTGAGTCAGCGTTGAACAAGGCGAAGCTGGCGGACTGCTCTAGCCCCGCCACGGATGCCGTTGCCTCGTAGCTACCTGCAGTGGCGGAAGCAGTTAATAGCGGTGAAGTTGCAATACCGTTGCTATCTGTCGCCGCCACAGCGGTGGTTGTACCACCTTCAAAGGTTGCAGAGGCCAAACCCTCCGGCAACGTGAAGGTGACATCAATCCCAGCAATAGGCAGACCATTGCTATCTTGCACCTGCGCCTGAAGCGTAGAAGCAAATTGAGTACCAATCATCGCGGTCTGTCCATCACCCGCCACAGCGGTAATGGAGTTGGGCAGTTGAACCGCGCTGAGATTGGAGAGTTCAAACTCCGCAACGGCTGCCAATGCCGTCACGCTAGCGGTGACGGTGTAGCTTCCCTCGGTAGCATTGGCGGTCAACGCCGGAGCTGTGGCGACACCATCAACATCGGTTACAGCAGTGGCACTATTGAGGCCGCCGGCAAAGGTGGCTGCTGCCCCCGTCTCTGGTGCAATAAAGGTCACCTCAACTCCGGCCACTCCATCGCCTTCAGCATTGCGTACAGTCACCACTAGCGACGCAGCAAAAGGCTGCTCCACTACGGCTGACTGCGGCGTACCCGAGGTAGCAGTGATGCTGGAGGGAGTGGTGCCATTGTCCTGCCATGCCCCCTCGGCCAGTGCCATCCACTGGGCAATATCGAGCCGCACCAACTCAGCATCAGTTTCAGTGAGTGCACGCAGCGCCTGCTCTGCGAGGATGAGCTGAGTGATGGCCGTGTCGTAGTCGGCAGCTTCAAAGGCGACCTGTGCTGCCTGTGCAGCATCGACAGCACTGCTCATGAGCGCCGTCTCCGTTGAGCTGGCTGCCAAGGCTGCCAATTCACTCTGCACGCTGGCGATCAGGATGTCGGCCCCCAGCACATTGAACTCCTGAGTGAAGGTGGCAACGATACTATCGTCAGCGCTATCGGTGATTTCGCTTTCGATATTCGACATCCCACTCGTTGACGGCATCATCACCGCCAGGCGCACACTCTGCGACTCCTCTGCGGCCAACGGCAGATCCCATTGCACCTGTTGACTACCACTACTGGTGGGCTGTGGTGTCGCATCGAGGTAGCTCACGCCTACCGGTAGCGTCATGGCCAAAGCAGCCTCACCCGCGCTGTCGCTGGCGTTCATAACAGTGGTCTCGATAGTGGCCACGCTGTAGGCCAATATCGGATCGGCACTGGGTGGGACAAAGAGCTCCAATTGGTCTACCAGCAGTGCCCCCAGTACCGGCTCAGCCCCCTCATCTTGCAGCGTATCGAGGACGTTGAAACCAAAGACCAAGGTGTTGCCCTCGCCATAACCGGCCATGGCTACCGCGCTACCAGCACTGAACTGAGCCAGCTCAGCAGCCCCCGTCAAATTGAGCTGCCAACCATCACCCACGGTCTGCACCGTGGCGCCGCCGTCGTTAATTGTCAGTAGCTGATCCTGACCCACCGCTGGGATAACGAAGCTTCCACCCCAGAGATCGTCCAGCGTGGCAATGGCACTGTCAGGCGCCCCCTCCAACACCAAAGCCCCCCCACGCCGCACCAGTGCCCGGACCTCCTCTAGCACCGAAGTAGTTAACTTGTCAGCACCCGCATCGAGCCATACCCCGTTGTACTGACCGCTACGCAGGGCGGTGCGGAAAGCGGACAGAGAGGTCACTGCTTGAGTGGGATAGCCGTGCTCGGTCAGCCAATCGGCGGCAAAAGTTGCTCGGCCTGCGGCACAAACGGCATCCTCAGCCCCCTGCTGGTCCTGACACGAGGCCAACAGCAGTAGTCGCAACTCTGGCATGACCGACTGTGACGCATCGAAGCTGCCTTGGTCTGCTTGCAGCGTAATAGAAGCACTATTGTTGGCCAGCGCAGGGTCCGTTACCGATGAGCCGATGCTGGCCAGAGCCAGCATGTTTTCGCTCACGCTCTCTGCTGTCGCGGTCACAGTGAGAGTTGCACTCTGTCCACTAGCCAATGTCCCAATACCCCAACTGCCGGCGCTATAGCTACCGCTGCTGGCACTCGCACTCTGCTCCAGTAATCCATCCGGCAGAGTGAAAGTGAGAGAGGCATCGGCCACGCTTGAAGGACCACTATTGCTGGCGGTCAGCTCAAAGGTCACGCTATCGCCTTCGCCCACCACCAGTGGCGTGGCCCCTAAGGTCACAGCAAGATCGGCGCTGTCACTGCCACTGCCGGTACCGATCCGCTTAGCAAAGGTGTAACCCTGAGCGGAGGCACCCGCCAGCAACACGATGTTGGTTATGCTCCCTTCACCAGCCACTCCCCCCGCGGAACCGGCCAACGCTACACCATCCACCTTACCGTCGAGCGGTGCGACCGTCAGGCTATAGGTACCAGGGGCCAAAGAGCCGAAGGAGAACTCTCCCAAGGCATCGGTGTAACCACTGGCCGAGCTGCCGACCCCATCCTCGCCCAACCCCGAGAGGGTGACTAACAGTACGGGGACCCCCGACTCACTCGGCTCTCGGATCCCGTTGGCATTTTGATCGTCATAGACCACCCCGGCCAAAGAGGCACTTGTGCCATCGGTAAAGGTGATGGTGTAGCTGCCGGTGGAGTTAGCATCAAAGAGGTTGATGTAGTACCACCATACATTATTGGTATCGCGGGTCTTGGAGAGCCAGAAGTTCTCGGAAGAGAGCACCTTGCCATCGGAGCGCACCACGCTCACCAGCCGCTTAGCGCCTCTATAGGGATCTCTCACCTGGGCATAAACGAATCCCGGTGTTGCCGGAAAGGTAAGGACGCCGTTGTTACCACTGAGGGATAACTGGGCAATGGCACTCTGATCGGTGACATCGGTCTTACCCCCTTCAGACTCATAGATCCGCATCACATCGGTATCTAGGGCGAGAAAATCACGGATAGCGTCGCGTCCGGGGAGATCGACTTTGACGTCATGTACCAAGGTATGGGTAGTCACGTAACGCAATAGCGAGGTGACGGCACCACCCAAGGTATCGGCATGGGTGTAAGTGGCGTCAAATTCAGTGAATTGACCCACGAGGGTGGTCACCATATTCCAACGGCCCACCACAGCGGTACTTGGAGGAATATCGCCAAAATCGAGCAGCAAGCTCTTGCCTGCTGGCTCGTCAGCGATATACCCCCCCAGAATCTCAAACCCAATCAGAAGACCGTGCTCGTTCTCTACAATTTTCGGTTGGGCCGACTCGATAGAGGTATTAAAAGCAGTACCATAGCCCACGTTGGTGATACGCACCCCTAATGTAAAGGGGACTTGCGGCTCAATTTCGGCAGTATTGGGATCGTCAGCCAGAACATCCGTAGGCAGGAAATAGTCCAGATCTAGCGACGGCTGGGGACGCACTATGATGTAGTCAGGCGTTACCTCAACGGTATTGGTCTGACCGTTGAGCGTATAGGTCACCGCTGCCCCTACATAGTAGATTACGCCCTCCACGCTGCTGCCACCGGTGCCCTCCGCCGGAATGATGAGCCAGTGAATATCGGCGTCGGTCTTGGGCGCTACCTCACCACTGCCATCAATGGCGGCAATCCCATTCAGGGAGTCTGTGCGGTAGAAAAAACTGGCCCCTACAGCATTGGGATCGGTCGTGGCAACGACCGGCTGCTCATTGCTATCCTGGAAGGTGAGATCTATCTGGATATCTTCCAACGCGGCGCCATCCAATCCGTTGGAGATAACCATGTGGGCATCGAACGCTTGGCGTTCTAACGATAGCTTCTGTTCAATCACAATCTTGACCTCAGCACACACCGCATCTGCCGCTGAAGCCTCCTGCTCACCACACGCCAGCCCTAAACTGAGCAGCACCAGTAGTTGCCACCACCCGCTTGTAGAGCGCCGCTTCGGTCTCCGTCCTCGCGCCGGATCAACTGACGTCAACCACCACGCGCCCAGGGCGTGCCACCCGGAAGAGAGAAACAGTGCCATGGTGCTACTGCCCATAAAAACCTCGAAAGTGGCTGCCTGCGTGCAGCGACGTAGGATCTACGGCGGGCAGTAATGAAACTTACTCCCCAACCGGCGGTCTCTGGCTACATGTGTAAGGGATCCAGTGAAGGGAGTGTATGGCCCCGGGGAAACGGCAACATCCCACTTGGGCAGCGGAATGACCCACAGCTACACCAAACGATTCCTAATGGATCAGGGCCACCACGGGCTTAGCGCCACAACGCCCTCCCACTACTGGATCTCACCCGACTGCCATCATCACCATCGCGGCGACCTCAGTCCCATCGGGGAAATCACCTTAGCATAAGGACTTCTCTTTGAACCCTGTCAGAAATGACAGCTTTTTCAGCTATTTTCATGCGCCCTCTACCCCTGCCTTGTGTCCACGACGACATGATTTTGTTTTTTCTGTGGCGCCACCGTCCCTATGTTCTTGACCCACCCGATATACAGGCGCCACCGCGCCCTGAGATCCCGCTAGAATACCTCTCTCAGCACACTGCCAAAGGACGCTAATAGAGTGAAAGCAAAAGAGATTTTTTTTGCCATCTGCGGCCTCGCGCTTATCTCTGCGGTCGCCTGGCTGTGGCTCTCGCCCTCCAGTGGACTACAGACGGCGCCGCCGCTGGCGCTGACCAGCTTGGATGGCAAGCCGGTCAATCTGGCCGACTATCGCGGTAAACCGGTATTGGTCACCTTCTGGGCCACTACCTGCCCCGGCTGCGTAGCGGAGATGCCCCACCTGGTGGAGCTTTACCAGATGTTTGCCCCCCAGGGCTTCAAGATCTTGGCCATCGCCATGCCCTATGACGACCCCAACCATGTGGCGGAGATGGTGCGCCAGCGCCAACTCCCCTACACCGTGGCCCATGATCTCCAGGGGAGTGCCGCCGCGGCCTTCGGCAACGTCAGTTTGACCCCGACCTCATTCCTTATTTCACCGGATGGGCGCATCGTCCAGCACACCTTGGGAGAGCTGGATATGGGACAGCTGGAGCAGCGGATTCAAGCAATGCTGAAGACCAAGGTGGGGTGAGATGCTCTGGATCAAATCGTTTCATCTGATCGCCGTCATCACCTGGTTTGCGGCGCTGTTTTATCTGCCGCGGCTCTTTGTCTATCACGCCATGAGTGAGGACACCATCAGCAAGGAGCGCTTCAAGGTGATGGAGCGCAAGCTCTATCGCGGCATCATGACGCCGAGCGCGGTGGTGGCTACGGCCATGGGGGTGTGGTTGCTCTACGACTACGCCTGGGCGGCCTGGAGTCGCTCTGGCTGGCTGCACACCAAGCTCTTATTGGTGGCCATCCTCATCGGTTACCACATCTACTGCGGCCGCCTGGTGGCGGATTTTGCCGCGGATCGCAATCGCCACGGGCATGTCTGGTATCGCTGGTTCAATGAGTTTCCAGTGCTCATTTTAGTGAGCGTGGTCATCCTGGTCATCGTCAAACCCTTCTGAAAATGGGCCTCCCCAAGCGGAGAGGGCCCCGGCTAGCAGTACCAGCCGGGGCCCTCTGACTTCACGCCCTGCGCTCCCCAAGCACATGGGGAGGAGGGGCGGAAGGGTTACTCATCGGAGGAGCGTGAGACCTTCTTCCGCTCGTGCTCTTTGAGGAACTTCTTGCGCAGACGAATCGATTTAGGGGTGACCTCCACCAGTTCGTCGTCATCGATAAACTCTAGCGCCTGCTCCAATGACATACGGATGGGGGGCGTCAGCAGGATGTTCTCATCCGATCCGGCGGCGCGGATGTTGGTGAGCTGCTTGGCCTTCATCGGATTGACCACTAGGTCGTTGTCGCGGGAGTGGATACCCAGCACCATCCCCTCATAGACCTCTTCACCGTGGCCGATGAACAGCCGCCCGCGCTCCTGGAGGTTGAAGAGGGCGTAGGCGAGGGCCTTACCCTGCCCATTGGAGATGAGCACGCCGTTGATGCGCTGACCGAAGGCGCCCCGCTTGATCGCCCCGTAGTGATCAAACACGCTATAGATGAGGCCCGTCCCCTGGGTTGCCGTGAGGAACTCGGTGCGGAAACCGATGAGGCCACGGGAGGGGACGATGAAGTCCAACCGCACGCGCCCCTTCCCATCCGGCTGCATGTTTTTGAGATCACCACCGCGCTCGCCCAGCTTCTGCATGACGGCGCCCTGGTGCTGCTCCTCCACATCCACCGTCACCTGCTCGTAGGGCTCCTGCTTCTCGCCCTCGATCTCGCGGATGATAACCTCGGGACGGGAGACCCCCAGCTCATAACCTTCACGGCGCATGTTCTCGATGAGCACCGACAGGTGCAGCTCACCACGGCCCGAAACACGGAACTTGTCCGGGTCATCGGTATCCTCGACCCGCAGGGCGACGTTGTGCAGCAGCTCGCGCTGCAAGCGCTCGCGGATCTGGCGGGAGGTGACAAACTTGCCCTCCTTACCGGCGAAGGGTGAGTTGTTCACCTGGAAGGTCATGGTGACCGTCGGCTCATCTACGGTCAGGGCAGGCAGCGCCTCCACGTTGGCTGGATCGCAGAGGGTATCGGAGATGTAAAGCTCGTCCATGCCGGTAAAGGCGATGATGTCGCCCGCCTGCGCCTCTGGCACCTCCACCCGCTCCAGGCCGTGGAAACCGAGGATCTGGAGGATACGGCCGTTGCGGCGCTTCCCTTCCCGATCCACCACAACCACGGGGGAGTTGCTCTTCACCTTGCCGCGGGTGATGCGGCCGATGCCGATGATGCCGACATAGCTGTTGTAGTCGAGCTGACTCACCTGCATCTGGAACGGACCGTCGGCGTTGACCTCCGGGACCGGCACATGCTTGACGACGGTCTCGAAGAGCGGGGTCATCTCCCCCTCCCGCACGTCAGGCGAGAGGCCGGCGTAGCCGTTCAGGGCCGAGGCGTAGACGATGGGGAAGTCGAGCTGCTCTTCGGTGGCGCCCAGGCGGTCAAACAGGTCGAAGGTCTGATCCACCACCCAGTCAGGACGCGCCCCGGGCCGATCCACCTTATTGATTACCACGATGGGGCGCAGACCGCGGGCGAGGGCCTTTTGGGTTACGAAGCGGGTCTGCGGCATCGGTCCATCTACGGCATCCACAAGGAGCAGCACCGAGTCCACCATCGACATCACTCGCTCCACCTCGCCGCCGAAGTCGGCGTGTCCCGGGGTGTCAACGATATTGATGCGGTAGTCACGCCAACGGATGGCGGTGTTCTTGGCGAGGATGGTGATGCCCCGCTCCTTCTCCAGGTCGTTGGAGTCCATGACCCGCTCACCCGGCTGGGCGCGGGCGTCGAGGGTTCCGGATTGCTGGAGGAGCTTGTCAACCAAGGTGGTCTTACCGTGGTCAACGTGGGCGATGATGGCGATGTTGCGCAGATTCTCGATCACGAGGGAGTTACCGGGTGAAGGGGGGTAAATGGCGGCGGATTGTACCGGAAAGCGGGTGACTCCGATATCGCGGTGTTGCCAGCAGGTAGACGCTGAGGGGCTTGGCAGGCCGCGGCTAACAGCAGCTCTGCCGATAAATATCCATATTGCTCAATGGGATGACCGCAATTGGCTCAGGCTACAAGCCGACTGGGGTCATCCCACTGCCGCATGAGACGGACCTTGTTCTGGCGCCGCTCGGCCTTGTGTCCCTTCTCGTGGACCGCACCTTTCTTCATGAGTGGGTGATCGTGCAGGGGGTTGCGCCAGCGGGTCAGCAGGGTGGGCGCCGATTTACGTTTCTTGGCCATTCAAGTTGCCTCTATCTGTTGAAAAGAGCGGTACCGGTCCGGTGTAACCGGCGGGGGAATTCTACCCCTTTTGAGTGGATCTTTCTGCCTTGGCTAAGGTGCCTGAGTGCTGGACGGTTGCCCCCCTCGGCCCACCGCCCCTGATTTGGCTAACCTGACAGGGGGCGCCGGCGCCAACGCCGTTTTAAGGCGAGTTACCTGACGATGGCTCGGTGGTACCATCAACGGGATAACTTAATGGTGGCATTGCCATGTCCATTCAGCGCAAGGTCCTTCTCACCTTGATAGCGCTCTTTGCCGTCCTCACGGCCCTCCACGGCTATCTGCTGCATGTGGTGGTGGGGAGTGGCTTTGCCCAGCTGGAGCAGCGTCAAGTTGATGCCACCGTCAAGCGGATCCAGCGGGCCCTCCAGCAAGAGCTGACGGATCTCTCCCGCCACAACCGCGACTGGGCATACTGGGACGACACTTGGCACTTCGCTGAACAGCGCGATCCGGCCTATGTAAAAGCCAATCTAGTGCCTAGCACCTGGGAGACCCTGGATCTCGAAGTCATCCTCTATTTCGATGTCAAAGGTCAGCTGTTTGCCGGCCAGCTCCTGCTTCTACCCGAACTCACGCCCATCGCTCTGGATGACCTGATCCCCGGCGGACTCCCCCCTACTCACCCCCTCCTGGCGCGTCCTGATCCTATGGCCGGTGCCAGCGGCTTCATCGCCTCCACCCACGGCCCGATGTGGATTACCGCCGAGCCCATCCTCACCTCCACCCAGCAGGGACCCAACCACGGCACGCTGATAATGGGCAGGCTCCTCACCGCGGAGCGCTTGGAGGCCCTGGGCCACCAGCTGGACCTCTCCCTGACGCTCCAACCCATTGCCCCGGTCGATGAAGAGCAGGTCGCCGCCGATCAGACACTCTGGGTCCAGACAGTGGTGACCGATCTACGGGGTAACCTCTTGTTCAAACTGCTGGCCGCGCTACCCCAGGAGGCCACCACCCTCGGGAGAGAGGTGACTACCTACGCCTTAGAGCTGATGGTGCTGACCGGGATAGTGGTACTCGCTGCCACACTGCTGTGGTTGCGTCTCATGGTGCTACGGCCCGTAGAGCAGCTCACCCGCCATGTCCAACGGATGGCCGAGACCGGGGATCTCGCCACGGCCCCGCCGGAGCTAGGGGACGATGAGTTCGGACGCCTGGAGGGCGAGTTCCGGCGGATGCAGGAGCGGGTGGCAATGCTCGCCAACTACGATGTGTTAACGGGCCTGCCCAACCGCGCCCTCTTCGGCGAGCGCAGTGCCATGGCCCTCTCGCTGGTGCAGCGGCGTGGTATCCAGGTGGCCGTGCTATTTATCGATCTCGACGGCTTCAAACCGATCAACGACAGCCTTGGCCACTCCGTCGGCGATCACCTTCTCAAGGCCGTGGCAGAGCGGCTACGCACCCACCTACGTGGCCACGATACGCTGGCCCGCTATGGGGGTGATGAATTTGTCGTACTCATGGAGGATGCCGCGGAGGACTCGGCAGCGGCGCTCGCCGCCAAGCTGGTGCATCTGTGTGCTGAGCCGTTCGAGGTGGATGAACAGGTGCTACTACTCAGCGCCAGCATCGGGATTGCGCTCGCCCCTACGGATGCCAATAGCGTGGAGACGCTGCTACACGCTGCCGATGAGGCGATGTACCAGGCCAAGGCCCTCGGCAAAGGGCGCTTCTGCTTCTACCGACCGCAACACGGCACGCCAACCCCTCCGCGTGAGGGGTAAACGTGCGTAATACCCCAACACCGGCTTACATCTGGGCCCCGGCCTTGGGATCAGCGGCCAGTTGGGCCGGATCGCTGCAACCCGCGAAGTGCTCCAAGGTGATCTGCTCCACCTCGGCCCCCGCAGCACCGATGGCGAGGGTGGCCCCCCCGGTCATGCCCTCCACCACTAGCTCGGCCGGCTGGCGGCCCACGAGCAGATCGCCGTAGTAACGCGCCCCCTCCACTTCCGCATCCCAATAGAGCTGCTGCTCTACCACCCCACTGATGAGCCGAGGACGCTGAGCGGCCTCCGGTAGGCAGTCGGGGTTGGTGCAGGCCTGAGCGGTTGCCAACAGCTGGCTGAGCTTACCCACCACCGCCGCCGGATCGTTACCGGCCCCAATGGTCAGGTCCAGGCGATAGAGATCCCCCTCCCAACTACATTGACGGACCTCAGACTCGGTGGCC
This sequence comes from Chromatiales bacterium, assembly GCA_003251535.1. Lineage (GTDB taxonomy): Bacteria > Pseudomonadota > Gammaproteobacteria > Thiohalomonadales > Thiohalomonadaceae > SZUA-493. Next base: position 27,600 of record QKFD01000047.1, on the reverse strand, counting down.
GGGGCGGCCAGGGGGGCGATGAGTAACAGCAGGGGCAGTAGACGTGCGTACATGGGTTCTCCTCTACTCCTTGTAATTAAACGGTATGAACGTCCGATGGCCCCCAGCAGGGTGGCACGGAGCCCACGTTTTCCCACACCGCGAGGCGTTGGGCAAGTATCCATCTGCCCCCCTGACGCCCCATTTCATATATGGGTACGGGGAAATGGGTGCTTGGCCCACCAATGAAAGGCGGCCTACGCCGCAGTGAGCCGCAACATCTCCGCCTCCAACTTATCGGGATGAAACGGTTTGGCAATAAAACCATCCATACCGGCATTGAGGCAGGCCTGCCGCTCCTCCGGCATGATATCGGCGGAGAGGGCGAGAATGGGGATGTGGGCCCGCTCCCATACAGCCAAGGCACGGATGGCCTGGGTCGCCTCGATACCATCCATCTCCGGCATGTGGAGATCCATCAACACCAGATCAAACGCCTCGCCCCCAATCCGGGCGAGCGCCTCCCGTCCATTCACGGCCTGGGTGCAGACATGACCCCGCTGGCTAAGGAGGCCACAGGCAACCCGCCGGTTGATGGGGTCGTCATCCACCACCAGCACCCGCAAACTGCGGTTGGGTTCTGGTGGCAGCACCTCTTTGGCCAGCTCCGCCACCGGTGGCTGCGCCGAGCGGATCGGCAGGCGGATGTAAAAGGTGCTGCCCCTTCCCTGTTGGCTGTGAAAACCGATCTCTCCGGCCATTGCGTCAACCAACCGCTTGCAGATAGCCAGGCCAAGCCCCGTCCCGCCATAACGACGACGACGCCCGCTCTCGGCCTGGGAGAAGGGCTCAAATAGCTGCAACTGTTTATCTGCTGCGATGCCAACCCCGGTATCGGCCACCGCGATCTCCACCCGGGCCAAACCCGCCATCTCATGTCGCCGGGCAGAGAGGGTGATACGTCCGCGCTCGGTAAATTTGAGGGCATTCCCCATCAGATTGAGCAGCACTTGCCGCAGCCGCACGGGATCCCCCATGAGCCAGGCGGGCAGATCTGCGGCGATCTCCAAGCACACCTCGATCCCCTTCTCTCGGGCGGTGGGCTCAAACAGTCGCTGCACCGCCTCCAATTGGGGTTGCAGCTGGAGCGGTTCGCTATTGAGCGTCAGCTTGCCCGCCTCTATCTGGGAGAAGTCGAGGATATCGTCAACCACTGCCAATAGGGTCTTACTGGAGCTGGCGATGGTATCGATATAGTCAGCGTGCTGGGGACCCGGCGCACTCCGCTGGAGCAGGTGGACCATGCCCAGAATGCCGTTCAACGGGGTACGGATCTCATGGCTCATGGTGGCCAGAAACTCCCCTTTGGCCTTGGCCGCCGCCTGGGCCCGCGCCTCACTGGCCCGCAGACGGGCAAACAGGCCAAGCACAGACCACCAACCCAGGCCAATCACCAGCAGCGTGATCAAGGCCCCCATGATGAGGCGGGTGCGGACGTCTTGTTTCAACTGGGCATAAAAGGCGTCGCTGGCGAGGAAGTGGGCGGCACCGATGAGTTCACCACTGCGCGGCGCATAGAGCGGTAGCTCCTGCTGAAAACAGTGGTTACAGCTCCCGCGCCGCACCGTCTCCATCCCCGGCAGGGTGGTGTCTAGCTGAAGCTCTATCCCGCGGATAAATGGCTGCTCGGTATTGGGCGCGGTGATGAGCAGGATCTCATCCAATACGATATTGAGCAGCTCGGGATTGCCCTCTCGCTCGGCACGCACCACCGCCTCGGCGATATTCCGGCTATGGGCCTGGGCGAGGGCGGCGGCGCTGGTGTTGGCTTCAGCACGCAGGCGGGGTTCGATACTCAGAAACCAGTAGGCCCCCAGGGCGATGAGTAGCCCAGCGGCGCTCAATAGGTAGACGAGGGCTAGGCGCACCTTCATCGGGCTGGAGGCCGCCAGCTGGTCGAGACGCCGTTTCACCTTATCGAACATGCTTGGCTATCCCGAGAAAGAACTGCTTAAGCTGGATACCCGCGTTGCGTAGGGCGCTGTCGCTCACCTCTGGCAGCAGGCGATCGCTCACATACATCCCGCCGTGGGCGCCCCGGGAGAGGTCCTCGGCAAAGGGTGAGAAGATCAGGGCGCGATAGCGTGCAGAGAGGGCAATCACTGGCCGAAGCGTGGGCAACCGCTCGGCCACAAAGATTCCCGCAATGGGGGGCCCTTGGTAGGAGGAGAGCTTCACCAGCAGCATCTCGGTCACCACCACCTTGATACCCCGCACCGAGTCCAGTTCAGCTAAACGGGCGGTAACCGTCCGGAGGATTTGGGGATCACCGCGGTGCACCACGACCAGGTGGAGCGCCCCATCGGGTCCCGTCTTCTCCTCAATCGCCTCGTCCGCCGCGAGAAAGGCACCGAATATCTTGGTTGACACCAGGGTGCGCCGTAGCTCCTCATCCTGGGCCCAACTATTGCCCGCCAACAGTAGCAAGAGAGAGAACCACACCATCCGCCAGAGCGCTGGGGAGAGGGCGCCGCATCTCAGCGCGACCCGGCAGCTCCGCGCGGCCGCAGTGCGCAAACGCTGACTGCGGGAGGGCAAACCGGCGGGACATGGTGCGATGGTCACATCGCCTCGACACAGGGGGTGGCGCAGGGGCGCAGACGCCCGAGGGGGTACAGCGTGGCTGGAGGACCAGCCACGTGGCGGCTGCCAAGCGGCGCCTCCCCGACCATCCGCTGGGGTACCACGCAATGGGGGGGCACACCGGAAACGAAGGGGAGAGCAGTTGGAGAGACCATCCTTGGCGGCATGACGGCCCACGTTGCGGCACAGGCAGCGTGACGATTCATGGAGTCATCGATCGTTATAAATCGGTTCCATGCTAAGGAGTTAGTGCAGGTTAGGCAATTCAGGGATCACCCGAATGGCGCACTCTACAGCCACCGCCACCGACCCAAACGGCGGCGCACGACACACCTCACCCACCCCTAAACCCCGCTCCTGGCCGCCAACCGGCCCAGAATGGCCAGGGCCCGCACCAGCCCCTCGTGATCCACTGCGGCATAGTTGAGGCGGATGAAACGGCGGTAGCGACCGGTGGCGGAGAAGAGGGGGCCGGGGGCGATGCTGAGCCCCGAGGCCATCGATTCGCTATAGAGCGTCATGGCATCTACCCCGGCCGGTAGCTCCAACCACGCCACCAATCCCCCCGGGGGACAGGTGATGCGACTACCCGGCAGTTGGCGCGCCACCTGCTCCAATAGGCGATCCCGCTGCTCACGATAGAGGCGGCGGACCAGTTGGAGGTGGCGGTCGTGGCCGGGTCCCTCCAGGTAGGCCGCCGCTGCCCTGGCAGGTAGGGTGGCGCTGGCCATGGAGCTGACCAGCTTGAGGTGGGTCACCGCCTCACGGTGGCGACCCGCCGCCACCCAACCGATCCGCAAACCTGGATCCAGCGTCTTGGAGAGTGAAGAGCAGAGCAGCACGTTGCCACTGCGATCCCACGCCTTGGCGGCCCGCGGCCGCGTCCCGTCGAAGTAGAGATCGGCGTAGATGTCATCTTCGATGAGGGGGACCCCAGCCTCTTCCAGCATCTGTACCAGCGCCTGCTTGCGCTGGTCGTCCATGCAGGACCCGAGGGGGTTACTAAAGCTGGGGGTCAGTAGACAGGCGGCGACTCGCCACTGCTCCAGGGCCAGTTGCAGCGCCTCTAGGCTGATGCCGGTGCGCGGGTCGGTTGGGATCTCCAACGCCTTGAGCCCCAAAGACTCGATCGCCTGCAAGGTGCCGTAGAAGGTGGGCGACTCCACCACCACCGTATCCCCCGCCCGGGCAACGGTGCGCAGGCTGAGTAGCAGCGCCTCCTGGCAGCCGGTGGTGATCACCAACTCATCGGGATCGATCATGAGACCCGCGTCCACCGCCCGCCGGGCGATCTGCTGTCGCAGACCGGCATATCCCGGCGGAATATCGTAGCTGGAGAGGCGTGGATCGGGCCGCCGTGCCAAGGTGGCCAGTTGGGCATGGAGCCGCCGCACCGCGGGGAAGTCGGTCCGCGGCAGCGCCGTCCCCATCTGGATCACCCCTGGGCGATCACTCGCTTGTACCACCTGGACCGCCAGTTGGCTGATGGAGACCGCCGTGGGCCGCGCCACGGGGCGGCTCATGGCCGGCGGTGGCGGATGGGCACGCAGCTCCCGCACGTAGAAGCCCGATTGTGGGCGCGACTCGATCACCCGCTCGTCCTGGAGTAGGGCATAGCCCTGCACCACCGTGGAGACACTCATCCGCAGGGTGGCGGCCAACCGCCGGACCGAGGGCAGGCGATCGCCCGGCCGCAGCAGACCGTGCCCCATCTGCGCCCGAATGTGGTCAGCCACCTGGCGGTAGCGGAGGGGATCCGTTGCGGGCTCCATATCAGCGCCCATGGGTCAGGTGAGTCACGTCGGCAATCCCCGCTGGTTGGAGTCTAATCAGAGTGCCCGCCACCAACGCCCCCCTCAACATACAGTTACCCCCAGGATCCATCAGTACAGTCTGACTGAATGGGCAACTGTACCAATACGCTATCGATTTTCCTGATTCTGTATTGGTCAGGCCACTCCCGTTACGGTGTCACTCACCCAGTACGAGGAGTTCACCATGAGTCACGCCCCCCCCTCCCCCCTCCCGAGCAGCGCCCTCCTCTGGGGAGGTACCGCCATCGCCGCCTTCTCCGCCACCCTGCCGGCCACCCGCGTCGCCCTCGAACTCTTTGCGCCGACCGAGATCGCCCTAGGCCGCATCGTCCTGGCGGCCCTGCCGGCACTGGCCCTGCTTTTGGTCACCCGCTCCCCCCTCCCCACCCGGGCACAGTGGCGCCGCTTGGTGTGGGTGGTGGCAGGGGTGAGCTTCGGTTTCCCACTCTGCTCCGCCCTCGCCATGCAGGAGAACGGCGCCGCCTCCGGCGCGGTAGCCCTCTCTGGTCTCCCCCTTATTACGGCGCTCTGGGCCCGCTTTCGGGCTGGCGAGCGGCCGAGCGGCCGCTTCTGGATCGGCGCCTTGACCGGCGCTGCCGCCGTTGCGCTCTTCATGGCCCGGCCACTGGTCTATGACGACGGCTGGCTGCTGTTGGCGGCCGTGGCCGGCGGGATCGGTTACGCCGAAGGGGGGGCCCTCGCCCGTGAGGTGGGCGGCTGGCGGGTGATCACCTGGGCCATCATCTTTGCGGCGCCGCTGGCGCTGCTCGCCCTACTCTTGAGTGGCAGCGGATGGCCCTCCAGCACGCCCCTAGCCCCCTGGCTGGCCCTGGTCTATCTCGCCCTGATAAGTCAGTTTGCGGCCTTTTTCGCCTGGTACCACGCCCTCGCCCAGGGTATTGCCCAGATCAGTCAGCTCCAGCTCCTACAACCCTTTTTCACCATCGCCCTAGCGGTGATCTGGTTGGGAGAGCCGTGGTCGGCGGAGCTACCGCTGTTCGCTTTAGTGGTGGTCGCCAGCGTGGCGCTCACCCAACGCCCCCGACTCCCCCAACCCAAAAAGAGAGTTGCCACACCATGAAACCCGTTGCCCCCTGCTACTGGCTCAATGGCCGCCTGGTGGATAGCGCCCAGGCAGTGCTCCCGCTGACCGACCACGGCCTGCTATATGGCGATGGGGTGTTTGAAGGGATCCGCTTCTATCAGCGCACCCCTTTCCGCCTCGATCCCCATCTGGCCCGCTTCGAGGCCTCGGCCCGCGCCCTGGCACTGACCCTACCCCTCTCCCGGGCAGAGTTGTGCGCAGCGGTGACAGAGGTGATAGCCGCCTATGGTGCCGATGCCGGCTATCTGCGCCTGGTTGCCACCCGCGGCAGCGGCGGGTTAGGGCTCGATCCCGGCCTCTGTCCCCAGCCCAATCTCTTTCTCATCGCCGATGGGGTGGCGGTGGTAGGGGGTGAGCAGCGCCAGCACGGGATCACCCTCATCACGGCGGCAGTGCGACGACCGGCCAGCGATGTCCTGGATCCCCGCATCAAGAGCCTCAACTACCTCAATAACATCCTGGCCAAGCTGGAGGCGCGCCACGCCGGGGCAGATGAGGCGGTACTCCTGAACAACCGCGGCACGGTGGCAGAGGCGACCGCGGAGAATCTATTCATCGCCCAAGGGGGTCAGCTCTACACCCCACCAGTGATCGACGGCGCGCTGGCCGGTATCACCCGTGCGGCGGTGATGGAGGTGGCCAAACAGAGTGGACTTAACGTAAGTGAACGCTCTCTTGCGCCCTATGACTTATACACCGCGGATGAGTGCTTTCTCTGCGGCACGGGTGCCGAACTCATCCCGGTGCGATCCATCGACGGCCGGCCACTCCCCGCCGCACCCGGTCCACTCTTCCGGCAGGTGGCGGAGGCCTTTGTCGCCTTGATCGCCCAGGAGTGCCGACAGCCCTAACCGCAACCCCTTAAGTCATCAGCCGCCAAACCACCGCAGCGGTGGAGCGGGGCGCACCCGCCCCCTCCACCCAAGCGTATCGCCCTTTCACACCCCAGATAGCCGCCCCGCCTAAACGAGAATGAGTTGCACTTGTCAGTGCATAATTTTATTATCCCCAGGTAGACGCCCTCGGGGCATGGACTACTGTATGGCGGCGCACGCCCGCTTGCTGGGAATCCCACGCTTCGGGATACTTCCGTTGGCCGCGCGCTACCACCCAGTGTTCGACCGCAAGCGGCGCAGGCACGACCGGCTACGATAGTGCCCTGCCTCTCAGGAGAGGCTGGGAGGTACTGGCCGGCCATCACTGACACCGCCCGCCGCAGCCCTTGCTACGCCGGTCCCAACGGTAGCCCATCCAAGTGATTGACACCGACCACCTCCGCGACTCGACGCGGGTATGACACTGAAAGAGGAAAGAATTATGCGTTGGCACTGCCTCGCTGCGGCAATTGCCGCCTGCTGCTCCACCCCTGCCTGGGCCGAAGAATCTGCCAGCTCCCAAGGATCCGCCGATGCCGCCCCCATGGCACTGGAGGAGCGCTTCTCACTGGAGGGGGTGGTGGAGGGAGAGTGGAGCATCGTCGATCCCTACGATGGGAGTAAACGCGACGACAGCTTCTCCATCGCCACCTTCGAGCTGACCGCCGGTGCCCAGCTCACCGATCAGCTTCGGGCCGAGATGGTGCTGCTGTTCGAGCAGGATGAGACTGAACCGATAGATGTGGATCAGTTCTTCCTCGCCTGGGGGGATGAGGACGCCATGGCCGCCGGCTTCTCGGGCGGCGGCGCCCATCTGGTTCCCTTCGCCTCGGCGGGCCGCATGTATGTGCCGTTCGGCCGTTTTGACACCAACATGGTCTCCGATCCCCTCACCCTGGAGCTGGGCGAGACCCGCGAGGGCGCCCTGCAACTAGGGGCCGCCTACGGCCACCTGGTGGGCTCCGCCTACCTATTTGATGGCACCGTGGAGGATGGCGGCGACAAGCACGCCTTCGAGAACTTTGGCGCCCAACTCGACTGGGTGATGGAGGGGGATGAGCGCTCCCTCAATGTGGGCGCCAGCTACATCTCCAACATCGCCGAATCCGACAATCTGGAGGGGACGGTACCGGGGGAGATAAAAGACAAGGTGGCCGGTATCGGCCTGCACGCCAGCTATAGCCAAGGGCCGTGGAACATCATCGGCGAGTATGTTGGCGCCCTGGATCGCTTTGGGGCCGATGAACTGGCCTACCGCGATGGCGGCGCTCAACCGATGGCCTGGAATATCGAGGCGGGCTACGGCTTTGAACTCTGGGAGCGGGAGGCGAGCTTCAGTGTTGGCCACCAGCGCAGTGACGAGGCGGTTGCCCTCGGCCTGCCGGAGTCGGTCACCCTGGCCACCCTCTCGGTGGCGATGGTGGAGCATGTCGCGGTCAACTTTGAGTTTGCCGTGGCCGACGACTACTCCAAGAGTGAGGGTGGCAGCGGCGACTCCGGGAGCGCCTTCACCATGCAGCTGGCGGCGGAGTTCTAAGAAGCAACCGCCGCCCTCCCCAGTGGGAGGTGTGCGGGGGGCAGAGCCCCCCGCAGCGGCCCGTCAGTGGCTCTCCAACCAGTTACCCAGGTCATCAGAACCACCGATGAGCTGGCCATCGATGAACACCTGCGGGACCGACTCTTTGCCGGTGGCAGCTCGCACCGCCCGCGCCGCCACCTGTTCGCCCACCACGATCTCATCCCACTCCATACCGCGATCCCGCAGCATCCCCTTGGCCCGCGCACAGAAGGGGCAGCCGGGGCGGGTGATGATGAACACCGCGTGGGGCTTGGTGGCGTTGGGGGCGATGTAGTCGAGCATGGTGTCGGCGTCGGAGACCTCAAACGGGTCACCCGGCTTCTGCGGCTCGATGAACATCTTCTCCACCACCCCATCCTTCACCAACATCGAGTAGCGCCAAGAGCGCTTACCGAAGCCAAGGTCATCCTTGTCCACCAGCATCCCCATCCCGGCGGAGAACTCGCCGTTGCCGTCGGGCAGGAAGGTGATGCGATCGGCATTCTGGTTCTTGGCCCACTCGTTCATGACGAAGGTATCGTTCACCGAGATGCAGACGATCTCATCCACCCCATGGGCCTTCAACACCGGCGCCAGCTCGTTGTAGCGCGGCACATGGGCCGAAGAGCAGGTGGGGGTGAAGGCGCCCGGCAGTGAGAAGACCACCACCGTCTTGCCCTTGAACACCTCGTCACTGGTCACATCGACCCACTGGCCCTGCTGGCGGGTCTTAAAGGTGACCTGGGGGACCCGCTGCCCTTCACGATTTTCAAACATGACTCATCTCCTGCATTGATTAACGTTGGTCTACCACCGCCGGCTCCGCTACCTGCGCCCCCGGCTATCAGCCGAGCATGGAGCGCAGCATCCAGGCGGTCTTCTCGTGGATATCCATCCGCCGGGTGAGCAGGTCCGCCGTCGGTTGGTCGTTGGCCTCCTCCACCGTGGGGAATAGCTCCCGGGCGGTGCGCACCACCGCCTCCTGCCCCTGCACCAGCCGGCGCAACATCTCCTCTGCCGCCGGCACCTCCTCCTCCTCTTGGATGGAGGTGAGGGTGGAGTAGGCGCGATAGGAGCCCGGGGCAAACTCACCCAGGGCGCGGATACGCTCAGCGATCTCATCCACCGCCAAGCCCAGCTCGGTGTACTGGGTCATGAACATCTGGTGGAGGGTGTTGAACATCGGCCCCGTGACGTTCCAATGGTAGTTATGGGTCTTCAGATAGAGGGTGTAGGTATCGGCCAACAGGCGTGACAAACCCTGCGCGATAGCCACTCGATCGGCCTCGGCAATCCCGATATTGATATTGCTGCTCATGGCGTCTCTCCTTTGTCGTAGGTCAGGCGTGGTGCATGGGAAGGTATTCCGTGCGCTCCGCAGTAACGCCCCGCTGGCGCCGGAAATAGTCCCATACTTTCTCGTGGAAAAAGTAGGCGACGGTGTTGACCGCCGGCTCCACCAAGGCGAGGGCGCCGCCGATGGCAACACTCCCCGTCATGGCGTAACCCACCGAAAAGGCAACGGAAAAGTGGACGGCAGCGAATGAAAGTGTCTTGGCCATCGCGGTGTTCCTCTCGGTAAGCGGTCTAGTGGGTGGTCGTTGGAACAGAGTATGGCGGCCATCCAATGTTTAGTGAAATTGATTGTTCTAAAGGCAGCGATTTAAAAAATAGAATTCACTGCGGGGCATCGGTGGCCCTTGGCCATGGCTTAAGATGGGGCACCCGCTCAACACCGACCCACGCCACCCCCACCCCGCTATGGCCCAACAGCTCCCCACCGTCAAACACCTGCGCTACCTGGTGGCGCTCACCGAGCAGCTCCATTTCGGCCGCGCCGCAGCCAGCTGTTTTGTCAGTCAATCCGCCTTCAGCCTCGCCATCCGGGAGCTGGAGGAGACCTTGGGCGTCAGCCTGGTGGATCGCACCCCGCGCCGGGTCACCGTCACCCCCGTCGGGCACGCGGTGGCGATCCACGCACGGCGGGTCCTGGAGGAGCTGAACGCCCTGGTTGACGAGGCACGGGCCGGGCGCGAGCCGCTGGCAGGGGCCCTGCGGATCGGCGTGATCCCCACCATCGCCCCCTTTCTCCTACCGCGGGTACTCCCCGGCCTACGCGAGCACTACCCCAAGCTGGAGCCATTCCTGCGCGAGGAGATGACCGAACGGCTGCACGAAGAGCTGCTGGAGGGGCGGGTTGATCTCATCGTGGTCGCCATCCCCTACGACCTGCGCGAGGCGGAGGTGATGCCACTGTTCGACGACCCCTTTCTACTCGCCTACCACGAGGGGACCGAGCGGCTCGATCCGCAGCGCATCGATCCCACCACCCTCCCGACCGATAGCGTGCTACTGCTGGAGGAGGGGCACTGCCTACGCGGCCACGCCATCGAGGCGTGCCGGCTGCGGGAGGCAGAGACGGTGAGCCGCTTTGCCGCCACCTCCCTCTTCACCCTACTCCAGATGGTGGAGAGCGACCTCGGTGTCACCTTCCTGCCGCAGATGGCAGTGGGCTCCAGCCTACTCACCGGCACCCATATCACCACCCGTCCCCTGCACAACCACCCCCATCGCACCATCGCCCTGGCGTGGCGCCGCGGTTCGGCCCGGGCCGAGGCGTTTCGCACCCTAGGGGAGACCATCCAAGCGCTCCAGCCGACCCCCTCGGGGCAGTAGCCCCCATGGGATCTCGCCATCATGATAATGATATGGCTTCTCATTTCATATTGTAAATGTGGCACAATAGCAGCCGCCTCCGCCCCATAGAGGCAGCACGCCCCTATGGGGCGAGCTATACGTTTTATCTCCCCACCATCATCTAGCGTGGGGGCCTGTACCACCGTCGCCACGCCCATCATCCGCTCGACACACCGCGGGCGTTCGGGCCGGAGCGTGATCCGCCGCTGGGCCCACTCAGCGCGCCTACCGAGGAGTGACACATGAAGGGGGATCCCAAGGTCATCAGCTACCTCAACCAGGTGCTGACCAATGAGTTGACCGGCATCAACCAATACTTTCTGCACGCCCGGATGTACAAAAACTGGGGCTACCAGGCGCTCAACAAGAGGGCCTACCACGAGTCCATTGAGGAGATGAAACACGCCGATGAGGTGATCGAGCGCATCCTCTTCCTCGAAGGTCTCCCCAACCTCCAAGACCTGGGCAAGCTGATGGTAGGAGAGCACCCGCAGGAGATGCTCTCTCTCGATCTGAAGCTGGAGTTGGCGGCGTTAGCGCCCCTGCGAGAGGCGATCGCCTACTGTGAGTCGGTGCAGGACTACGTGACCCGCGATCTGCTACAGGAGATCCTCGAAGACGAGGAGGAGCATGTTGACTGGTTGGAGACCCAACTCGCGCTGATGGAGAGCGTCGGTATCCAAAACTACCTCCAGTCGCAGATGGGAGAGGCGTCATGAAGGGGGATAGCACCGTCATCCACCATCTTCAGCAGCTGCTCGCCGGCGAGTTGACTGCGGTGGACCAATATTTTGCCCACTCCCGCCTGTACCAGGATTGGGGCTATCGGCAGCTCTATGAACACACCAAGCACGAGATGGGGGAGGAGCAGGAGCACGCCGATGCCCTGATCCAGCGCATCCTGTTTCTGGAGGGCAGCCCCGATCTCAGCCAGCGCACCCCGCTGCACGTCGGCCACGATGTCCCCTCCATGTTGCGCGCCGATCTCGATTTGGAGCTGACGGTGATCAACCACCTGCGGGAGGTGATGGCCTACTGCGAATCGGTGCAAGACTATGTGACCCGCGGCATCCTACAGAAGATGCTGGACGACACCGAGCGGGATCACACCTGGTGGCTAGAGACCCAGCTCCGCCTCATCGATCAGATAGGCCTGGGCAACTACCTCCAGTCACAAATGAGCTGACGCCGCCCCCACCGCCTGCCCCGGCGCAGGGGAGCAGGCCGGTGGGGCGTCGTGCTAGTCGGGCCGCTCTGCCGCCGCGTCAGTGGCCGTGGAGCGCTCCACGGCCGGCTCTTCAGCGACCACCACCTTCTCCACAGGAGCCGTCTCGGACGGCTCCTCAGCCGCGGCTGGAGTGGTGCGGAAACGGGCCGGCACACTGCCCGCCTTCTCGCGCAGCTGGCGCCGCCCCGACTCATCCATCATCAGGTAGGTGGTCACCGCACCGGCGGCGGCCCCGATCAACAGGGGTATTAGAGGGAAAGGCATGGGATCTCTCCTGTCTGGGATCTAATTGGTGTCAGGGATACGCTTACCAACGCCCGCGTCTACCGCAGCCCCCACCACCCCCCCAACCAGCGCCATGCCGATGGCCGCCGCAACCACTATCGACAGCATCGCCACCTCTGCTGCTGGACCAGGGGGTGAGAGCGGGCAGTAGGGGGGCGGCATAGCGCTCACTCCGCCCTTGGGAGTAGCGGGCCACCACCCGCTGGAAGGCAGGTAGATGGTGCTCCTGGGAGGCGCGTTGCAGGTTACGCAGCACCCGCTGCACATCGGGGTAGGTGGCAGTGGCCGCCAGAAGACGCTGGTAGAGCGCGGCATTCTCGATCTCGGCGCTGACACCGAGCTGTGCTGCCTCCAGCAGTGAGCCAAGCGGCGCCACCGATCCGGCCCAGCGATCCGCCGGCACACTCACGCCATAGCGGGCAAACAGTGGTAGCAGCGCCTGCACATGGCGCTCCTCCGCCTGCACGATGTTGGTAAATGGCCGCACAGGCCCGAACTGGCGCAACACCTGGTAATAGGTGGCCCGCGCCTTGTACTCATCATCCAACGCCTCACTCAATACCGTAGCCAACGATGTCGACACAGGGACTCCTTACATAGGTGTGGGCAGGCACCGTCGCCCGCCTCACGACTTATCCAACTGATCTAAACACTGTTGGTGGCGACACTCGTTGATCTCAATGGTCAGGTGATCAATCCCTGGGATCGCACCGATCACCCGACGGTAGTGCTCCACCATGGCGGGCCGGTGGGTCACCAGCGAGAGGATGCAGGCCCGGCTGGCCGGCCCCACGCGCCAGAGGTGGAGATCGGCCACCTCGCAGTCCGGCTCCGCCGCCATCAACCCGCGGATCTGCTGTGCAGTCGCCCCGTGGTCCTCGGCGTCCAGCAGCACCTGGGCACACTCCCGCGCCAGACCCCAGGCCCAGCGGGCGATGACCGCGGCCCCCACCAGACCTATCAGTGGATCCAGGAAGGTCCAACCCAGCCCCATCCCCGCCCCCAGCGCCACGATTGCCAGCAGCGAGGTGAAGGTGTCCGCCAAGACATGGAGATAGGCCGCCTTCAGGTTGTGATCGACGGCATGGGGGTCATGGTCATGGTCATGGTCATGGTCATGGTCATGGTCATGATGATGGTGGTGATGATGGCCATCGTCACCATGCCCCAGCAGCCAGACGCTGGCGAGGTTGACCAGCAGCCCCAGTGCCGCCACCGCCATCGCCTCCGCATAGTGGATGGTCACTGGCTCCACCAGCCGCTGCAAAGACTCTACGGCCATCCAGAGGGCGGCGATCCCCAGCAGCAGGGCGCTGGAGAAGCCGGCCAGTACCGGCACCTTGCCGGTGCCAAAGGTGAAGCGCCGATCACCCGCCCGTCGTCGGGCGAAGGCGTAGGCAAAGGCGCTGATGCCGAGGGCGGCCGCGTGGCTCCCCATGTGCCAACCATCGGCCAGCAGCGCCATGGAGCCGGTCCACCAGCCGGTCGCCAACTCCACCACCATGGTGACGAAGGTGAGCAAGACCACGTAGCGGGTACGCCGCTCCGCCCCCTGCTCCCGATCGAGCCCAAACTCGTGGGAGTGCTGCCAAGAGCGGAGATCGTGGGCCCATTCGCTCATCCTAGTGCTCCAGCTCTGTGTTCACCCACTCATACACCTCCAGTGCGACCGGATCACACTTGCAACAGCCACTACTACAACCGCCACTCAGGGCCACCTTGCGCACCCGCCCCTTGCGCTCTAGGACGCTGAGCATCCCCCGCACCGCATCGGGCGAGGTGCCGAAGCGGCAGGCGAGATCAGCCAAGGCGACCCGACGTTGCTGTTCGAGGTGACGACTCAACTGCGACAGTATCATGTGCCCTCTCCCCTACCCGTTGGCTCACTGTGCACAAGAGGGCAGTGGCTCGCCCAACAGCCCTACCCGCCGCCGGACCCACCACCGCAGACCGACAAACAGCCCCAGCAGCACCAGCACGATCCCCGCAATCCAACCCATCGACGCCTGCGGATGGCGGGCGAAGGTGGCCACCTGATAGAAGAGCGTTGCCGTGGCGTAGCCGACTCCCGTGGTCCAACCCGCAACAAACAGCGTCCAACCGGCACTGGTTTCACGATAGACCGCGGCGATGGCCGCCACACAGGGGGCGTAGAGCAGGATGAAGAGCAGATAGGCGAAGGCGCCTGCTGCGCCATCAAAGCGCGCCACCATCGCCCCGAAGGTACCGGTAGCCACCCCCTGTTCGGCGGCCGCACCATCCACCGACTCGATCTCCCCCACGCTCAGGCCGAGGGGATCGGCCCAGGTCGCCACGGCGTCAGTCAGGTTGGCCGGGATGGTGGCAAAGGCGGCCCCGATGCTGGCCGTCAGGTTAAAGGGGGCCTCCTCGGTCGCCTCGCCCGCTGCCGCGGCATCCCCCTCGGCCAAGGCGGTGTACATGGCGTCGAGGGTGCCCACCACCGCCTCTTTGGCCAACACACCGGTGAAGATCCCCACGGTGGCAGGCCAGTTCTCCTCATTGAGCCCCATGGGCGAGAAGAGCGGCGCGAGGTCACGGCCCAACTCACTGAGGATAGAGTTGTCACTCTCCTCATTGCCGAAGCTGCCATCGGTCCCCACTGCGTTAAGGACGTTGAGCACCAGCACCATCGGCACAATCACCCGCCCGGCACGGACAATGAACCCCTTCAAGCGGTCCCAGGTGCGCAGGGATACCCCTTTCCAGGTGGGCAGGTGGTAGGGCGGCAACTCCATGACAAAGGGGGTCGCCTCCCCCTGTAGCAGGGTGTGCTTTAGGAGCAGGCCGGTCAGGATCGCCACGGCAATCCCGATGAGGTAGAGCCCGAAGACCACGTTCTGCCCCCCCACCGGGAAGAAGGCGGCGGCAAACAGCGCATAGACCGGTAGCCGCGCCCCGCACGACATGAATGGCGCCATCACCACCGTCATGATGCGATCGCGCTGATGCTCCAGGGTACGGGTGGCCATAATGGCCGGGACATTACAGCCAAAACCGACGATCAGCGGTACAAACGACTTGCCCGGCAGACCCACCCAACGCATGAAGCGATCCATGACGAAGGCGGCCCGCGCCATATAGCCGGAGTCCTCCAGCGCCGAGAGGAACAGGTAGAGGAAACCGATCACCGGGATGAAGGTGGCCACCACCTGGATGCCACCACCGATCCCATCGGCCAGCAGTAGCGTCAACCACTCCGGGGCACCGGCCGCCGTGAGCAGCGCCCCCAAGCCATCCACAAACAGGGCGCCGGCAAACATATCGAAGAAGTCGATAAAGGCGCCGCCGATGTGGATGGTCAGCATGAACATCAGATACATGGCGAACAGAAAGATGGGGATGCCAAAGAGGCGGTTGAGTACCACCCGGTCGATGCGATCGGTCAGGTCCCGGCCCATCTCCCCCTGGCGCTGCACCACCGTCTGCGCCACCCGGTTGGCGAAGCCATAACGCCCATCCGCCACGATGATGTCGATATCCTCCCCCAGCGCCTCGTGCAGCGGTTGGAGGATATCGTCGCGTCGGCTCCCGAGCGCCTCGGTGGCCAGGCGCAGTGCCAAATCGTCCCCCTCCAGTAGTCGGACAATGAGCCAGCGCAGCGGGGTCTTATGGCTCTTGGCCACCGCCTCCAGCGGCGGCGACAGGCTGGCGATGGCCCGCTCCAACTCGTTGTCGTAGCGGATCTCCGCGGTGGGATGGGGCGGGCGGGCGGCCGCTTGCTGGAGCAGCTGTTTGAGATCGGTCACCCCCTGGCCAGCGGCCGCCACCAGCGGCACCACTGGGCAACCCAGGGTGGCCGCCAGCTGCGCCACATCGACCTTCATACCGCGCTCAGCGGCCACATCCATCATGTTGAGCGCCACCACCAGCGGCGTGCCACTCTCCACCAACTGCGAGGTGAGGTAGAGATTGCGCTCCAGATTGGAGGCATCAATGATGTTGACGACTAGATCGGCCTCGCTGGCGTGGACAAAGTCCCGGACGATCTTCTCATCCAGCGAGATGGCGTGATCGGTCACATCCAGGGAGTAGGTGCCCGGCAGATCCACCACCTCCACCTGGCCGTCGGCGTGGCGGTAGTAACCCACCTTGCGCTCGACGGTGACCCCAGGCCAGTTACCCACCTGCTGCTTGGAGCCGGTGAGGGCATTGAACAGCGTGGTCTTACCGCAGTTGGGGTTGCCCACCAGGGCGATGGTGTAGGCGGCGCTCACGGCTGCCGCTCCACCAGTAGCGCCGCCGCCTCCTCCTTGCGCACACTGAGGGCGAAACCGCGCACCCGCAGCTCCAGCGGATCGCCCATCGGGGCGCAGCGCACCACGGCAAACTCGGTACCGGGCGTCAGCCCCATGGAGAGCAGTTTCTTGCGATAGATCCGCCCCCCCGCGTCGTACCCCAATACCCGGCCCCGCTCACCAACGGCCAACTCTTTCAGACGCATACTCATTCGACACACTCCTACCCAACCACCCGCCTTCTCAGGCGCGGATCACCAAAATCTTGTGGGCCATACCGCCCCCCAGGGCGAGACGCACCTCACCCCGCCCTACCACCAGACCACCTCCCGGCTGCCGCTGCCGCACCACCACCTCAGTCCCCACATTGAGACCCAGCTCGGTGAGGCGCCGATCGGCCCCGCGCCCAGCCCGCAAACCGACGATCCGCAGCGCCTCCCCCTCCCCCGCCATCGCCAGCGGAAAGGGGTGCTGCTCGCCCTGAACTGCCTCGTTCCCCAGCACCATCAGAGGATCACTCCCACGATGGAGTGGGCGGTGCGCTGGGCCAACGCCCCCATCAACGCCCGCCCAAACAGGGTACCCAGACCCGCGGCCGAGGCCGGCCGATCCACCCCGAGACAACCGTACTGCTCCAGTAGCAGCAGCAGCCCGGCCCGGCTCTGGCGCTGCGGGTCGTAGTGGATGGTGATGCTGCCGGCCTTGGGGTTGATGGCGGCAGAGCGCACCCCTGCCACCTCGTCAAGGAGGGCGACCAGGGCCTCGGCCCTGGCCGGCGCACAGCGGAAGCTGACGTGGCTGATCCGCAATCTGCCGGGAACGTGGTGGACGTACATGGGTAAGCTCTCCAAAATCGGAAACTAAATGCGAACAGTTCGCATTGTATATCCTTTGTGCCCCTCGGATGCAAGGGGGTAGTCGCTGAATATCGCCCTCTTGCACAAGCAAATGATAATGATTAGCTTATACGGCGACATCCTATTCCCCCCGGCTAAGGCCCGCTGAACCCGCCACCACCGGGTAAGACTCCACCACCCCAAGTACCGAGCCCCACCATGGACCCACAACCGAACAGCGACCTACTGGCCCTGCGCCGCCACCTCACCATCGCCCACCATCTGCCGGGGCGGATACGGCTGCGGCTCACCAATCCGCTGTTGCAACGCCTGCGCGGCTTCGATACCGGCGCCATGCGCACGGCGGTGGGCCAGCTCCCCGGGATTGGCGAGATCCGCATCAATGCCGCGGCCGCCACCGCCGTCATCCACTACGACCCAACCCAGCTCCCCAGCCATCTCTGGGAGCAGCTGATCCATGGCAGCGACGATGAGGCGCAGGCACTGCTGACGCACTACCTAAGGCCAGCGCCCCCCGACACCTCGCCCAAAGCATCTGATCCCACCCACCCTTAAAAGGAGGTCTATCCATGAGTGACCACAACAACGGCGCCGCTGGCGCCCCCCCCACAGGGGGAGCCACCGGCGCCGCCTATGGCCAAGGCGGCATGGCCGCTGCCCCGCAACCAGCCACCGAGACCACCGCGGGCGTAGGTGGCGCCCCCCTGCCACAAGGTGCGCCACCCTACGAGCCGGGCCAACAGCAGGCCACCTGGGCACCCCAACCGCTCCCCGTCGGCCAGCTCCCGCCGCAGGGCCAGCCCTACCCAGCTGGCCCCCACTGGGCCGGCCATCCGCCCATGGGCTACCCACCACCCTGGGGCCATGGCCACGCCGCCCCAGCCCCTGCCAACGGAGTACCGCCGCCGAACGCCTATGCGCCAGGCCGCCCGCTTGCCGCCAGCGAGGGCACAGCCAGTGACTCCGCCCTGACCAGCCTCAGTCGGCTGATCGACTTCAGCGATACCGAATTCTGGAAAGGGGCCGCCATCGGCGCCGCCGCGGTCCTGCTCCTGACCAACAGCGGGGTACAACAGGCGCTATTCCGTACCGGCGCCAAGGCCAAGCAGGGGGTGAGCCGCGCCTTTGGCGGTAACAGCCCGGAAGCGAGCCATGAGTGATCCCTACTACACCCCCTACCCCCCGGCAGCCGCCGATGGCTGCGCTGCCGTGATGCAGCTGGCCACCCTGGGTGCAGTGGTGGGCGGTTCAGTGGCCCTGGCCCGTGAGCTGCACGCTGTCCAGAGCGGTCACACCACGCTCGGCCCGGCCCTCTGGGAGAGTGGCCGAACCGCGGTGGCCAGCGCCGTTGCCACCGCCACCGCCGGCGCCCTGGCCAATACGGTGACGGAGCAGGGGGTGGCGCGCCTCGGGGTGATGCTGGCCAGCGGCGCCGCCCTGCTCTACGGCTTCCACCACTGGACGCAGCAGGAGGCGAGGCATGGCGACCAATAGCGGTGGCTACATGCACCACCACGGCGTGAAGAAGAACCTATTCGACCTGGCGGGCGGTCTGGTGGTGGGTGCAGCGGCACTGCTACTACTCGCCAACCTCTTCAAACGCCCCGCGGCAGCCAGCTCCGCCGACACACCCTCAACCGCCCCCTCCCAGGACGGGAAGTAGCCGTCAACCACGGCCTTCCGCCAATAGAGAACAACTGGAGAATATTTGCCATGTACTATCCCTATCCCCCCACCGCTCCGGCCCCCCACGGCCCCCACCCTCAGACGGCGGCGACCCCCAACGGCTACCCCAGCTACCCCTATGGGCAGCCCGTAACGCCACCGACTCAGCCCTACCCACCCGCCTATCCCTCAGCCCCCGCCTACCCTGCGGCAGCGGCCTATCCCGCCGCTCCCGGCTACCCGGCTGCGCCCAATAGCAGTGCCAGCAGCAGCCTGCTGCCCAGCAACCGCTTCCTCAAAGGGCTCGCCATCGGCGCCGCCGCTGCCTATCTGCTCACTAACGAACAGGTGCAGACCAGCGCCATCAAGGGGGCGGTCAAGGCCTGGAGTCTGCTCCAAGGTGGCCTGGCCGAACTCAAAGAGCGCTTCCATGATGCGGAGGCAGAGCTACAGGCCGGTCATAGCGAGACCGGCGAGTGATCACTGTGGGGCAGAAGGCAACGACCCGGGCGGCCCGGCCGCCCAAACGCGATCGCTGGCTGATCGGCGCCCTGGCCACCGTGGGCCTCTTCTACCTCTTTGGTAAGGCGATGGGACTCGGCCAGCGGCGCGGTGGAGAGCGATGAGCCGCTTCAGCGTCGTCCATGAGCTGCCTGATCGCATCCGTTTCCGCCTGCCCCAACTGGGGGATGGCAGCCTCAGCAGTGCCTACCTGGAGCTGTGGATGGAGGGGGTGGCTGGGGTGCGCGAGGTACGCATCAGCCGCCCCGCCCTCAGCCTCATTGTGATGCACGACGGGCAGCCCACCACCCGTCACGCCCTCCTCCAGCGCCTACAGCAGTTCCGCCCGGAGGCCGCCGCCACCGGTGAGGCAGAGGAGGAGGAGCCGACCATCGGCCCGCTGGTGAGTAGCGTCGCCACCCTGGCGGCGCTACCCCTCCTGCCAAGCTCGGCCCAGCGGCTGCTCACCTTGGCCAGTGTCGGCGGTACCCTGGCCAAGGGGGCGGAGACCCTCATCAACCACGGCGTCAAAATGGAGGTGCTAGATGCCGTGGCAGTGGGCCTCGCCGCCGCTCGCGGCGAACACTACACCGCCACCATCACCGGCCTGCTGCTGGCACTGGGGGAGTACCTGGAGCGGCGCACCGCCCGCCAGTCAGACCAGATGCTGCGCCGTCTGCTGCGGCCAGAGCCCACCTTGGCCTGGGTAGAGCGGGGTGGCGAGCTGGTACAACTCCCCGACAGCGAGGTACAGGAGCGCGATATCGTCGTCGTCGGCAGTGGTGAACGCATCGCCGTCGATGGTCGAGTCATCAGCGGTACCGCCCTAGTCAACCAGGCGGCCGTCACCGGCGAACAGCTGCCGGTCCGCAAGGAGGCGCCGCGGCGGGTGGTGGCCGGCAGCGTGGTGGTGGAGGGGCGGCTGCGGATCGAGGCGCTTCAGGTGGGAGAGCAGACCACCACCGCCCGCGTGGCCAGCTTTATCCGCGACTCCCTCGGGCAGCGCTCACCCACCCAGCGGCTCGCCGATCAGCTGGCGGACAAGCGGGTCTACATCACCCTTGCCACCGGCGGTCTCGCCTACGCCCTGACCCGCGACCTGCGTCGCCTGGAGTCGGTCCTGTTGGTGGACTACTCCTGCGCCCTCAAACTCGGCACCCCCATCGCCTTCAAGTCGGCCATGTATCGGGCCGCGGCCAGCGGTCTGCTACTGAAAGGGGGTGAGGCGATAGAACAGCTGGCGGCGGTGGATACCGTCGTCTTTGACAAGACCGGCACCCTCACCCACAGCGAGCTGATAGTGACCAACGTGGTGGCGCTGCGCGGCGGGGGCTGCGACGAGCAGCAGCTACTAGCGCTCGTCGCCTCCGTGGAGGAGCACGCCAGCCACCCGGTGGCCCAGGCGGTGGTGGAGGCGGCGCGGGAGCGCGATCTACAACACATCAGCCATGGCGAGGTGGACTATCTGGTGGCCCATGGCATGTCCGCCAGTGTAGCGGGCGAGCGCATCCTCATCGGCAGTCGCCACTACCTGGAGGGACATGAGGGGATCTGTTTCACCCCCCACGAACGGCTCATCGCCCGCCTCCAGGCAGAGGGTAAGACCCTGCTCTACGTCGGTAGCGCCAGCGGCCCGGTGGGGCTCATCGCCCTCCGCGACACCCTCCGCGCCGACGCCCTCAGCACCTTGCAGCAGCTACGCCACCTCGGCGTGCAACAGCTGGTGATGATCACCGGCGACCGCCGCCAGAAGGCGGAGGCGCTAGGGGCAGAGCTGGGGCTGGATCAGGTCCATGCCGAGATGGAACCGGAGCACAAGGCACAGATTGTCACCGAGCTGAAGCGGGCCGGGCGACGGGTGGCCTTCGTCGGCGATGGTGTCAACGACGGCCCGGCACTCGCCGCCGCCGATGTCGGTATCGCCATGCCTCGCGGCGCCGACATCGCCCGCGCCACCGCCGATATTGTGCTGCTGGATGACCACCTCGCCGCGCTGGTGGAGGCACGCCGCATCGCCGCCAGCACCATGCGCCTCATCCGCACCAACTTCAATCTGGCCGTCGGCATCAACAGCGGCATCCTGGCCGGCGCCATGCTCGGGCGCCTCTCACCGGTGGCCAGCGCCATCCTCCACAACGGCACCACCGTCGGTATCCTGCTCAACGCCCTCGCCGGCAGTGGCGGCCCCCCCTTACCCACGCACCCAGTGAGTAAGGGGGAGCCATCCACAGAAGAGGCGACAGAGGGCCGGCCTCGCCTTAGGGTCAACGTAGCGGCCCAGGCGAGACCCACCCGATAGGTCGCCGCTCTACCGCTCCGGCCACCCGCCCCATCAATAGGTTGGGCGAGTCGGCCAAGTGCCATCCAGGGCAACGCAGGCGCGGAGGGCAATCTGGGGCGGGAGATTGGTGAAGGGGGCGCTGGTACCACCGGAGCTGGAGCCTCCACCGGAGACACCGCCCAGCGCCACCTGGGTGCCACCGATGGGGGCATAGATATAGGCACTCCCGGCGTCGCGCCCAGTCAGCAGCGGTTTGGCCAACTGAACGGTGGCGCTCGGTATGTCAGTGGTGCCTGGCGAGGTGGTGGCTTGTACCGTGGCCGCATCACCGGACTCACCAGCCGGGGGCAGGTTGGCCGCTTGCAGTTTAGATTGCTCCTGCCCACGCAACGCCCCGCGTGCGACGGCAGAGATCGGGGTATCACCAGAAGTGGTGTTAGCGGTCACCCCGACAGGGCTGCGCCCCCTTAGATCGGGAACCCCAAAGGTAGTGTGACCATCGCCGCCAAACATCGTACCGAACAGGGCGTAGGCCGCTTGATATTGCGTGATCGCCAACAGCTGGCCATTGGCCTCCACATAGCCCTGTGGACAGTAGTCCGTGGCCATAAAGCAGACGGAGCCGATAAGGGGTTCGGCCGAACAGGCCAACGCCGTTCCGCTGCCCCCCAACGTCACCAGACTAAATAGCGCCACCGCCCCCCTGCGCCACTGGGCGCGAGCAGAGCTGAAAGAGGGGCGTGCGTGCTGAGCGTGCGTATTCTCGGTCATTGAGTTGCTCCAATTATGAGTCATCCGTGTTATTCCGGCCCGCAAGGTAGCGACCACCGTCCCCGCGACGGCCGAGCCAGGCGCGGCCATGACGCCCTACTTTGAAAGTAGATAGGTCGCCCAGCCACGCTCCATGGATAATAGGACACGGTGACCGTATCGCTCGGTGAGCCTCGGCATGAGGGGCAGCCGATCCCAAGTGAGGAGCCGCTCAACCCACACATTCTGTGGCAGACGGGCTTAAGTGTGGGTCTGATACAAATTATTGAAATCCACTCCCGCAAGGCGCCCATCACAAATTAGATAAGTATCGTTCTCCAGCGGGCAGTGGATGGCGTCACCTCGCGCCGCTCTGGCTGCGCCCCCCGTCAGCCTCCGTGTCTAGGTGGGCCGACCACAGGCTATGATGGGCCCCTCGGCACCGAGCCCGCGGGTCCCATCATGCGCCTTCGCTACCTCCTGTTCTGGTTTCCGCTGACCTTGGTGGCCATTGCCAATGGGGTACTACGGGAGAGCACCTACGGTCATTGGCTGAACGAGTTGCACAGCCATCAACTCTCTACCCTCACGGGCATGGCGCTCATCGGCTTCGCTGTCTGGACACTGTTACGGCGCTGGCCACTCACCTCCCGGCGAGAGGCGTTGGTGGTTGGGGGGCTATGGGTTATCCAGACCGTGCTGTTTGAGTTCCTGTTTGGGCACTACGGCGTTGGCCACCCCTGGGAGCGTCTACTCGACGACTACAACCTGGCAGCGGGGCGATTGTGGGTGCTGTTTCTGCTCTGGCTGGCCCTCTTACCCACCCTCTGCTACCACTTGGCCTCCCCACCCTCCCCTAGCGACTAGCATCAGCGGGCGAGGGGGTGGGTTCGGCGGGCACACCACGCACTGCTATCATGTGCCCCCACCTACCCCAGCGGATCCCCCATCATGACAACCCAAGAGTTGATCCAGGCCTACTACGCCGCCTTCAACGCCGGCGACATGCCCGCCTTCCTGGCCCTACTGGCCGAGGATGTGATCCACGATATCAACCAGGGCGAGCGCCAGATCGGCAAAGCGGCATTTGCCACCTTCATGGAGAAGATGAATCGCTGTTACCGCGAGACCCTACAGGAGATCGTGGTGATGACCCATGAAGAGGGGACCCGCGCCGCGGCGGAGTTTGTAGTCCATGGCGAGTATCTCGCCGATGATGAGGGGCTCCCCCCGGCCAGAGGACAGACCTATCAACTGCCCGCCGGCGCCTTCTTTGAGATCCGCGACGGCCAGGTGGCGCGCATCAGCAACTACTACAACCTCAATGACTGGCTCCAGCAAGTAGCCCCAGCGGCGAGCCAAGCGGACCCACGCCCTGGCAATGAGACACTAGGGTGAATCCATTCAGGAGAGGTGTCGGCACCCTTCATAGTGAAACAACCAGAGTGTGTCTCACCTGTCCGGCGGTCTCTTCCGGTCACTGATTGAAGATTTGAGCGCAACGTAGATCTCCCCGCTGCTTGGTGCGCGTACCGCGCTATCCGGCTGAAGCCCAGCAGGTGGGCGGCTTCGCGCCATAGCCTGGTCGGACAGAGGGGACACCATAGCAAACGCGACAGAGCCTTCCAGGCCATCGCCTTTCACAGCAACAGGAGCATCACATTGAAAACTTCACTCAGCCTATCGTTAGGCATTTTTATTTTATTACTCTCCGGCTGCGCCTCTGTACCCATGGCCTCCCCAGAACAAGATGCCAAAGCGAAAGCCTTCCTGCCCTCACCCGACAAAGCCGCCCTATATATCTATCGAAATGAGACCTTTGGCGCAGCAATCCCCATGACCGTTTCCGTGAATGGAACCCTGTTGGGACAAACAGCCGCATACACCTATTTCCAGCTAAACCTCACACCGGGAAAATACGACATCGAATCTCATGCGGAGAACATTTCTACTCTGTCATTGGTCACCGAGGCGGGCAAGAACTACTTCGTTTGGCAGGAAGTCAAGATGGGCATGTGGATGGCGCGCAGCCTATTACAACAAATGGATGAGACGCTGGGGCGCGCCGGCATCATGGAATCAAAATTAATTGCCACCGCCATATCGGGGGATGAAATCATGCCGTTAGATACCCTCGCCGCCCTTCCCACCACATCCCAAGAGACCGTAAGCCCCTCCGTGTCACAGAAACTCAGAGAGCTGCGCAGTTTAAGAGATGAGGGGATTATCACCGAAAATGAATTTCAGCAGAAAAAAACAGAACTGCTGCAAACATTTTAACCGCTGGCTATGGGGGAGAGCACTGCGCACTCCCTCCGCCTCGTCCCCTCATGATTCATGTTATTTAGTGGACCACCCGGTTCTGAAGCGGCGCCTTGAGGACACCTTGCGTTGCGGGTACACCCGCTCCTCATGCCGCCGTCTCCCCCTCTATCACCTCAAGAACGCCCCATGCCCCACCGATATCCGGCAATCTCTAACGGCCTAGTCGATACCCTGCGCATCGCCCAACGAGCCCATCAGGCACCACCGCAGCCCCCGACAGAGCCCACTCAAATGGCGTGTCGCCCCGGCTGTGGCGCCTGTTGTATCGCCCCCTCCATCGCCTCCCCTATCCCAGGGATGCCAACCGGGAAACCGGCGGGGGTGCGCTGTGTGCAGCTGGATCCGCAGCAGGGTTGCCGGTTATTCGGTCAGCCAGAGCGGCCGCGGGTCTGTAGCAGTCTACGGCCAGAGCCGCAGATGTGTGGGGAAGATAGGGAGGCGGCGCTGGCCTGGCTCACCGCCTTGGAGCAGGCAACGGCGCCATGACGCTGCTCTACCGCTCGCGCCGGGCCGCCCGTAGCCTATGGCAGGAGTACCGCATCTATGGGGATCGGATCGAGCTAGAGACCCTGCTGGGTACGGTGCGGATCCCACGGGAGGAGATCCAGGAGGTGCGCAGTTATCGGCCACCGGTGATCCGTACCACCTTCCGAGCCTTCAAACTGGATCTGGCGGATCTCTTTCCTCACGTCGGGATCACTCGCCGCAGCAGCCGGTGGCAACTGCGCTTCACCCCACCGGATCCCGAGCGGTTTGTTGCTGTGGCCCGTTCACTGCAACCCCGCGGCGCGCCCCCGCCGAAGAGCTAGCTCCATTTCCGGCACACAAAAACGCCAAACCGCCTGCTAAGAGGCGGTTTGGCGTTGTAGAAGCGGGGTTAACCCCGAACCTGCTTCGGTCTTAGGAGGGGGAAAAACTCCCCCTCCTGTCACCTCAGCGACGCGGTACTAGGCGCAAGCCAAACAGCAACACCCCTCCGGCCATGAACACGAACAGCAGCGGCGGCATCAGCGGGATCCCTGCAATGTTGGGGTTGAGCAGCGAGCTTGCCGCCACCGCCAACTGCCCTGAACCCATGTCGTCTACCACCGAGCCATCGTCGTTGCTATCCCAGTTGAGGTAGGCGATGTTCTCCACCTGGTTGGTGGTCTCGGTCAACAGGGTGCGGTAGGTGATGACCACCTCGTTGTTGGCCTGAGTCTCATCGGCGGCCCCCAAGTCTGGACCGATAACCCCTTCGTAGACGATCTGGTTGTTCACCGCATCGTAGCTACAGTTCACCACCGTACTACTGCCGGCCGGGGCACAGAGGAGGCTGCCAGGCACGTAGGTGGTGTGGACCGGGATCGGGTCGCTCATCAGGGTGAGGAGCGGTACCGCGTTCTGGTCGTTGATCCAGACGATGCGCCAGTGGATGACCGGCAGGGTAGCCGTCGCCGTCTTGACGCCAGAGGGGCCAGCCAAGGCAGCGACTACCGGATCGGCGTAGCCGGTGTAGACCGTGGCGCTGCCAGCAGCAGGGACATTGACGACGGCCGGGTCGTGCCCTTGGCCGAAGGTATCCACCGTCAACACCAGACCGGCGGGGATATCTCCATCCACCACATCGACCGTGGTAGAGCCGCTGGGCACCACAGTGGAGTAGGTACCATCGGCAGCGGTGATCAGGTTGATGAGACCTGCCTCACTGGTGGTCACCTCCACCGCTATCCCTGCCAACGGGATATCGGTGCCAGAGAGCCACTGACCGTCACCATCTACGTCATGGTAGACGCGGCCATCAAGGGTACCCATGACCGCCGGCAGCACCGCCACATAACCGGTGTTGTCGGTCACGTTGCCGCCACTGGGCACGGTGACGATGGTGTAGTCGCTACCTTCGCCATTGACGTCCGTGGTCAGCGCGAGACCGGCGGGCAGAGAGCTATCCACCACATCGACGATGGCGCTACCTGCTGGAACCGGGCTGGAGAAGTAACCGGCACCATCGGTGATCAGCAGGATGACACCCCCCAGCGGAGAGCTGATCTGCACCTCGACCCCCGCCAGCGGGACATCGCCGGCGTCGAAGAGGCCGTTACCGTTCATATCTTGGTAGACCACCCCATCCACGCTGCCCATGGTCGCCGGTGCCACCGCTACATAGCCGGTGTTGTCGGTGACCGAGCCGCCGGCCGGGACATTGACCAGGGTGGCATCGCTCCCCTCGCCACTGGCATCGGTGGTGAGAGTGAGGCCCACCGGCAGGGTGCTATCCACCACGTCGATCAGGGTGCTACCCGCCGGCACGACCGCGCTGAAGTGGCCCGCCCCATCGGTGACGACGGTGATGATGCCGCCCTCACTGGTGGTGATCTCCACCTCGACCCCCACCAACGGGGTATCGCCGGCATCAAAGACGCCATTGCCGTTTAGATCCTGGTAGACCGTGCCATCGACCGTGCCGGTGGTGCCGACCGGGGCCGCCACATAACCGGTGTTGTCGGTCGCACTGCCGCCGGCTGGGACGGTGACCACGGTGTAGTCGCTGCCCTCGCCATTGGTGTCGGTGGTCAGAGTCAGGTTGGCCGGCAGGGTGCCGTCCACCACATCGACGATGGTGCTACCTGCCGCCACCGTGGCACTGAACTGGCCAGCGGCGTCGGTCACCAGGGTAATCACACCACCATCCGCGGTGGTGACGATCACCTCGACCCCCGCCAGCGGGACATCGCCAGCGTCGAAGAGGCCGTTACCGTTCATATCCTGGTAGATGGTGCCACCCACGCTACCGGTGGCCGC
>QKFD01000025.1 GCA_003251535.1 Chromatiales bacterium | reverse complement strand
GACGGAGAGTACGTCTTCCAGCTCCAGGTCCTCTACGGTGCCCGCCTCAGCGGCCAGGTGCATGACGGTGGTCTGCGCCTTGGAGTGGAGAATGAGACGGGTGGAGTCGGCCTTCGGGTCGCAGCCGACGATCATCACCTTCTTACCGGCCTCGGCGAGGGCGGCAACCAGATTCTGGGTGGTGGTGGACTTGCCGATACCGCCCTTGCCGTAGATGGCGCATTGACGCAGTGGCATCTGAATCTCTCCTGTGGGTCTGTGGAATAAAAGGGTGTCCACTAGGGAGATGGCAAAGTGTGTGCCAGTGGCGGTAGCCCCCAATGGCGGGCAAGTTCCGGCGATTTATCCGGGGTATCCCGTTCGTTGGCGTGCAGATCTCCCCCGCTCTGTACCTAGCGGTACGGGCGCGGGCTCAAGTTTGCCTGCTGAGGGCCGCTATAGGGGATCAGAGAAAGTTGCCACTCCAGACTTGCCACGGAGGTGTCAGATGGTTACCGTCTATGACATGTCAACCTGGGAGGAGGAGCAGCACCCCCCAGTGCGAGAACCGAATGAGGGCGAATGGCCCGCGCTTCCGTGGTGCGAACCAAGGCTGGCCACCTGGGAAGCAGAGATGCCTGCCGAGCGGCGTGGGGCTGAGCGGCTGGCAGCAGTGAGGACGGAACTCTCCTCCGACCTCGATTAGCGACGGCTAGGGACCGCCCTCGATGAGGGCGGTCCCTTTTTTTGCCTGCTGGCCTAGCGGCCTGGCGCCAAAGGCCCCTCTCCCAAGCCCGCTAGGCACCCCGCTCCGCGCCAAGTACCTCTAGTAACGCGAGGGCCGGTGCCCCAACTCATCCAGACCCCACGGCCCTGGATCCACCGCCGCCTCCAGCGGCGCCTCCAGCGCGTCGGCCAGGTCGGGAAAGAGGTCCAGCCCGCTCTGGGCCTCCACCTCATCCACGCTCACCACAAAACGGCTCAGGTCCTCATTCCCCTTGACCTCCTGCGGCACGAGGAGGGCGAGATAACGGGGGGTATCCCCCGGCGCCGCAAATACCTTGAAGAAGGCATCTGGCACCTCGACCCGCGAGGAGCCCTTTAGCGTCTCCTGCTTGGCATCGAATATCGGCCCGGTCACCACCCATAGTTCGGGAAAGCGGCCAGCGAACCGTCCCGCCTCGATCTCCTCCAGCCGCTGCCACAGCTTCTGATTCAGCTTCGGCCGCTGCGGCGTGATGTTGGTCATGCGGAAGGTCTCCAGCTGGGCGCTGCGACCATAGAGCTTGGCGATGAGGTAGTTGGGGGCGAGGTGGCCACGGTCATAGCCGCTGCCACGGTAGTCGTTGTGTTCCACCCCGGTGAGGTTGCGCCAGTCGCGCTCAAAGCGGTCGGGGCGGGGCGGTGACGGGGTGGAGCTATCGAACGGCGCCACCCGGTAGGTCACCCACAACGGGTTGCCGCGCAGCTCCGAGTACCCCACCAGGAAGCCCTCATTTCTTAGGATGTGGGTCCAGTTCTGGGGGGAGAAGATCGCCGTCTGCGGCACCCCCAAGTAGCTCATGGCGGGGCGGGCGACCCACACCTCATAGCCATAGGCACCGGCACCGAGTAGCAGGATAGGTAGCCAAAGACGCGGGTGGCGTAGCACGAGACGGACGAGCGAAGATGATGAACGACGGGCCATGGGGAGATTCGAGTAGCAGTGGGTGGGCTGGATATTATCCCAGATCGCCCCTCGCCTGCCGCCCCCCGTGCATCGCCAAAAGCTCACGGTAGATCTCCGTGTAGCGGGCCGCCATGGTGGCGCGGGCGTAGCGCTGGCGCACGGCGGCGGCCAGCGCCGGGCCCGCCACCGGCGCTGGACCATCCAGGGCAGCGGCCAGCGCTGCCACCTGGCCGGGCGCGACATAGGTCGCCCACTCCCCCATGGTTTCGTGAAACACCGGGAGATCGGAACAGACCACCGCCGTCCCCTCCCCCGCCGCCTCAATGTTGGTCAGGCCGAAGGTCTCTTGGAAGCTGGGGTTGACGAAGAGATCTGCCGCCTGGAAGTACTGGATCAGCTCCCCCTTGGGTAGCAGACCGGGACAGCGGATCTCACTCCCCCTCTCGGTCACCCATCGATCCGGGCGCCGCCCCCGCTCACCGCAGGCGATCACCAGCCAGGAGGCGGGATCGGCCGTCCGGGCCAACGCCTGCTCCAACACAGACCAGCCCTTGCGCTCCTCATCCAGGCGCAGGGCGGCAAATAGGGCGATCCGCCGCCCCTCCCCTGCCAACCCCAATTGGGCGCGTGCAGCCGCCCGCTGCTCGGCCTGGGGGGCCGCTTCATCACCAAACAGCCCCAGCGGAATGACATCAATACGCGAGACCGGCAGCCCAGTGGCCAACATCCGCTCCCGTTGGGCGGCCGACGGGCAGACCAACCGCAGGCGACTACCTGCGGCGCTGAGCAAGCGCCAGAGCACCGCCCGCCGCTGGCGTGACCGATCCCACCACTCCACCGGATAGCCGCCGCCATACCACGGCAGCAGCCGCTCTAAGGGGGACGCCGGCACCCCATCCGGCAGCCATCCGCTGCGCCCCGTGGCGAGCCAGTGGTCATGGAGGGTCCAGACCAACGGACGCTGCAACAGCTGGCGCAGCAGCCCCAGCGGCAGGTAGTAACCGTGGGCGTTGTGTAGATGGAGTAGATCCGCTGCCGCAATGGTGGGGCGCGCCCGCCGCCAAGCGGCGTGGTTGCAGGCCCCCTCTAGGCCCAGCAGGCGGAAGGCCAGCACATTGGCCAAAAAGCGGAATCGACCATTGGCCAAGGTGTGGAAGCCATGGGCCGGATCGCTGATGCCCCGCCCCGCCAATAGGCTGGAGTGGACCTCCCCCAGGGCGTTCAGCTCGGTATGCAGGGTGCGCACCGCCACCGCTGCGCCACCGGCATCGGAGCGGGTGTTGAGATGCAAAATAGTGGGGAGAGATGCGCTCATGCTCGCCTCATAGGGTGTTGCGCAGGCGGCGATAGTAGGCCAACAGCCAATGAAATCGCCCCCCCTCAATCCGCCCGCGCAGCAGCGTGCGCCAACGGAACAGATGCCAACCGAGGCCTAGCGGTAGGGCGTAACGCCGCCGGATCCGGGCCATCTCCTCCAGCAGTCGGGTGACCCGCTCCGGCTGGGTCGATAGACCACCGGAGTCCATCTCCACCAGGAGGAGCGGCAGGAAACGGGGCGTGGGCCCGGTGCGGGTGAGGCGCAGGATGTAGTCGGTATCGCCCGCGATATGAAAGTCGGTATCGAAGCGGCCATAGCGCTCGATGACCCGTTGCCGATGCATGGCCATGGGGTGGGCCAGGGGCAACACCATATCCAGTTGTGTCCAGGGCCACACCCAGGGAGAGCGCCACGGCTGGCCCAGGCGCATCACCAAGCGCCCCTGCGCCCGCAGATCCACTTGGCCGTAGATCAGATCTGTCTGTGGCTCCGCCGCCCGCAACTGGACGGCCAGCTGACCCAACACGTGTGGCCCAGCCAATTGATCATCGGAACCGAGAAAACCGAACCACTCACCGCGAACCTGGGCCAACGCCTTGTTCCAGGCGTCGTAGACACCACCATCCGGCTCGCTCACCCACCAGCGGATGTGCGGATGGTAGCGCTGGATGATCTCCACGGTGCCATCTTGCGAGCCACCATCGACAACAAGCAGTTCGTAATCGGTGAACTGTTGGGTCACCACGCTCTCCAGACAGGCGGCGATGGAGGTAGCGCTCTCGTAGGTGGCAACGATGATGGAGATGAGCGGGGCGGTCACATGCAGTCGAAGGCTTCGCGGATGGAGAAAAACGGCTACAACGGCCGCGAATATAACGACCGCCACGACAACGGGGGTTTATACCAGATAGCACCCGCCCCTTCCACGCTGACCACCTATCGAATATTGGTGCCAGAACGTGGGCTCAATCGGGCCGTTCAAATAGGCCCCAAAAACTGTGATGCGGTTCGCTGTGCATGGCGCGCATGACGCGCTGCGTTCAATCAAATCAGTGAAATTGATTGACGGTATTGCTAGGGATCCAGCGCGGGCCAGTGCTACCGTTTTTTGCATTCCGAAGCACAGCGCTTGCCATGCACTTTAGCCCCCACCATCCACCCAAGACTCGGCCGGAAAGCCTGAAAAAAACGGCTTGCGCGACGCTATCGGGCGGCCGAGATCGCACTCACCCAGCCCGCCGATCCACCGAACACCGCAGGGCCAGCACCCCTCAGTATCGCGCGGCGGCCCAAGTCAAACTCATACCCCGCAGGCGCGCCGGCGGGTGGCCGTTGGCCTAACTCCCACTCCCTCAATTTAGGAGGTCCCCTCAATGTCCAGACAGAAACACCGCCTCCAGGTGTGGCTCTTTTTGCAGTTGACCCGCTTCGCCAACTGGTTGCAGAGACTCCCCAACCGGCTGGTTCCCCCACCTTTTCGACTGATCCAGATAGGCTCCGCCTTCTGGCAATCCCGCGCCCTCCACGCCGCCGCGGAGCTAGACATCGCCACCCACCTAGGCGATGCGACGCTCAGCGCGGCGGAGCTGGCCAGCCGCTGCGCCAGCCACCCCGATGCCACCTATCGCCTCCTGCGGATGTTGGCGGCCAACGGGGTCTTCACCGAGAGTGCGCCGCAGCAGTTTCGCAATAACCCCCTCTCAGATCGTCTACGCCGCGATCACCCGGAGTGCGTGCGCGCCATGATCCTGATGCACAACAGCGGCACGATGAGCCGACCGTGGTATGAACAGATGGTGCCGGATCTGCGCACGGGCCAGACACCGTTCGAGTCGGTCCATGGCACCCCGCTCTACCAATACATGGAGCAGCATCCCGAGTTCGATGCCCTATTTGCCCAGGCGATGGCCAGCGTCGATGCCCTGACGGGCGACTACTTTGCGCAAGATTTCGACTGGGGACAGTTCCACCGGGTATTTGATATCGGCGGCTCCCGCGGTGATAAATCCATTGCCCTATTGCGCCACCATCCCCACTTGACCGCCGTGGTGGTTGATCGCCCTGGCGTCATCGCCGAGGCCGAGGCCCACTGGCGACAGCGGCAGCAGGCGGCGCTCCTGCCACGGGTCCAATTTCAGGCCCAGGACCTACTGGTGGCGATCCCCCCAGCCCGCGACGAGAAAGATATTTACCTACTGAGCGCCGTCTTTCACGGTTTGGGAGAGGAGGAGGCGGTGCAGGTGTTGCGTAACCTGCGTCAGGCCGCCGGCACAACCGGGGCGCGCGTCGCCCTCATGGAGTTGATGTTGCCAGAGTGCGGTGCCGATCCCATGGCCGCGGCCTTTGATATGCAGATGTGGATCAATACTCGGGGTCGAGAGCGCACCGATAGCGAGTGGCAACAGCTGTGTGCCCAAGGGGCGTGGCAGCTGGAGGAGGTGGTGACCTGGCGCCCCTTCGGCAAGTTATTGGTACTCAACGGGGTCACCCACACTTAGTCCGTGCGGGAACCGCATACGGCAGGGCAAGGAGGCCCGGCCCTATTTCATTTTCCATACCCATCTGCGGTCGCCCCTCTGCGCCCCCACCCCACCTTCGCCGCCACCACATCTTTATATGAAATGGATCGCCTGGGGAGGCCGCGGCGGCATATGGCCCCAGGTCACTCTATCCAGGCGGCAGGCGGGCGACTTGCAACCGTCATGCAACAATGCGCACAATCGGTCCGCGCCCCGGCGCCGCACCAGAGCAGGCGACGCCCATCACCGGTTGGGTCACACACGGCCAGACCCATGTTTCAGTGAAGATAACTCCATAGGATATGGTTATGCGCACCACCCTCATCGTCCGTCCCGCCGCCCGCGGGGGTAAATATTTAGGCCCCGATGCCGCCGATCTGGCCTACGTCAGCGCCATGGCGATCTTGAGTGACTACACCACGGGGCAACAGGTCACGGCCAATTTTGTACTCACCAATCCCCCCCAAGATTCCGGCCCCGCTACGCTGATGACACCGGTCAGTCGGGCGGCCCCCTTCGCCACCGACAGCAATACGGTCTTCACCAATCTAACGGTCGATATATCAGAACCTACCACCTACTGCCTCTCGGTCTATGGACCCTATAAATATGGCGATCAAGCGGCGCTGGTCCGCTCGACCATTACCCTCCTGCCGGGCGTCCATATCGGGGATAGCGCCTACTACCCAGAAGGTTTGGTGATCGAGATCCCGGGGTTGTGCATCAGTAACGTCACTGC
This sequence comes from Chromatiales bacterium, assembly GCA_003251535.1. GTDB lineage: Bacteria > Pseudomonadota > Gammaproteobacteria > Thiohalomonadales > Thiohalomonadaceae > SZUA-493. Next base: position 42,452 of record QKFD01000025.1, on the reverse strand, counting down.
GGTCTATGAAGGGGCGCTGTTGAGTTGCAGCGCCATGGTCACCATGATGTGCGGCTGCCACATCGGCGATAACTCCAATCTCTATTGGCCCGCCAGTGACTTCACCATTCAACTGGTGACCTATATGCAAAGTGGCGCCGTCTATAGCTATCCACTCCATTACGATACCACCCCGGGTCAAAGCAGCACCTTCATCGGTGACTGGCCTAGCCAAGCGGCCAGCGGTGATAGCGTGCTCCAGGCGTGGGTCTTCGCCTCACAACCCAAACTGGGCAATCAGGGTCGCTATGCGATCTATCCATACAACCCCAATGGGACCGCCCGGCCGGCGGAGGTAGAGAGTGCCCTGGCATTAGTGGAGTGTCGCCAGGCGTCGAGCTGATCTAAGGGCTCGCGTTACACCACCATCCGCCAGTCAAGAGGGAGTCACCGATGCAGACCCAAATCACCATCCGTCCAGCGGCGCGGGGCGGTAAATATCTCGGGCACGATGCCGCCGATAGCAGCGGTACCAGTGCCCTGATCATGTTGCAAGAGGCCGACAGCGGCCTCTATCTCGACTTTGCCCTGGCCGACGCCTCCAATCCCCAGAGCGCCGGTCCCAACAATCTCATGGATCCGGTCAGTCGCGCCCAGCCCTTCGCCACCGCTGCCGATACGGTGCAGGTACAGCTCACGGCAGACATCAATGTCCCGACCCGCCTCTATGTCCATATATGGGGACCCTTCAAACATATGGATCAGGCCCGCTGGACCCGATCGGAGATCACCCTATTGCCGGGGGTCAACATCGGTGGCAGCGCCGCCTTCCCCGAGGGGCTGGTACTGGAGATCAATGGGCTCTGCATCAGCAACGGCAGCGCCGTCTTGGAGGGGCCCGTCGTGAGCTGCTCGGCCATGGTCACCATGATGTGCGGCTGCCCCATCCGACAGGGCAGCACGAACCCCGGCTGGCCCTGGCCCGACAGCGACTTTGCCATCGCCCTGGTCACCCACATGGAGAGCGGCGCCACCTACACCTATCGCCTCTCATTTGACACCACCCCCGGCGTACTCAGCTCCTTCAAGGGGAGCTGGCCCACCCAGGCCAGCGGAGGCGATAGCGTGGTCAAGGCGTGGATCTACGCCCTAGAGCAGAAGCTGGGGAACCAAGGGAGCTATCCGCTACTCCCCAGCACCGCCCAAGCGGTGGCCCTGCCCCCTCAACTGGAGGCGATGGCCCCCCTCCCGCCTGAGCTGCGCGCCGCACTGCTGCAACGCGGTGTCACCCTAGCCAGCGCCCAATAGACCGCCCCCAGGGCGCATATGCCAACCCTGGTGGAGGGGGTGCCAGCCCATGGTCGGAGGGGATTGAAGCCTATCGAGCGGAGAGATAATCCCCTCCCGATGCGGTGAGGTCATTGGGCCAGCCAGTGGCACCCAAGGCCCTCTCATCGGGCAGAACGGGGGGAGACGCTAATGGGAGGGGACACCGGCAAGCAGGGGCCGGCGCTTCGCCAAGCCAGGTGGGAAACGGGAGCCGCTATCGCGTAGCGGCTCCCCCGGCTCAGGACTTCTCCTTCAACACCACATACTTCACATTGCTCTCTTTCAGCTTATCCCGGACCCGATCCAGTGCCTTGGTGTCGGTATAGGGGCCCAGGCGCACCCGGTGCCAAGTGGCGCCGCTCACCTCAACACTCTGCACCGAAGCCGTCTCCCCCAAGGTCAGGGCCAGCCGCGCCTTCTGCTCCTCGGCCTCTTTGCGGGTCTGGAAGGAGCCAACCTGTAGCACATACTTGCCGGCCGGCAGCTCCTTTGGTTTCTCCTCCTTCGGGCTCCCGCTCCCCCCCTCGACCACGGCCACCTCCTGCTCCGGCAGGACGGTGTAGAAGTCGTAGGCCATTTTGTTCTCTTCCGGCTTCGGCGCCGGCTTGGCCTCTTCTGGCTTCGGTGCCGGTTGAGGCGCTGGCGCCGGCTTGGGGGCCGGCGGCGGGGTACGCTCAATCGCCTTGGGCCCTGGGGCAGCAGCCGATGTAGGGGGCGAGGTCTCGATCTGCACCTTGGGCAGGCTATCCACCACCTTGGCCACCTGGGGATCGTTACGCATGAAGACCAGGCCGGTGACGATGACGCCGAGCAGCAGCCCCATCAGCATCCATACCCAACCTGGGGTCTGGGCGGTCCCGCCCCCCTTCTTGGTAGCCGGGCGACGGGCGTAGTCTTTGGCCATTTACATGGTCTCCGGTGCCGTTACCCCCAATAGTCCCAGGCCGTTGGCGATCACCTGGCGCACCGCCTCAATGAGGGCCAGGCGGGCATCGCGCAGACCGCTGGCATCAACCAGGAACTGATGGGCGTTGTAGTAGGTGTGGAAGTCGTTGGCCAGCTCGCGCAGATAGTGGGCCAGCTGATGCGGCTCATGGCTGAGGGCGGCATCCTCCACCACCTCAGGATAGCGAGAGAGGGTGGTGATGAGCGCCTGCTCATGGGACTCACTGAGCAGCGCCAGCTGCTTGAGTCCCGCCCCCCGCTCATAGGAGAGCTGCTTCTCTGCCAGCTGCCGCATCACCGAGTGGATACGGGCATGGGCATATTGAATGTAGTAGACGGGGTTGTCCGAGGATTGGCTCTTGGCCAGATCCAGATCGAAGTCGAGATGCTGCTCACATTTGCGCATGACGTAGAAGAAGCGGGCGGCATCGTTGCCCACCTCCTGCCGCAGCTCCCGCAGGGTGACAAACTCACCGGAGCGGGTGGACATCTGCGCCCGCTCACCGCCACGGTAGAGGATGGCGAACTGCACAAGCAGTACATCCAACTTGCTGGGGTCATCCCCCAGCGCCTGGAGCGCCGCCTTGACCCGCGGCACATAGCCATGGTGATCCGCCCCCCAGACATCGATCACCCGCTCAAAACCGCGCTCCAGCTTCTCCATGTGGTAGGCAATATCAGAGGCGAAGTAGGTCTTCACCCCGTTGTCACGCACCACCACCCGGTCCTTCTCATCACCAAAATCGGTGGAGCGGAACCAGAGGGCACCCTCCTTTTCATAGAGGTGGCCGGCGGCCTGGAGCCGCTGGATGGCCTGATCCACTTTGCCACTCTCTACCAGGGAACGCTCGGAGTACCACTCCTCGTAGACCACTCCAAACGACTCCAAATCCTGACGAATATCGCTAAGGATGGTATCGAGACCGAGGTCAAAAACGACACGATAGTCTGCCATCCCCAAAAGCCCTTTAGCGCGGGCGATGAGGGCGTCGATGTGCTCCTCTTTGTTACCACCCGCCGGCTCATCCGCGGGGAGATCGGCCAGCAGTTCTGCCTGCGAACGGTGGAAGCGATCACCGTAGAGCCGGTGCAGATCAGCTGAGATGTCAAATACATAGTCCCCTTTGTAACCATTGCTGGGGAAAGGGAACTGCTCGCCGCACAGCTCCAGGTAGCGCAGCCAGATGGAGGTTCCCAGGATATCCATCTGCCGACCGGCATCATTGACGTAGTACTCGCGGTGGACGGCAAAGCCGGCAGCGGCCAGCAGATCGGCCACGGTGGCGCCATAGGCCGCCCCCCGCCCATGGCCCACATGGAGTGGGCCGGTGGGGTTGGCGGAGACAAACTCCACCTGGACCCGCTTGCCGGCGCCGATGGTGGAGCGACCGTAGGCCTCTCCTGCTGCCAGGACCTCCCCCACCACCGCCCGCTGCGCCTCGGCGGTGATAAAAAAATTGATAAAACCGGGACCGGCGATCTCCGCACGGGCCACCTTGGCCGACTCAGGCAGACGCGCGACGATCAGCTCCGCCAGCTCTCGCGGCTTACGGCGCGCCGCCTTGGCCAGGGTGAGGGCGACATTGCAGGCAAAATCACCGAAACGGGAGTCACGGGCGCGCTCAATGAGGGGATCGCTCGGGGCGTCGGTGATGATCTGCTCCTGCTGGAGCGTTTCTAAGGCGGCGTTAACCAGTTGCCGGAGATGGTGTTTCATGGGGAGAAAGGTCTTTTCGGAGGAGAGGGAACAATCCCGGGTCGCGGCCCGGACAGCCGCCTATTATCGGCCATCCCCCCTGCCACTGCCAGTGACGAAGGGGCGACACCCCTGGAATTCAGAATAGATCCACCGGGTCAACGTCGAGAGACCAGCGCACTCGGCGCCCCGCCTCATGCCCCTCCACCAGGGGCAACCAGCGGTCGAGGTAGCGCTGGAGCTGGGGGCGTTGGGTAGATTGGAGCAGTAGCTGGGCCCGATAGCGCCCCCCGCGCCGCTCCATGGGGGCCGGTACCGGCCCCCACAGCTGTACCTCCGGCTCCGGCGGCAGCAGCCGCGCCACCGACTCCAAAAAACCTAGCGGCTCACCCGCTTGGGTCGCCTCGGCCCGCAGCAGGGCAACGTGGGCATAGGGTGGCAGGGCCGCCGCCTGCCGCTCCGCCAGGGCGGCCTGGGCAAAGGCAGGGTAACCCTCGGTCACCAGGGTGGCCAGCAGCGGATGGTCGGGGTGGTGGGTCTGGATCAACACCTCACCCGGGCGCTCGGCCCGGCCGGCCCGGCCGGCCACCTGCAAGATCAACTGGGCCATGCGCTCACTGGCGCGGAAATCGGCGCTGAAGAGGCCCCGATCGGCCTCCAAGATCCCCACTAAGGTCACCAGCGGAAAGTGGTGCCCCTTGGCCAGCATCTGGGTACCGATGAGGATACGCGCCTCGCCCGCCTGGATCCGGGCCAATAGCCGCTCCATCGACCCCTTGCGGCGGGTCGCGTCACGGTCGATACGCACCGCCTCCACCCCGGGAAAGTGGCGCGCCAGCGCCTCCTCGATACGTTCGGTCCCCAGCCCCAAGGGGCGCAGATCGACACTCCCGCAGGCGGGGCAGTGGGTCGGCAGCGGTCGTTCGGCCCCGCAGTGGTGGCAGCGTAGGCGCCGCTCGGCGGCGTGGTAGGTGAAGTGGGCGTCACAACGGCTACAGCGCCCAATCCAACCGCACTCATGGCACAGCAGCACTGGTGAAAAACCGCGCCGGTTGAGAAACAGCAGGACCTGGCCACCGCTCGCCAAGTGGCGCTCGACGCTCGCCTTGAGGGGGGCCGAGAGCCCCTCGTCCAGTGGCTGACGACGCAGATCGATGAGCCCCAGGGTCGGCGGGCGGGCGGCGCCGGGGCGCTGGCTCAAGCGCAGGTGGTGGTAACGACCCGTAGCGCTGTTGTGCAGGCTCTCCAACGATGGGGTGGCCGAGCCGAGCAGGATCGGCACACCGGCGCGATGGGCCCGCACCACCGCCACATCGCGGGCGGAGTAACGCAGCCCCTCTTGCTGTTTGAAGGAGGCGTCGTGCTCCTCGTCCACCACGATGAGACCAAGCCGCGGTAACGGGGTGAAGATGGCCGAGCGGGTACCGAGCACCAGCGGCACCTCGCCAGCCCGGGCCGCCAGCCAGGCGGTAGCCCGCTCACCATCCGCCAAGCCGGAGTGGAGCACCGCCATCGGCACCGCAAAGCGGCGCCGGAAGCGCTCCACCAACTGCGGCGTGAGGCCGATCTCCGGCACCAGCACCAACGCCTGCTGACCGGCCGCCAGGGCGGCGGCAACCGCTTGTAGGTAGACCTCGGTCTTACCTCCGCCGGTGATCCCCTCTAGCAAGAAGGCGCCAAAACGGCCCAGCGAGGCCACCACCGCCGCCACCGCCGTCGCCTGCTCGGCCGTGAGGTGCAGCCCCATCTCCCCCCCCGGGGCCGCCCGCAACACCGACTCCGCCTCGACCACCACCCACTCCCTAGCCACCAGCCGCTGCATCGCCCCCTGCCAACCCGCCCCTTCAAGGGCGGTCAACTCGGCAGCGGCCAAACCGGCATCACCGGCCGCCGCCAGGCGGGCGATGAGCGCCGCCTGACGCGGGGCACGGCGCCCCTGTTCAGGGGAGATCCCAGGCACTAGGCGGTAACGCTGGATCCGCTGCGGGCGGGCCGGATCCCCCCGCCGCAGCGCCACCGGCAGTGCCGTAGCCATCACCTCACCGATGGGGTGGTGGTAGTAAGTGGCCACCCAATCGAGCAGCGCCAGCAGATCGGCCGGCAGTAGGGGCTCGCTATCGAGGAGTTCCAACACCGGCCGCAACCGCTCCGGCGCCAACGCACTCGGTGCGTGGTCCAACACCACCCCGATCTCGGTCCGCCGACCAAATGGCACCCGCACCCGACAGCCGGGGGCCGGCAGTGGGGAGGCCGCGGGAGGGAGGTAGTCAAAGGCGCGCCGCAGAGGGGTGGGGACGGCGATCCGGAGGGTGGTGGTCATGGGGAGGCAGTGTACACAAGGGGGCCGCAGCGCAGTGGGACGGCGGAGTGACAACAGCGCTCTAAGTCAGTTCCGTAACCTCTTGATCACACACTCGTCATCCGGGTTGTCCACAGAAGCTGTGGATAACTCTGTGGATGAGTGTCGATTAAAGCGCCGAAATGCCCGCCTCTCAAGGCCTAGAGCCAGATTGGCGAGATTTTCGACAATTCAACAACGTTATGATTTTAAAGGAAAAATACAAGGAAATTCGGCGCTATTCAACGGCACCGTGGCGGCACCGGCAAAAACTGTATACATGTGCATAACCTGGGCCCACCCCCTTGTGACCCCCCTGGCCACTATGTTAATGGCCCGCCTTTCCCTGCCCTGGCGGCAGGGGTGGGAGACCCAGCGCCGCCAGCCACTGGTCCACCGGCGTCGGTTTACTGTAGTGGTACCCCTGGTGGACGACGGCGGCCCGCTGATTGAGAAACTCGGCGTGTTGGGCACTCTCCACCCCCTCGGCTACCACCTGTAGTCCGAGGTGCTGGGCGATAGCGAGGATGGTCTCCACCAGGGCGGCATCGCTGGGATCGGTGGGGGCATCGAGGATGAACCCCTTGTCTATCTTCAGCTCATGGATCGGTAGCCGTTTCAGGTAGGCCAGGCTGGAGTAGCCGGTACCGAAATCGTCGATGGAGAAACGGATCCCCTGTTCGGAGAGCCGCTTCATCTTCTCCGCCACCTCATCGGCGTCGCGCACCATCAACCCCTCGGTCACCTCCAGCACCAGGGCATCGGCCACCGCCCCGGTACGGGCGAGACACCCCTCCACCTCGGTTACAAAGTCGGTCTTGCGGAAGTGGCGCGGACTGATGTTGACCGCGATACGCAGCATCTGCCCCGCGGCCCGCAGATGGCACACCAAGCGACCCACCACCTCCAATACCCAGCGATCTAGCCGCACAATGAGGTCCGACTCCTCCGCCAGCGGGATGAACTCAAACGGTGGGATCAGCCCACGCTGCGGGTGTTGCCAGCGCACCAGCGCCTCCGCCCCCACCACCTGCCCGCTACCATCCACCTGGGACTGGAGGTAGAGCCGCAGTTGATCCTCCTCTATGGCGTGATAGAGCGCCTGTTCCAGCTCGAAGCGACCCCGCACCCCCTGCCCCATGGTCTCCTCAAAGAACAGGATGGGGTTGGCGCTATCGGCCGCCGCCCGGTTGCGCGCCGTCTCGGCCCGGGCCAACACATCGCTCTCACTCTCGCTCGGTGTCTCGGGGAAGAGGGCGATACCGATGGTTGCGCTGAGATGCCAGATCCCCTGCTCCAGTGGGACCGGCTCACCCACGGCATCCCGTAACCGCTGCGCCACGGCCAATGCCTGCCGGGCCACCACCTCCCGCTCCGGGAGGAGTTGCGGGAGCAGCACGGCAAAGCTGTCTGCCGCCAAGCGGGCGACGGTATCGCCTGACTGTAGCGCCCCCTTGAGGCGCTCGGCGATCACCTGGAGCACGGCATCGCCAGTCAACATGCCGCGCGCCTCGTTGATCGCCTTGAAGCGGTCGAGATCTAGCACCAGTACCGCCGCATGACCCCCCTCCCGCTGGCAGAGGCTGAGGGCCTGGCGCAGGCGATCGGCGAACAGTAGGCGGTTGGGCAGGGTGGTGAGCGGGTCATGCCAGGTGAGGTAGTCGATGCGCTCCTGCACCTGCTTGAGGGAGGAGACATCGCTGAAGACCGAGACAAAGTTGGTGATCTGGCCACTCCCATCCCTCACCGCGCTGATGGTCCGTAGCTCGGGATAGATCTCGCCCCCTTTCCGGCGGTTGATGATCTCGCCGCTCCAGTGGCCCTGCTCCATGATGCGGCGCCACATCTCACGATAAAAGGCGGAGGAGTGGCGGCCTGAGCGACTCAAGCGCGGGGTCTGCCCCAGGGCCTCGCCCTCGGTATAGCCGGTGATGCGGGAGAAGGAGCGGTTGACGGCCAGGATCACGCCACGGCCGTCGGTCACCATGATCCCTTCAGCGGTGCTCTCGAACACCTTGGTAAACAGCTCTTCCCGCTGCTGGGCGCTCTGCAACTGCTGGCCCGCCAATTTGAGTTCGGCAATCTTGTGGGAGAGGCGGTGATTGAGGCTCTCCAGCTCATCCATCATGCCGGTGATGGTCAGGTGGGTCCGCACCCGCGCCCGCACCACCGGCAGCTTGAACGGCTTGGTGATGTAATCGACCGCCCCCAGGTCGAAGCCGTGCTCCTCCGACTCGACATCGGTCCGGGCGGTGACGAATATCACCGGGATGGCCCGGGTCCGTGGATCGTGCTTCAGCCGCTGGCAGACCTCATAGCCGTCGATCCCCGGCATCATCACATCCAGCAGGATGAGGTTGGGCTGCTCCATCGCAGCCGCCAGGCGCAGTGCCGATTCGCCATCGGTGGCCACCATAACGTCGTAGTCGGCCTGTAGGGCATCGGCCAGGATCCGGATATTGGCGGGGACATCATCCACCATCAGGATCAACGGCCGCGGCCGAGCCAATACCCCGCCGCCGCCAAATTCAATCCCCGGCCGAGTCCTCTCATGCAGTTCCACTCGCATTGCGCTGACCCCATGGTTTGGATCGCCAGTGGTGGCAGACTGGCATATCACAGGTTCATATCCCTGGCCGAGGGCTTAGCGAGTACACCACGCCCCCCTTGCCCGATGGCGGGCCACCTCCCGCCCATCAATCCCTATCGGTTGAGAATGTCTATCATCGAAATAGCTGTCAATCACCCATAGCGCCAGTGGCAGGGGGGGTCAACTCCGCCAACAGCGCCTGTAGGGTGAGCTGGGCGCGGTCGTAGTCGAAGCTGTCGAGTTCAATGACCAACCGCTCCGCCATCCCGGCCGGTAGTTCATTGCGGCAGCGCTCCAGCAACTCAATGGACTCCTGGGGAACCACCCGGTGCCGTGCCACCAGATCACTCAGGCTGGCCAACAGCGCCAGCAACTCATCCAGCTGACACGGCCCTTGCGGCTCGGCCAGCAGGGGCAGGGACTTGATGGCCGCCAGCGCCTGTTCCAAGGCGGTGATGAGAGCCTCCCCGCTCACCTCACCCTCTGGCAAGGAGCGCTCTAGCTCGGTCGCCGCCTGTTGCACCACCACCGCCCCGATACTACCCGACACCCCTTTTAGCTTATGGGCCAGTTGGCCGATCTGCACCCGATCCCCCTGCTGTAACGCCGTGCGCAGCACCTGGGAGAAGTCGCTGAAATCGCGCCCAAAGGTGCGGAGGGAGCGGACCAAGAGGGTGCAGTCGCCCGCCATGCGCCGCAGCGCGGCTTCCAGGTCAAAACCCGGCAGCTGCTCCGGCAGACCGCAGCCCATACGCTCCACCTCACTGGTAGGCGGCTCTGGCTCTGGGGTGTGAGGGGCAATCCAGCGTAGCAACTCATCCACCAGCAGCTCGATGTCGATGGGTTTGGCGACATGGCCATTCATCCCCACCGCCTCGGTAGCCGCTCGGTCATCGTCCATGGCGGCGGCGGTCATGGCGATGATGGGGAGGTTGCGCCCCCACTCGCTGGCACGGATCCGCGTGGCCGCCTCCAGGCCATCCATCTCTGGCATCTGGAGGTCCATTAGCACCGCGTCGTAAGGGATCTGCTCCGTTAACTTCACGGCCAGGCGCCCATTGCTGGCCACATCGACCTTGATCCCCAGCTTCTCCAGCAGCTCCCGCGCCACCTCTTGGTTGGTGTGGTTGTCCTCCGCCACCAATACCCGGGCGCCCCGCAGCGGTCCCGCCCGCTGCCGCCAACTGCCGGTGGTCACTATGGGACGTACCACAGGGCGATAGCGGTTGAGGTCGAGATCGATCAGGAGATCGAACAGGCGCGAGGTGTTAATGGGTTTGCTGAGCACCGGCGGCATCCCCTCCTCGGCTCCGCGCTGGGCGATCTCCGGCGCATCAGCGCCGGCCACCAACACCACCGTCGGCAGACCGGTAATCCGCCCCTGGGCCACCATGGCGCGCAACCGCTCCATCAGGCTGGCACCGTCCATATCGGGTAGATGCCACGCCAGCAACGCCAGCTTGTAGGGTCGGCCGGCCGCGGCGGCGCGGAGGATCTGCTCCTGCGCCGCCTCACCCGAGTTGGCGGTCTCCACCACGATCCCCCAGCTACTCAACACCCGCAGCAGGACCCCTTGGGAGTTGATCGGGTCGTCCACCACCAGTGCCGGCAAGCCCCGCAGGCGATCGAGCTGACGCCGCGGTGCGGCCAACAGCGTCCCACCGAAACGGGCGCTGAAATAGAAGGTGCTCCCCACGCCGGGTTGGCTATCACAGCCAATCTCGCCCCCCATCATGGTGACCAGCCGCTTGCTGATCGCCAATCCCAAACCGGTCCCGCCGTAGCGGCGGGTGGTGGTGGTATCGGCCTGGTGGAAGGCGTCGAACAGCGCCCGCACCTGCTCGGGCGGGATGCCGATCCCCGTATCGCGGACCGCAAAACGCAGCAGGAGGCCGGGCTGATCGTCAGGCTGCGGCACCACGGTGACGTGGATCTCACCCCGTTCGGTGAACTTCAAGGCGTTGCCCACTAGGTTGGTCAACACCTGGCCAAGCCGCATGGGGTCACCCCACAACCGCTCTGGCAATGTGGGATCCACCTCCAATAGCAGCTCCACCCCCTTCGCCTCCGCGGAGAGCGCAAACAGACCACAGGAGCTGTCCAGCACATCATCAAGCTGGAACTCGGTGTGCTCCAGCGTCAGCTTGCCCGCCTCCATTTTGGAGAAGTCGAGGATGTCGTTGAGTAGCCCCAGCAGGGCGCGGGAGGCGGCCTCAATCTTGCGCACATACTCCCGCTGGCGGGGCTCCAGGGCGGTATCCTCCAGCAGATGCAACATCCCCAACACCGCATTCATTGGGGTGCGCACCTCATGGCTGACATTGGCCACAAAGTCACTCTTGGCGCGGCTGGCCGCCTCCGCCTGTTGCGTGCGCAGCGCCAGCTCCCGGTTGGCCAGCTGGAGCTGCTCGGTGCGTTCGGTCACCTGCCGTTCGAGGTTGGCGCGATAGTTGGACAGCTCCTCCTCCACCCGCTTGCGCTCAGAGATATCCACCACTGAGGCGAGGACGAAGGTCGCCTCATCGATGGTGAAGGGGCTCAACCCCACCTCCACCGGAAAGGTGCGGCCCCCCTTGGCGCAGGCCCGCAGATCGCGCCCAATTCCCATAGCGCGATGGCTCGGTTGCCGGAAGAAGGCGGAGCGCTCCTGGATATGTTGGGTCCGCATGGTCTCTGGCAGTAGCAGCTCCAACGGCTGACCCAGCAACTCAACGCTGGAGTAGCCGAACAGCTGTTCTAATGCGGGGTTGGTCAAGACGATGGTGCCATCGGCGGAGATCACCAGCAGACCGCTACTACTCGCCTCCACCACTAGACGAAACCGCTCCTGCTCTACCCGCAGGGCCCGCTCCGCCAAGAGCGCCCGCTCTTGGCTTGTGGATAGCCGCTGGGCGGCCTCCGCCTCCAGTCGCGCCTGGGCCTCTGCCGCCTCAGCGGCGTGGCGGGCCACCGAGGCGCGGGTGAGGCGCCAACTCCCCCAACCATAGAGCCCCACCAGCAGCAGCGCGCCACTACCGATGATGGCGGCGATGTGCAGCCGTAGACCGCTTAACTCCGCCTCGGCCCGGTGGGCCACCACCCGCCAACGCGGATCCATGGCGCCCTCCTCCTCCCCGGGAGGGCCGACACTGCTCCAGGTCCAGAGGCCGTCCTCAAGCTCCAACTGCCCCCACGGCGCGCTATCGATCTGGGCCCAGGCCTGGGGGGCACGCAGGGCGAGGGTATCCGCACGCCCCCACATAAAACCCCAATCATCGGTGGGGTTAGGGCTGCGTAGCCAGTACCCATCGGCATTCAACAGTGCGGTGTGATCGGCAATCCCATCGAGCGCCTTGGTCAGACGCTCCAGCATCTCCTGCGCCAGGTAGTTCACTATCACAATGCCGCGGGAGCGCCCGGCGGAGTCATAGAGCGGCGTGGCCACCCGCAGCATCGGTGAATGGGGCTCCTCGATCACGCCATGTTCGACGTTGAGGTCAATGGGGGAGACATAGATCTCATTGGGTGCCAGGTGGACCGATTCGACGAAGTAGTAGCGGTTGCCCTTAAACTGCAGCTCCTCCTGGGGTACTCGGATCACCTTGCCCGCCCGGTAATCAACCCGTACCCGCTCCTGTCCCGTCTCATCCAACCAGCGGATCTGGGCATAGCGGCCACTGGTCTCGGCGAGGGCGGCGAAGGTCTCGGTGAGCTGGGTGAGGCGCCGTGCGTTTTCGGCCTCCAACACCTGGCACATCAGGGGTTGGCGGGCCAAGAAGCGGACACTCTGTATCACCGCATCGACATGCCGCACCAGCTCCGCCGCCGCTAGGCGGGTGTGCAGCTCATCGGTGGTGCGCACCTGCGACACCTCCGCCTCCAGCTCGGTGTAGCCGAGGTAGCCGGCGGCGACCAATATGAGTAGGACCACCGGCAGGGTGCGCCACAGAAGGGGGCGCAGCAGTGGATGGGAGGTGGACGATAGGGCGCGGCCGTCAGATTTGGTCAGAACTGCCATGATAGTTACCCAGCTTGATCTCCCCGAGGAACAGCAGCGCCGCTCTGCCACGGTGGGCAGCGCCTCCCAGGAATATCGCACACCCCGACACCACTTGCCGCAGTTCTGTATCGGGGGTGACCCCTTCGGCCACCAGCGGCATCACCGCCTGGACGCGCTTGCGGTAATGGCCACCAAGAGAGCCGCCCGCGACCGGAGCGGTTAGGGGTAACTGGATGGTGGGTAAGGGGGGAGTGCCCCCCGCCAAAGCAGGGGGCAAGGTAGTGCGTGCCCGGCCCGCCGCCCGTGGCGGGCCGGGCAGTGCCAGGGTTAATCCAACCGCTGGCGGCGTGCCACCGCAGCGGCCAACAGCAGGGCCAAGCCGGCCAGTTGCCACGGCTGTAGCCCAGGGACCGCCTCGGTGGGCCCCACCACCGCCGGGCCACCGGGATCGGTGAGGTGGCCATCGGCGCTGCCATCGAGGTCGAAGTTATCCCCGTCCGCCAGGGTCAGCTCAAAGCGCGTGGCATTGCCCACCACGCTGACCGTGGCCCCAGGCTCATCCATCCCGCCCACCACGGTCTGCTTGAAGTAGTGGCCGTCAGGTAGCTGCAACCCATGGGCGATCACCGTGACCGGTAGCGCCTGATGGCTACTCAGCCCGCCCACCTCAAACCCCACAACGCCACACGGGAAGGTGACGTTGGCGGGAAGCTCGCTTGGCGCCGTCGCGGCCACTGCCCGTAGGGTGTAGCCCGTGGGGACGACAACGGTGAAGTAGCAGCCGCCGCTCACCGCCGGCAGGGAGGCGACATAGGCCTGGGTGCTATCAGGAATGCCATCGCCATTGCCGTCACCCTGGGCGCCGCCAGCGAAGCCCGGCACCCCGTCCTCTACCGCCTCCGGCAGGTTGTCGCCATCGAGCTGCGGCAGAGTGACCGTGACCCACTCGCTGCGGAACAGGCGCTGGCCGGGGTTGGGTTGATCCTTGGCCGCGCTACCGTCGCCATAGAGATCGGTGTCACCGTTATCGACAATCAGCTGCACCGCCGTCCCAGGGCCGGCCGCGGTCGGCACCTCGACAATCCCCTCGAAACTACCGCGGGGTGCCAGCGCCGTGAGATCCACCGCCAGCTCCTGGGGGGCATCCTCCCGCAGACCGCTCCAGGCGAAGAGCCGGAAGTCGGCCGGCGCAATCCCGCTGGCGCTGGCGCTAGGCCCCGCCAGAATCAGGTAGTAGCCGGCATCATTGCGGGCGATGTCGCGGATCGCCCGGCCCCCCAAGTCCAGCAGGATAGGGGAGCCAAAGCTGGCCGCACCCACCGCACGAGAACCGGCCGCCCCGTCGGCCACCAGATTGTCTAGCTCATTGACCGGGATGATCAGCGCCTGATCACGGCTACTGGTGGTCTGTAGCGGGGCCCGGAAGGCGAGATAGGCGGCCACGCCGTCTGGCGCCATCACCATCCCCTCGATGTTGAAACCGGAGCCATCGCTCGCCTCTGGGGTAGTGCCCTCCGCGGCGCTGGCGGCCAACCCGAGGGCGTTGGCCCCTAAACCATGGCCATTGGCGGCGTCCCAGGCGATGAGATCTTCCCGTAGGTAGTCGTAGCGATCGACATAGGTCAGGGTGGTGGTGGCACCGCTCCCCCCCAGATCGGTGGCGAACAGGCGGCGACGGTTGGGGGCCGCCTCGGCATCCTTATTGTTGCTGTGGGAGCCGATCCAGTAGAGACGACTGCCGGCCCGCGCCACCGCCTCGATATCCACCTCCCGCACCCGACCGCTACCAGAGGCGTCGGTGAGGGCCAAGGGGCCGCTATCGGGGGCGATCTCGTCGCTCAAGGGGGTACGCCCTTGGGGGTAGCCGGAGTCGTTACGGGGGTAGAGCCGCAGCACCTGATCCTCATCATTGGCGATGAGCATCCAGTCGGCATCAATCCCCACCGCGGCGCTGGCGTCAGCGGCATCGGAGTGGAAACGGGTGGTCGCCGGGTTGAGGGAGGCGGCGGTGACACGGTAGTCAATGGTGTAACTCGCCTGGTGACTACCATCGTCCACCGTCACGCTGATGGTGGCCATACCCACCCCAGTGGGCACGATCTGTAGATTGCGGGTGCCATCGCTGCCGCTCAGTAGCAGACCACCACTCGCCACCACCGCGGCATCGCTGCTCACGGCAGTCACGCTCAGGGCACCCAGGGCAGTATCACTATCGCTGAGGGTGAAATCGATCCCTGCGGTGGCCGCCGGATCGGTGGGGTCGGAGAGTGCCGCCCCAATGGCACCGCCCCCGCTCGCCGGCAACGACAGCCGGCTGGTGGTGGTGGCGGCCACTTCGATGGTAGGCGCCCCGGCGACCACCGGACAGGGGTCGAACGCCTCTGGCGCAAGGCTGCTGAGGCCGGGGCTGCCGATATCGCCCAAGGCGGAGGCGGCACTCTGCTCGCTATCCCCTGCGCTGGAGAGGGTCCAGGCGCTGGCATCGTTGGCTCCGACACCACTGCTGGACACCCAACCGCTGGCGTCCTGGGTGCGGATAGTGCCGGGGAGGTTTTGATCACCGTAGGTGAGGCGATCGATCAGGGTGTCGCCCGCATCGTAGAGGTTGATCTCATCGTTACGCCCGAGATTGGTAGAGAGGCCCCCAATCACCTTTTGGGCCTCACACAGCCCCCAGGCGGTACGGAAGGCGCTGGCGGCCGCCTCCGTCAAGACCACCGATTCGCCCACCGCCACACTGCCGAAGGCGGAGAGATCGACGGTACCGGCACTTTGGCTATCGTCATCAAAGCTCCACCCCGCCATCGTCACCGGGAGCGGGCCGAGGTTGGTGAACTCGATAAACTCGCCGTCGCCCCCGGAGTACATATATTCGGTGATGCGCACCCCGCAGGGGTTACTACCACTACCGTGGCTAGAGCGGCCCGGGCTGCCGACATTGCCGTCGAGGTTGGTCCAACTCGCCTCGGTATCGCCGTCGCTGGCGAGCGTCCAGGCGCTGGCATCGTTGGCCCCCAGGCCGGCGCCGCTTACCCAACCGCTGGCGTCTTGGGTACGGATGGTGCCAGAGAAGCTCTGATCACCGTAGGTGAGGCGATCGACCAGGGTGTTGCTGGCGTCGTAGAGGTTGATCTCATCGTTGCGTCCCAGGTTGGCGGAGAGACCCCCGACCACCTTGACCCGCGAGCAGAGCCGCCAGCCGGCCCTGAAGTCAACGCTGGCGCTCTCGGTGAGGATCACCGACTCCCCTGGAGCCACCACGCCAAAGGCGGAGAGATCAAAGGTGCCTGGGGTGCGGCTGTCGTCGTCGAAGCTCCAGCCACTCATATCAATGGGGGTAGCCCCCACGTTGGTGAACTCGACAAACTCCCCTGGTGTGCCTGAGTAGAGATACTCGGTGATCCGCATCTCTGCCTGGGCCGAGAGTGCGACCCCTCCCAGTGCCACCAATAGCGCCGCCTGCTGCCCGATACCCATGAATTCCCCCGCTGAGTTATGCCCGTGCCAAATAGCAGCGCAGCATGGCGGAGGGATGTTGCTAGAGGATGACCACGCCCTCAAAAAAGTGTTTATCAACTATGGCCTGAAAGTGATATTGGCCCTGCCCGCCTACCCCTCGGGCGGGGGAGCCTCCCGCCCAGAGCGGCGCCATCCAACGCTTAGGCCAAGGGAGGCGCCCAATCCAACCGGGTCCAGGGCGGCCCGCTATAAGTTTCATACTATCTATGTAACATCTTCTCAACCCAGCCTATGCCCCACCTCATGGCCGGGATGGGAGGCGCGTGACGCTGCTAGAATGGCCATCCGAATCTGGCTACTCCCCATCGATGTCCACCGCCACGCCACCCCTGCTACTGCGTATCGCCGCCTATCTGCCGCTCCCTTGGATGCACCTCTGCGGCACCCTGATCGGCTGGCTCTTCGCCCTGCTCCCCAACCGCCACCGGACCATCGCCAGCCGCAACCTCAGCCTCTGTTTCCCCACCCAACCCCCACGCGCCTTGGCCCGTCTAAAGCGGGCGGCGCTGGTGGAGACCGGCAAGGCACTGTGCGAGGCGCCGCGGATCTGGTGGAGTCGTTGGGAGGCGGTGGCGCCCCTGATCCGCGAGGTGAGCGGCGAAGAGCTGGTGCGCGAGGCCCTCGCCGCCGGCCACGGCGCCATCGCCGTATCACCCCACCAGGGCAACTGGGAGCTATGCGGGCTCTATCTGTCGGTCCACTACGGGATCACCAGCCTCTATCGGCCACCACGCACCGCGGCCCACTGGGCTGAACGGGTGCGGGCCGCCCGGGAGCGGATGGGTGCCAAATTGGTCCCCACCGACGCCCGTGGGATCCGCTCGCTCTACCAGGCGCTTGGCCGCGGTGAACTGGTGGGGATCCTGCCGGATCAAGACCCGCGGCAAGGGGCCGGGAGCTTTGCCCCCTTCTTTGGCGTGCCGGCCAATACCATGACCCTGCTACCCAGACTGGTGGAGCGTAGTGGCGCCACGGTGATCTTCTGCTGGGCGGAGCGGCTACCGTGGGGACGCGGCTTCCATCTCCACTTCCTCCCGGCCCCAACGGGGATCGGCAGCCCTGACGCCGCCGTCGCCGCCCGCGCCCTCAACGCCGGGGTGGAGGCGTGCGTCACCCCCAAGCCGGAGCAGTATCAGTGGATCTACAAGCGGTTCCGGACCCGCCCCCCGGGGGAGGCGGGTCTCTATTGAGGGGCGACGATTACTCAGCGCCTCGCCCACAGCAGCGTTTGAACTTCTTACCACTGCCACAGGGACAGGGCTCGTTGCGCCCTCTCTTCTGAGGCGTAGCGGTGGTGTTGATCTCCCCATCTAGGTAGTACCAGCGTCCACCCTCGTGGATAAAGCGGCTACGCTCATGCAGCGTCGCCACCCGCCCGCTCTCCAGATAACGGGCGATAAACTCCACCACCCCACGGCTCTCCCCGGCGCCGCCACCCTCGGTGGTCACGATCTCCAACCCCAACCAGTGGGGCCCCTGGGAGGGGTCCAACTCCGCGGGGCAACAGGTGGGGTGCCAGGTGGCCCGTAGATAGTCCGCCGCGCCCAGCACATAGGCGCTGTAGCGCGAACGCATCAGCGCCTCCGCGGTGGGTGCCGGCTGACCCTGGTGGTAACGACCGCAGCAGGCGGCTAGGGTGCGGCCAGAGCCGCAGGGGCAGAGTTGTGGCATGACGGCGAACCCCTTGGTCGCTATGAAGGGAGCAGCGGCTCTACGGCGTAGGTAACCGCCAACTTATGCTCCGCTCCGGGGGCTAAGGTCAGGGTGTCATCCAGGGCGTTGCCACTCTCCGCACAGAGCATGTGGCGGTATCCCCCCTCTTCGAAGTCACCCATTGCCTGCGCCTTCTCCTCCCATGGGTTCCAGATCACCGTTGAGCGACTGCCGCGCTTATCGATGCGGATCCGTCGCCCCAACCCTGGATCGACGATGGCACACCCCTCTGTATGGCCTAGATAGACGCGATCAATCTCACCATTGATGGTGACCGCCCCCTGCTGCTCGGCACGGGCAAACTGCTGCACCTTATCGGCAAACGTCACCCCCTCTAACCCCTCCACGCGCACCTGCTCGATATCGCCCACTTGGAAGTAGGTATGGAACGCCTCGCCCAGGGAGAGCGGCACGGCCCCCTGGTTGCGGGTCGTCAGGGTGATCTCTAGCTGTCTGCCGATCACGAGATCGAGCTGTGCTGGGGTGTCGTGGGGCCAGAGTGCCACCTTGGTTTGGGCCGGCAGCACAAAGCGGAGCCGGGTGCCGTCTGGCTCATCGGTCGCCGCTGCCAGCTCCCAGAAGACGGTACGGGCAAAGCCGTGGGCCGGTTTGGCGGCATCCTCCCCGTGGGGTCCAAACCAGGGCCAGCAGATGGGTACCCCCCCGCGTGCCGACTTGCCCGGCAGCAGCTTGGCGCAGGGGCTCAACCAGATGACGGGGGCCTCGTCACGGGGCGCCCAGTGGAGCAGCTGGGCCCCCTGGAGGGCGACACGGGCGGTGGCGTGGTCGTTGTGGATGGCCACCAGCGGGTAACCCGCCGGGGATTCGATGATGTCGAGACGACCGGGGATGGCAAAACGTTGGGCAAGCTGGGCGACGTTGGGCATGGTGCGGGGATCTCATTGGAGTTATGGAGTTGGCCACGTCCAACCAATCAGCCAACGGACGGGGCGCCCCATTGTGCCAGGGCCGAGAGAAATATATGGGCACTGCCCACACGGATCGCTCAGCGCACCCCCATTGAGACGGCCACGGAGGGGCCCGGCCCCCTGTGGCGAGACTCCCCCTTTCGAGAAGTAGGCAAGGGCCGCCGTTCCGGGCTAACCTGCATCCCATAACCATAAGTTGTGCCTTTTTAACACCACCAAAGGGGGAGTTCATGATGGAACGCTGTTCTGGCAATCCGTTTGCCCGTAAATGTGCTGCCTGGGTATTAGTGGCCGCCACGGTTGGCTTCATGGCCACCTTGACTATGCTCTAATCCGGGCGAGCCCCGCGCCCCCGAATCGGTGACGGTTCGGGGGCGGCGCTCCGCGTGGGGGGCTCCACCCATGAGCCAGATCCATAACACCCACCACCGGCACGGCTAACACCAAGGTCACGGCCGTCGGAGGGTGGTAACGCAGCGGGTTGTGCCCTTAATACGCCTGGGGGGCGGCAGATGAGTGACTCCTTCGTAGGCCGCCAACCCATCTACGACCGCGATCTCCAGCTGTTTGCCTACGAACTGCTGTTCCGCAGTGGCCGCGACAACCGGGCCACGGTGAGCAACGGCGACCAGGCCACCTCACAGGTGATGATCAACGCCTTTCTCGATTTTGGCCTCGATCTGCTGGTAGGCAACGCCTACGCCTTTATCAACCTAACCCGTGGCTTTCTAGTGGGTGACCGACCACTGCCCTTCCCACCAGAGCGGGTGGTGTTAGAGGTACTGGAGGATATAGAACCCGACAGCCGCGTGGTGGAGGCGGTGCGCAGCCTGGTGGCAAAGGGGTACACCATAGCCCTGGACGACTTCGTCTATCGCCCCGAATACCGCCCGCTGATTGAGTTGACCCACATTATCAAGATCGACCTGATGGCCCTTGCCCCGGAGAGGTGGGCCGAGCAGGTCAGCCTCATCCGCAACGACAACCCACAGGTAAAGCTACTGGCGGAGAAGGTGGAGACGCAGGAGGAGTTTGAGCGCTGTCAGGCGCTCGGTTTCGACTACTTCCAGGGCTATTTCCTCTGCCGTCCTACCCTGGTAGCCGGCAGCGGGGCGCAGCCCTCCAATCGGCTGGTCTTGGTTAACCTGCTGGCGAAGTTGCGGGATCCGCAGGCATCGTTTGATGACATTGAATCGCTCATTGTGCGCGACCCGCCCTTAACTTACCGCTTGCTGCGCTACATCAACTCGGCGGCGGTGGGGCTGCGCCAGCCAGTGGAGTCGGTCCATCGCGCCCTGATGCTCATTGGGGTGGAGACCATCCGCAGCTGGGCCACCCTCATCCTGCTGGCCCGCATGGAGGATAAGCCTCTGGGGCTGATTGAAACGGCCTTAGTACGGGCCAAGATGTGCGAAATGGTGGCCATTGCCCGCAAACTGCCGGGCAAGGAGCAGTATTTCACGGTGGGTCTGTTCTCCCTGCTAGATGCCCTCCTAGACCGACCACTACCGGAGCTGCTGAACTCCATCCCCCTCGCGGAGGAGGTGCGGGCCGCCCTACTGGAGGAGCAGGGGCCACTGGGCGAGGTGTTGGGCGAGGTGCTCGACTACGAGGCCGGGCGCTGGGAAGCACTCTTGGCAAGTAGCCTGCCGCCGCAGATCCTGCGCGTCGCCTTTATGGAGGCGGTCGCCTGGGCCCAGGGCTCGGCGGCCCTGCTCTCCGGGGATTAAGTCACGGCAGCCGCACCAATAGCAGGTTCCCACTGGGATCAATGGTGGCCTGCCAACCCGGGTCGAGCCAGATGGTGGCGACCCGCTCGGTGATGAGGGCCGGCCCCACCAGGGTAAAGCCAGCCGGCAGTAACTCCCGCTCCCAAATAGCCACCGGACCGCTGCCCACCGCCTCCCCCCAGGTCGGTTGAGGGGTAGGCAGATCGGCAAGTGGCGTGAGCGCAAACCCTGAGTCCGGCCCCTCCACCACAAGCCGTAGATTGACCAACTCCACGGGTAGGTCGAGTTGATGACCATAGCGCTCCGCGTGGCTGCGGTGAAACGCCGCCACACTCTCGGCCACCCCGGCCCATGCCACCTCCAAGGTGTAGGATTGACCGGCGTAGCGCAGATCCAAGCTACGCTGTACCTCCACTGCCGCCTCTGCTACCCCCTCCTCAGAGAGCGCGGCCCGCCCCTCCCGCTCCAGCTCAGCAAACCCCTGCATCAAGCCCTCTGCTGGCTGCTCTGCCAACCTGCCGCCCACGGTGCGGGAGAGGTGGCGCCCCCTACGGGCGGCCAACATCCCCAGGGCCGACAAGACCCCGGCGTGGATCGGTACCAACGCCCGGGTCATCCCCAGGGCCTCCGCCAAGGCGCAGACGTGCAACCCGCCGGCCCCCCCAAAACAGGCCAGGGTGAGGGTCCGCGGATCGACCCCCCGCCGCACCGACATCACCCGCAGCGCCCGCGCCATGTGCTCGTTGGCCACCGCCACCACCCCAAGGGCGGCATCCTCGATGGATCCACCCAGGGCCTGGGCGATGGGCTCCAGGGCGGCGCGGGCAGCGGCAGGTTCTAATGCCATTGCCCCGCCGAGAAAGCGATCGGCCCGCAGTCGTCCCAACACCAGATTGGCATCGGTCACCGTTGGCTCCACCCCTCCCCGCCCATAGCAGGCCGGGCCCGGAGAGGCGCCCGCCGACTCCGGCCCCACCTGCAACATACCGCCACCATCGATACGGGCGATTGAACCACCACCGGCCCCGATGGTGTGCATGTCCACCTGTGCCACCGCCACCGGCCAGGGCCCAATCTGTCCCTCGCTGGTCAAAGCAGGCCGCCCATCCACCAGGGCAACGTCGGTGGATGTCCCGCCCATATCGAAGGTCAGGAGCGCCCCACAGTCAGTGACCTGGGCGATGTGGGCGGCCCCAGCCAACCCTCCCGCAGGACCCGAGAGCAGCAACCGCACGGCCGCCGTCCCCGCTTGGCGGGCGGCGATGGTGGTCCCGGCACTCTGCATCACCTGTACTCGCGCACCGGTCAGGGCATCGGCCAACCGCTGGAGATACCCCTCCACCAATGGACCCACCCAGGCGTTCAACCAGGTGGCGATACCGCGCTCATACTCCCTGTACTCCGGCAGCACCACTGACGAGCGGCTGATAAACAGCCCCGCTGGCAACGCCTCTGCAATGGCCCGTTCAAAGCGGTCATCCCGAAAGGAGAAGAGCAGATTGATGGCCACGGCACGCGGCGCGAGGCGGCTCACCGCCGCCACCAGCTCGGCCAGCTCAGAGGCGGTCAGGGGCTCCACTACGGCA
Organism: Chromatiales bacterium; assembly: GCA_003251535.1. GTDB lineage: Bacteria > Pseudomonadota > Gammaproteobacteria > Thiohalomonadales > Thiohalomonadaceae > SZUA-493. The sequence goes on along the minus strand of QKFD01000025.1, from coordinate 20,119 downwards.
CCATCGGCCGCCAGCCGCCCGCCGCTCTCCAGGCAGAGTTCTGGCGGGACCGGTAGCGGGGGTAAGCGTGGCGCCAGATCGTAGAGCCGGCTCCGCGCCTGGCGGCCGATGGTAAGCAGATCGGCCAAACCACGGTTGCCGATGTAGACCGTACGTACCCCTTTACCCTCCAGCACCGCATTGGTGGCCACCGTGGAGCCGTGGATCACAGTGAGCTGTTCCAACTGGGGCAGTAACCCCAACTCCTGGATCCCCTGGAGAATGGCCCGCTCGGGTGCCTCCGGGGTAGAAAGCACCTTGTGCACCACCAGCGAGACGCCATCAAAATGGACAAAATCGGTAAAGGTGCCGCCGGTATCGACGCCGAGTAAATCCATGCAAAAAAGGCCTTTTGACTGTGCTAACCAATTGAAGTTCAAGGCGCCCTATACATTGCAAAATAGGTCGTCCTCCCCCCTTCACATCTCCCTTTGGGTGCGTATCATTGCCTCTCCATGAACACTGACACGCTGATCCTGGTTCGTCATCTGACCCGCCTTTACGGCCCCATCAAGGCCGTGGACGGGCTCTCCTTTGAACTCCACCGCGGTGAGGTGCTGGGCTTCCTTGGCCCTAATGGGGCGGGCAAATCCACCACCATGCAGATGATCACCGGCAACCTGGCCCCCACCACAGGCGAGGTGGCCATTGCTGGCATCGACCTGCTGGAGACGCCGCGCGAGGCCAAGGCGCACCTCGGTTATCTGCCGGAGCAGCCACCGGTCTACCGCGAGCTGACGGTGGATGAATACCTCCGCTATTGCGCCCGCTTAAACCGCCTGCCAGGCCGCGAGGTGGCCACCGCGGTCAAACGCGCCAAAGGGCGCTGTGGCCTCACCAACGTCGGCACGCGCCTCATCGGCAACCTGTCCAAAGGGTTTCAGCAACGGGTGGGGATCGCCCAGGCCATTATTCACTCCCCCGCCGTTGTGGTGCTGGATGAGCCTACGGTGGGCCTCGATCCGGTGCAGATCCGCGAGATCCGCCACCTCATCAAAGAGCTGGGAGAGGAGCATGGCGTCATCCTCTCGACCCATATCTTGCCGGAGGTGCAGGCCACTTGCGACCGGGTGCAAATCATCCATCACGGCCAGCTGGTGCTGAGCGACACCATCGATGGCCTAGCGCGGCGCATGGAGAGCAATAGCGTCACCGTGGCCCTGCGCCATCCACCGGCCCTTGCCGAGCTATCGGCACTGCCATCAGTGGTGGAGGTCACAGCGCTGGAGGACGGTCGCTTCCGCCTCCATCACGCCGTGGAGGCCAGTCCCGCAGAGGCGTTGGTTGAACGCTCAGTGGCCGCCGGTTGGGGTCTGTATGAACTCATCCCGGAGCGCATGAGTCTGGAGGATATCTTCGTCCACATAACGACCCAGGAGGCATCGGCATGATGATATTTCATATTGCCGCCCGAGAACTCCGCTCGCTGTTTCTCTCGCCCCTGGCCTGGCTGGTGCTGGCGGTCGTGTCATTCATCATGGCCTGGCTATTTCTGGCCCAACTGGATCAATACATGGCGGTACAGGCCCAGCTGGCGCTGATGGAGAACGCCCCTGGGGTCACCGAGGTGGTGGTTATGCCGGTGCTCGCCACCGCTGCCATAGTGCTCATGCTGGTGGTGCCGCTGCTATCGATGCGCCTTATCAGTGAAGAGCGACGCGCCCGCACCCTGCCACTGCTCTTCTCCGCGCCCCTCTCCATGACTGAGATCATCCTGGGCAAATATCTCGGCCTGTTGGGCTTCTTTGCTGTCATGTTGGGGCTATTGGCGCTCATGCCACTCTCCCTCACCCTGGGTGGCGGCCTCGACTTTGGCCTACTAGCGGCGGGCTTTCTGGCCCTGGCCCTGCTCCTTGCCGCCTTCGGGGCCGCCGGCCTGTGGGTATCGACCCTTACAGCCCAACCGACCATCGCCGCGGTGGGGAGCTTCGGCTTGGTCCTGTTCATCTGGATCATCGACTGGGCCGGTACCCGTGCCAGCGATCAACAGGCCAGCGTGCTCTCCTGGTTGTCGCTTCAACGCCACTATGGCGCCCTGTTGCGCGGGGTATTCGATACCGCCGATCTCGCCTATTTCCTCCTCTTCATCGCGGCGTTCTTAGTCTTTAGTGTGCGCCGCCTGGACAACGACCGGTTGCAGCACTGATGGAAATCACCCGCCAGAGCCGACGCCTATTGCGGTTACATTCGGCCACCTTCGCCATCCTGTTCATCGCCGCCCTACTCCTGTTGGGTTGGCTGAGCACCCGCTACCACCTCCAGACTGATTGGACCGCTGCGGGGCGCAATACCCTCTCAGAGGCCAGCCAGAGCCTGCTCACGCGGATGGCGGATCCCATCACCGTCACGGCCTACGCCCGCGACAGTGAGGTGTCTGGGGTTCGCCAGGCGATTAAGGAGTTAATCGGGCGCTATCAACGTAAGGCGCCCAACATGAGCCTCAGTTTCGTCGATCCCGATCGCGCCCCGGATCAGGTGAGAGAGCTAGGCATCATGGTGGATGGTGAGCTGGTCATTGAATATGGCGCCCGCCATGAGCAGGTGCGATCTCTGGACGAGGCCGCCATCACCCAGGCATTGGAGCGACTAGCACGCGGCGGGGAACGGCGTGTCGCCTTCCTCGCTGGTCATGGCGAACGTAACCCCCAAGGGGAGGCCAACCATGATCTAGGGGAGTTTGGTAGACAACTGGCCGGGAAGGGGATTGAGACGCTGCCACTCAATCTCACCACGGAACGGGCCATCCCCAGTGATATCAGTGTCCTGGTGATTGCGGCACCTCAGGTGGCGTTGCTCCCTGGAGAGCTGACGCTCATCAACGACTACCTGGCTCGGGGAGGTCATCTACTCTGGTTAGCAGAGCCTGAACAGAAGGGTGGTCTGGAGCTGATCGCGGAACAGCTTGGGATTGAACAGATCCCAGGCGTCGTCGTGGACCCCACAACCCAATTGCTTGGCTTGCCGCAGCCCGATTTCACCGTGATCGGCGAGTATCCCAATCAACCGATAGTGGCCGGGTTAGACCAACTCACGCTATTCCCCCGTGCCAGTGGCCTACGCGCCGTGGGGGATATCTGGAGTGCAGAGCCCATCCTCACCACCGTGGACAATAGCTGGTCCGAGAGTGGACCCATCGAAGGGACCATCCGCTTTGATGCCGACAGCGACCACGCTGGCCCGTTGGTGATTGGCTACGCCCTGACTCGCCCGATACCTCACCCTGGCCAGGAGCAAGAGGTGACGGAAGAAGAGGGGAGAGCCCCGCCGGAACAGCGCGCGGTGGTGGTGGGGGATGGCGACTTTCTCTCCAACGCCTACCTCGGTAACGGGGCCAACCTCGACCTAGGCCTACGCATCCTCAATTGGTTGACCCGCGACGATCAGTTGGTACAGATCCCACCGCGACCGGCGCCAGATCTCCACCTGGAGCTATCCGATGGCAAACGCATCCTGATCGCCCTCGTCCTCCTAATAGCGCTCCCCCTCTTGTTGGTGGCAGCAGGTATCGGGATCTGGTTGAAGCGGCGGAAACAGTGATGGGCAAACGCATCCTGCTCAATATCGGTCTGTTGCTGATAGTGACACTGCTCGGCGTGGTCGCCTGGTTAGAACCCGGCAAGACGCCGCCAGCACCAGCGCAGCGCCTGACCACACTACAACCCTCTGCCATCAACTCGATCCGCATTCAGCAGGCTGACACCCCGCCCATTGAACTACACCGTACGCAAGATGGCTGGCGTCTGGTTGCCCCCTTCACGGTGGCAGCCAACCCCTTTCGGGTAGATGGGATCCTTGAGATCGCCCAAGCCCAAAGCCTGTCAGCCTTTCCCGCCAATGAGCAGGAGCTACCTCGCTATGGTCTCTCTCCACCACGGCTCCAACTGGAGCTAAACGACCAAAGCATCGCCTTTGGCGATCAAAACTCATTGGAGCAGCGCCGCTATGTACGACTCGCTGACACCATACATCTCATCCGCGACAATAATTACTATCACGTCGCCGGGGATGCCACCACCTTGGTGGCCCTCAACCCGTTACCACCCGATGCAGAGATCACTGCATTGCAGTTACCCAAAATAACACTACACCATGCTGAGGGACGCTGGCAGGTGGAACCCCCGGATGCCCTCACCCCGGATCAAATCAACGATCTCCTAGAGGAGTGGCGCCACGCCCAGGCCATCCAGGTGGAACGTCATAGCGGTGATACGATGGGTACTGACATCACGCTTTCAATCGCAGGGGCGAATGAACCTATACATTTTGTTGTGGTAGATCAGCCCGATGACTTACTACTGGTACGCCCTGACCTAGGATTGGCTTGGCGACTACCAGCGGCCAGCAAAGAAACATTATTGCGCATAAATAGTGGGCAGCAGTCCACCTCCCCTTAAGTTTGCCAACACCGCCGGTCAATGCCAGAACTCCCTGAAGTAGAGACAACTAGACGCGGAATTGAACCTCACTTGAAGGGGCGCACCATCTCGGCGGTGGTCGTACGTAACCCGCGCCTGCGTTGGCCCGTAGAGCCAGACCTTGAAAAATACCTTCGAGGATATGCAGTCAATGAGGTGTTAAGGCGCGGGAAATATCTGCTGCTGCCTTTTAAGCACGGTACGTTGATCCTCCATCTCGGCATGTCAGGTAGTTTACGCCTAGTGAATGCCGCCACTGCCCCGGGCAAGCACGACCATCTCGATATCTGTCTTGATAGCGGCAGCTGCCTGCGCCTCACCGATCCGCGCAGATTTGGCGCCGTTCTATGGTGCCAAGAAGAGCCTAGCCAGCATCCGCTACTCGCCGCCCTGGGACCAGAACCGTTAGCGGAGGAGTTCACAACCACCTATCTCTATCAGCGTACCCGTAACCGCAAGGCACCCATCAAAACCTTCATCATGGACTCCAAGGTAGTGGTAGGGGTAGGCAACATCTATGCGAATGAGGCCCTCTACCTCGCAGGCATCCATCCGGAACGACAAGCGGCCACACTTTCGAGGCCACGCATCCAACGTCTCGTAGCGGCGATTCGCCAAGTCCTCACAGAGGCCATTGCGGCTGGAGGAACCACCTTACGTGACTTTGTAGGGGGGGATGGGCGTCCGGGGTATTTTGCCCAACAGCTCAATGTATATGGCCGCGACCAACAACCATGCCCCCGCTGTACCACACCATTACGCATGACTCGGCTGGGACAGCGGGCCACCTACTACTGCCCCCACTGCCAACGATGAAGGAAAAGTGAGCACTACCAAAAACGACAGAAAATGCGTCTATGGTCCCCTCTCAACCACTCTCATTGCCTCAACTAAAGCGCCAGTTACGAGCCCATGCCAATCCTGAAAAAGCGAGGGTATTAGCGCGCTTTTTCAAAACGGGTCCAGGCGAATATGGCGAGGGCGAGGTTTTTTAGGGATCACGGTTCCCCCTATTCGCCGTATTGCTAAAACACAACGAAACGCCGACCGTAAAGTCATAGAATCGCTCATCACCTCTCCTTGGCATGAAGAAAGATTACTAGCATTACTGATCTTAGTGGCGCAATTTGAACGGGGAACAGAAATGGAGCGTAAGGCGATCTTCCACTTCTACTTAGCTCATACCCCGTACATCAACAATTGGGATTTAGTGGACGCTTCCGCTGAAGAGATTATAGGCGGATGGCTCTATGCCCAAGACCTAACGCTGCTGCATCAGCTCGCTAAGAGCAAAGCACTGTGGGAACGCCGCATTGCCATCATGGCAACGTTTCACTTCTTAAAGCGGGGGATATGGGAACCCACCTATCAATTGAGTGAAACGCTACTGACAGATAGTGCGCCCCTCATTCATAAGGCAAGCGGATGGATGTTGAGAGAAATGGGTAAACTCGATGCTCGCTACTTGCGGCATTTCCTAGAACAACACGCCTACGAAATGCCAAGAACCATGTTGCGGTATGCCATAGAGCGCCTGCCGCATGAGGAGAGAAAATACTGGTTGGCGCACGGTAAAAAAACCAATAGCTCCCCTTTCAATCTCCCCTTAACGCAAAAAGCCGGGCAATGCCCGGCTTTTTTTAACTACAAAACAGCAGCGACTCAATCTTCAGAGAAGACTTCGCTATCGGCACCAGCCGGACGATCAACCAACTCCACGATCGCCATCGGCGCACTATCCCCGGGGCGGAAACCGCACTTGAGGATACGGAGATAACCACCCGGACGCCCCTGATAGCGGGGAGCCAACTCATTAAAGAGTTTGGTCACCATGTCCCGGTCGCGCATGCGGCTGAAGGCAAGCCGACGGCGAGCCACGTTATCCTGCTTGGCCATGGTGATAAGAGGTTCGGCAACGCGCCGCAGCTCCTTCGCCTTAGGCAAAGTAGTCTTGATGATTTCATGGCGGAACAGCGAGGCCGCCATATTACGGAACATTGCCTTGCGATGGGCGCTGTTGCGGCTTAACTGCCGGCCAGAGTTACGATGACGCATAGTATTACCCTTTTAATCTTTGCGTGTAATTTCGGCTACTAGCGGCCCATCGTTTAGGCGCCGGCCTTCTCTTCATCTTTATTGCGCAGACTTGCCGGCGGCCAGTTCTCTAAGCGCATCCCAAGTGACAACCCGCGAGACGCCAAAACGTCTTTAATCTCAGTCAGCGACTTCTTACCCAGATTAGGGGTCTTCAACAGCTCCACTTCGGTACGCTGAATGAGGTCGCCGATGTAGAAAATATTCTCGGCTTTGAGACAGTTAGCCGAACGAACTGTAAGCTCCAGGTCATCCACCGGACGCAAGAGAATAGGATCAATATCCGGCTCGTGCGCTTCCGGCTTAGCCTCTTCCTTACCTTTGAGGTCCACAAAGGCGGACAACTGATCCTGAAGAATGGTGGCCGCCCGCCGAATCGCCTCATCAGCCTCGATAGTGCCGTTAGTCTCAATCTCCATGACAAGCTTATCGAGGTTAGTGCGCTGCTCAACACGCGCAGCCTCTACCACATAAGAAACACGGCGAATGGGACTGAAAGAAGCATCGAGCTGCAACCGCCCCAACGGGCGACTCTCGTCTTCCGGGTTATTACGCTGTCCTGCCGGCTGATAGCCCACGCCCTTGGCAAACTTAAGCTGCATGTTCAACTCACCTTCTTTAGTCAGGTGAGCAATCACATGTTCGGGATTCATCAGCTCAATGTCGTGATCCAGCGCAATGTCGGCAGCAGTCACAACCCCAGGTCCCTTCTTGGACAGGGTGAGAGTAACCTCGTCCCGGTTATGCAACCGAGCGGAGATACCCTTGAGGTTGAGCAGGATCTCTATAACATCCTCCTGCACGCCCTCAACGGTGGTGTACTCGTGCACAACCCCCTCGATCTCCGCCTCAACCACTGCGGCCCCAACCATGGACGAGAGCAAGATTCGCCGAAGCGCATTGCCCAGCGTGTGACCAAACCCCCTTTCCAGAGGTTCCAAGGTCACCTTGGCACAATTTTCGGTGACTTTTTGTACACCGACCAGGCGCGGCTTCAGTAGTTCTCCAACAGAGCCCTGCATGAACGATCCTCTCTGACTTTGCCGAACCTAACGGCTAACGGGTCGATTACTTAGAGTAAAGCTCGACCACGAGCTGCTCGTTAATCTCGGCTGGCAGTTCGCCACGCTCCGGACGTGACTTGAACACACCGGAGAACTTATTGGCGTCCACGTCAATCCAGTCGGGGAGGCCGCGCTGCTGAGCAAGATCAACGGATGCCTTAATCCGCAACTGCTCCTTAGCACGCTCTGCGACTGCCACAACATCCCCAGGAGCCACCTGATAAGACGGGATGTTAACCTTGCGACCGTTAACGGTGATTCCGTCATGCCGAACAAGTTGGCGAGCTTCGGTTCTTGAAACCCCAAATCCCATGCGATAAACGACGTTATCCAAACGGGATTCGAGAAGCTGCAACAGGTTCTCGCCGGTGGAACCACGACGACGATCAGCTTCCTGATAATAGAGGCGGAACTGCCCCTCTAGCACGCCATAGATACGGCGCAGCTTCTGCTTCTCTCGGAGCTGACGTGCATAGTCAGAGAGACGACCCCGGCGTTGCCCGTGCTGCCCCGGAGGAAAGGCCCGATTCTCAACGGGGCACTTAGAGCTGTAGCATTTCTCGCCCTTGAGGAAGAGTTTCTCACCTTCACGGCGGCACTGACGGCATTTGGAACCGATATACCTAGCCAACTTTCGGTCTCCTGACTTATACGCGGCGCTTCTTCGGCGGACGACACCCGTTATGGGGGATCGGCGTCACGTCGGCGATATTGGTAATCTTAAAGCCCTTGGCATTGAGCGCCCGAACGGCAGACTCACGACCCGGTCCGGGTCCTTTAACCAAAACTTCAAGGTTCTTCATTCCGTACTCCAGCGCTTGCGCACCGGCCTTCTCTGCTGCAACCTGCGCAGCGAAAGGCGTGCTCTTACGGGAGCCACGGAAACCTGAACCACCGGAGGTTGCCCAGCACAGCGTATTGCCCTGCCGGTCGGTGATGGTGATGATAGTGTTATTGAAGGAGGCGTGAATGTGAGCCACCCCATCTACCACGTTCTTCTTTACCTTCTTCCGAACGCGGTTGCTCGCTGATGCCTTGGCCATGTCCGCTCTCTAAATGGATTGCCGATTACTTCTTGATGGGCCGACGCGGCCCCTTACGGGTGCGTGCGTTGGTACGAGTCCGCTGACCACGCACCGGCAGGCCGCGGCGGTGACGCAATCCGCGATAGCAGCCTAGGTCCATCAACCGCTTGATGTTCATAGAAACTTCACGGCGCAGATCACCTTCGACGGTAAACTTACCGACTTCGGTGCGCAACGCCTCAATCTCCGCTTCACTAAGATCTTTAATCTTAGCTTGGGGACGCACGCCAGCGGCTTCGCAGATCTTCTTAGCGCGGTTACGCCCCACACCGTAAATCGCAGTCAGTGCGATTTCCGCGTGTTTTTGAACGGGGATATTGATGCCAGCAATACGGGCCATTGAGCCACTCCCTATACCACGATAACGTCTCGCCGCGGCGGCGGAAACGGGAAATAATAGCCGTTTATACGGCCTTGATCAAGAGTTACTTCAGCCCTGGCGCTGTTTATGGCGGGCATCGGTAGAACAGATCACCCGCACAACCCCGTTGCGGCGGATAATCTTACAGTTACGGCAAATCTTCTTAACAGAAGCACGGACTTTCATTGCAGTTCTCCTAAAAAACAGACGGGCCTAAGGTCAGCGCAACAGGCCCGAACGGCCGTGCCCCTTCAAATTGGCTTTACGCATCAGCCCCTCATACTGATGAGACATCAGGTGGGCTTGAGCTTGCGCCATGAAGTCCATCACCACCACTACGATGATGAGAAGCGAAGTACCACCAAAATAGAATGGCACGTGCCAGTAGAGGATCAAAAACTCAGGTAGCAAACATACAGCCGTGATGTAAACGGCCCCGGCTAATGTGAGGCGCCCAAGAATCCCGTCGATATATCTGGCCGTCTGCTCACCGGGACGAATCCCGGGCACCAGCGCTCCGGACTTCTTAAGATTCTCTGCCGTCTCCCGCGGATCAAACATGAGAGCGGTATAAAAGAAACAGAAGAAGATGATCAACGCGGCATAGGCCATGACATACAGTGGCTGCCCTGGAGAGAAGCCGGACGCCAAATCCTGCAACCAACTCCACCCGCCTCCCGTGCCAAACCAACTCGCTACGGTCGCAGGAAACAGGATAAGAGAAGAGGCAAAAATGGGCGGAATGACCCCCGCCATGTTTACCTTCAAAGGCAAGTGACTAGACTGTCCAGCAAACATCTTCCGACCAACCTGCCTCTTGGCATAGTTGACCGTGATCCGGCGCTGCCCCCGCTCAACGAAGACGACTAGACCGGTTACCACCACTGCCAAAGCAAACAGCAACAGCACCAACCCAGCATTCAATTCGCCAGTACGCGCCAGTTCAAGGGTTCCCCCAATAGCGCGGGGCAGCCCGGCGACAATGCCGGAGAAGATGATCATCGAGATGCCGTTACCAATGCCTCTTTCAGTGACCTGTTCGCCAAGCCACATCAGGAACATGGTACCGGTCACCAACGTCACCACTGCTGTAAAACGGAACGAAAAGCCAGGGTCCATAACAACCGACATACCCCCGGCCTGCTGTGACTCTAGAGCCACGGCAATACCTAACCCTTGGAATGTCGCCAAGACCAAGGTACCCAACCGGGTGTATTGAGTCACCTTGCGCCGACCCGCTGCGCCTTCTTTATTGAGCTGCTCCAAATAGGGAACCACTTTGGTCAGCAGCTGAACAATAATTGAGGCTGAGATGTAGGGCATAACCCCAAGCGCAAATACAGATAAGCGTTGGAGTGCACCACCGGAAAACATGTTAAACATGTCCAGGATGGTGCCGGACTGTTGCCTGAACATCTCCGCTAAAGCAACCGGGTTAATACCCGGAACCGGAATGTGCGTACCAATCCGATAAACTAAGAGCGCCCCCAAAAGGAAGAGGAGGCGCTGTTTTAGTTCAGTCAGCTTGCCGGCTGCTAGTGCGTCGGCGACAACGGAGCGGGGAGTGCTCACTTATTCCTCGATCTTTCCACCGGCTGCTTCGATCGCGATTCGGGCGCCTTTAGTCACACCCAAGCCGCGAACAGAAACTGCACGCTCAATGTTTCCAGATGCGATGACCTTCACTTTAGAGATCTGGTGGCCAATTATCCCAGCTTCCTTCAAGGAAAGCATGTCAGCCACATCTCCAGCCACCCGCGCCAGCTCATGGAGGCGAACTTCGGCAACAAATGGGGCGATCTTTGAGCGAAATCCAACTTTAGGCAGGCGCCGCTGGAGAGGCATCTGGCCTCCCTCGAAACCCACCTTATGGAAACCACCGGCCCGGGCGTGCTGCCCTTTGTGACCGCGCCCACTGGTCTTGCCGAGACCGGAGCCAATACCCCGCCCCAGCCGCTTGGGTGCCTGCTTGGCACCGGCAGCGCGTGAAATACTGTTAAGACGCATTTTCAAACCTGCTCCACCTTGAGGAGGTAGCTGATCTGATTGATCATCCCCCGGTTACAAGGAGTGTCTTCGACTTCTACCGTATGGTGCATACGACGCAGCCCAAGACCGCTAACACACCCCTTGTGTGCGGCAAGCCGCCCAATGGGGCTACGAATAAGCGTAACGCGCAGTTTGCTTGCTTCGGCCATAGCTAATTACCCCAGAATCTCTTCGACGGTTTTTCCCCGTTTGGCAGCCACCTGCTCCGGAGAGGTCATCTCCGTCAGGCCCGCCATGGTCGCCCGAACGATATTGATGGGGTTATTGCTGCCGATACACTTGGAGAGGACGTTACGAATGCCGGCGACCTCAAGGACGGCGCGCATGGCACCACCGGCGATGATACCGGTACCCTCTGAGGCGGGCTGCATGTACACCTTGGAAGCGCCATGGTTGGCGATAACAGGGTGCTGCAACGTACCAGTATCGGTGATGGCAACCTTGCGCATGTTCTTCCGCGCCCGCTCCATCGCCTTGGCAATGGCAACAGGAACCTCCCGTGCCTTACCCATGCCAAAGCCAACCCGCCCCTGTCCATCGCCAACTACAGTCAAAGCAGCGAAGGCAAACTGCCGACCACCTTTGACAGTTTTAGATACACGATTGACAGCGATCAGCTTCTCGTTCAGCCCATCAGTGCCTGGTGCTACGTCGAATCCAGCCATATTAGACCCTTAGAACTCCAGACCGGCTTCGCGCGCAGCGTCGGCAAGCGCCTTTACACGGCCATGATATTTAAAACCCGAGCGATCAAACGCCACCTTGGTGATGCCGGCAGCCTTTGCCTTTTCAGCAATAGAACGCCCCACAGCGGCCGCTGCTTCCATATTCCCGGAAGACTTGGCACTTTCCCGAAACACGCCGTCCAACGTAGATGCGGACGCCACTACCTGGGAGCCATTCGGTGCGATAACCTGGGCGTACATATGCTGAGGAGTACGGTTGATACAGAGCCGATACTCTCCTAACTCGCGGATGCGTGCCCGGGTACGCGCGGCGCGACGAAGACGGCTGGCCTTTTTGATATGCATGCTCTAGCCCCTTACTTTTTCTTCGCCTCTTTACGGATGATAGTTTCATCCGAATATTTGACACCTTTGCCCTTATAGGGCTCAGGAGGACGGTACCCGCGAATGACCGCGGCCACCTGCCCAACCCGCTGTTTATCGGTGCCTCGGATGATAACTTCCGTCTGGCTCGGCGTTTCGATAGTGATCCCTTCCGGAATCGCATAGGCGATTGGATGGGAATAACCCAAAGTCAGATTAAGAACCTTGCCCTGTACTTGGGCACGATAACCTACGCCAACGAGTTCCAACTTACGCTCGAACCCTTTGCTAACGCCGATCATCAGGTTATTCGCCAAGGCACGACTCGTCCCGACCAAGGCAATCGCCTGGTTGGAAGCGTCGCGGGGCAGAAAATGAAGCTGACCTTCTTTCTGCTCTACCTCGACAATAGAATGAACAGAGAAGCTCGCCGTCCCTTTGCTGCCTTTTGCAGTCAGAGTTTGACCCTGAACCTGCACCTCGACACCAGGAACGATATTGACCGGTTTCAGTACACGTGGCATCTCTGTCTCCTCATCAAGCAACGAAGCACAGCACTTCGCCGCCATGCCCGGCCTTCCGCGCTGCGCGGTCGGTCATCACACCAGCGGGAGTGGAGACAATAGCGATGCCCAGTCCATCCATTACCTTAGGCAGCTCGTCGCGCCCCCGGTACTGGCGCAAGCCCGGACGGCTATAGCGCTGCAAACGCTCGATTACCGGCTTACCTTCGTAATACTTCAGCACAATATTCAGCGCCGGCTTGCCTGCCAACTCGGCATCGACGACATCGACAACGTAGCCTTCGTCTTTAAGGACCTGGGCAATCGCTTTCTTGATGGTAGACGCCGGCACCAGTACTTCGCGCTTGTTTGCGGCCAGGCCATTACGAATGCGAGTCAACATATCCGCAATCGGATCGGTCATACTCATTTGATTACTTCTCCTCGCTCCGCCTTACCAGCTGGCCTTACGCAGCCCGGGCACATCACCACGCATGGTATGCTCACGAAGCTTGTTGCGGCCCAAACCAAACTTCCGGTAGTACCCATGGGGACGACCGGTCAAGTTACACCTGTTTCGCTGCCGAATAGGGCTGGAATCCCGCGGTAACTTCTGCAGCGCAACGCTGGCCGCCATCCGCTCTTCGATATCAAGACTGATGTCTTTGGATTTCGCCTTCAGCTCAGCACGCTTAGCTGCGTACTTATTGACCAAACTCTCCCGCTTAGCTTCGCGGTTCTTCATAGAAGTCTTAGCCATGGTCTCTCCTTAGGCCCGGAATGGGAAGTTGAAGGCCTTCAGCAGCGCACGCCCCTCTTCATCGGTACGCGCAGTCGTGCTGATGGTGATATCCATACCCCGCAGCGTATCGATCTTGTCGTAATCGATCTCGGGGAAGATGATCTGCTCCTTAACACCCATACTGTAATTCCCGCGACCATCAAAGGCGCGACCATTCAAACCGCGAAAATCCCGAATTCTTGGAATAGAAATGCTGATCAGGCGGTCAAGGAATTCATACATCCGGTCGCCGCGCAGAGTCACCTTACAACCGATGGGCCACCCCTCGCGAATTTTAAAACCGGCGATGGACTTCCGCGCCCGAGTAACTACAGGCTTCTGACCAGAGATTTTGGTCATGTCACCCACTGCGTGATCCAACACCTTCTTATCCGCCACCGCCTCACCAACACCCATGTTTAGGGTAATTTTGGTGATACGCGGGATCTGCATGGGATTTTCATAACCGAACTCGGTCTTGAGCTTACTCGTGACCACATCTCGGTAAAACTGTTTCAGTCTTGCCATTGCCCCCACCCGCGCTTAAGCGTCTAGCACTTCGCCATTAGACTTGAAGAAGCGAACCTTGCGGCCGTCTTCAAGTACCCGAAACCCCACTCGATCTGCCTTCCCCGTGCCGGGGTTGTAGATCGCAATGTTAGAAACATGCAGAGCGGCTTCCCGCTCAACAATTCCCCCTGGAGTTCCCAGCATCGGGTTAGGCTTTTGGTGTTTTTTCACCAAATTGACGTTTTCGACCACCACCCGGTCATCGCCGACGCACTTGACCACAGCGCCCCGCCGCCCTTTATCTTTCCCGGTGATGACAACAACCTCGTCACCTTTTTTAATCTTACGCATGTTACTGGCTCCTCAAAGCACTTCTGGGGCCAGCGACACGATCTTCATGAACCGCTCGCGCAGTTCACGAGTCACGGGCCCAAAGATACGGGTCCCAATCGGCTCAAGCTTGTTGCTCAACAGCACCGCTGCGTTCCCATCAAACCGAATGACAGAACCATCGGGACGACGAACACCTTTAGCAGTACGAACGATAACCGCGTTATAAACCTCACCCTTCTTAACTTTCCCGCGGGGAATGGCCTCTTTAACGCTCACCTTAATCACATCGCCAACACTTGCGTACCGACGGTGCGATCCACCCAGCACTTTGATGCACTGGACGACACGGGCGCCGGAGTTATCGGCGACCTCAAGTTTCGTCTGCATCTGAATCATCGAAGTCTCTCCAGTAACCTTTCCCGCCGTCCAGGGGTTCTAACCGCAAAGGAGCGAGATTGTAGCACACAAACGAAGCTAGGCCCAAACAATTTTGGGCCTAGGCACCCTGCCGCCCCCTGCTGCTTGGGGCGGTCGGAGCGGAGCGCGACCTGTTAGCTCGCCTTTTCGATCACCTCAACCAGACGCCAGGTCTTGGTCTTAGAGAGCGGGCGGCACTCCTGAACTGCCACCACGTCACCAACCTGACACTGGTTAGCCTCATCATGGGCATGAAGCTTGGTAGAGCGACGAACGTACTTGCCGTAGATCGGGTGTTTGACCTGACGCTCCACCAGAACCGTGATGGTCTTATCCATCTTGTCGCTGATGACCCGACCCTGAACGGTGCGCTTGGCGTTGCCTTGTTCGCTCATGACTTAGTTACCTGCCTTTTCAGTGAGCACCGACTTAACTCGCGCAATATCACGACGCACCTGCCGAACCCGATGAGATTGAGTAAGCTGCCCAGTGCCCGCTTGCATCCGCAGGTTAAACTGCTCCTTGAGCAGACCCATGAGCTCATTTTTTAGTTCGTCGGCGGACTTCTGCCGTAGTTCATTCGCCTTCATCAGAGCACCGTCCGAATCACAAAGCTGGTCTTGAGCGGCAACTTAGCGGCTGCCAAGCGGAATGCCTCCCGAGCGATCTCTTCGGAGACGCCTTCCATCTCATACAGCATCTTGCCTGGCTGAACTTCGGCCACCCAGTACTCGACGCTACCCTTACCAGATCCCATACGAACTTCCAAAGGCTTCTGGGTAATTGGCTTGTCTGGAAAGACTCGAATCCAGATCTTGCCGCCGCGACGAACGTGGCGAGTCATAGCCCGACGAGCAGCCTCAATCTGTCTAGCAGTAATGCGACCCCGCTCAAGGGTCTTGAGCCCAAACTCGCCGAAGCTCACCTTACTACCAGTAATGGCTAGACCGCGATTACGACCCTTAAACTGCTTGCGAAATTTTGTGCGCTTGGGTTGAAGCATGACTATCAGCCCCCAGACTTGCCGGTTGACGCCTTCTCGGTCGTCGCCTCACCGGTTTCAAGACGGTCGAACACCTCGCCCTTGAAGATCCACACTTTGATGCCAATAACACCATAAGTTGTGTGGGCTTCGGCAACCCCATAATCGATATCGGCGCGCAAGGTATGCAGGGGCACTCGCCCTTCGCGATACCATTCAGCACGCGCAATCTCGGCGCCGTTCAGCCGACCGCTGACTGCGATCTTGATCCCCTGAGCCCCCAGGCGCATTGCATTCCCAACCGCACGCTTCATCGCACGGCGGAACATGATACGCCGCTCAAGCTGCTGAGCAACGCTTTGCGCAACCAGAGTGGAGTCCAGTTCAGGCTTGCGGATCTCCTCGATGGTGATGTGGACAGGAACGCCCATCATCCGGGAGATATCCTGACGCATCCGCTCAATATCCTCACCCTTTTTGCCAATCACGATTCCGGGACGGGCGGTGTGGATAGTGATCCGGGCATTACGCGCAGGCCGCTCAATCTGGATCCGGCTAACGGATGCCTGAGCAAGCTTGACCTGCAGGTGCTGCCGAACCTTCAGATCGGTATGAAGAAAGTCCGGATAATTCTTACTATCGGCGTACCACTTGGAGGTCCAATCCTTCGTGATGCCGAGACGAATACCGGTCGGATGTACTTTTTGACCCATGTTCCGCTCCCGTTACCTGTCCGCGACCATCACGGTGATGTGACTGGTCCGTTTAGAAATGCGATTGCCGCGCCCTTTAGCCCGAGCATGCATACGCTTCATAATCGGACCTTCATCTACGAACACCTTAGATACTTTCAGCTCATCTACGTCTGCACCTTCGTTGTGCTCGGCGTTGGCAATAGCAGACTCCAACGTCTTTTTCACCAGGTGCGCCGCTTTTTTGCGACTGAAAGTGAGCTGCTCCAGAGCCTTCTCAACAGGAAGACCCCGAATTAAATCGGCAATGAGCCGACATTTTTGCGGAGAGATCCGCGCATATCGATATTTGGCAAACGATTCCATCGCCACTACCTCTTGGACTTCTTATCCGCGGCGTGGCCACGGAAGGTGCGCGTGGGCGCGAACTCACCCAATTTGTGGCCGACCATGTTCTCGGTAACCAAAACCGGAACATGCTGCTTGCCGTTATGCACGGCAATAGTCAGACCCACCATATCGGGCAAAATCATGGACCGGCGCGACCAGGTCTTGATGGGACGACGATTGTTACTCGCCACCGCCTCGGCGATTTTGGCCGACAGATGGTGATCTACAAACGGCCCCTTATTTACAGAACGCGGCATGTCTTCTCGCCTCTTCCGTTATTTCTGGTTACGACGGCGCACGATCATGGAATCGGTGCGCTTGTTATTTCGGGTTTTATAACCCTTGGTCGGCACTCCCCAGGGAGTTACCGGATGCCGGCCACCGGAGGTGCGACCCTCGCCACCACCATGGGGGTGATCAACGGGGTTCATGGCAACACCACGCACCGTCGGCCTTACACCCCGCCAACGAGTTGCACCGGCTTTACCCACCTTCGTGAGGTTGTGTTCACTGTTGCCGACTTCGCCGACCGTAGCCCGGCAGTCCACAGGGACCTTTCTCATTTCGCCCGAACGCAAGCGCAGAGTGGCATGAGCCCCCTCACGAGCGACGAGCTGAACGGAAGCCCCAGCACTACGAGCTATCTGAGCACCCTTTCCAGGCTTCATTTCGATGCAATGGACAAGTGTGCCGACGGGGATATTACGCAGCGGCAAACAGTTGCCTGGCTTGATGGCAACGCCAACACCAGAGTTGATCTCATCCCCAGCGACGATACCGCGAGGAGAGATAATGTAACGCCGCTCACCATCGGAATATTTGATGAGCGCTATGTGAGCGGACCGATTGGGATCGTACTCAACCCGTTCTACGGTACCAGGAACACCATCTTTATTTCTCTTAAAGTCGATAACCCGGTACTTCTGCTTGTGTCCACCCCCCTTGTGGCGGGTGGTAATCCGACCCAGGTTATTGCGCCCACCATTCTTAGACTTCGACTCAACCAGCGGCGCGTGCGGGGCTCCCTTGTGCAACCCTTCGGTCGCAACCCGGACGACAAAGCGGCGCCCAGGCGAAGTTGGTTTTTGCTTGATAACGGCCATTTTTGTCTCCCTTCGCCTTACTCGCCGCCGGCGAAGCTAATCTCTTGGTCCGGCTGCAGGGTAACGTAGGCCTTTTTCCAGTCGGAGCGCCGCCCGAGGCGCGCACCAAACCGTTTATTTTTGCCCTTAACGTTCACCACGCGAACCTGAGCAACCTGGACATTGAAGAGGAGTTCAACTGCCCCTTTGATCTCCTGCTTGTCAGCGTCCGTAGCCACTTTAAAGATGTATTGATTGGCGCTATCGCCAAGAATGGTGCCCTTCTCAGAGATGTGGGGCGCCAGCAGAACCTTCATCAAACGCTCTTGACTCATGCCAGCATCTCCTCCATCTGCTTAACCGCGGGTGCGGTCATCAGCACCTTGTCAAACCGAATCAGGGAGACGGGATCAACCCCACGCGCAGTGCGCACCTCTACCTCAGGAAGATTGCGTGCAGAGAGGTAGAGATTGTCGTCGAGACTATCGGTCACGATAAGCACATTACCGATCCCCATTCCCTTCAGCTTCTGCGCCAATTGCTTGGTCTTAGGCGCCTCAACCAGGAGAGACTCAACGATCATCAGGCGATCTTGACGCACGAGCTCAGACAAGATGGAGCGAATAGCCCCGCGGTACATCTTGCGATTTACCTTCTGGCTGAAATCCCGGTTTTCAGCGGCAAACGTCTTGCCACCACCGCGCCATAAGGGGCTGCGAATGGTGCCTGCACGCGCCCGGCCGGTCCCTTTCTGACGGAACGGCTTTTGACCGCCGCCTCTTACCTCAGAGCGGGTTTTCTGCCCTTTGGTACCGGCACGCCCGGCAGCCATATAGGCGGTCACCACCTGATGAATTAAATCTTCGTTGAACGGCTGAGCAAACGCGCTATCGGAAAGTTCGATCCCCGCATCTGCAATCTGGCCATTGCCGTTGGTGTATTTTATCTCCATCGTTCCCCCTTACCCTTTTGCCTTAACAGCAGGGCTGATCACGACGTCACAACCCCGGGGGCCGGGAACGGCGCCCTTCACCAAAAGCAGGTTACGCTCGACATCGACGCGGACGACTTCGAGGTTTTGCACAGTGCGGGTAGCGTTACCGAGATGCCCGGCCATCTTCTTACCTTTGAAGACTTTGCCGGGAGACTGGCGCTGACCGATAGAACCGGGCGCCCGATGGGATACGGAGTTACCGTGAGTAGCATCCTGAGCAGAAAAATGGTGGCGCTTGATATTGCCAGCAAACCCCTTACCGATAGAGGTGCCCTGCACATCAACCTTCTGCCCAACTTGGAACTGCTCTACCTTAATCTCAGAGCCTGGCACGAGGCCCTCACCTTCGCCGTCTGCGAGGCGGAACTCTTTGATCTTTCTACCTGCTTGAACACCATTTTTAGCAAAATGGCCGGCTTGCGCCTTAGTTACGCGCGTTGGACGACGAATACCGACGGTCACCTGAATAGCGCTATACCCGTCAGTATCCTGACCCTTTACCTGACTGACTCGATTAGGCTCGACTTCAATCACGGTAACAGGGATAGACGCACCGTCTTCTGTAAAGACGCGCGTCATGCCGCATTTGCGGCCGATCACACCGATCGCCATGTTATTACCTCTCATCGCGCTGATTTCGATTGACCAGCGCCTGAACGATTAGCGGCGGGCAACCTCTGTAGGCTGCCCGCCTCCGTGCTTTGACCTTGTTAGGTCAACTTGATCTGAACGTCCACGCCAGCGGCCAAATCCAGCCGCATCAAAGCGTCAACGGTCTTATCAGTGGGGTCCACAATATCCATCAGCCGCTTGTGGGTACGCAACTCATACTGGTCCCGAGCGTCTTTATTGACGTGAGGAGATACCAGCACAGTGAAGCGCTCCTTTTTGGTCGGCAGTGGCACAGGACCTTTCACCTGGGCACCAGTGCGCTTAGCAGTGTCAACAATCTCTCTGGCCGACTGGTCAATGAGACGATGATCAAATGCTTTGAGCCGGATGCGAATCTTCTGATTTGCCATTTGCCCTTTACTCTATGATCTTAGCAACCACGCCGGCGCCGACAGTACGGCCACCTTCACGGATAGCAAAACGGAGACCCTCTTCCATCGCAATGGGGGCGATCAACGCAACCACCATCTTGATGTTGTCCCCAGGCATTACCATCTCTACCCCTTCAGGCAGATCAATGGCTCCGGTTACGTCAGTCGTACGGAAGTAGAACTGCGGGCGATATCCGTTGAAGAACGGGGTATGACGCCCCCCCTCTTCCTTAGAC
>QKFD01000022.1 GCA_003251535.1 Chromatiales bacterium | reverse complement strand
GATCTCCCCATCTCCCACCTGCGGGAGGAGTTCCTCGACTTCTGCGATACCCTCAACCTTGATGCCGTCTTGGAGCCCGTCAAGGGCTGAGCGCCAGTGAATCGACTGGCTGCCCCGCCCCGCTCCACCTCTCACCACCACCTCTGACGACGAGGCCAACCGCTATGGAACCGATCACCCCGGGCCAGCCGGCCCCCGACTTCACCCTGCCCGCCACCGGCGGCAAGGAGATCCATCTGGCCGATCTGCGGGGCCAGATCGTCGTGCTCTACTTCTACCCGCGCGACAACACCCCCGGCTGCACCACCGAGGGGCAGAACTTCCGCGATCTCCATGACGCCTTCAGTACCGCCGGCGCGGTGGTCCTGGGGATCTCCCGCGATGGCCTGAAGACCCACGAAAACTTCAAGGCCAAGCAGGGCTTCCCGTTTGATCTCATCTCCGATAGCGAGGAGCAGCTCTGCCAGCGCTTCGAGGTGATGAAGGACAAGAACATGTATGGCAAGAAGGTGCGCGGCATCGAGCGCAGCACCTTTCTCATTGACGCCGAGGGCATCGTCCGCCGCGTCTGGCGCAAGGTAAAGATAGAGGGCCACGCCGAGGAGGTCCTCGCCGCCGTGCGCGCCCTATAAAAACCACCCACCCCACCCACCCTCTCCCGGGATCTCCCTATGGCCAAGAAGAAGCGGCTCCCCATCAGCGGCAAGCGCCTGTTCGTTCTCGACACCAATGTGCTGATGCACGACCCCACCGCCCTCTTTCGCTTTCAGGAGCACGATGTGTTCCTGCCGATGGTGGTGTTGGAGGAGCTGGACAACAACAAGAAGGGCCACTCTGAAGTCGCCCGCAACGCCCGGCAGGCAAGCCGATTCCTAGACGACATGATGACCGGCGTTAACCCCGCCGACCTAGAAAATGGGCTCCCCCTCACCGCCCCGGAGCTGGCCCTCAGTTTCGGCCCCTCCGGCCGGCTCTTTTTCCAGACCCACATCCTCGACTCCGCCCTACCACAGGGGCTACCGGGCAATAAGAACGACAACTCCATCCTCGGCACCGCCCTGGCGCTCCAGAAGGACCACCCCGAGATCACCGTCACCCTGGTCTCCAAGGACACCAACCTGCGCATTAAAGCGGCGGTGGTGGGGGTCCCGGCGGAGGACTATCGCAACGACCAGGTGCTGGATGATGTCAACCTGCTCTTCACCGGCAGTGACGAGCTGCCGGCCGACTTCTGGGAGCAGCACAGTAAGTCGATGGAGTCGTGGCAGGAGTCGGGGCGCACCTTCTATCGCTTGCAAGGACCGATGACCGCCAGCTGGTCGCCCAACCAGTTCCTCTGGTTAGAGGGGGAGCAGCCGTTCGAGGCGGTGGTGCGGCAGGTGGAGGGGGAGAGCGCGGTGATCGAGCTGACCCGCGACTTCCAGAATGGGCGCCATCCGGTGTGGGGGATCTCCGCCCGCAATCGGGAGCAGAACTTTGCCCTCAACCTGTTGATGGACCCGGAGATCGATTTTGTCACCCTGATGGGCCAGGCCGGTACCGGCAAGACCCTGCTCACCCTGGCGGCGGCCCTCACCCAGACGCTGGATGACAACCGCTATACCGAGATCATCATGACCCGCGTCACCGTGCCGGTGGGCGAGGATATCGGCTTCCTCCCCGGCACCGAGGAGGAGAAGATGACGCCCTGGATGGGGGCGCTGATGGACAATCTGGAGGTGTTGACGCAGAAGGAGAACAAAAACGACTGGCAGCGCGCCGCCACCCAGGATCTGCTCAACAAGCGCATCAAGATCCGCTCCCTCAACTTCATGCGCGGGCGCACCTTCCTCTCCAAGTTCGTCATCATCGATGAGGCGCAGAACCTCACCTCCAAACAGATGAAGACCCTCATCACCCGGGCCGGCCCTGGCACCAAGATGGTCTGCCTCGGCAACATCGCCCAGATCGACACCCCCTATCTCACCGAGACCTCCTCCGGTCTCACCTATGTGGTGGATCGCTTCAAGGGGTGGGATCACAGCGGCCACGTCACCCTGCGGCGCGGTGAGCGCTCGCGCTTGGCCGACTTCGCCTCCACGGTGCTCTAAGAACCGTTATCTGCCGGGCGGTGGCTAGATCCCAGGAGGCCTGGATCTAGCCACCCGAAGGGGTAACCCCTACTCCTCGCTCAGGGCACGCCTTATCTCACGCAACTGTTCGGCTAACAACGCCTCCAACGAGCCGCCAGTGGGCGGCGTGTCGAGCAGGGCTGTCAAGAACTGCACGGCGTCGGTCGGATCGTCCTGGAAGTAGCTGACGCGGAGGAAGGTGCCCGCGGCGTCGTACATGAGGTACTCGATGGTATTGTCGTCGATCCTGCGCGTGCCGAAGACCACCCCCTGCCGATCGATCCGCTGCCGCTGCTCAGGGGTAAACCACTCCGCCAACTCAGGGCGTCCGCCCCAGGTCTCATCAATGGCCGCACTCAGTCCGGTGGACTGGTGCAGCAGCTCGGCCGCTGAATATAGCTCTAGCGCCTGCCAATCGGTCTCGGCCGGTGAGTGGGGTGCCCCATAGCGGGTCAGCAGTTCGGATAGGCTGGTGGGTACCGGGAGGCCGGTCTGTTTACCGAGGGCCGCGAGGGTGTCGGCGCTATCCGGTGGTTTGAAGCCCAGCCGGTACCACTCCACGGTCGATGGATCAAACGCCTTCGCCAGGTACTTATTAAACTTATCCAGCCCTTGCTGGATGCGCTCCACCTCTGACTCCGGCTGGGGGCCATCGCTAGAGGTGCCCTCCGTGGTCATGGCGGTCAGCTCCTCCAGCCACGTCTGATAGGCCGCACTCTTGCGGATATCGGCAAAATTCTCAAACTGCGGGTGACGGGCGAGCACCTGGTGGACGATCCGATAGGCCTCCTCACTACGCCCCATCTTGAGCAGGATACGGACCTCGGTATCCAAGACATAGTTATACTGCGGGCGGTCCACCAAGGCCGCCACTGGCTGGACCACGGCCAGCGCCTTCGCCAACTTCTGTGGGTCCTCCCCGGCCTGCTCATAGAGCCGCCAGGCCAGGCCATTACCTACGGCGAAATAGGCCTCCAGGTAGAACCGCCCCTGGGGCGTGAAGACCCACTGCCCGGCCTTCCCCTCTAGCAGCCCAAGGAGCAGCCAGGCCACCCGGTCGTAGTCCTCCGGCGTACCGGGTCCAAACTCGGCGGAGTCCGGGCCGGAGAAGCAGTTCTTCTCCAACAGGTAGAGGCTATAGAGGTAGTCATACTCCTCTATCTCCCGCCCCTTGCTGGCCATCTCCAGCGCCTCGACCACCAACGGGCGGGCCTTGGCCGGATACTCATAGGTGAGCTGCGCGGAGCGGGAGATAAGCTGGGCGATCTTGGGATCACTTTGGTCGGCAAAGGGGGGCGGCGTGAAGACAAACTCGGGCAGCCTGGCCCCGCTGGCACCGCCCATGGCCACCACTGGCAACAGGGTCAGCAGCAGAAACATCCGCTTCATAAATTAGGGTCCTCTAACGTGCCAGTTTGGCGCGGCCAATCTCCCCCCTCCCCCTGCCGCAGTCAATGGTGCAATTGGGGAGGACAATTCAGCGCCCCCGGCAGGGCCAAGGGCGGGGCTACCGCTGCCGTCAATAGGGCACGTGGAGGAGGGATCGGCCGGCCTTATAGCCAGCCGACCAGGTAGTAGAGCCGCAACCCCTCGGATGAACGGGAGGGGCCGATGACCCGCGCCGGGTGACGGTGGTGGTCGGGATCGGCGCCGGCCAGCGCCGCCTCCGCCGAGGCCACCACCTCGACACAGTTCTCAGGGAAGCGATCGCGCTGACGGCGTGGGGTGTAGACGATGGCGTAGACCTCACTCAGGGGGCCCGCCTCGGGGTCGTGGATGGGATGGGGCATGGTGACCTATATCAGGTGGGGTGATCGGCGAGCCACAGCCGCAGCTCATCGTTGCGCTGCTGGGTCATGCGGACCATACAGCCCCGCAACGTCTCGCTACGCTGGGTAGTGGCGCCATTGTACTGCCAGTTACAGGTGATGCCGCGATAGACCACAAACATGCTCTGGGCGTCATCAAATGAGCGGCGGGCGGCAAAGGCGGACGGCCCGCTACCCGCTTGCAGCGTCTGCCGTTGGATAGTCACCACCAGCTCATCCATCTCCCGCTCCGCCGCCTGGAGCTGGCGGGAGAGGCAGACATTATCGCTACCACACTCGGCGGCCGGTTCGGCGTGCAGGGCGGTGGGGCTGAGGGGGGCTAAGAGGGCAACGATGAGGGTAAGGGCGCTGCGCATGGCGGTCCACTCCTGTGTCGGTAGCGTCTGGTTTTCAGCGGGGACGGGGGCCCCTCATCCCCTGCCTGGGGCCGCCGGCATCCACCCGGTGCCCTGCGGAGAGGAGATCTGCCAAGGAGTATGGGAGATTCGATTTTGCATGGCAAACGCTTAAAAAATTAGAGTTTTCTGAATTTCTCAAGCACCTGGCGGCCCCCGCTGGGCGCTCTACCCGCCCCCATCGCAGGGGGCGGCGGCCCAAGCGGGGTGGGGGTTAGTGGAGCAGTAGCTTGATGGAGATGGCCAGAGCCACCACCACCAGCAGCGGTTTGAGGAGGCGGAGATCGGCCTTGACCACGGCATGGGAGCCGAGCCAGGCGCCGGCCATCTGTCCCACCCCCAGCGTCAACCCCAGCAGCCACTGGATGTGGCCCGTCAGGGTGAAGACCAACAGCGCCCCCAGGTTGCTGGCAAAGTTGAGCAGCTTGGTGTTGCCGATAGCCCGCCGCAGGTTGAAGCCCAGCAGCATGATGATGGCGACCGAGAAGAAGGAGCCGGTACCCGGCCCAAAGAAGCCATCGTAGAAGCCGATCCCCAGTGCCGCGGTGACCGCGAACGGCAGTGGTCCCAGCCGCGCCTGGGAGTCCTCCTCGGCGATACGGGGAGAGAAGAGAAAATAGGCGGCAAAGAGTAGGAGCAACAGCGGGATGATCCGCTCCAGGGTGGTGGCACTCAACACGCTGACCAGCAGCGCCCCCAACAGCGAACCCAGAAAGGCGCAGAGGGCGGCCGGGCCCAAGATAGCGAGATCGAGCAGCCCCAGTCGGCGGAACTGGAGGGTGGCCGCGAGGGTGCCCAAACTCCCCTGGAGCTTATTGGTGGCCAGCGCCTCGGCCGGCCCCAGGCCAAAGGCCAGCAGGGCCGGCAGGGTGATCAGCCCACCCCCGCCAACCACGGTATCAAACAGCCCAGCCCCCGCCCCGACCAGCAGGGCAATGAGGAGTAGTTCAGGGGCGAGCGCCTCCACCCTCAAGCGCCCCCTGACATGGGTCTTAGCTCGCTAGGGCTCACTTCGACTCCATGACCCAGACCCCATTCCACTGCTCCTCCGGCGGGTGGGCGCTGAACCAGGCGCACCGCTCCAGGTAGATCGCCGCCGCCTGATCGCGGGGGTTGATCTCCAGCACCTCGCGGAACGCCTCGCTGGCGGCGGCCCATTCACGGCGGCGATACTGGGTGAGCCCCACCTTGAAGGCCCGGAGGGCGTCGATCAGCTGGGGATAGGTGTCGTCGTTGTGGTAATCGAGGATCTCGAAGATGGCCACCGGCGCCGACTTCCCCTTCACCACCACCAGGTCCAGCTCCCGGGCAAAGTAGGTGCCGCGCAGCCGACGGTAGGTGAACTCGCTCACCAGGATGTGGGTGCCGTACTGCTTACAGGCCGACTCCAGGCGCGCCGCCAGATTGACCCCATCGCCGATGATGGTGTAGTCCATCCGCTTCTTCGAGCCGATGTTGCCGGCCACCACTTGATCGGTGTTGAGGCCGATGCCGATATCCACCGGCAGCTTGCCGTCGGAGACGCGCAGCCGGTTCCAGGTGGTCAGCTCGCGCATCATGTGGATAGCGGCCCGCACCGCCCGGTCGGCGTCGTCGTCGTGGGCCACCGGGATACCGAAGGCGGCCATGATGGCGTCGCCGATGAACTTGTCCAACATCCCCTGTTCGCGGGCGATGCACTCCACCATCAGGGTGAAGTAGTCGTTGAGCAGGGTCACCGTCCCCTGCGCCCCCAGCTGCTCGGCGATGGAGGTGAAGGCGCGGATATCGCAGAACAGCACCGTGGCGGTGACACTCTGCCCCCCCAGCACCTCGGCCCCGCTGGCCACCAGCCGATCGGCGATCCCCGGGTCCATGTAGCGCGACATGGTGGATTTGAGCCGCTTCTCGTTGCTGATATCTTCGATGAGCAGCATCGAGCCGATGCGCCGCTTCTCGGCGGAGAGCAGTGGCAGGGCGGTGAGATTGACCGACACCGCCTCCTCGCCGATATGCAGCTCCCCCTCCATGATGGTGTCGGTGACGGCACTCTCCGCCACATGCCGCAGCCGCTCCAGCACCCAGGCGTTGCTGCCGGTGAAGCACTCCCGCACCGGCCGCCCCAAGATCTCCGCCGCCCCCACCCGCAGGATGCGCAGCCCGGCGGCGTTGCAGGTGGCGATGCGCTCCGCCTCGTCCAGGGTGATGACCCCGCTCGCCATCGACTCCAGCATCGCCTCGTTATAGTTCTTCATGCTCTGCACATCGGCGAACAGCTTGGCGTTTTCGAGGGCGATGGAGATCTGCGCGGTGAAGGCCCGCAGCCGTGACTCATCTTCCGCGGTAAACGGCCCACCGCGCTTGTTGAGCACCTGGGTCACACCGATGGTCCGCCCCTGCTTATTGACGATGGGCACACAGAGGATGGAGCGGGTAAAAAAGCCGGTCTGGCGGTCAAAGGCGGGGTTGAAGCGCAGATCGGCGTAGGCGTAGGGGATGTTGATGGAGCGACCGGAGGTGAAGACCGCCCCGGCGATCCCGACGTGGTTGGGGAAACGGATCTGCATCGACTCCAGCCCCTCCCCCACCTCTGACCAAAGCTCATCGGTCTTGTCGTCATTCAGAAACAGGGTGGAGCGCTCGGCGGTGAGCAGCCGGGTCGCCTCCCCCATCACCCGCCGCAGCAGGGAGCCCAACTGGATATCGGCGGTCACCTCCGATACCACATTGATAAACTCCATCTCCTGCTGGCGGAGCGCCCGCATCCGCTCGATCTGCTGGGCGCTCAACAGGGCCAAGGTGCCCTGGGCGATCATCGCCTGAAACAGCTCCAGGTCGGCGCTATTGAAGGATCGCCCCCGCTTGTTGAGGCTCTGGGCGACGCCGATCACCTCCCCCTTGACGGTCTTGATGGGGATACAGAGCACGCTCTTGGTGGTAAAGCCGGTCTGTTCATCGATGGAGCGGTTGAAGCGGGGATCGGTGTAGGCGTCATCGACAATCGCCGCCTGGCCGCTGCTGTAGACGTGACCCGCGATACCCGTGGTGTTGATGAAGCGGATCTCCCGCTGGATATGGCCCTGGGCCACCCGCGAGTAGAGTTCATTGGTCTGTGGGTCGTTGAGAAAGAGCGAGCCGCGCTCCGCCCGCAACTCAGCGGTGGTGATCTCCACCAGGGTGCGCAGCACCTCGTCGAGGGAATCGACGCTGGCCATGCGCCGGGTCACCTCCAACAACAGCTCCAGATAGCGCACCCGCTCCGCCAGCTGCTGCCCATCCCCACTGCCCATCGGCTGTTGCCCCTCTGTACCCATCATGGTCATCCGCTATCCGGTCTCACCGCGCCCACGCTCCAGTGTCTCCCGCAGGCGGTGAATGGTCTCATGCAGCTGCTGGCGCTCCTCGGCGTAGATCCGCTCCGCCTCCAGCTCCGCCGCCTCGCGGTGGAAACGTTCGGCCTCCAGGGTGGCGCGCAGGGCCGCGACGGTGCTGCGCAGCTGGTTGATCTCCCCCTGGCTGGCGGAGACCGCCTGCCGCACCGCCTCGGCGGCGTCGTTGCGGGCCTGCTCCAGCGCCTCGCGCAGCGCCGCCACGGTATCGCGCAGCTGCTGCCCCTCTTGGCTGGCGGTCAGCCGCTCCTGCTGCAAAATCCGCTCTCGCTCCAGCCCCACGTGCTCCAGCTCATCGCGCAACACCCCGATGGTGGTGCGCAGTTGGGCCAACTCAGCCCCGGCCTGGGCGGTGGCCCGCTGTACCGCGGTATGCCCCTCCAGCTCGGTGCGCTCCAACACCTCCCGCAGGGAGATGACCGTGCGCCGGAGATCGCGGATCTCCGCCTCAGCGGTGGCGAGAAGGTCCTGCTGGGGATCGGTCATGGGGTGAGCGTTGGGTGTCCCGGAAGCAAGTGGGTCGGTATTCTAAGCGGGCAGGCTCTCACCCTGCCACCAGCCATCCCCCTGTCAGATCTCACAGGTGTCAGCCGGCCATGGTAGAATTCAACCCTACTAAAACTGGGGTCGTTCCAAAGGTACGTCCTCGACCAGGGGCGCGGTGTCGCCGAGATCCAGCAAAAGAGGGTGTTTGGAGATGACCGAGGCGATGGGCGCCCGCCACGCCAGCTCAAGGAGTTCTGAGATTCCCCCCCCGCGCCTCAGCCCCGCCGACGGCCACCGGGCCTGCGCTTAAATGGCCCTCAGCTCCCATCTACGCCGCCGGCTGCCGGTGCTGCTACTCGCTGTCTGTATCGCCCTCATGCCGGTCGCCGTCGCCGTGGTGAGCGCCAGCGAGAACCTGCTCTCCACCCTGTTCCGCCCCCACACCGCCATCATGCTCTTCATCGAGCCGCAGAGCGGACAGATTATCGACGCCAACGAGGCCGCCGCCCGCTTCTACGGCTACCCCATCGAACAGCTCACCCGCATGAAGATCCAGGACTTCAACCTGTTGAGTGCGGAGGAGGTGGCGGCGGAGCGGGCCCATGCCGCGGCGGAGCAGCGCAACTACTTTGTCTTTCCCCACCGCCTGGCGGATGGCTCCATCCGCACCGTAGAGGTCTACTCCTCCCCCATTCGGTTGAATGATGGCCGCACGGTGCTCCACTCCATCATCCACGACATCACCGGCAAAACGGTGGTGGAGGGGGACCTGCGCGACTATCAGGCCCGCTTGGAGCAACTGGTGGCACAGCGCTCCGCCGAGCTGGATGCGAGCCACCACCACCACCAACGGCTGCTGTGGGTGTTGTTGACCATTCAGGGGCTGGTGATCCTCTTGCTTGGCATCAACATCCGCCGCCGCTACCTGGCGGAGCGGGCGCTGCGGGAGGAGCAGGCGCAGCTGGTGGAGAGCCGAGCGCTCTACGAATCACTGGTGGATAGCCTGCCGCTCAATATCTACCGCGTGGATGGCGACGGCCATATCACCTTTGCCAACCGCGCCCTGCTGGAGGAGCTAGGTACCCACCTTGAGGCACTGCGGGGCAAGAGCGCCTTTGAACTCTTCCCGCAAGAGACCGCCGCCACCTTTCGGGCCGAGGAGCTGCGCGTGATGGCGGAGCGTGCACCGCTCCACACCATTGAGCAGAACCGCTTTCTACATGGGGGCGAGCTGCGCTCGGTGGAGCTGATCAAGACCCCCATCTTCGGTCCCAGCGGTCAGGTGGAGGGGGTGCAGGCGATCTTTTGGGATATCACCGATCGCCTCCAGGCGGATCAGCAGCTACGGACCCTCAACCGCGACTTCCTCACCTTCTTGGAGAACACCACCGACTTCCTCTACTTCAAGGATGCCGATGGCCGTTACCGCTTCTGTAGCCAGCCCCTCGCCATCATCACCGGCCACCGGAGCTGGCGCGAGATGGTGGGTAAACACGACAGCGAGGTCTTCCCGCCCGAGATGGCGCGCATCTACGCCAAGGAGGAGGAGCCGGTCTATAGCGAGGCGCTGCCGCTACTCAACAAGGTGACCCCCTACTACAACGCCGATGGCGTCCTCGGCTGGGTCAGCACCAATAAGTGGCCGGTGTTGGATGAGGGCAGCCGGCGGGTGAGCGGCCTACTGGGGATCAGCCGTGACATCACCGAATTGACCCGCGCCCAAGAGCAGTTGCAGGCCAATGAGGAGATGCTCCGCACCCTCATTGATGCCATGCCCGATATCGTCTGCTTCAAAGATGGCGACGGCCGCTGGCTACTGGCCAACCACTTTGATCTCCACCTATTCCAGCTGGATGGGGTCGATTATGTCGGCAAGACCGACGCCGAGTTGGCCATCTACAGCGACTTCTACCGCGAGGCCCTCAGCACCTGCCAGGTGACCGATGAACGGGCCTGGCGGGCCGCCACGGCGAGTCGCCAAGATGAGGAGATCCCGCGCCCCGACGGCTCCCAACTGGTGTTCGATGTCATCAAGATCCCCACCTTCCATGCCGATGGTCAGCGCAAGGGGCTGGTGGTGGTGGGCAGGGATATCACCGAGCGTAAACAGTTTGAGCAGCAGCTCGCCTACCTGGCCCACTACGATCCCCTCACCCGGCTGCCCAACCGCACCCTGTTGGCAGATCGCCTCCATGTCAGCGCCGCGCAGGCGCAGCGGAGCGGCCGGCTGTTGGCGGTCTGCTATCTGGATTTGGATGGCTTCAAGCCGATCAACGACACCCACGGCCACCAGATAGGGGATCAGCTGCTGGTGGAGGTGGCGGAGCGACTGCGCCTGGCGATCCGCGCTGGGGATACGGTGGCCCGCCTCGGGGGCGATGAGTTTGTCCTGCTGCTGACCGATCTCATCAACGTGGAGGAGAGCCGCGCAGTGCTGCGGCGTATCACCGCGGTGATCGCCGAGCCGTTTGCCCTGGAGTCGATCAAACTCACCCTCTCGGCCAGTATCGGCGCCACCCTCTACCCGCTCGACAACTCGGACGCGGATACCCTGTTGCGGCACGCCGATCAGGCGATGTATAGCGCCAAGGAGGGGGGCCGCCACCGCATCGAGTTCTTCGATCCCGATCGCGATCTACAACTACGGGCCCGACGCGAGGCACAGCAGCGCATCAGCAGCGGGTTGCGGCAGGGGGAGTTCAGCCTCCACTACCAGCCCAAGGTGGAGATGCCCACCGGCCGGGTGTTTGGCGCGGAGGCGTTGATCCGCTGGCAACACCCGGAGCGGGGCCTCCTCCCCCCGGGCGAATTCCTGCCCCTACTGACCGATAGCCCGGTGGCGCTGGAGCTGGACCTCTGGGTGCTGGCCCAGGCCCTGCGCCAGACCGGCAGTTGGCATCGCCAGGGGCTGCCGCTGGCGGTGAGCGTCAACATCTCCGCCCATGCCCTCCAGATGACCGAACTGCCCCGCCACCTGGAAGGGCTGCTGGCCAACTACCCCCACCTGCCGCGGGACGCCTTGGAGCTGGAGATCCTGGAATCGACGGCGTTGGAGGATATCGAGCGGGTGTCGCGGGTGATCCAGGAGTGCAGTCGGCTCGGCGTCTCCTTTGCGCTGGATGACTTTGGCACCGGCTACTCCTCCCTCACCTATCTGCGTCATCTGCCGGCCGGGACGCTCAAGATCGACCAGTCGTTTGTCCGTGACATGCTGGAGGACCCAGGGGATCGCGCTATCGTCGAGGGGGTGATCGGCCTCTCCAACGCCTTCCGTCGGCGGGTGATCGCCGAGGGGGTGGAGAGCGAGCAGCACGGCACACTATTGATGCAGCTCGGTTGCCAGCTGGCCCAGGGCTACGGCATCGCCAAGCCGATGCCGGCGGAGGAGTTGATGGGCTGGGCCGCCCGTTACCAACCGCCCCCGCAGTGGTTGACGCCGCCGCCTGAGTAGTCACCCCCCCCACGAGGCGCGGGAGGGGGGCTGGGGTGGGTGGTCTTGCCTAGCGGTTAGTGCTCGTGGGGGGCGGCCGGTGGCAGCACCTCGCCCCGGGCCACCGCCTGCGCCGCCGAGAGCGGATCGTTGGCGGCGGTGGCCACCACGCGGATACCGCGCCGCTCCATACGCTCAAAAAAGGCGTCGCCGCAGCCGGCGGTCACCACCACCTCCACCCGATCGATGGGGTGTGGACCATCGCCTTTGAAGTCGTGAAATGCCATTCCCATCGGTAGATCGATACGATCCACCTCGCCACCGCCCCCCTGCTGATCCAGATCAAATACCAGGAAGCGGCGCGCCTTACCGGCGTGGCCGGTGATGGTACGGAAGTTCTGGCTAGTCACTGCGATTTTCATGGTGGGATACCTCCAAGGGGGACCGATGGCAGAATAGTAGACCTCTCCACTGGGGAAAGACATTGACAATTCTCAATCCCATCCCCAGCCCTAGCCACCCGCCGGATTGAGGGCCGCCCGCGCCATCCCCGCGGGATCAATGTGGAACCCCCCTGGCCGCTCCAGTAGCAGCCCCTCCCGCTTCAGATTGGCCACCGCCCGGCTGGCCGATTCGGTGGTCACCCCTAGGCTGGCCCCTAGATCGCGGCGGTTAAACAGGGCGCAGCGCCCCTCACCCTGGCTATCGGCCAGGCGCAGCAGCAGGCGCGCCACCCGTTGCCGGGCCGAGCCGGTGGATAGCTCTGTCAACCAGGCATCCGCCTCCGCCAGCGCCCGCTGCCAGCGGCGCATCAGCTCGCCATAGAGGGGCGGGCTCTCCTCGGCCAGTTGGCGCAGTACCGCCACAGGGATGCGACAGATACGGGCGGTCTGGAGCACCACCGCCTCTTGCTGGTAGGGCTGTTCGACCAGCGCCTCTAACCCCGCGACATCACCGCCGCTCAACAGCCGCACGATGCGCTCGGTCCCATCCGGTAGCGACTGCACCAGCTTAATGAGCCCCGACTGGACCGTGAACACCGCATCGGCCCGCCCCCCCAGAGGGTAGAGCCGCGCCCGCGCCGGCAGCCGCGCCTCGTCGATCTGCGCCTCGATGGGGGCCAGCAGCTCCGGCGCTACCCCAGCAAACAGCACTGAGGCCCGCACCGAGCAGGCGCGGCAGACGACACGGTGGCACCAAGCGGGGGAGCGATTCATGACGGACCTCATTTTTAGAGTCTCCATCTTAGACCACCGCGCGGCCAGGAGACCCCCCTGGCGCTGTAGGAGCAAGACCGACAGTAAGCCGCGCACACCGCTGATATCGCCCTGCCTGGTGGCACGGGAGAATCGCGCTATGGCCCATTCAGGAGGATCCAGTGGCACGCCTACGCCCATTCGCCAGCCTGCGCGCCCGCCTCGCGCTGCTCACCGCCGCAGCGCTGCTACCGGCGCTGCTGCTGGCGTTGGTCGGCTATTTCAAAGAGCAGTCCCACCTCATCGAGCTGGCGGTGGCGGAGCTGGAACAGGAGCGGGAACTACTGGCCAGCGCCCACCACAACACCCTCAACGCCACGCGCCAGCTGCTGGCCGCCCTCGCCCGCCTACCCCAGGTGCGCCAGCGTGCGGCGGGAACCACCTCCGAGCTACTGACGGCCCTCAAGGCCGAGCACCCCATCTATCTCAACCTCTTTGCCAACGCGCCGGATGGCACGGCCTTCGCCAGTGCCGAACCGCTCCCGGAGCGGGTCAACTCGGCCGACACCGCCTGGTTCCAGCGGGCCGCCGCCGGCACGGGCTTTGTCGTGGGTGACTTCATCCGCGGGCGCATCACCGGGGAGCAGGTGCTCACCCTCAGCTATCCGGTGCGGGAGGCCGACGGCACCCTGCTGGCGGTGGTCGGGGCGTCACTCCCATTGAGTTGGTTTGGCGAGCTGGTTGCCCAGCAGCATCTACCCGCCGGCACCACGGTGACCTTGGTCGATGAGCGGGGGGAGGTGATCGGCCACTACGGCCCGTCGAGCGCCCCCTTGCCGGCGCTGGTGGCCGCCTCATTCCGCCTACTCCACACCCCTACCGGCAGCCTCTCCCTCGACCACGGGGGGGAGCGCTGGGAGTTTGCCCACAGCCAGCTACTGACCACCGCCGCTGGTCGCCAGGTGCTGCTCGCCGTCGGCCGCCCCATCCGGCTCATCACCCCACCGGCCAATCAGCTGCTGGTGACCACCCTGACCCTCATGGCGGTGATGACCCTCCTCGGGGTGGGTGGGGCGCTACTCGGCAGTCGGCTCTTCATTGAACCCCCGCTCCAGCGCCTGCTCGCCACCACTCGTCGCCTCGCCAACGGCGACCTGGCGGCCCGCAGCGGCATCCACAACGGACCCGCGGAACTGCTGGAGCTAGGCCAACACTTTGACCGTATGGCCAGCGTCCTGGAGCAGCGCAAGGCGGAGCTGCGCGCCCTGGTGGAGGAGAACCGCCGGGGCAGGGAGCAGGCCGAGGCCCGCCATGAGATGACGCAGCGGGATCTAGAGGCGGTCTTGCGGCGGGTGCAGGATGTGATCTTCCGCCTCGATATCGATGGGCGGCCGCTCTGGTCCACCCAGTCGGTCAAGGAGTTGAGCGGCGTCCCCGCCAAGGAGGGGCACTATCTGGATCTCTGCCGCTGCCTCGCCGATCCCGCCGATCTAGCGCGGCTGTTGGCCCGCCTGGCGGAGAGTGGCGGCGAGCTGCGGGGCTTTGAGGTGAAGCTACCGCGTGACGACGGTGGCCCACTCTACGCCGCCATCAACGCCTACTACGTGTGGGATGAGGAGGGCCAGCCCGTAGCGGTGGAGGGGGTGGCGCGCGATATCACCGAGCAGGTGCTGGCCCGTGAACAGCTGGTCGGCTTCAACCGCCGCCTGGAGGCACGGGTGCGCGAGCGGACCGCCGCCCTGGAGCAGACCAACGCCGAGTTGGAGGCGTTCACCTACTCGGTCTCCCACGATCTCCGCGCCCCACTCCGCAGTATCGAGGGCTTCTCTCGGCTGGTGGTGGTGCGCTACGCCGATCAGTTGCCGGCGGAGGGGCAGGACTATCTCCAACGGGTCCAGCGCGCCGCCAACCGCATGGCCGAGTTGATCGATGACCTGCTCGGCCTCTCCCGCATCAACCGTTACGAGCTGCGGGTGAGGGAGATCGACCTGAGCCGGATCGCCCACGAGATCATCGATACCCTGCGGGCCCAAGCACCCCAGCGCCAGGTGACGGTCCGTATCCAGCCACAGCTGCGCGGCCACTGTGACCCCCGGCTCTGCCGCCTGGCCTTGGAGAACCTACTGGAGAACGCCTGGAAATATACCAGCACCCGGGCGCAGGCCGAGATCGAGCTGACCGCCCAACCCGATGCCAACGGCCGCACGGTATTCCAACTGCGGGATAACGGCGTGGGGTTTGATATGCGCTATGCCGGCAAGCTGTTCAGCCCCTTCCAGCGACTCCACGGTGAGGAGGAGTTTGCTGGCACCGGCATCGGCTTGGCGACGGTACAACGGGTGATCGCCCGCCACGGGGGGGAGATCTGGGCGGAGGCGGTGCCCGATCAGGGGGCCACCTTCTATTTCCGACTGTGTGGCGATGCGCAGGCCGAGCGCGCCGCTTGATGAGGTAAGGAGATGGCCATGCAAGCACACCCCGCCCCCCTAATCCTGCTGGTGGAAGATAACCCGGACGACCGCGAGCTGGCCCGTGCCGCCCTACTTCAGAGCCAGTTAGCCCACCGCCTGGAGGTGCTGCGGGATGGGGAGGAGGCGGCGGAGTGGGTGGCCCACTACGACCCCGCCAACCCCGAGCAGCACCCCCACCTCATCCTGCTGGACCTCAACCTCCCCAAGCTGGACGGCGTGGAGGTACTGCGGCGGATCCGCCAGGATCGCCAGCTACGCTACCTGCCGGTGGTGGTCCTCACCACCTCTCGCCAGCCCTGCGATCTACTCCGCGCCTACGACGCCGGTGCCAACTCCTATGTCGCCAAGCCGGTGGAGTTTGAGCGCTTTGTCACTACCCTCACCACCCTCTGCCACTACTGGCTCCACCTCAACCAGGCCCCCTGATAGCGGCCGCCAGGCCCCCACTCGCCTCGGTGGCGGGACAGCCAGCCACGTCAGGGGGAAATGCCCAAACTGAGAAGTCGGTCATTTGCATATACGTTAGCATCGCCTAATCTTCTAATGCACTTTGACCTACACGAGGAGGGAATCGACGTGACCCACTATCTACACACTGACCTGCCGTTAGAGTTCGACCGTCTGCGCCAACTGAGTCACCAGCTGATGGCCGAGGGGGCTGACCCCGCGGCCGGGATCTGCGGAAACGAATGGTTGATCATCGAGCAGCTACGCCTCGCCGAGGAGGGGGGTGGCGCCCAGGATCTGCTGCTACAGCTGTGCGATTGCCACTGCGAGACGCTGGCAACCTTGGCCCGCGAGGCGATGGCTGCCTGAGGCCCATGCCGTGAAGATAGTCAGAGGGTGACGTCCTAACCCTCACAACACCGGCGGCCCCTTTATGGGGCCGCCGTTTTTTTATCCCAACGCCCCCTCAAGCACAGCGTCCGCTCAACCACTCAGCGCAGTCAAATAGCTGCTGGAACTGCTCAGGCGGCACCGGGCGACTGAGGAAGAAGCCCTGCACCTCATCACAGCTCTCGGCGATGAAGAACTCCAGCTGGGCGCGGGTCTCCACCCCCTCCGCCACCACCTGGGCCCCAATACTGCGCCCCAAGGCGATGACGGCGCGGGCGATGGCGGCATCATCAGGGCTCTCGGTCACCTCGCGGGAGAAGGATTGATCCACCTTGAGGGTGTCAATGGGGAACCGTTTGAGGTAGGCGAGGGAGGAGTAGCCGGTGCCGAAGTCGTCGATGGAGAGGCGGATCCCCATCTCCTTGAGCTGCTTCAGGATACGCGCCGCCTCGGCGGCATCGCGCATGATATCGGACTCGGTGATCTCCAGCTCCAGCGCCTCACCGGGTAGATCGCTCTCGACCAAAATAGCGGTGATGCGCTCCACCAGATCGGGCAGTTTGAACTGCTGTGCCGAGAGGTTGACCGCCACCCGCAGCCCCTGCTGTCCCAAATCGCGCCAGAGCCGGGTCTGCTGACAGGCGCTGCGCAGCACCCACTCCCCCAGAGGCACGATGAGCCCGGTCTCCTCCGCCAGTGGGATAAAGCGGCCGGGGGAGACCAACCCCAGCTCGGGGTGCTGCCAGCGCACCAGCGCCTCCATGCCGGTGAGACGCCCATCCGCCAGGCGCACCTTGGGTTGGTAGTGGAGTAGCAGCTGCTCCCGGGCCAGGGCGTGGCGCAGCTCGGACTCCAACATCAAGCGCTCGAAGGAGGCGGCGTTGAGATCCGCGGTAAAGAAGTGGTAGCTGTTGCGGCCCACCTCTTTGACGCGGAACATCGCCACATCGGCGTTGCTGATCAGCTCCTCTACCTCGCGGGCGTCATTGGGGTAGAGGGCGATACCGATGCTGGCGGTGACAAAGATCTCCTGGCCCTGGAGCGAGAAGGGGCGCCCCAGCGCCTCCAGCAGCCGCCGCGCCACCGCCGCCGCCTCGGCCTCAGCCGGATCGGGCAGGGTGACCGCAAACTCATCGCCCCCCAGGCGCGCCAAGGTGGCACTGGAGGGGATCGCCTCGGCGAGGCGGTGGGCCACCTGGCGGATCAGCTGGTCTCCCGCCGCGTGGCCCAGGGTGTCGTTGACCTTCTTGAACTGGTCGAGATCCACCAGTAACAGCGCCACCTGCTCGCCCTGTGCCTTGGCACTGCGTACCGATGCCTCCAGCCGCTCCCGGAAGAGGCTACGGTTGGGGAGATTGGTGAGGGGGTCGTAGTAGGTGAGCTGGCGCGCCGTCGATTCTGCCACCTTGAGTCGGCTGATATCCTCGGCAATATTGACGTAGTGGGTGATCACCCCCTCCCGATCCCGGATGGGGGCGACGGCGCAGTGCCACCAGAAGGCCTCGCCATCCTTACGCCGGTTCTTCATCTCGCCGAACCACTCCCGCCCGGAGGAGATGGTCTGCCACAGATCACGGAACAGCTCTGGCGCCATCTCCCCCGATTTGAGGAGACGGGGGTTCTGGCCGATCACCTCGGCCGGGCTGTAACCGGAGGTGTCGTAGAAGCGGGGATTGCAGTACTCGATGCGGCCACTGATGTCGGTGATCATGATGGCCACCGGGGCCGTCTCCACTACCCGGGAGAGGCGGCGCAGCTGATCCTCCACCCGGTGGCGTTCACTGATATCGCGGAAGATGCCCTGCACCACCCGCCGCCCCTCCAGCTCGATCACCGTGGAGCTGATCTCCACCGGCACCCGCAGACCATCGGCCCGCACCACACAGAGCGCCTCCTGATCGAGGATGCGCCCCTCCACGCTGCTGCTGCGGAACAGGGCGCGATAGCGGGCCCGCTCCTCGGGTGGGTGGATATCGGCCTGGTGCATCCCCACCAACTCGGCCGTGGTGCGCCCGAGCAGCAGCTCCGCCCGTGGGTTGGCTTGCAGGATCACCCCACTCTCGGCATCGGCCACCAAGATGGCATCGGCCGCCCCCTCCAACAGCCGCCGGAAGCGCTGCTCCGATGCCTGGAGCGCCATCAACGCCTGGTGTTGGCGGGTGATATCGACACCGTTGGCGATGAGGTGGCGCACCTGGCCCGTCCTATCGACCAAAACGGTATTGCTCCAGGTGACCAGGCGGCGCCCCCCGTCGCGGGTGAGGAGGTAGTTTTCGCTGCGGTTGGGTTGGCGGGAGTCGAGCAGGGCGTCAAACACCGGCCGCACCCGCTCCATCTCCTCCCGCGGGATAAGCCGATCCCAGATGCTCTGGCCAATCAGCTCGCTGCCACTGAAGCCGGTCGCCTCCTCCACCGCCCGGTTGATGCGCACCAACCGACCGGCGGGATCCAGCACCAATACCAGCGCGCCGGCGGTATCCAGCACCGAGGCGATGAAGTCCCGCTCCTCCATCAAGGCGGTGCGGGCATGGGCGACATCACGGGTAAAGAAGGTGGCTAAGAGGAATAACCCAAGGCCGGTGACGGCGATGAATAGCCACCCCTTGTAGTTCTGGATCTGGGTCAGGAGGACCGGATCGCCGGCCGCCAAGAGGGCGGCCAAACGATCCGAAAGCAGGATCCAGATCGCCCCAAAGGCGATATAGCTCGCTGCCAAGAGGAAAGGAAACTTGCGCTGATCGCCGCTCCAGCCGCTCATCACCTCACCCTGGGTGGGGCCACTCAAGGCCGTTTGGCGCCCATCTCCGCCGTTCGCACGACGCGGGCAACCTTATCCAACACACTGTTGACGTAGCGGTGCCCCTGCTCGCCGCCAAACAACTTGGCCAGCTCCACCGCCTCGTTGATGGCCACTCGGTAGGGGACATCGAGGCGGAACTTCAACTCGAAGGCCCCCAACCGCAAGGCGGCCCGCTCCACCGGGTCCACCTGCTCCAGGGGGCGATCGACCCACTCGCTGATGAGTTGGTCGAGGGTGGCGCGCTCGGCGGCCACCCCCTCCAGTAGCTCCGTAAAGTAGGCGCGGTCGGCCTCCCGGGCGATACCATCCTCCGCCTCCCCCTCCTCCGACTCATCGGTGGGGAGCAGATCGGCCAGGAACTGGACAATCACCTCCCCCATCGGTTGGCCGGTGAGCTGCCACTGATAGAGCGCCTGGAGTGCCCAGCGTCGCGCCGCGCTACGGGCTTCGCCCGGATGTTTGCGTTGCCGACCCATTAGCCGCCGTACTGTTTAAAGAGGTTGACCATCTCGATCACCGAGAGGGCCGCCTCGGCCCCCTTATTGCCGGCCTTGGTGCCGGCTCGCTCGATCGCCTGTTCAATAGTATCGACTGTCAATACGCCAAAGGCGACAGGGACACCAAACTCCAGGGAGACCTGGGCCAACCCCTTGGTGCACTCCCCGGCCACGTAGTCGAAGTGGGGGGTACCACCGCGGATCACCGCCCCCAGGGCGATGATGGCGTCGTAGCGCTTGCTGGCCGCCATGCGCTTGGCCGCCACCGGGATCTCGAACGCCCCAGGGACCTTCACCAGCTCCAGGTCTTCGTCGCGGGCGCCGTGGCGCCGCAGGGCATCGACGGCCCCCTCCAGCAGGCGATCGGTGATGAAGCCGTTGAAACGGGCCAGCAGCAGACCGAAACGGGCGCCGGAGACCAGGAGATCGCCTTCATAGGTTTTGATGTTCATCGATTGGCCTTCTTATCTACTTGATTACGTTGTGCAGTTGGCGGCCCGTGCCCACGACTCCAGCCCGCGCTGGCGGGGTGCCGTCACCCCGCTTTGGCTTACTCTTCCCGCCCCTCGTACCCCACCACCTCCAGCCCAAAGCCGGAGAGGCCATGCAGCCTACGCGGTGAACTCATCACCTTCATCTGCTTCACCCCCAGGTCGAGGAGGATCTGGGCGCCGATGCCGTAGGTGCGCAGATCGGCCGGTTTCTCCTGCTTGGGCGGGATGATGCCGGCGTCCTCTTGGG
This sequence comes from Chromatiales bacterium, assembly GCA_003251535.1. Lineage (GTDB taxonomy): Bacteria > Pseudomonadota > Gammaproteobacteria > Thiohalomonadales > Thiohalomonadaceae > SZUA-493. The sequence continues at coordinate 28,560 of QKFD01000022.1, read as the reverse complement.
CGTAGTCGCGGATGGTGCGTGCCAGCTCATCCGCCCCCTCGTGCTGTCGCAGCACGATGACCACCCCACTGCCCGCCTCGGCGATGTGGCGGATCGCCTCCCGCAGCGGCCAGCCGCAGCTGTGGCGGTGGTTACCGAATAGGTCGCACAGGGTGTGCTGCATATGGACCCGCACCAGGGTGGGGTGCTGCTGATCGATATCTCCCCGCACCAGGGCGAGGTGGAGTTCGCGGCCGATGAGGTCGCGGTAACCCACCAGCTGAAAGGGGCCAAAGTCGGTGGCCATGGTGCACTCCGACACCCGTTCGATGGTGGGTTCGGTGCGCAGCCGATACTGGATGAGATCGGCAACGGTCCCGATCTTGATGCCGTGTTGGGCGGCAAATACCTCTAGATCGGGCCGGCGCGCCATGGTGCCGTCCTCATTGAGGATCTCCACGATCACCGAGGCCGGCTCCAGCCCAGCGAGGCGGGTCAGGTCGCAACCCGCCTCGGTGTGGCCGGCCCGGGTCAGTACCCCACCCGGCTGCGCCATCAAGGGGAAGATGTGGCCCGGTTGGACCAGATCCTCAGGGACCGCGGCAGGCGCAACGGCGGTGCGCACGGTGTGGGCCCGATCATAGGCGGAGATGCCGGTGGTCACCCCTTCAGCCGCCTCGATGGAGAGGGTGAAGGCGGTGGCGTGTTTCTCATTGTTGTCACTCACCATGAGCGGCAGCCGCAGCTGACGGCAGCGCTCGCGGGTCAAGGTGAGACAGATGAGGCCGCGGCCGTAACGGGCCATGAAGTTGATATCCTCGGGCCGGACCAGGGAGGCGGCCATAATCAGGTCCCCCTCGTTCTCCCGATCCTCGTCATCCATCAGGATCACCATCTTACCGAGACGGATATCCTCGATAATCTCTTCAATGCTGTTGAGTGGCATAGGTGTCTTGCTTTTTGGTGGTACGGGGCCTTCGCCGGGACGGCCGGCCCTCATCTGGAATTTAGAAAACCGTGCTCGGCGAGGAAGGCCGTGGTGAGCCCCTCTCCCTCGGAGGGGAGCGCGGCGCGCTCCCCTAGCATCAACCGCTCCAGATAACGGGCGATGAGATCCACCTCCAGGTTTACCCGCCGTCCCGGCTGGAACTGGCCAAGGGTGGTCTCACTGAGGGAGTGGGGCACTATATTCAGTTCAAACTCGGCCCCCACCACCCGATTGACGGTGAGGCTGATGCCATCCACGGTAATAGAGCCCTTTTCGGCGATGTAGCGCGCCAGCTCAGCGGGGGCGGCGATGCGAAAACGCACCGAGCGCCCCTCTTCGCGCCGCGCCACCACCGTGCCGATACCGTCAACATGGCCGCTCACCAGGTGGCCGCCAAGCCGAGTGGCAAGGGTGAGCGCCTTCTCCAGATTGACCGCACTGCCCACCCGCAGATCGGCAAAGGCGCTGCGGGAGAGGGTCTCCCCGGAGACATCGGCCAGAAAGCCATCCCCTGGCAGCGCCACCGCGGTGAGGCAGATACCGTTGACGGCGATGGAGTCCCCTAGCGCCACGTCGCTGAGGTCGAGCTGCCCGGTGCGCACCCGCACCCGGGCGTCCGCCCCCTTGGGATCGAGGGCAGCAATGGTGCCAACGGCCTGGATGATACCGGTGAACATGGGTTTATCTGTGGTCCGCTCTTTGGGCTTGGGCCGACTGAAAGGTTGCTCAGGGCGGGGCGAGCCGGCCCCTCTTAGGTACCCTGGGAGGGGTGGGCGGTGATACGCAGATCGCCCCCCACTAGCCGCACCTCATCGATCTGGAGCTGGATGCGATCGGCCATACCCGCCAACCCAGGCAGGTGAAATAGACCGCGCGCACCATCCCCCATCAGCAGTGGGGCGACATAGAGTACCAGCTCATCCACCAATCCGGCGGACAGCATCGCCCCACTGAGGGTGGCGCCGGTCTCCAGCAACACCTCATTCACCTCCCGCTCCGCCAACAGCGCCAGCAGCGCGTGGAGATCCACCGCATCTGGGCCATGGGGTAGCCGGATCACCTCGGCCCCGGCGGCGGTGAGCGGCTCCGCTGGGGCGAGATCGTCACTGGCGGTGATCACCAGCACCTCCCCCGGCGCCTGGAGGATACGGGCCCCGGGCAGGAGCGATAGATGGGGGTCCAGCACCACCCGCAGGGGGGGCGGCACGGGGTGGTCACGCGGGATGCGGACAGTGAGATTGGGGTCATCCTGCAACACCGTGCCGATGCCGGTGACGATGGCGCCGGAACGGGCCCGCAGCCGTTGGACATCAAGCCGGGCCGCCTCGCCGGTAATCCACTTACTCTCGCCCGAGGCCATGGCGGTTCGACCATCCAGGCTCATGGCCAGCTTGCAGCGCAGCCAGGGGCGCCCCCGACGCATCCGCGCCACAAAACCGATATTGAGCCGCTCCGCTTCTGTCGCCAGCAACCCCACGGAGCTGTCGATACCCGCCTGACGCAGCTGTGCCAGACCACTCCCCGCTACCCGGGGATTGGGGTCCTCCATTGCCGCCACCACCCGACTCACTCCCGCAGCAATCAACGCCTCACTACAGGGGGGGGTACGACCATGGTGGCAGCACGGCTCCAAGGTGACATAGGCGGTAGCGCCCTGGGCCGCGGCACCGGCTTGGCGCAGCGCCTCCACCTCGGCATGGGGGCCACCGGCATAGCCGTGCCACCCCTCGCCCACCACACTCCCCTCTCGCACCAGCACACACCCGACCCGGGGGTTAGGGGCCGTGGTGAGCAGGCCGCGTTCGGCCAGGCGCAGGGCATGGGCCATGTGGCGGTGGTCGTCGGTACTAAATAGCATGGGATACCTTTACGCTGGCAGAGACGGCAGGCTGGGATGGTAACGGGGTGGACTAGCCACCACCGCGCCGCCCCTGCTCACCTTCCAGTAGGGGTAGTTGGCTGCGGGCCGCCTCGGGAGAGGGTTCGTTCTGTAGGCGATCGATCTCCTCGCGGAAGGCGGAGAGATCCTGGAAACGGCGATAGACCGAGGCGAAGCGGACATAGGCCACCTCATCTAACTGCCGCAGCTCCGCCATCACCCACTCCCCCACCTTGGCCGTAGGGACCTCCCTCTCCCCCAGGGCATGGATGCGCTTGTGGATGCGGTTGATGGCCGCCTCCACCGCCTCCGCCGCCACCGGCCGCTTCTCCAAGGCGCGATCCATGCCGGCCCTGAGTTTCTTGTCATCGAACGGTGCCCGCGTGCCATCCCGTTTCACCACCTGCGGCAGCACCAGTTCGGCGTGCTCAAAGGTGGTGAAGCGGGCGGCACAGGTGAGGCACTCGCGCCGACGACGCACCGCATCCCCCTCGTTGGCGAGGCGGGAATCGACTACCTTGGTCTCCGGCGCACTACAGAAGGGGCAACGCACGGTCGCCTCCAGCGGCCATCAACGCCCGTAGACCGGGAAGCGGGCGCACAGCTCCAGCACCTGCTGACGCACCCGCGCCTCAACCGCCTCATCACCCACGGCATCCATGATGTCGCAGATCCAGCCGCTCAGTTCGCGGCTCTCCGCCTCCTTGAATCCACGGGTGGTGATGGCCGGGCTCCCCACCCGAATCCCGGAGGTGACGAAGGGGGATTGTGGGTCATTGGGGACCGAGTTCTTGTTGACGGTGATGTAAGCGCGTCCCAGGGCGGCGTCCACCTCTTTACCGGTCAACCCCTTCTTGATCAGGGAGACCAGAAACAGGTGGTTATCGGTGCCGCCGGAGACCACATCGTAGCCCCGTTCGATGAACACCTCGGCCATGGCACGGGCGTTGGCCACCACCTGCGCCTGATAGTCCTTGAACTCCGGCTCCAGCGCCTCCTTGAAGGCGACCGCCTTGGCGGCGATCACATGCATCAACGGCCCGCCCTGGGTCCCGGGGAAGACCAGGGACTGGAGCTTCTTTTCGATCTCGGGATTCCCGCGGGCGAGGATGAGGCCCCCACGGGGACCACGCAGGGTCTTGTGGGTGGTGGTGGTGGTGACATCCGCAATGGCCACCGGGCTGGGATAGACCCCTGCCGCGATCAGGCCGGCGACGTGGGCCATGTCCACAAACAGATAGGCCCCCACGGCATCGGCAATCTCGCGGAAGCGCTGCCAATCGACCACCCGAGAGTAGGCGGAGAAGCCGGCGACGATCATCTTCGGCTTGTGCTCCTGGGCCAGGCGTGCCACCTCTTCGTAGTCGATCTCGCCGGTGGCGGGATCGAGGCCATACTGCACCGCGTGGTAGAGCTTGCCGGAGAAGTTGACCTTGGCCCCATGGGTGAGGTGGCCACCGTGGGCCAGAGACATGCCGAGCACCGTGTCACCCGGCTCCAGCAGTGCCATATAGACCGCGGCGTTGGCCTGGGAACCGGAGTGGGGCTGGACGTTGACGTAAGCCGCGCCGAACAGCTCCTTGGCACGATCGATGGCCAGCTGCTCGGCCACATCGACAAACTCACAGCCGCCGTAGTAGCGCTTGCCCGGATAGCCCTCGGCGTACTTATTGGTCAGTACCGAACCCTGGGCCTCCAGGACCCGCGGGCTGGTGTAGTTTTCGGAGGCGATGAGCTCGATGTGTTCCTCCTGGCGCTGCCGCTCGCTCTCCATCGCCTGCCACAACTCATCGTCATACCCGGCAATATGCATCTCTTTGGTGAACATGGAACGCCCCCGATCGCTAGAAAGATCCACTTCCCGGGTGGCCCCGGGAAAAAGTAGCAAATACTAACTGATCCGGGGGGCGATTGCATGGTGGTCGGGGAGGCGCCCAATCCCCCATGGTGGCGACTGTAGGCCCCCCCGCACCTGGCGGTGGCTATGCGCGCTTCGACTCGATCAACGCCAACAGCGCCTCAAACGGCTTGACGAATTTATCGATCCCCTCCTCCTCCAGCTGGTCGGTGACCTGTCGCATATCGATACCGAGTTTGGCCAGATCTTCCATCACCTGATGGGCCTCAGAGAGCCCTTGGGTCACCGTGTTGGGCTGGATATTGCCGTGATCTAATACCGCGGCGATGGTCTCATTCGGCATGGTGTTCACCGTATGCGGCCCCACCAACGGTTCAACATACATGGTGTCCTGATACTTCGGATTCTTGGTGCTGGTACTGGCCCACAGCAGCCGCTGGGGATGGGCCCCCTTGGCGGCCAAACCCCGCCAGCGCTCGCCCGCCCCAAGCCGCAGACTCACCTGATAGGCCAGTTTGGCATTGGCCACTGCCGCCTTGCCCAACAGGGATTGCGGCACCGGGGGGCAACCAGGGTGGCTCTCACCATCGACCATGGCGGAGAGCCGCTCATCCACGAGGACATCGATGCGGGAGAGGAAGAAGCTGGCGACCGAGGCGCTGCGATCGATCGCCTTGCCCTCGGCGAGGCGCCGCTCCAGGGCCCGCATATAGGCCTCAGCCACCGCCTCATAGCGATCCACGGCAAAGAGCAGGGTGATGTTGACGTCGATCCCTTCGTAGATCAGCTGCTCCGCAGCGGGGATCCCCTCAACCGTACCGGGGATCTTGATCATCAGATTGGGACGATCGACCCAGCTATGCAGGTAGCGCGCCTCTTGGATGGAACCCTGGGTATCGCGTGCCAGCAGGGGTGACACCTCCAGGCTGACAAACCCCTCCCGTCCACCCGTCGCCTCCCACACCGGCCGCAACGCATCGCACGCCTCGCGCACATCGGTGGTCACCAGCGCCTCATATACCTCTTTGGTGCCCTTGCCTTGGGCAAAGAGTTCGGCAATCTGCTGGTCATACTCGGCACTACCGGAGATGGCCTTGTGGAAGATTACCGGATTGGAGGTCACGCCCCGAATCCCCTCCTCGTCAGCGCGCCTCTTCAGCTCTCCACTACGCACCATCTGGCGGGCGAGATTGTCGATCCAGACACTCTGGCCGTGGTCTTGAAGCTGCCGCAATCGATTCACGATATTGCCCTCTGTTGGTGTTGGTAGTTGTGCCTGGCGGGACCCATAACCACCATGAGTTGGCCCGCCGGGTGGCCCCTATTCCCCTACCCGCCACCCACTCGGGATAGCAGATAGGAGGCCGACGAGGAGGGTGACCCAACACGCCCGCCGGCCCAGAATTTATATACCCCCTCCATGACCATTGCCCCTCCGCGCTTGGCGCTCCGCCTCCCCCCACGCCGGTGCGAGGGAGGTGTTCAATGGATCACCCATGCCATAGAGCTTAGCCGCTCACCCCGCACCACCACGGATAGCCAACGCATGGATCCGCCGACAACCGTGGCCTGCGGCCGAGGCCAGCCAGGAGTGAACCGTACACTAGATATATAGGAGTGCTGGCCCGTTAGCGGCCTATGGGAGGTGGGTGGGAGTGTGAAATCGATCTCACAATTTATTTGGATCCCGTCCCCCAACTCTCCTATATTGCCGGGTGCGGGCCATCCCACCCGTCAGCTGCGCGAGGGTGTAACCATGCAACGTCAAGAGATCCTCGATATCGCCCATGCCAAGGGAGTGCACACCACAGAGCGGTTCACGAAGGCGGACCTCATCCGCGCCATCCAGCGCGCAGAGGGCCACTTCACCTGTTTCGGCAGCGCCTCTGGCAGCTGCGTACAGCGCAACTGTCTCTGGTTAGAGGAGTGCTTGGAGGCTCAGAAAGGGGTATAGAGGGCGGAGGTGCGCGGTTCAGGGCCATGGCCGGTGGTTCCGGCCACGGCCCCTGCCGCGTCAAGCGGCCTGTACCGGGATGGCGTGGCCGATACGGGCAATGCAGTTGTGCTCGTCGACGTAGATCAACGACGGTTTGAATTGGGCCAACTCCTGTTGGCTCAACATGGTATAGGCGCAGATGATGACGATATCACCTGGCTGCGCCTTGTGCGCGGCGGCCCCATTGACGGAGATCACCCCGGACCCCGCCTCGGCCCGAATCGCGTAAGTGATGAAACGCTCGCCATTGGTCACATTGTAGATGTGGATCTGCTCATACTCGCGGATCCCAGAGGCCGCGAGTAGCGTCTCATCAATGGCGCAGGAGCCTTCGTACTCGAGCTCGGCATGGGTCACGCGCGCCCGGTGTAGTTTGGCTTTCAGCATCGTTGACTGCATGGAAGCTCTGTCCTGTGTCCGTTGAAAACCGGAACGGTCAATTATCGCCGCTAGGGACGGGTGGTTCAATGCCCGAAGGTGATGGAACGGTGACAGCGAGGTTATCTATTAACCGCGTTCGCCCCAAACGGGCCGCTGCCAGGATCACCAAATCGCGCTCTCCCATCGCCGGTTCAGCGAGATCCTCTCGCCGGCGAATGGTGACATAGTCAGGTTGCAGGCCGGCAACCACTATCGAATGGGCCATCGCCTCCTCCACCTCTCTGTAGACCTGCTCCCCCGCCAGTAACCGGGCCGCCCCCTCCTGTAGGGCCCGATAGAGGCCCGGGGCAGATGCCCGTTCAGCGCTGGAGAGATAGCCATTGCGAGAACTCATAGCCAGGCCATCCGCCTCCCGCACAATGGGGACCCCGCGGATCGCCAGCGGCAGATTGAGATCGGCCACCAGCCGCCGAATCACTAACAGCTGCTGGAAATCCTTCTCCCCAAACAGCGCCACATCGGGACCCACTATGTTGAACAGCTTGGTCACCACCGTGGCCACCCCTCGAAAGTGGCCTGGCCGCGATGCCCCGCAGAGGATCTCAGAGATCCCCGGGACCTCAACGATGGTGGTCCCCTGCCGGCCATGGGGGTAGATCTCCTGCTCCTGCGGCAAAAACAGCAGGTCAGCACCGGCCTCGGCCAGCCGCTCCGCATCCTGCTCTGGGGTCCGCGGATAGGCGGAGAAGTCCTCATTTGGCCCAAACTGAAGCGGATTGACAAAGATGGAGACCACCACACGATCGGCATGACTGCGCGCCTGCCGCACCAGCGCAATGTGGCCATCATGGAGATTCCCCATCGTGGGCACCAGCGCTACACGCTCGGCCGCCTCACGCCAGCGCGCTACCCGTGCGCGGACCTCGGCGATGGTAGAAACGGTCTGCATCGATATACCTCCAGGGTTACAGTCGCCATCTTCCCCCCTTATGACACGGGAGGCGCCACAACACTCGACTTGAAGGTGTGCTCTTCCGCCGGGAAGGTACCCCCCTTGACCTCCGCTACATAGCGCTCCACCGCCCCCTGCACTGAACCGGCGGCGGCAAGGAAATCCTTGGCAAATTTGGGTGTTTTACCCAGGGTGATGTTGAGTATGTCGTAGCTCACTAACACCTGGCCGTCACAGCCGGCACCGGCCCCGATCCCGATGACCGGCACCTCCACTGCCGAACTCACCTCCTGCGCCAGATCGGCCGGGACACACTCCAATAGCAGCATGTCGGCCCCTGCGGCCACCAACGCTTGGGCATCACCGAGGATAGCCGCTGCGGAGGCCTCATCCCGCCCCTGCACCCGGTAGCCCCCCATCTTATTGACCCGCTGCGGCAGCAACCCCAGGTGGGAGCAGATGGGGATCCCGTGGGCAGCGAGTAGCCGCACCGTGTCCAACATGATGGCCCCCCCCTCGATCTTGACTATGTGGGCCCCCCCCTCCTGCATTACCCGCCCGACATTCATCAGCGCCAACTCCGGATTGGCACAGCTCATGAATGGCATATCGGCCATCACCAGGGCCCGCTGGGCCCCACGCCGCACGCAGGCGGTATGGTAGACCATCTCTGTCACAGTCACCGGCAGAGTGCTCTCCTGCCCCTGGAATACCATCCCCAGAGAGTCACCCACCAGTAGCACCTCCACCCCTGCGGCATCAAAGATACGGGCAAAACTGGCGTCGTAGGCGGTGAGGGAGGCGAACTTCTCCCCCCGCGCCTTCATCTGGCGCAGAGTAGCAAGCGTGATCTGACTCATGAAAACCTCGCAGCGACGGCATGGAAGTGGTGGCGACCCGACTGGATCGAGTCGATCTGCTGTAACAGTAGTGCGTAATCCGCATCGTTCCGCAGGAGATCGGTCTGGGCGCTATCGACCATCAACAGTGGAGCCGTATCAAACTCCTGGAAGGTGCGTGCATAGGCCGCGGCCACTCGGGCAACATACTCCGGCGAGATCTCCCGCTCATAGGGGCGCCCACGGCTGGCAATGCGCTCCAGCAGCAGCTCTACCGGGGCGTGGAGGTAGATCACTAGATCGGGAGTGGGGGCCTGGAGGGTGAGGTGGGCATATACCTGGTCATAGAGCCGCATCTCCGCCTCATCTAGCGTCAGGCTGGCGAACAGGCGATCCTTCTCTATCAGAAAATCGGCCACCTGGACGGGAAGAAAGAGATCGGTCTGCCGTAGCGCCTCTAGCTGCCGCGCCCGCTGGAGTAGGAACGAGAGCTGGGTCTGAAAGGCGGCACTGCGCATGTCGCGGTAGAAGCGATCAAGAAAGGGGTTCTGCTCCGGCGCCTCCAACAGCAGCTCACAGCCGAAGGTGTGCGCCAGACGCCGCGCCAAAGTGGTCTTCCCAACCCCAATCGGCCCCTCAACGACTATAAAACGGCGCGCCTCGCTGCTCGGCATCGTTCAGTCATGGCTCCAGGATGGGGTTGAAGGTCGGGGATGGCAGGGGGTGGCACCACCGGCTGCTGCCCCCGCTTAGCGCGGGACAGCAGGATATCACGCACCGATCACGGCGAGTCCACGGTTCGGGCAGTGGGCCAGAAGCTCCGTCAGCGCCCCTAACCCCGGCAGTTGTAACTCTGGGGCGATCTCTGCCAACGGATAGAGGACAAACTCCCGCGCGGGGATGCCAGGATGGGGAACCTGCAAGCGCGGGTGATCGATAAGGGTGTCGGAATAGAGCAGTAGATCAAGATCTAAGGTACGCGGCCCCCAACGCTCCGCCCGCACCCGCCCCTGCCGCGCCTCAATGGCCTGCAACTCATCGAGCAGTTGCAGCGGTGCCAGGGCGGTCTCCAGGGCGGCGACCGCGTTGACATAATCGGGTTGATCCGCCGGCCCCATAGGGGCCGAGCGGTAGAGGGAGGAGTGGCACAGCAGGCGGCTGGTGGGCAGCTGGTTGAGGGCCGCGAGGGCCTGGCGCAGCTGCTGCGGTGGATCGGCGAGGTTGCTACCGAGGCCGATATAGGCAACAACCGTCACTCGGTTGGGCCTGATTCGCCCGCCGGGCGTTGCCGCCGACTACTGCTGCGCCGCCGCCGTTTACGGCGCTTTACATCTGCTGGATTCCCGGCCAAGAGCCGGGCCCGGCCAGCGTCGTCGCTCGCCTGAAAACGGGTCCACCACTCCGCCAGTTCTGCCACCGGCTCACCGCTCTCGGCGCGCAGCAGCAGGAAGTCATAACCGGCCCGGAATCGAGGGTGCTCCAACAGCCGCAGAGGAGCCTTGCCGTTGCGGCGCGGCAGTCGCTCCTGCATCTCCCAGATCTCCCGCGCCTGGAGGGTAAAGCGCTTGGGAAAGGCGACCGATTTGACCTGCCGCCCCACCGTCTCCTCACCCGCCTGCTGCATCGCCGGTACCGGGGGCACCCCCTCTGCCTGGAGCTGCTCCGACCGCAACCGGGCCGGCTCCCATAGCAGGGCGGCGAACAGGAAGGCCGGAGTGACCCCCTTCCCCTCCTGGATACGGAGATCGGTATTCTCCAACGCGCGACTGACAAAGGTGATGGGGAAGCCGTGCTCCTCGTGGGCCAGCGCCTCCTCCGTATCGGGGAACAGGTGTTCAAACAGGCGGTAGTGGCGTAACAGCTCGAAGGTCTCCACGGCATAACCGGCGTGGAACATCTTCAAACACTCGTCAAACAGCCGGGCCGAAGGCACCGCCCGCAGGAGGTGACCTGCGGCATAGATCACCTGCTCCGAGCGCTCGTCGATGCGAAAACCGAGCTTGCCGGCAAAACGCACGGCCCGCAGCATCCGCACGGGGTCCTCGCGGAACCGTAGCTCGGGGTCGCCGATGATCCGTAGCCGCCCCTCCTTTAGATCCTCCACACCGCCCGTGTAGTCCACGACCGAAAAGTCGGCGATGTTGTAGTAGAGGGCATTAACGGTAAAGTCACGCCGCCAGGCATCCTGCTCGATGTTGCCCCATACATTGTCGCGGAGGATCATCCCCTCCTCAGAGGTACGCCCGGCCGCGGCCTCCTCCTCGCCCTCCTCTACCACATGCTGGGCGCGGAAGGTGGCCACTTCGATAATCTCCTGGCCAAACCTGACGTGGGCCAAGCGGAAGCGGCGGCCGATGAGGCGGCAGTTGCGGAATAGGGCGCGCACCTCCTCCGGCGTGGCACTGGTGGCGACATCAAAGTCCTTTGGCTCGCGCCCGAGGAGGAGGTCGCGCACCCCGCCACCCACCAGATAGGCCTCGTATCCCCCTTTTTGCAACCGGTAGAGCACCTTGAGTGCATTCGCGCTGATATTCATACGCGAGATACCATGCTCCGTGCGGTTAATGATGGCAGGGGAGCCCTCCGTTATGGCGGTCGGTTCCGCCACGGGTATGGGATCGCTAGGGGCAGGCGCAGGGCCAGCGGAGACCGCCGGGGCCAGACCGAATTTTTTGGCGAAAGATCGCTTGAGCCAGGAAAACATCCGCGTATAATACCACGCTCTCGTCGGCTGGTAGCCGCTGAGATGCAAAAACCATGCTCCCATCGTCTAGAGGCCTAGGACGTCGCCCTCTCACGGCGAAAACCGGGGTTCGAATCCCCGTGGGAGCGCCAATTTGTTGCGCTGCACCACATCAGCTTTCCACGCTCCCATCGTCTAGAGGCCCAGGACGTCGCCCTCTCACGGCGAAAACCGGGGTTCGAATCCCCGTGGGAGCGCCATCTTACCCTTCCATATATGCCGAGTAGCCCCGCTGCCTATGTGTCCAGCGGGGTTCGTGCAGCCAGCCTTCCGCTCCCCTGCTGACAACTCTCTGCCTCTCCCCAGGCAATCCTAAGGCGCCCCAACGTAATCCAGCCCACAGATCTTAAGCCACTCTTAAGTGTTTATCCGAAGCTGTGGCCTAGCTCACAGAGGCGGCAGGCAACTCCCGACTAACCTGGGCGCAACCCATCCCCTGATGGGACCACAACACAACGGGAGAGAGAGATGCAGATCAAGAAGGTAGTGTTGGCAGTCATTGCCGCCACTGCCCTGCTAACAGCAGGGATTGCCCAGGCCACTCCGGGTCATGGCCAGGGGGTTGGGCAGACGAAGATCACCGGCAAGCCAGGGACCCGTTCCGGCCTCATCCAGCTTGATCAGCATATCTACTACCCAGGGGATACCATTACCGTTAGCGTCACCATCCCCTCCAGTGTTGACGGCTACTGGAGTGGTGGTGCCGAGGCCCACCTGGTGGTGTTCATGCCAGACGGCAGCCTAATGAGCGTGCCGATTGAGGTCGCCTCCCCCACGACCAATCAGGGTATCGCCACCTTAGATACCACCGATCTCCCCGCCGGGGACTACCAGCTCGCCTTTGTACTCACTATAGAGGGTGGCGATCCCACGCTGCTCTCTGACTGGTATGACGGCTTCGCCGCCCTTATCAGTACCCAGCGCGCCCGCATTAGCGAGGACCCCACAGATCCTGCGGATGATGACGGTGATGGGGAGTTCGACGACGACGGCGATGGGGACGGTTACGAAGACTGATCCAGGACACAGAGCGGATTAGGTGGGGCAGCGCTGCACTCTGGCGCTGTCCCCCGCTTGCTTTTGGGATCCCCTTAGCCTGGATAGCGATGCCGCTCCACAGCCATAAAAAAAGAGGAAACCCGACACTATGGATCCGGGTTTCCCAGTGGGGATCATCAAAACATAACGAGATGGCTGACGGCCGCCCAATAAAAAACCCCGGGGCGTCCCCCGGGGCCGGCAGTTTTCACTAGGCTAAACGCTGCTTATCCTGCAACCTGCGTAACATATCCCTACGGCGCTGGAGAAGTTCTTCGAAGAGTTTCCGTACCCAACGGACATCAATGTCATCTTCTAAATCCTTGGCGCGCGCAAGCAGACCTTCCAGTTCTGCTATATCCCTGTGCAGCCCGTCCTGTTCCCAGCGGCCCATCTCCATTTGATTGACCTTCGTTAGTAAAGTACCGTCCGTGGTTGCCTGGTCGTCCGTCACGGGTGTTAGATTGCCAGCCTGAGCCCCGACTGTCTGTAGGATAAATCTGATCCGACTGTAGGCATTTGCTGAAAATGGCGTAAGAATCGGGTGGATATTCCCACCCCCTCTCGGCCCCCCTCCCCCTTTGACCCCCTAGGAGGTGTGGGGTAAGTTAGGCCCCCCTCCCACCGTTAGCCCAGCCCATGGCCAAAAAGAGCACCCCTGAAACCACCGAGTCCCCTGCCGATCTGGAGCACTCATTACAGGCACTGGAGATGCTGGTGGAGCGCATGGAGCATGGTGAGCTATCGCTAGAGCAGGCACTGGCCGATTTCGAGCAGGGGATCGCCCTGGTGCGCCGCTGTGAGACGGTATTGAAGGCGGCGGAGCAGAAGGTGCAGATCCTTATAGAGAGAAGTGGCCATAGCGAGTTGGCCCCCTTTGTGGCGGAGGGTGAAGAGTGACCCTTGCCGAACTACTCCAACTCGCCGCCCAACGCACCGAAGCGGCCCTGGGCGCACGGCTCCCCGCCCCCAACAACTCACCAGAACGGCTCCACCAGGCGATGCGCTACGCCACCCTGGATGGGGGCAAACGGGTGCGGCCGGCCCTGGTCTATGCCACCGGCCACCTATTTGGCGTCTCGCTGGCGACATTAGATGTCCCCGCCTGCGCGGTAGAGCTGATCCACGCCTACTCCCTGGTGCATGACGACTTGCCCGCGATGGATGACGACGATCTACGGCGCGGTCGCCCCACCTGCCACCGGGCCTTCGATGAGGCGACGGCGATCCTCGCAGGCGATGCCCTCCAGACCTTCGCCTTTGAGCTACTGGCCGCCGATCCCGCCCTCACCATCCCCGTCAGTGCCCGCCTGAAGATGGTGGCTACCTTGGCCCGCGCCTCTGGGGTTGCTGGTATGTGTGGTGGGCAGGCGCTCGATATCGACGCCACCGGCCACTCATTGGATCTCGCGGGACTATCGCGGATGCACCGCTACAAGACCGGTGCCCTGATCCGCGCCAGCGTCCGCTTAGGTGCGCTCGCTGCCCCCACCGTGACTGAACCGCAGCTGGAACGGCTCGACCAGTTTGCCGACGCCATCGGCCTCGCCTTCCAGATCCGCGACGATATCTTGGACGTGGAGGGGGATACGGCGGAGATGGGTAAGAATCAAGGCTCGGACGAGCAACGTAACAAGTCCACATACACCCGCCTGCTCGGCCTAGAGGGGGCCAAGGCAAAGGCGCGCGAGCACCTTGATCACGCCCATGCCCTGCTGACCGAGTTCGGCCCGGCGGCCGCCCCACTAGCGGCGTTGGCGGACTTTATCGTCAATAGAAAGAAGTAGCACCGTGCTAAACCGCCCCCTTTTTCGCCCCAGCCCCAACGCCAAGGTTGCATGAGAGGCCAGCGCACCCCATCATTAGCGGTTTTCCGATCGTGAGCCGCCGATGCCCCTAGGCCGTTACCCCCTGCTCGCCCAGATCGACTCCCCGGCCGATCTGAGACAGCTCCCGCCTACCCAGTTGAAGCGGCTGGCGGAGGAGTTGCGACGGTTCATGCTCGAATCGGTCGGCCGCACGGGCGGCCACCTGGCGGCCAACCTGGGCACGGTGGAGCTGACCATCGCCCTGCACTACGTCTTCGACACCCCCAATGATCGGCTGGTGTGGGACGTGGGCCATCAGAGTTACCCCCACAAGATCCTCACCGGCCGCAAGGAGCGGATGGAGAGTCTGCGCCAGCGGGGGGGCCTAGCCGGTTTCCCCAACCGGGAGGAGAGCCCCTTCGACACCTTTGGTGTCGGCCACTCCAGCACCTCCATCAGTGCGGCCCTTGGGATGGCGCTGGCGGCCCGCCGTTCCGGCTCTGGGCGCAAGGTGGTGGCGGTGATCGGTGATGGCGCCATGACCGCCGGGATGGCCTTCGAGGCACTCAACCACGCCGGTGATCTAGATGCCAACCTGCTGGTGGTGTTGAACGACAACGAGATGTCCATCTCCCCCAATGTCGGCGGCCTCTCCAACTATCTGGCCCGGGTCCTCTCCGGCAAGTTCTACGCCTCGGTGCGGGAGGGGAGTAAGAAGGTGCTGCGCAATGTGCCCCCCATGTGGGAGCTGGCTAAGCGCGCAGAAGAGCACGTCAAAGGGATGGTGGTGCCTGGCACCCTATTTGAGGAGCTGGGTTTCAACTACATCGGCCCGGTCGATGGCCACGATGTCGATACCCTCATCCCCACCCTGCAAAACCTGCGCGGCCTCACCGGCCCACAGTTTCTGCATGTGGTCACCCGCAAGGGCAAGGGCTTTCCCCCCGCAGAGCAAAATCCGTGTGCCTACCACGGGGTTAGCCGCTTCGACCCCGAGACCGGCCAGATGCTGAGCAGCGGCGGCGGCCTCACCTATACCCAGGTGTTCGGCCAGTGGTTGTGTGACATGGCCAGCGCCGATCCCCGCCTGGTGGGCATCACCCCTGCCATGCGGGAGGGCTCCGGGCTGGTGGAGTTCTCCAACCGCTTCCCGGAGCGCTATTTTGATGTCGGCATCGCTGAGCAGCACGCCGTCACCCTAGCGGCGGGCCTTGCCTGTGACGGGCAGCGGCCGGTGGTGGCCATCTACTCCACCTTCTTGCAGCGCGCCTACGATCAGCTTATCCACGATGTCGCCCTGCAAAACCTGCCGGTGCTGTTCGCTATAGACCGGGGTGGCCTGGTGGGTCCTGACGGCCCCACCCATGCCGGCGCCTTTGACCACTCGTTCCTCCGCTGCATCCCCAATCTGGTGGTGATGGCGCCGGCGGATGAGGCGGAGTGCCGGCGGATGCTGACCACTGGCTTCCTCCACGACGGCCCCAGCGCCGTGCGCTATCCCCGCGGCAGCGGGCCCGGCGTTGCACCAGAGGCGGAGCTGACGCCGCTCCCCATCGGTCGAGGTGAGCAGGTACGCCGGGGAGAGCGGGTGGCGCTGCTCGCCTTTGGCAGCATGGTCTCAGCGGCCCTGGCGGCGGGTGATAGGCTCAATGCCAGCGTGGCCAACATGCGCTTTATCAAGCCGCTAGATAGCGAGTTGATCCTGCAACTGGCCAGCGAACATGAGCTGCTGGTAACGGTGGAGGAGAACGCCATTGCCGGCGGGGCTGGCAGTGGGGTGGCAGAGCTGCTGGCCGCCCACGGCCTAGTGGTGCCACTGCTCCAGCTGGGTCTACCAGACCGCTTCATCGAGCATGGTGATCGCTCGGGTCTCCTGACAGAGCAGGGGTTGGATGCCGATGGCATCTTCCGCGCCAGCAGCGAACGGCTCGCCACCTTGTTACCGGGCCAACGAGCCACCACATAAAGTCTCACTAACTCGCTAAACTACTTATGGCGGCCAAGTTCACACTAAAGGTCCTCGCTGAGTTCGCCTCTGCCCACTCCCTGCGCGACTACCCCGGCGACTGTCGGCGGCTGCACGGGCACAACTGGAAGGTAGAGGTGGAGGTGGCGAGCGATCGGCTCGACTCGCTCGGCATGGTGATCGACTTCAAGGAGATCAAGACAGCGGCGCGCGAGGTGTGCGGCCGTCTGGATCACCGCTACCTGAACGAGATCCCCCCCTTCGACCAGATCAACCCCACAGCGGAACATCTGGCCGCCCACATCTATCAGGGGATGGTTGCAGCGCTGAACCGTCCCGGAGTGCAGGTTGTGGCGATCACCCTCTGGGAGACCGACCGCGCCTGCGTCCGCTACACCGAGGAACCTTGAAATGACCGAAGCCTGCTGCGACACCATTGCCGACGTTCAGGCCAGCATCGATACCCGCCAGATCCCCATCGATAAGGTCGGCATCAAGGATGTGCGCCACCCCGTGCGTATCCTGGACCGCAGCGGTGGCGAACAGCACACCATCGCCAACTTCAACATGTACGTGCGGCTGCCGCACAACTTCAAAGGGACCCATATGTCCCGCTTCGTGGAGATCTTGAACCGCCGCGAACGGGAGCTGTCGGTGCAGTCCTTCAAGGAGATGTTGGCAGAGATGGTGGAGGTGTTGGAGGCAGAGACCGGCCACATCGAGATGGGCTTCCCCTACTTTGTCCAAAAGGCGGCCCCCGTCTCCGGCGTGCAGAGCTTGATGGACTACCAGGTGACCTTCATCGGCGAGATCGCCCGGGGCCAACCGAACCTGACCGTCAAGGTGGTGGTGCCGGTCACCAGCCTCTGCCCCTGCTCCAAGTCGATCTCCGATCGCGGCGCCCACAATCAGCGCTCCCACGTCACCGTCACCGCCCGCTGCGATGGCTTTGTCTGGATAGAGGAGCTGATCGACTTGGTGGAGCAGGAGGCCTCGTGCGAGCTATACGCCCTGCTCAAACGCCCCGACGAGAAGTTTGTTACCGAGCGCGCCTACGACAACCCCAAGTTTGTGGAAGATATGGTGCGTGACGTCGCCGCCCGCCTCAACCAGGATGACCGCATCAGCTCCTACGTGGTGGAGTCGGAGAACTTCGAATCCATTCACAACCACTCCGCCTACGCCCTGATCGAGCGCGATAAGCGCAGCGAGTCCCGCGCCTAGTCCTCCCCCACCGTGGCAAGCGAGCTGGATCCTTCAGGGGTGAAGGCCCGCTCAGCCCGGTAGCGCTATCCCCAATAGCCGTTGGTAGGTGGCCACTGCCGAGGAGTCGGTCATGCCGGAGACAAAATCGGTGACCGCCAGCAGCCGTAGATAGGGATCCTGTTCCGCCTGTCGATAGGGCTCTGGAATGAGCCCCAGATGGACCCGATGGCGCTGCTGTCCGCTCTCCCCCTCCGCCATCTGCTCCAGCGCCCCGACAAAGCGATCGATCAACTCCCCTAGCACATTGAAACCAGCCGCCTCCACCTCCAGCACCGGCCGGGCGGTATAGACGTGCTCCCGCGCCGCCTGCTGGAGCTGGGCCAGACCCACCTGGGCGGGGATCTCAGCGGTCAGCTCCCGCTCATACTCGCCCGCCAGTAGCGCCTCCTCCACCGTCAGAAAGTGGGCGGTCACCTGCCGGATAGCGGCCCCCATGGCGGCGGCCCGCAGATATTCCACCGCCTTGGCCTGCGGCATCCCGTCTGCGCGCCGCGCCGCCTGGGGGTCATCGATGATGGTCAGCAACAGCTCCCGCAGCAGTTCGAAGGGGATGAGGCGCTCGTGGACCCCATCCTCGGCGTCGATGATGCGATAGCAGATATCATCCGCCGCCTCCACCAGAAAGGCGAACGGGTGGCGTGCCCAGCGTCCATCTCCCCGGGCCAACAGACCCGTCGCCTCCGCCACCCGCTCAAACAGTTCGACATCAGCGGCGAAGAAGCCGTGCTTTTTACTGCTCACCTGCCCCGGCGCCACCGGCAGATGGGCCGCCCGGGGATACTTAGTAAAGGCCGCCAAGGTGGCGTAGGTGAGGCGCATCCCCCCCGCCTCGGGCTCCCCCTGTAACCGACAGAGGATACGGAACCCCTGGGCGTTACCCTCAAACCGTTCGAAATCGGCCCGCTGCTGCGGGGTGAGGCCGATCAGCCGCCGCTGACCGCGCGGGTCGTGGAGAAACCACTCCTGAATGGCCGCCTCGCCGGCGTGGCCGAAGGGGGGATTGCCGATGTCGTGAGCCAGGCAGGCGGCGGCCACCACCGCCCCCAGATCGGCCTCATTGAAGCCCGCCGCCGCCAACTCCGGATGGCGCGTGATCAACTCCGCCCCCACCAAAGTGCCAAGGGAGCGGCCGACACAGGAGGCCTCCAGGCTGTGGGTCAGGCGGGTGCGCACATAGTCAGTCTGGGCCAACGGAAAGACCTGGGTCTTGTCCTGGAGCCGCCGGAAGGGGGAGGAGAAGACAATACGATCGAAATCGCGCTGGAATTCGCTGCGTCCCCGCTCCTCTCGGGAGCCGGGTTTGCCGAGTCGGGCGCGACTGAGTAGCTGGGGCCAGGTCATCATGGGACAGCATCACTCCACAGGGGTGTCGTTGAGGACCGGGGCAACCCGCCAACCACCGGTCGCACGGCCGAGGGTGGGATACCCATCAGATCGGCTCAGACGCCTCCGGCTCCCCCTGCGTCGGCTCGCCCAATACCGGGAGCAGCGCAGCTACCACCTCCTCCACCTCGATCGCGGTCATACAACGGGGCTCGCTACAGGCGGTCTTGCGGTGGTTGGCGGCACTCACACAGGGCGAGCAGGCGAGGCCGGCGTAGATCGGCGTGCTATTGCCGAGCGAGCCGTAGAGGGCTGGGGTCTCGGGGCCAAACAGGACAAAGGTGGGGAGATCGGTCACCGCGGAGAAGTGGCCGGGGCCCGAGTCGTTGGTCACCATCAGGCTGGCGATGGTATAGAGCTGGGGCAGCTCCGCAAACGCCACCCGGCCGGCAAAGTTGATACAGCGTGGACTCCCCACCTGCTGCCGCAACCGCTCCGCCTCCTCCCGCTCCGTTGGCGCCCCGGTGATGAGGATAAGGATGTCGTCGTAGCGCTCCAGTAACCTCTGCATCAGGGCAATATAGCGCGCCGCCGGCCAGCGGCGCTGGGGTAGTAGTTCGCTGGCGTTGGGGTTGATGAGCACCAGCCGCTCGCCAGCGTATAGCTCACAACTCTCCACCACCCGTGCCCGCAGCGGGAGCAGTGTCTCCTCCGCGAATGACACCTTGGCCAGCGCCAGCTCCTCGTCGGCCACCCGCCGCTTGGAGAAGGGCAGCTCCTCCCCCGGCGCCAATGCAGCATCCACTAAGGCGATGAAATTTTTGGCGATGTGTTGATGGGGGTTATAGGCCACCCGCCGACTGAGCAGCTCGCCGCGGTAGAGCCCCTCATTGTGAAAGCGGTGGAAACCGATGCGGTTGCGCGCCCCACAGAGTCCGGTCAACAGTGCGGTATAGCGGGAGAAAAGCTCCAGATCGATCACCGTGTCGATCCCCTGACGCCGACTCCAGACGAGGAAGCGCAGGGTATCCACCAGGAGCGGCCAGAGGCCCGTGGCGCGGATGGTAAAGACGTTGGCCTCCGGCACCGTGGCCAGCAGCCGCAGGCTGGCGGCATTCTGGGCAAAGATGACGAAGTAAAGCTCTGCACCAGCGGCCCGCAGCTTGCGCATGGCGGGGTCGGCCAGTACCGCGCTCCCCATCTCCGATAGCTCGATGAACAGCGCCCGCCGCACCGGCACCGGCCAGGGCGAGCGGAAGGGGGCCATGAGCAGGGTCAGGAGGAAACAGAGCGGCACCCCCGCGTAGCGGTCGATGCGGCGCATGGTGTCGACGCGCATGAAGAGAGTCCTCTCAGAGCCGGTGGCGACCGGTCAGGTAGAACACCAGCCCAGGTAGGCTGGCCACAATAAGCAGCAGTCCAAACAGCAGCGACATCGATAGCACCCGCCCCTCGTCGGCCCCCACTAGCAGGAATAGGCCGATGAAGCCCCCCTCGCGCACCCCCCAACCAGCCAGGGAGATGGGTACCACCGTCAGCAGCAGGACCGGCGGCACGATCACCATGAAGGCGGCCAGCCCCACCGGCAGCCCCACCCCGCGCCCGACGCACCAGACCGATAGCACGGTAAAGAAGTGGACCCAACCGGAGAGCAGCAGCTGCTGGCCCCACCCACCGAGATCACTAAAGACGGTACTGAGCCGTTGCGACAGCTCGTGCAACCAACGCGCCCCTGGTAGTTGGGCCAGCAGCCCCACCCGGTGGAGTTGGCTAAAGAGGACAAAGCTGGCGCAGCCCAAGGCCAGCAGCAGCAGAATCGGCAGTGCCACCTGTTGGGGCAGCAGCTCCGGCCAGAGGGCAAAGGCGCCTAGATTGAACACCAGCAGGCCGATGAGGCCGGCGGCCCGATCCACCGCCACCCCATAGAAGGCCTCCCGCTTACCATGCCCCTCCCGCGCCACATCGAGGATCCGCAGGGCGTCTCCGCCGATGCTGGTGGGGAGTCCCTGGTTAAAAAACATCCCCTTGAAGAAGCTGCGCAGATAGAAGAGATATGAGTGGCCAAAGCGCAGCACATGCATGATACGGTGCCAACGGAAGGCGGCGATGGCCGCCGCCAGCAGCTGCAACAGCAGGGCGGGCAGCAGCCAGATCCACTCCACCTGGCCCAGGGTGGCCCCCACCTGGCCCAGATCGACATGGCGCAAGATGAGCCCAAACAGCAGTGCAGTGATGGCGATCCGGACGATCCAGGCGGCCATGGTCACCCCTCTGCCACAGTGGGACGGGGGCGGAACAGCTGCGCCAGCTGCGGCGCCGCCAACACCAGCGACTCCGCGGCCAGCAACATCTGTAGCAGCCGCGCAGCGGGGTAGCCGCTGTCGTGGAACAGAAGCAGCAGCGCCGCCAGGATCAATAACAGCGCCACCCCCTGCTGTACTAGCGGCCAATTGGCGATCTGACCCCACTGTGCCCACCACAGGCCAAGCGCCGCAGAGCCCCAACCAATCGCCGCCCCGCCCAGCACATCCACCGGCCAGTGGGCCCCCACCACGATCCGCGAGATACCGACCAATAACGCCCCCCCGAGCAGGGCGATGGCGGTCAGGCGGCCCCCCACCCGCCCCATCACCAGTAGGCCGGCAAAGGCGAAGGCGGTAGCGGTGTGGCCAGAGGGGAAGGAGAAGGCGCGCAGCGATACCCCTATCACCTGGAAACTCCCCGCCTCCAGTACCCCGGCCGGCCGCCAGAGATCGGTCCCCTGCTTCAGGCCATGCACCAGCGCAGTGGCCACCAGGGCGGTGATGAATAGCCCCCACAGCAGGCGTGGCCGACGCCCCACCAGCAGCAGCGCCAAGCTGAGCACCACCAGTGTGTCTCCCAGCACCGTCACCCACTGCCAGGGGGTGGGGCCGGTGTAGAGCCCCAACGGATTGATGGCGAGAAATAGCGCTATGTTGAATCCCCCCAACCAGACCAGCGCCATGGCGGCCAATAGCAGCAGCGGTGGCAGCCATACCAGGGGGCGTTGGGGTGGGAGGGGCAGCGGTTCAGCCATGGTAGCCATAGCAGGCGTAGAACCGGAAGGTATGGACTGGGGTATCACCATGGAGAGTGGCGGTATATTCGCGGCGCTGTTCGCAATAGCCGAAGCGGTCGAGACCGGCGGCCGGTTTGTTTTGGTAGTAGTCCGGCACCACCAGCACCCCAGAGGCACCGGGGAGGGGGGAGCCAAACCAGAGGTCAAATTGATCAATGCGGTCATCGGTCACCTGCACCGCAGCGGGTCGAGCATACCAGGCAATACGGCTGGCCAGGGTCCAGTGACCGACAAAGATAGGGGCGTTGGGTGCCACCTCATCGCGCAGCTGGCGAGCGACCACTGCCGCCTCACGCCAGCCGATGAGATCCCCCAGCGGGTGGCGATAGGGGCGAAAGGGCAGCCATGGGTAGAGCAGATTGGAAAAGACCACCACCAGTAGCAAGCCGGCATAGACCAGTGAGCCCCGCACCAACCAACGCAGCCAGCGCAAGCGCCAGCGCACCACGATGTAGTGGGCGATGAGCGGCAATAGGCCGGTAAAACCGAGGGCGGCCCAGTGGGGTAGTCCATCCTCCCGTCCAGCCCCCCAGGCGATGAGCAGTAGCACCGGTAGACCCAGGGCGATGGAGAGCGCGGCCCCCGGCTGGCGCCACTCCCCCCTCGCCAACGCCACCAATGGGACGATCCAGGCGAGGAGGAAAATGGCTGGGGTGTAGACCGCCAGCTGGATCCCCTGCGCCCGCAGCAGGTTGCTCCACGACCAGGGGCGATCGGGGGCGCCGTGGTTGAGCTGATAGTGGAAAGAGATGAAGTCGTGCTGATAGTTCCACCACAGCACCGGCGAGATGACCAACAGGGCGAGCAGGGCCGCCAGCCACGGCCATGGTGTCAGGAGCAGGTGGAGACGGCGGCGCAGAAGAAGGTAGAGCAGTGCCGTTGCCACTAGGGTGATGGCGGTGTACTTGGCGAGTCCGGCGAGCCCAAACAGTAGCCCCAACAGCAGCCAATCTCGCCCCCTGCCCCCCTCCTCCACCGCCCGTCGCAGATAGAGGGCGCTGGCCAAGGCGGCGGTGATAAGGGGAGTCTCCGGCACCAAGGCGAGACCCAGCAGGGTCAACATCACCGGCAGCTGAAAGGCGGCCAAGGCCACCAGTGCCACACTCTCCCCCGGCCGGGGAAACAGCTCTGCCGTAAGACGATAGAGCAGCCAAGCGGAGAGGGTGGAGAGGGCGATGGCCCACAGCCGCAGCACCAAAGGGCTCTCTCCAATAAATAGGGCGACCGCCTGTAGCCAGCCGACCAGCGGCGGATGATCGAAGTAGGAGAGGGCCGGATGGAGACCATAGAGGGCGTAGTGGGCCTCATCCACCCCCAACTCTGGCAGTGGCGCCACCACCAGCCGCAGCAGCGCCGGCAGCAGCAGGAGTAACAGGGAGACCCGACGTTCGTCCAAGGGGCGCACCGCACGCAGCGCCTGGGCAAAAAAGAGCGGCTGCTGCGAGGAGATCACCGGCCCACTCCCCCAGACAGACGGGGAGCACCCGCAGGGCTGGCGTGGAGATCTCGCCTGCCCGCCCCGCGGCCCCAAGGCTGGCCCTTGGCCCCATGGCCACAAAGATGCCCTCGCCCTCGCCCTCGCCCGAGGGAGGGTGTGGCAGTACAGGAGACTCCCTGCTGGGGGCGGGATCGACCGCGGTGGGTGGTGGCTCTAGTCACGGGTAGTAGTGAGATAGCGCAGGGCCGGGGCTGGGTCCGGGCAAAAAAAGGGGCGCCATTGTACCCCATCGTTGCCCTCTCCTTCACCGCACCTAGCCAGCGCCCATGACCGTTCCATTGCAAGGGTGAGCATTTGGAATGGTCACTGGTACCATGGCGCCTCATCCTCCACGGTTTAGCGACCCATGCGCCTCCACCGTCTGCTCCCCCTCCTCCTACTCTTACCGCTGATCGGCCATGGGGAGGAGCTGGATCTCACCCAGCCGTTTTATGCCGAGTTCTCCCTAGAGCTGGATGGCCTCACTATCGGTCGTATGGAGCGCTCGCTACACCCGGATCCGCAGGGGAAGGGGTTCATCCTCGAACATGTGATGTACACCACCGGACTGGTATCAGTATTCAAAGATGACCGCTTTACCGAGCGCAGCTGGTGGCGCCTGGAGGAGGGTTGGCCGCAGCCACAGCACTATCTGTATCGCCACACCAACGGCAGTAAGGAGACGGTGGAGCGGTTGGAGTTCGATTGGCAGGCCAGCACCGTCGCCTCACTGCGGGACAACAAGTGGACCACGCTACCCATTACCCCGCAGGTGCTGGACAAACTCGACTATCAGATACAGCTGAGGCGCGATCTGGCCGCCGGCAAACAGCATATCGAGTATGCGGTGGCCGACCGCAGCAAGATCCGCGAATACCGCTTCCAGGTCCTGGGGGAGGAGCAGCTGGAGACACCGATGGGTCTCCTGCGCACCCTCAAGGTGGAGCGGATCTCCAACAATAAGGAGCGCAAGACCCGCTTCTGGGCGGCCATCGACTTCGGCTATGTCTTCATCCAGCTAGAGCAGGAGGATGACGGCCATACCATCGCCGGCCGGCCGCTGAAGTTTCAGCAGGGGATAAAGCCAGTGGAGGCGGCGGAGCGCTAAACCGGGTTCTAGCGCCCCACCCCATCTCACGCCAATGTCTCTTTGACCTCTTGTTCCAGCAGGTCAAGTGCCTCCAGCAGCTGCCGGGAGAGGGCGTTCAGCTTGTCTTCGTAGCCAATCGCCTCGTCTAGTCTGCCCCGCTGCGCCAGGTCAAAAATCTTGTCATAGACCTGGTGCATCACCTTGTGGGGGATCTCTAACCCCTCGTAGGTGTCCATGTGGCCGAAAAGGCGCTGACCTTCCTCGTAGTACCACTGACCAAATCCGCAGTTGTGGCAGTCAATGGGGGTGTGCTCCTCGGTCACTTCCAGACCAGCGAGCATCCCATAGGCGTAAGAGCGCCACTTGATATGCGAAGAGCGGGCCCGGCGGATGCGGGAGAGGATCTCGGCTTTCGGTTGTTTATGCATGTCGTCGTCGCGCTGTGGTTTATTGTGGTTGGGAGGGCTCTCACTCCCAACGCTTCCCCCCGGAAAACTCCGGTCGTTCCGTTTTTATCACGCCCCGTAGGACGGTGCAAACCGCGCCCACTCCAGACAAAGCGCGTCAAGTTTTCGGCAACGTGACCCCGGTCTGCCCCATATATTTTCCGCCCCGATCGGCATAGGAGACGGCACACTCCTCGTCCGACTCCAAAAATAGCATCTGGGCAATTCCCTCATTGGCATAGATCTTGGCGGGCAGAGGGGTGGTGTTGGAGAACTCCAGGGTAACGTGCCCCTCCCACTCCGGCTCCAGGGGGGTCACGTTGACAATGATGCCACACCGAGCATAGGTGGACTTGCCCAGACAGATGGTTAAGACCCGGCGCGGGATGCGGAAATACTCCACGGTACGGGCGAGGGCAAAGGAGTTGGGGGGAATAATACAGACGTCCGACTTAACATCTACGAAACTTTTTGCATCGAACGCCTTGGGGTCGACGATGGCGGTGTTGATGTTGGTGAAGATCTTAAACTCATCGGCACAGCGCACGTCGTAGCCGTAGCTAGAGGTGCCATAGGAGATGATGCGGTTGCCATCCACCGCCCGCACCTGACCCGGCTCAAACGGTTCAATCATGTGCTGCTCGGCGGCCATGCGCCGGATCCAGTGATCAGATTTGATGCTCATGCGACTACCCCCAAAACGAGGGGTGCATTGTAAGGGGGTTGCCGTCATGAAGACAGAGGCACGCCCCCCCACGCCCCCCTGCCAGTGACGTCATATGGATCGGCTGTCACACCCCCGACGTGCCCTGCCGGGTGACAGTCCGTGCTGGATATCCCCTCACCCCTCGCTAGACCCCCTCCGCATCTGCTCCGGTGCCAAGGTCTGGAAGGCGTCTGGGTGGTGCAGGGTGAAGTCGGAGACGTGCTGGAGGTACGCCGGGTCGAATCCGAGGTGGCGGATCTCCTCGGCTAGGGTGACAAACGCCTTGGAGTCCTTGGCGGAGGGTGCAGCGGGGGTGGGACTAAGTTGATAGTCGGCGACGATGCGCGCCCCACGGTTGACGTGGGCACCGTTGCCGCGCTCATCCGTATAAAACTGGGAGAGCACGAATAGGCGCGAGCCGAGGTAGATCGCCTCGGTGAGATCGTGGGTCACGAATAGCACCGTCATGCCACTCTGCTCCCAGAGTTCCAGCATAAACAGCTGAAGCTCTTCGCGCGTCTGCGGGTCAAGGGCACCAAAGGGCTCATCCATCAGCAGAATGCGTGGTTTGAGGATGATCGCCTGGGCAATGGCCACCCGCTGCTGCATACCGCCAGAGAGTTCATGGGGGTAGCGGTGGGCGGAGTGGGCAAGCCCCACCCGCTCCAGAAAGAGCATCGCCTCGTCCCGGAACTCGGCCCGCCGCCGATATCGCTCCCACAGACCGCAGCTGAGTTCACGGCCCAACATGACATTTTGCAAGGCCGTGAGATGGGGAAACAGTGAGTAGCGCTGGAAGACAATGCCCCGTGTGGCGTCCGGCACCCCGGCCGGTTGCCCATCGATCAGCAGGTGACCGGAGGTGGGGCGCTCCATACCGAGGATCATCCGCAGCAGGGTGGATTTGCCGCAGCCGGAGGGGCCCACCACCGTGCAGAACTCCCCCTGGCGCACCGCTAGATCGACATCATCCAGGACCATCTTGTTGCCGTACTGCTTGTGTACATCCTCCACGTGCAGCAGGTGCTGAACAGGCGAGTTCATCCAATGCCCCTCATTTGCCGGTGTGGTACCAAGGGAAGAAACGGCGCAGCACCCATCTAAGCGCGAAATCGGTGAGGAAACCGATCAAGGTGATCCAGAGCACATAGGGGATGATGAGGTCCATCGCTAGATAGCGGCGCACCAGAAAGATGCGGTAACCGAGGCCATCGGTGGAGGCGATCGCCTCGGCCGCGATGAGGAACAACCAGCCGGCCCCCAGGGCAAGACGCACCGACTCAATGAGCCGCGGCAGGATCTGCGGCAGCACGATGCGATAGGCAAGGGCCAACTGCGAGGCCCCCAGGGTGAGGCTCTTGGCGATCTGCTCAGCGGGGATCTTTTCAGTGGCCATGAGCATATCGCGGGCGATGGTCGGCAGGAGCCCGAGCACAATCAGCGTGACCTTTGCCGCCTCATCGATCCCGACTGCGATGAACAGAATGGGCAAGATGGCAAGCGGCGGGACCATGGAGACGAAGGTCAGCGCAGAGAAGGCCAAGCCCCGCAGACCGGGGAAGAGCCCCATATTGAGCCCCAATAGCAGCCCCCCCACGGCGGCGATCACCACACCGAGGCCAAGGCGCTGCAAACTCACCAGCGTGTCGTTCCACAGCAGATAGTTGCCACTGCGCCGATCCGGCTCGAAGGCCGCCGCCTGCATGGCGTCCACCATCTGACTGATGGTGGGCAGCAGCTTATCTTGGGGATTGGCCTCGTGGCGGATCTCCGAGGCGACGAGATAGATCGCCAGCATGAGGACAAAGGGGAGTAGTGCCAATAGCCAGCGCACCGCCGGTGGCGGGTCAGCATGGAGACCAAACAGGAGCGGGACACGCATGGGTGCGCCTCGTATGGAAGTTCAGCCGCAACGATGAGAGCGGGTGTAGAGGCGGTTTGCGGCCCAGCGCAGCGCCATCAGGTCACTGCCCAGTGGGCCACAGCCGCCTCTGCCCCCTTGGCGGCGGTAGGTCCTCAAAGTTTGCCGTCGGCCGCCAGCTGCATGTAGTCGGCGGTGAAGCGCAGCTTCACGTTGGAGGTGTCGCCAATCACGCTGCCATCGGCAAACTCGATCCCCACCAGGTCTTTGCTGGCGGCGCGCTCGCCATAGAGTCCCTTAGCAAAGGCAAAGGAGCGCACCTGCTCCATCGTCTTGGCGGGGACGTCGGAGCGGGCGAAGCGGGCCCCTTCCGCGGCCTCATAGAACATCGCAGTGGTCTTGAGCTGGGCCTTAAACTCCGCCACCGTGGCACCCGCCTGGACCGCCATCTGCTCAATGGCGCTGGCGCCCGCCTTGCTGCCAGAACTCATCTGCGCCATCACCTCATACCAGGCCCCCGTCAGCGCCCGCTTGAGGCTATCAGGGGCATCAGAACGCACCACCATGAGGTCGATGATCGGGTCTATGACGTTCTGTGTGGAACCGGCGGTTACCCCGGTGCGCCCGCGGGACGGATATAGGGATGGGCCGTCGCTCGCCGCGCAATGTGACGGAAAAGGCGTCCATCAAGCAGATGGACCTCTTGGTGGGAAATAAGCATCTCCCCGGGGAAGCACCGGTGCTGTATGCCGCGATGGCGCGTTGGATTGTGTGGGAGGAGAAGCGCCCCTTGCTCCTCGTTGACTGGTCAGTGCTGACGGCCGACGAGAAGTTTCACGTCCTACGGGCCTCGGTGCCGGCAGG
>QKFD01000002.1 GCA_003251535.1 Chromatiales bacterium | reverse complement strand
TGGAGATAAAGCGCAGCCGCGGCGCCTGATACTGGATCCCCTGCGCCAGCGCCAGGAACTCCGCCAACATCGGCTCCATCAGGTCGCTGTGGAAGGCGTGGGAGACCTCCAGCCGCCGCCACTCAACCCCGGCTTGCTCGGCCCGCGCCACCAATTCGTCGATGGCCTCACTCGCCCCGGAGAGCACCTGGTTGCGCTCGCCGTTGGTCGCCGCCCAAGAGATGGGCAGATTGGCCAGCAGCCCCTGCACCTGCCCCTCCTCCGCCAGCAGCGCCACCATCGCCCCGGGGCCGCAGCGCTCCGCCATCAGCCGGCCGCGGGCGGCGATCAGCCGCGCCCCATCTGCCAGGCTGAAGACCCCGCTCAACACCGCCGCCGCGTACTCGCCCACGCTGTGGCCCAGCAGCGCATCCGGCTCGACGCCCCAGCTCTGCCAGAGCCGCCCCAGCGCATACTCCAGGGCGAACAGCGCCGGCTGGGTGTAGCGGGTGTTGTTGAGCCATTCGCCCTGCTCGCCCCACAGCAACGCCGGCAGGGCCACGCCTAACTCCTCCGCCAGCTGGGCGTCGCACTCCTCCAGCGCCTGGCGGAACAGCGGCTGGCTCTCATATAACGCCTGCCCCATGCCGACGTACTGGCTCCCCTGGCCGCTGAACAGCCAGGCCAGTTTGGGGGCCGCTATTCCTGCCTCATGCAGCGCCTCCGCCCCGAGCCCCGCCAACTGCTGCGCCAGCTCCTCTCGCGTCGCCGCCGGCTGCGCCGTCCGCCAGCGGAAGTGGTTACGGCCAACGTTGGCGGTGTAGCAGAGATCGGCCAACGGCTCCTCGCCCTGCGCCAGCCGCTCGCGGTAGCGCCCCACCAACTCCAGCAGCGCCGGCCGGCTCTTGGCCGACAGCGCCAGCAGGTGACGCGGCCGCTCCTGGGCCAGCGGTGGCCGCTCGCTCGGCAGCGGTGCCTCCTCGACGATGACGTGGGCGTTGGTGCCGCTGAAACCGAAAGAACTCACCCCGGCCCGCCGCGGCCGCCCACTGCGCGACCAGGCTTGGGCGCTAGTGGTCACCTGCAATGGGAGGCTGGCCCAGCGGATATGGGGACTCGGCTGCACCAAATGGCGATGGGGAAATAGCGTGTCGGCCTCTAGGGCCGCCAACACCTTGATGACACCAGCGATCCCGGCAGCCGCCTCGGCATGTCCGATGACGGTCTTAACCGAACCGATCTGGAGGGGGGCGCCAGCGGGTCGATCCGCGGCAAAGACCCGTCCAAGGGCGTGGACCTCAATGGGGTCACCCAGCGCCGTCCCGGTTCCGTGCGCCTCCACATAGTCGATCTCCGCGGGCGCCAGCTGGGCATCGTGCAACGCCGCCCGGATCAGCTGCTCCTGGGCCACCCCATTGGGGGCGGTCAGACCTTGGCTGCGACCATCTTGATTGACCGCGCTACCGCGGATCACCATCCGAATGGGGTCGCCGTCGGCGAGGGCCTGCTCCAGTGGCTTCAACACCACCACACCCGCCCCCTCCGCCCGCACATAGCCATCGGCGGCGCTATCAAAGGTCTTGCAGCGACCATCATCCGCCAACATACCCGCCTTGCGGAATGCCGTATCCGGCTCTGGGGTGAGCAGGAGATTGATGCCACCGGCCACCGCCACCTCACACTGCCCGGCCCGGAGCGCCAAGCAGGCCTGATGTAGCGCTACCAGGGAGGAGGAGCAGGCGGTATCGATAACCATCGATGGCCCGGCGAGGTCTAGCAGATAGGAGATCCGCCCGGCAATGACACTGGCATAACTGCCCGTGCCGAAATAGGCGTCAAGGGTCTCTGGCGCCTGTTCGCGCAAGAGATGCTGGAATTCAGTAGCCGCTAAACCTAAGAAGACCCCAACATTGCGTCGAGCCGACGGCTGACCATGGCCAGCGTCTTCTAACGCCTCCCACACCAGCTCCAACATGATCCGCTGCTGCGGATCCATCGAAGCGGCCTCCCGAGGGGTGATGCCGAAAAACTCCGCATCGAAGGCGTCGATCCCATCCAGGAAGCAGCCGCCCACACCCGGCACACCGAGCGCCACCCTAGCGGGATCAGCAACCGATGCGAACGGCTCGCCACCCTCGCTGAGCAGCTGGCTATAGGCCGTCAAAGAGTCTGCCTTACCAGGAAAGCGGCAGGCGACCCCAATAACGGCTAAGGCAGGAGCCTGCTCACCTGCCGCCTCAAGCTGCTCTGCCAACGAGGCGGCAAATAGCTCAAGCTTGGCCCGGGGAAGATTTTTTAAGCGCGACTTAAGGTTGCTACCGTCAGAAGAGCGTTGCATCCATGCATCCTAAAAACTGCTAGCACCTATACGAGTGCCAACTCCATGGGAGGGTACCCTCTCTTAGCGCTATCCACAGGAGAGGGCGGATCTAGCACCGTCACGTAGGGCGCACAACAACATCGCCCACGGACAATCTAAAGACACTTCACCGGAGAGGGTGAAATTTTACCTATAGATCACTTGCCGTTTCACACCGCAGCAGACCGCTCTGCCAAGCCTGACCCCATTAATTCCACCCAGGGGAGGGGTTAAAACAGCGGCGGTAGAATCGCACCCAAAAACCAAACATGTCAACGCACGAAAGATTAAAAAATTATTTACACGCCCTTCGCACGCCTCATCTATCCACATATTGAACAACACCGCGCATCTGACCCCCATATATTAAATATTGCACGCCATTCCTTTGTTCTGACCCCGCTTCTACTCCCCACCCCCACTGAGACATCACCCACTTACACCTCGGCAGAAAGCACCTAGATCTGCCTCCATTGACATGGCGATAGCAATCGCGTGGGACGCCATGAAGCCGCATGGAAGCCACTCGTCAAGGAGGCGCGGCGGGCGCCCTGGCAACGTCAGCCGCCGCCGGGCCTGCTACATCATTCGGACCGCCTCCCACTCGGTCACCACCTGTGCCTCATCAACATGGCGGATCTTCCTCCCGTGATTGGGGTCATAGCTGTAGCTCTCGCTCGTCCCATCTGGGTAGGTGATGTTGAGCGGTTGCTTGTCACCGTTGTAGGTGGTGATGGTGGTCAGTCCTCGGGCGTTGGTCACGCGCTCGGTGTAGTCGCCATCACGCACTACGCGCTTCTCCATCAATCCATTGAGACTCCTTGAGACTACATCTCCATCCTTGTCATAGACCGTCACCTCATTCCGCCCACCAGGTGCCTGGGTGGTCACGGTGTACTGCTGCGCCACCCGGTCCCAGGTGGTGTTCCAGAGCGTCGTGTCCCCCAGCTCATCGGTCAGGGTCCCCACCCGTGCCAGGGTCACGTCTGTGGGGTAGCTGGTGGTGCTGATCACCGCATCCGTCACCCATGGGATGGCCGTCTTGCCACTGGTCATCGCCGGCGCCCCGGCTGGGGTGCTGGCGGCGTAGACCAGCTCCACCGTGCCACCGGCCGGGTCGATATGGCGTTTCAGTTGGCCATGGCCGTCATATTCATACTGCCAGGTGTCGCCCCGCAGGGTGGTGACCACCTTGAGTCGAGCGCTGCTGCCGCTCCCCTCCCAGATGTAGCTCACGCGCCGACCGGCCCGATCGGTCACCTGGGTCAGCAGGTCGTTCTCATAGCTGAATGAGAGTGCCAGGGCACCGTTGTGATCGTTGATCTGTGTCAACTCGCCGGCGGCATTGCGCTCGAAGTGCACGGCCACGTCGTTCTTATCGCCATAGGCCGTGATGCGGCCCTCTTCGTCGTAGTTGATCCAACTCCCCGCCCGGTTATACCAGCGCCAGCCGCTCTCCGTCCGCTTGATGAAGTACGACTCGTAGATGTACAGATCGCTACTGCCGCTGCGCTCGTAGAAGTTACCGCTCCGATCTATCAGCCGCGGGCTCTTTTGGCTGGGGTCGAAGGGCTCGTCATCTGAGGCGGTATCCAACGGATCGGCGATGAAGCGCAGGCTCGCCCACACTGGATTGTTGTACCAGCGGCCGTTGATCCAGGTGCGGGCTATCCGTACCTCTCCCCCCAACACCGGCACCGCTATATCCACTACCGACTCGGTGTACTCACCGTTGGGCTGCTTCACCGAGTAATCGGCTTGGGCGGGG
>QKFD01000058.1 GCA_003251535.1 Chromatiales bacterium | reverse complement strand
CCCTGGAATGGCCTCGGCAACCTCCTCTCATACCACCTCCAGCGCTACGACGAGGCGGAGGCCGCCTACCGCCGCGCCTGCGAGCTCGACCCTAAAGATGCCTATCCCTGGCATGGCCTCGGCAACCTCCTCTCAGACCACCTCCAGCGCTACGACGAGGCGGAGGCCGCCTACCGCCGCGCCTGCGAGCTCGACCCTAAATGGGCCTATCCCTGGCATGGCTTGGGGTTATACCACCTCGATGTCCAAGGCGACTGTGGCCAGGCGGAACAGTGCTTTGCCCAGGCCGTGGCGCTGGCCGGCAGCGATCCAATGGTCGCCTACCCGCTCATGAACTGGGGCGAGCTGCGGCAGCTGCATCGCGGCGATGGCCAACCCCAGTTTAGCGAGGCGCTGCGCCACTTCGAGGCGCTGGCGGGGCCCCTGACGGTTGCCGATCGCCACAACGCCCTCTATCTGGCGGCGCTGCTGGCCGAGGAGGAGCCGCTGGCGCGGCACACCACCCGGGCCGCCCAGGAGAGGGCGGCTGGCGCTCACGCCTTGGCAGGGGCCCTCCTCCTGGCGGCGCTGGCATCTGGTACGGAGGGAGAGGCCCTGGCCGAGGCCACACAGGCGGCCTTGGCCGGCCTGGAGAGCCACCAAGACCACTACAACCTCTTAAAGAACCTCTATCTCCTCTGTGGTGTACGGCCGGAACTCCGCCCCACCGGCCGCCGGCTGCTGACCGAGCTGCTGGCCCCTCTACCGCAGCTCGGTCAGCGCCTCCACCACCGCCCCAAGCCAGACCACTGGTATGCCCGCTTCCACCCCTTTGCCGCTGGCGAGAGCGAGGGCGCCGGCGATCCGCGGGACCGGGGGCTATGGTGCCCACCGGCCGGGGGGTGAGCCGAACGATTTAGATGTGCTTCATCTTGATCTTCAAAGTCTGGATACGGTAAGCGATCTGGCGCGGGGTCATGTTGAGCAGCCGCGCCGCCTTGGCCTGGACCCAGCCCGCCTGCTCCAGGGCAGCGATGATCCGCTCCCGCTCGTCCAGATTCTCATCCTCCAGCGGGGAGCGGACGGGGGCCGCCGCCGCGGGGGCGCGCGGGGTGGGGGCGATCTGCTCCTCGATGCCGGTGAGGGTCACCGCGTCGCGGTCGATCACCCCCGACTCGCTCATGATGGCCGCCCGCTCCAGGCAGTTCTCCAGCTCACGGACATTGCCGGGCCAGCTGTGGCGCATCAGCACCCGGATGGCGCTCTCGGTCACCTCCAGCGGCCGCCCCTGTTGGCGCGACACCTTCTGCACCAGGAAGCGGGCCAGGTCTGGCAGGTCCTCGATACGCTCGCGCAGTGACGGCACGAACAGCGGCATGACGTTGAGGCGGTAGTAGAGGTCCTCGCGGAACTGCCCCTCCTCCACCTCCGATTCGAGGTCACGGTTGGTGGCGGCGATGATGCGCACATCGACCCGGATGGTGCGGT
The DNA here is from genome assembly GCA_003251535.1 of Chromatiales bacterium. Classification (GTDB taxonomy): domain Bacteria; phylum Pseudomonadota; class Gammaproteobacteria; order Thiohalomonadales; family Thiohalomonadaceae; genus SZUA-493. Next base: position 2,687 of record QKFD01000058.1, on the reverse strand, counting down.
TGCTACCGATGCGCTCAAACTCCCCCTCTTGCAGCACCCGCAGCAGCTTGGCCTGGAAGGCGGGGGAGATCTCGCCGATCTCATCGAGAAAGATGGTGCCGCCATCGGCCTGCTCGAAGCGCCCTTTACGCATGGTCTGGGCGCCGGTGAAGGCCCCCTTCTCATGGCCAAACAGCTCCGACTCCAGCAGGTTGTCCGGCAGGGCGGCACAGTTGAGTTTGACGAAGGGGCCGTTGACCCGCGGCGAGTTGTAGTGGATGGCGTTGGCGATCAGCTCCTTACCGGTGCCCGACTCGCCGCGGATGAGCACCGTGGTGTTCCATTTGGCCACCTGGCGGATCTGGTCGAAGATGCGGCGCATGGCGGCGGTGTGGCCCACCATATTGTCGAAGCCGTAGTTGCCACGCACGGTGCGCCGCAGACGGTCGCGCTCATCCTTGATCTCCTGCCGCTCCTTCTCCACCTCCCAGGAGAGGCGCACGCTCTGGGCGATGAGGTTGGCCACCATCTCAAAGAAGCGGGCCCGCTCCGGCAGATAGCCATCCACCACCGAGGGCTGCCCCGCCAACACCCCCACCGGCCCCTCCTCGCCCACGGTGATGGGCACGCCAATGAAGGGCAGCTCCGGCTGATAGAGCCCCAGTTTGGAGACAAAACGGCGCTCATCGGCGATGCGCTCGATGACGATGGTGCGCCCCTCCTCCAGGATGGTGCCGACAATCCCCTCGCCGGGGCGGTAACGCACCTGGTCGATCCCCGATAGCTCGGCGCTATAGAGCCCGCGCACCAACACCTCGCCGCTATCGCGCTCCAGCAGCGCCACCATGCCGCGCTCCATCGCCCCTTGCTGGTGGAGACTCTCCAGCACCCCTTGCAGCGTCTTGCGTAGATCCAACGAGCGACTCAGCACTCGGCTGACGTGGTATAGCGCCTCCAGCTCTTTTTCGATCAGCTGGGAACGGGACAAACTTGACATGGCACTCATCTCACTCATAAATCAGTCGCTCCCCTGGTGGGGGCCGCTCAGCGGCAGGCGCACCCGCACTCGGCAGCCGGCTTGAAAGTCGGGGTCGATCTCCACCGTACCAGCGTGCCGATTGACCACCTCCTGCACCAACGCCAGCCCCATGCCGGCGCGGCTACCGCGATTGCCCTTGGTGCTGAAAAACGGCTCGAATATCTTGTGGCGCAGCTCCTGCGGGACCCCTGGACCGCTATCCTCGATGGTGAGGGTGAGCCACCCCTGGGCGGCAGCGGCCCGGATGGAGATGTCGCGCCGACTGGCACGGGTGCCGTCGATCGCCTCCACGGCGTTGTCAATGAGCTGTTTGAGCATCCCGCGCAGCGCCCCTTCGGCCCCCGGGACCCCCGGCAGCCGCGCCGCAGGGCGCCAGTCGATGGTGATGCCGAGCCGCAGCAGACGCTCGGTGGCCAGCATCAACACCTGGTGGATAAGCTCGTTGATATTGATGGTGGTGAAGGGCTCCGGCGGCTGCTCCGGTAGGGAGCGCTCCAGCCGATCGATGGCCGCCAGCCCCTCCTCCCGCACCTGCATCAGCACCCGCAGTGCCGCATCCTCCTCAATCCCTTCGCGCCGCAGGCGCCGCTCCAACATGCCAATGGCGGCGTTGAGCAGGTTGAGCGGCAGCTGGAGCTGGTGGCTAGAGGCGACCAGCGTCTCCCGCATCGCCACCCCCAACTCCTGCTCCGCCAACAGGGCGCGCAGGGCGTTCATCCGCGCCTCCTCCTGCTGGCGCTTGAGGGAGGTGATCTCCTGGGCGGTGATGAGGGTGAACTCGGTCTGGCGCGGCTCAAAATAGTTGTCCGCCTCCACCTCCTTCACCTCAAAACGGATCCCGGCGCAGACAAACCAGCGCCCCTGTCCATTGGCCAGCGGCAGCCGCAGCTCATAGCCGGTGAAGGGGATCCCTTCGTCGCGGCAACGCTGATAGGCCTCCCCCAAGCCAGCCACCAGTAGCTCGATGGGATCCCCCTCAAACAGCTCGCCGCTGAGGCGCCAACAGGCGCGGTTGCGCAGCGCCACCTGGCCGTCGCCATCGAGCACCAGCAGCAGCTCTGGGGCGGTGTCCACCACCGACTGGATCAGCGCCTGCTGGTTCTGGATCTCCTGCTCCAGCCGCACCGAGTCGGTCATGTCGCGGTGCATCCCCAGATAGTTGGTGGTGTTCCCCGCGGGATCCAACACCGGGGCGATGGCCACCTCCGCTACGTAGCGCTCGCCGTTCTTGCGCCGGTTGACCAACATCCCGGTCCAACTGCGTCGCTGGGTGAGGCGCCCCCAGAGGGTCTGATAGACGATGGGTGGGGTGGATTTATCGGAGAGGACCGATTCGTTGTGACCCAGCACCTCGCCCCGGCTGTAGCCAGTGACGCGGGCAAACGCCTCGTTGGCATAGAGGATGTTGGCGTGGTGATCGGTGATCGAGATGGGCAGCGGCGCCTGCTCCACCGCCTCGAAGTAGAGCCGCATCGGCAGCCCCGCCTCCCCCTCAATGGCACTGCGCAGCAGCGCCAGCACGGCCGGCGGCGTACCGGCCGGCGGGGTGGCCAAAAAGGCCTCAATAGTAGTGCGGTCATCAGGTTGAGGATTCATTCTGCATACTCCTGTTTCCCGCCCAAATGCAGGATGTGCGCCAGTCTCCCCCTCCCCCTGGTAGAGGCGCGGG
>QKFD01000011.1 GCA_003251535.1 Chromatiales bacterium | reverse complement strand
CTACATTTCAGGTGGCAGCTTCTTCTTCACGGTCAATCTGGCCAATCGCTCGTCGCGCCTCCTGACAGAAAATATCGATCTCCTGCGAACCGCTGTCCGTCAGGTAAAACAGGCCCACGCCTTCCGTATTGACGCCTGGGTCGTTCTCCCTGAACATCTTCATGCCATCTGGACCTTACCCTTCGGCGACCGAGACTACTCCACTCGATGGCGCGTCATCAAAGGCAACTTTGCCCGAGCACTGCCGGTAGGCGAGCGTATATCTGTGAGCCGTCAGAGGAAATCCGAGCGTGGTATCTGGCAACGTCGTTTTTGGGAGCATACATTGAAGGACCAGGCAGACTTTAACGCCCACTTTGACTACCTGCACTACAATCCAGTCAAGCATGGGTGGGTAAAGCAGGTAGGTGACTGGCCCTATTCTAGCTTTCACCGTTGTGTGTCGGTCCCTATTCTAGCTTTCACCGTTGTGTGTCGGTAGGTATCTATTCACCTCATTGGGGCTGTGCTCCGGATATCCATGGTGTTGTCGGGGAGCGATGAGGTTGCGTGCCTTGTCGAACCTATGATGGGTTTCGCCTCCGGCTCTACGCCATCCTACATACCACCCAGACAGAAAGTTGAGGTGATCGCCACCAGGGCCAGCAGTGAGCCGCCGGATGGATGGCGATGGAGGTGCGGGTAGGCGGGCAAGGCACGAGATCTGGGATTGGGAGATAGCAGGGGATGGGGGCGGTGCGTCGGGTTCTGTTAATCATGCGAAGTGTGTTCAGGTGTTGTGAAGATGTGATATTGCTCACGGTTTAGCATTCATCTCGCGGTCATCGATAGGGCAATGTGCATAAAAAAAGAGCTGCCAAGAGGTATTGGGTCACGTTCGCATTCCGTAAAATATTCTGACCCGAATTTTCATAAAAAATACAATTTCTGCTCGCAGTTGACCGTTTTTCAATGCAGCCGTAACATGCCGGCGCGCATGGAGTATTACTTTTGAACTAGAACAAATCCAAAAGGAAGAAAATGAAACGTCTATTTCCAGGGCATGCTTATTGCTCCCGGTCATCCACCTCTGCTTTTCCATCCCCTGATTCGCTGCACGCCCCCGACGACCGATGTCATCAACTGTTTCGACGTACTGCCGTTGCCGCCGGTCTGCTAATGACGCTGTTCGCTTCACCCTCTCTGTTTGCCTTTGACCGCGATCTTCACGAACGGCTGGTCAATGAGCAGCTACCCACCATCGGTTTTGATGAAGAGACCACCGATGAGGTGGGGGACGCGGCCAATCTCACCGATATCTGGGAACTCTTTAACGCCGAGGCGCACGCCGATGCCAACGAGCTGGACAGTGCCTCCGCCCGCTTGGTAACCAAAATGGAACGGATCCCGCAGTTGCTGGGCGCTTGTGAGCGCCGGGATGCCATTAAGGAGCTGGGGGCCGCGCTGCATACGGTGGCCGATGTGTTTGCCCACAGCAACGCCATCGACAACGGCTTCACGCCTAATATCCTTGGTATGGCGCACGGCACAGCGCAGTGTGACGCCAACGCCGGTTTTGCCCCGGACGGCCTGGTCTCCGGCTATTTCAGTGCCTTTGGCTATGTGTTTGGTAACCAGTGTCTAGGTATGCCCGCCGGCATGTGCTGCCACCGGGACCTGAACAAGGACAATAGTGGTGTCCCCAACGGCGCCAACTTTGCTGCGGCCTATGCCAAGGCGGGTAGCCAGACCCTCTGGTACGTCAATCAGGTGATGGCAAACATCGAGGCCACTGCCTCCTCTAGCACCCAGGCGCGCTTCATGCAGCAGCAGCTCCGGGAGCGTCAGCGCACGGCGATGTTTGTTATCGATACCACCGGGAGCATGTCTTCTGACATCAGCGCCGTCCGCTCGCAGGTATCGGGACTGGTGGATCAGATCGTGGCGGGTGGCGAAGCCCCCACCCTGGGGCTGGTCACGTTTAAGGATTACGCCAGCTGGCACGGCAAGTTCTGCGATACCGATGACTTCAAGGCGACTGTTGCCACCCTCTCCGCCTCCGGCGGCGGTGACTGTCCGGAGGCATCAAACAGCGCCATGGTGACCGCGCTCAGCCACTTCCCAGTGTTTGAAACCGACTACCAGATGCGCGGCGGCCAACTCTATGTCTCCACCGACGCCTCTGCTGGTGATGCCGCCCGTGGCCCCGAGGTGCTCACCATGGCACAGCAGCGCGGGGTGAGCATCAATGCCATCCTGACCGGTGACTGCGTTGCCGAAGGACGCGCCCGGGGTGGCACCTTCTCGGATAACGGCGACGGGGTGGTCGATTTGGCCCCCCGCGTCACGCCTCAGGCCACCTTCGATCCCCTCACCGCGCTGTCGGCTCGCACCCAGCTACGGGCACTCACCGAACGCACCGGCGGTGTGCTCTATCAAGTGAGCCGTTCCGAGGTGAGTAGCGTGGTACCCACCATGCTAGCGATGGGGGCACCGGATAACACGCTGTTGCGCTCATGGACGGTAACCCCGGCCGCCGGCAGCACCGCCGAGGTGGTGATCCCGGTGGATGATCAGCTCTCCGGTGAGGTGAGCTTTCTGGTGAGCGCCGCCGGTTCCAACAGCGTCGCACCCTTCACCCTCTACGATCCGGCAGGGAACCCGGTGGATACCGCCACCCCCGGCGTCACCCGGCTGCGGCTCAGCTCACTAGATAAATACACCGTTTCCGCTCCGACAGTCGGCAACTGGCGCATCCAGTTCCAAGCGAGTGCCAATGTGACGGTGCGGGCCTTCGGTCGCAGTAGTCTGCTGATACTTGACGCCCGCCTGCTGGACCCCGCCCTGCCGCTGCCCAATCCGGATGTGGTGATGATGCCGGTGGAGGGGACGCCGGTACTGGGCCAGCGGGTGACCGGCGAGTTCGGTCTCTCGCATAGCGGCCGTACGCTGGACGAGGTGGTATTGCGTCGCCCCAGCGGGGAGATCATTACTACCCTCACCCCCACCGCCTCGCGCAGCGGCAATTATCAGGTGCCGTTCACCATCCCCGCGGAGCCGTTCATCATCGAGGTGGCTGGTCGCACCGAGGGGGGCACCCCGTTCGTGCGTCAGGTGCAGTTGCCGGTCTCTCCGCAGAGTGTCGCCCTCGGCCTCTATCCAAAGGCGGTGCTTGGGGAGCCTGGCGGCATTGCTGAGTTTGAGGTCACCATCGATAACCTGGGCGCTGCTGCCGCCAGCTTCGATCTGAAGGCGAGCAACGATAGCGGTTGGAGCATGGTGATCCCGGCGCCGGTGACGGTGGCCGCGGGGGGTAACGCAACGGTGACGGTGGGGGTCAACGTCCCGACCTCTGCCATGCAGGGGGAGATCACCACCCTCACCCTCATTGTGGAGAACAGCGCCGATCGCAACGTGCGTAACAGCGCCTCCGGCTATCTCTCGGTAGGCAGTGTCAACCAGGCGCCTGTTTGTACTGCTGCCCAGGCAAGCACGCCAAGCCTGTGGCCGGTCAACCACAAATTCGTGGAGGAGCAGGTGTTGGGGGTGGCTGATCCGGATGGCGATCCGGTCACCATCACCATCACCGCCATCACCCAGGATGAACCGCTCGCTACCGACGGCAGCGGCAACACCCTCGCGGATGGCGCCGGGGTTGGCACTGCCTCGGCAAGTGTGCGGGCGGAGCGGGCGGGCACTGGCGATGGCCGGGTCTACGCTATCGGCTTCAGTGCCGATGACGGCCGTGGCGGCAGCTGTGCCGGCAGGGTGAAGGTGGAGGTGCCCCATAGTCAGAACGGTACCGCCCTCGACAGCGGTCAGCTCTACGACTCCACCGGCGGCATTTAACCACCAAGGGCGAAGGCGGTGTTGCAGCCGCCTTCGCCGCTGTTGTGGGCCGCTAGAGCATCGAGCAGAGAGATAGAGAGCGAGCGGACGATGGTCCATTCGCCCTCAGCGTGTCAAAGAGGCACTCAGTCGAACAGGGCGCGGGCTGCCACCTTCGGCACGCCATTGCTCCCTTACCATTTGCACTCTAGCTTTCGGGGCGGACGTCACTTCTCCCCACAGGAGTCCGCCCGTGCAGCGCACACCGCTCCTTCTCTTCATTGTGTTGAACATCTGCTGCCGCCCCTCCATGGCGGGTGAGGTCAAGCCGCTCACGTCCACTCTGGGCATTGAGCGTCTGGAGGCTGTCACCCTCCCTCTGGGCGAGCACCTGAAGATCCGCACCCAGTTCATCCACCGCCCCTGGTTCACCCCGGATGGCACCCTTCATTGGGATGAACGGCCGGTGACCGAGGGGACGGCGGTCTGCCGTCCCCCTGATCTGGGTGTACCGTGGCAATCGCCGCCGCGCTGCCGACTGAAAAGCCTGATGCTCAGGCCGCGGGTGGACCAGTGTCGCTGTGAAGGGGCGCTGGCGGATGACACCCCAGTGGCTTGGGAGAGCTACCAGGGGGGCGATGGCGCAACCTGGCAACGCCACCACTGCGATGAGGGCCGCGGCCAGTGCAGTTGGCTGGCGGGTATCAGCCGCAATGGGCTGGTGTGGGACGACCACTCGGTGTGGTCGGTGGCGAGTGGTGAGACCCTGCGCCCCGCGGCACCCAAGCTGCCGCGGCAGCGGGGGATCAGCCTCTGGTTGCCGCAGCAACAGCGCTTCGTGGAGTTTGCCG
>QKFD01000080.1 GCA_003251535.1 Chromatiales bacterium | reverse complement strand
TACGCTGCGCTAACACCGACCTACAGCGGATAGCGTCCACTTCGAGGGGCTCGCCTGAACCACCCATCTCGGAGGAAGTCCCACCCCAGCGACGATGAGGGTAGGTTGGGTTAGCGCAGCGTAACCCAACAATCCTCACCCCGGCACCACCGTTACAAACGCAGCAACGGAATCCCCACACCGCACAATACCAACGGCACCCGTGGAGTGCGGTTGTGCCCCTGCGGAGGTTTGTCGGGTTACGCTCCGCTAACGCCGACCTACAGCGGATAGCGTCCACTTCGAGGGGCTTGCCTGAACCACCCATCTCGGAGGTGATCCCACCACCGCGATGATGAGGGTCGGGTTAGCGCAGCGTAACCCGACAATGTGGCATCGGGCGTGGGCGGAGTGAGCTGGCATCGATATGGGGAAGCTCTCATTGCGAACCTGACGAAGCGTCATGGACACGCCCACAACGGGAGGCTGCCATTGGGCAGCTTCCCGTGAGGCCAGGGTGATCAGCCCGTGGTGGCGGGTGGTGGAAATGCTTCCGTTAGCAGTCGGTGTGCGGTGGTCTCATCCAGTTCACCGCTCCCAGGCAAGCCAGCACGCTCCTGGTACTGCATCAAGGCCGAGTGGGTGCGGCGGCCGTGGAGTCCGTCGATGGGACCTGGATCCAGTTTGAGGTAGAGGAGGGCCGCTTGGGCGGCGCGCAGAGTGAGATCCGGGAGTAGCTGCTGACTCTTGGCGTAGGCGGCTGCTAACCGCTGGTCATACTGATTTTTCTCATACGCCGGCCCGTTATAGCCGCGGGCAAACGCCTGCCAGTCTCCCCGTTGTAGTGCCGAGGCAAGCCCTGCGCTGGTAATGAAGCGGGCCATTGCCTGGAGCTGATTGTCCTCGTTGAGACAGAGTTGGGCGACCATCTCCTCTACCGAGCTATAACCCGCCGCAGCGTAGTTAAAGCCCATGATTTGGCCGATCCCCCATGAGGTGCTGGCCAGAGCGGCGCTGCTATCCAGTGCCATAGCGCGCTCTAAGCGTTCATATTCACCGCTGCCGCCGACATAGCCACCTGGTTTGGTATTGCTGATATCTGCGGCCTGGGCGTCATAGCGGCCACCGGTGTGGGAGTGGAAGATGTGGCGCTCAAACAGGATCTGCGGACGCCGGTCGGCGAGAAAGCCGAAGCCGCGCGTCTCTACCGACAACACCGCCCATACGGATGCCTCTTTCACCCCCAGCAGCTGGCACACCTGATCCATGCCAGGGCGGTTGAGGGGTTGGCCTTGCGCTTGAAAATTCATCGCCTGTTGCTCCTTTCTCTATTGATGTTCCTTCCGGGCGAGGGGAGGTGGTTGCTACCCTTCCTTGCACGAAGCGCTAATACGGTAGATGGGCTTTTGGGTCAATCCCCACCGGCGCCAAGGGAGGCGGCGCCTTTGTTTAATGTTCCGCGGCTGCCCCGTTCCTACCATGTCTTGCGCTGAGTCACTACCTCTGTTAACAGCGCTCAGTTAGAGGGTAGAAGAAATGCCTGTCCCACCTCTTCGATCTCCCCACTGGCGCTATCCGGCCATTCCAGAATAGGGTCTCTTCATGATTCCACAGCATTGACTGGGAAACCTGTTTTTTTTGCTTTATGGTGGGAGGTTGGCAATTCCCTCCCATTTGACCTCAAGGCTTCCATCTATGACCATCGAACTCTCTCCCCCGCAGGCCCAAGATCTGACCCCTGAACAGTGCCATCCCGCTGATGGCGGCTGCGTTGGCGTGAGTCGGTAGGCCATCTTCTATTTCTACGATAGATGCTGTCACCCTCGGGCGGTGTGCTGTTTCGTGCTACGTGGTGATGGGGGCGCCGCCCCGGGATCCATGGCTGGAGATGCCCGCATCACCTCGGCGGATCAGCGGTCCAGCCAGCGTAGAACGCCACCAACGATGAAGGGGCACAGTACATCAGACGCCCGGGGGATGGGAGGAGAGAGGGATGTTGGGAACGATCCGTTTCTGTTTGGCGTTTTGGGTAGTGAATAGTCATTTTCCGGGCAACGGGATGAAACTCAACTTGGGGGTGGTGTCTGTCATATGTTTTTATTTTATAAGCGGTTATTTGATGCAGAGGAGCTACGTCCGGTTTTTGGCGCACTCGCAGCGTCCGGCGTTGGATTTTTATATAGACAGGGGGATTAAATTATTTCCACAGTATAGTGTGGTTGTGGTGTTGACGCTTGTGTGTATCTTGTGTTTTGGCAAATCGGAGGTGATGGGGCTGTTGGCTCAGGATGTGACCCTGGAGAAGGGGGTGTTGAATCTATTGCTGTTACCGGTGAATTATGTCTTCGAGCCCTTGTCTATTCATGCGTTGAGCCCGCATCCTGTCATTCCGCCAGCATGGTCGCTGGCAACAGAGTTTCATTTTTATCTGTTGCTGCCTTTCATTTTTGGGTTGAGTCGGCGGGGATGGGTGCTTTTGTTGGGGGTGGCGCTGACCATTCAGTTTTCAAGTTTTTTCTTTGCATCCGGTGTATTTAACTCCAATAATTTTGGCTATCGGTATATCTTTGGCGTCTTGACGGTGTTTCTTTATGGTTACGCATTTGCTAGACGGGATGATCCATTTTATAAGCGGGTTACCCTCTTGATTTGGGGCGTGTTTGCGCTGTTTTTGATGGGCGTGGGGCCGGCCTTGGGCATTTGGCAGCATCCACAAGTGCAAGAAGTGTTGTTGGGCGGGGTGGTGGCGTTGCCGCTAGGTTACTATTTTACAACCCTCACAGTGTCGGAAGGGTATCGGCGCGTGGATAGTGTCTTGGGGGATCTGGCATATCCAATATTCATCTCCCACTTTCTCTCCTTTTATTTGATGGAGAAGTTGTTCTCTTTTCATGTGGGGCCTCCAGTCGTGTTTTACATCGCCTCTGTGACCATGTGTCTCCTGATGGCTTTTGGGTTGACCTTAATGCAGAAGCAAGTGGAGGTTTATAGAATAAAAAGGCGCGGTTTTAGGAGCCTAAAAGCCACTCGCTATCCGGATCTTTAAACCCCCTGGACACAAAAAGCCCCTGCGGGACAGGGGCTTTGGCGGTCATGCTTGAGGATACCCTATCGGGGGCCGTTACGTGTGCATGGAGGCCCGCATAAACATCCCTCTTGGCTGAGCGGTGCGCTGCTTCAACCGCACTTGGAGTCGCCGCAGTTCAGGCAGGTCATACAGCCATCCATCTGGATGACGGCTTTGGTCTGACACTTACTACAGAGCTGGGCGCCATCGGGAAAGTCCGAGGGGGAGCGGTTCTCTGCCTGGCGTAGAGTGGCTTCGTACTGGGCGCGTTTCTCTTCGATTAGGCGCTGCTGGTGCTCATCCGGGCCTTCGTTTTTCAGTAGCCCGATCATGCGCAGGTGGGCCTCGATGGCGTCACCGATCTCTGCTACTAGGGAGGGCATATATTTGCCCCCCTTTTTGAAGTAGCCGCCGCGGGGGTCGAAGACGGAGCGCATCTCCTCCACCAAGAAGGTGACATCGCCACCTTTACGGAAGACCGCCGAGATGATGCGGGTCAGGGCCACTATCCACTGGAAGTGGTCCATGTTTTTCGAGTTGATGAAGACCTCGAAGGGGCGACGCAGCTCATGCTCGGTACCCGGGTTGAGCACGATGTCGTTGATGGTGACATAGAGGGCGTGCTCGGAGAGGGGGGTTTTTATCTTGTAGGTGGAGCCGAGCAGCATCTCGGGCCGCTCCAGCGCCTCGGTGAGATGGACTACTTTGGCCGGGTCATGGGCGCTGGAGGGGGCGTGGGTCTGCTCCTCTTCTTTACTGACGACGCTGTAGCCGACGATTTTTTTGGCGATTTTGGTGGCCATGGGGCTCTCCTCGCTAAGGCCGTCCGCGGACGGACGGCGGTGCCAAATAGGGTGGGTTAAGGCGGGTGGCGCGGCGCCGATCAGCGGCAACCGGCGACCACGGCCAGCACCTGGATCTCGCCCTCTCCCACGTGGTAGAGGAGGCGCCAGGGGCCTTGGGCGAGGGTGCGTACGCCATCATCAATGGCCTCCGCCAGCGGCTGCCCCGCCTCCGGTTGATCTAATAGCTGGCCGGCACTATCCAGCAGCGCCTCCACCAGCAGCTCGGCGTAGGAGGCGGCATCGCGGGCAAGGAAGTGGTGGAGTGCCTTGAGATCATCCAGCGCCTGACGGGTCCACATCACGCGAGCCACTGCCGTACCTCCTCCCACGCCGT
>QKFD01000021.1 GCA_003251535.1 Chromatiales bacterium | reverse complement strand
GGATCACCCCTACTATCAACTCACGGAAGAGGTCGCCCGCGCCCTCTCCGATGCCGGTTTCTCGGTGGTGAGTGGTGGCGGCCCAGGCATCATGGAGGCGGCCAATAAGGGGGCCTTTGCCGGCAAGAGCCCCTCCATCGGCCTCAATATCCAGCTCCCCCACGAGCAGTCGGGCAACGGCTACCAGGATATCTCCCTCACCTTTCGCCACTTTTTTTCCCGCAAGGTGATGTTCGTCAAGTACGCCGCCGCCTATGTGGTGATGCCAGGCGGCTTTGGCACCTTGGACGAGATGGCCGAGATCCTCACCCTGGTACAGACCGGCAAGACCCGCCGCATCCCCATTATTTTGGTCCACTCCCCCTTCTGGAACGGGCTGGTGGAGTGGTTCCGGCAGACCCTGGTAAGTGAAGGGACCATCTCAGCCGAGGACCTGGATCTATTCCAAGTGCTCGACAACCCCCAGGAGGTGGTGAATGCTATCTTCAGCCACTATGAACATCGCGGCTTCGAGCCGTCGGCAGAAGAACAAGAGATCCTCCTGGACCTGTAAGGACCTGCGCCATGTACCGCTTTGCCCTACTCCTCGCCCTCCTCGCCCCGGCAGCCCTGTTTGCCCAAGAGGCCGCCTCCCCGCCCCCCCTCCCCGCTGAAGGTGAGCTTCCCCCCGCTGAAGATCAGCTGGAGCCGGAGGTGACCATCACCCAACAGGGAAACAACGTCATCGAAGAGTATCGGGTGGCGGGGCAGCTGCGGATGGTAAAGATCACCCCGGCTGGAGGGGTCCCCTACTACCTCATCGACACCGATGGTGACGGCCTGCTAGAGACCCGCAGCGACGGCCTACAGGACCCCAGCACCTTCCAGTGGACCCTATTCCGCTGGTAAGGGGCGCCGACCACCGGAGGTTCCCTCCGTGGCGGCGAGCCGGTAACATGCGTGCCGCGTTTGTCTCGCGGTACGCCGCCCCAATCTGCTGGATCTCACCGCCCGATGCACCCCCTCGAACGGATTGCCCGCCTCCTGGACGGGTTGAACGAATGGATTGGCCGCACCGTCGCCTGGCTCACCCTGGCCATGGTGTTCACCACCTTTGGCATTGTTGTCGCCCGCTACGCCTTCGAGGCCGGCTCGATCGCCGTGCAGGAGTCGGTGGTCTGGATGCATGGGGTGGTCTTCCTCCTCGGGGCCGCCTATACCCTCAAACATGACGGCCATGTCCGGGTCGATATCCTCTACGCCCGCCTCCAGCCCCGCGCCCAGGCAGTGATCGACCTCCTTGGCGCCCTCCTGCTGCTGCTGCCGTTCATGGGCTTCCTACTCTGGGTGAGCTGGGACTACGTGGCCACCTCTTGGTCGTTGTGGGAGGGGTCCAGCGAGACCGGCGGCCTAGCGGGCCTGTTCTTGCTCAAATCGACCCTTCTGGTCTTCCCGCTGCTGCTCATCCTCCAGGGCCTCTCCCAGGCGGCCCGCAGCCTGCTGATCCTGTTGGGTCACCCTGAAGCGGCGGCCCAGCACGACGCCCCGCGGGAGATCTGAGATGGCCCCAGAGCTACTCGCCATCGCCCTAGTCTTGGCGGTCTGTGTCGTCCTGCTGATGGGCTATCCGGTCGCCCTCACCTTGGGCGGCAGTGCCCTGCTATTCGCCTTCATCGGCGAGGCCACTGGCACCTTCGATCCCTCATTCCTCGACGCCATGCCCAACCGCCTCTACGGCGTGATGAGCAACCAGACCCTGATCGCCGTCCCGCTCTTCATCTTCATGGGGGTGATGCTGGAGCGCTCGAAGGTGGCGGAGAACCTGCTGGACACCATGGCGGGCCTGTTTGGACCCCTGCGTGGCGGCCTCGGCTTCTCGGTCACCCTGGTGGGGATGTTATTGGCGGCTAGCACCGGCATCGTTGGCGCCACGGTGGTCACCATGGGGCTGCTATCGCTCCCCACCATGCTGCGCCGCGGCTATAGCCCGGCCCTCGCCTGCGGCACCATCTGTGCCTCCGGGACCCTGGGGCAGATCATCCCGCCCTCCATCATCCTGGTGCTGCTTGGTGATGTCCTCTCCGCCGCCTATCAGCAGGCGCAGCTCAACATGGGGATATGGAGCCCGGATACGGTCTCAGTGGGCGATCTGTTCATCGGTGCCCTGCTCCCGGGGCTCCTATTGGTGGCGCTCTACCTCCTCTACCTGGGCGGGGTAGCACTGTTGGTCCCCAGTGCCGCCCCAGCCATTCCGGTGGAAGAGCGCACACCATTCGGCTGGCCGCTGCTGAAGCGGGCCAGCGCCGCCCTGGTGCCGCCGCTCACCCTCATCATAGCGGTACTCGGCTCCATCATCGGCGGCTTCGCCACCCCTACTGAGGCGGCATCGGTGGGGGCAGTGGGGGCCATCCTGCTGGCGGCTATGCAGCGGCAACTCTCCCTGGCACGGCTCCAGGAGGTGGTCCGTGCGACCACCCAAGTGACGGCGATGGTGTTCCTCATCTTCATCGGCGCCTCCCTCTTCTCACTGGTTTTCCGTGGTTTTGGCGGTGATGTGATGATCGAGCACGCCCTACTGCAACTCCCCGGTGGGGTGTTGGGGGCGATGCTGGTGGTGATGGCGGTGATGTTCCTGCTGGGTTTTATCCTCGACTTCATCGAGATCACCTTTGTCGTGGTACCCATCGTCGCCCCCATCCTGCTCTCCATGGGGGTCGATCCGGTCTGGCTGGGGGTGATGATCGCCATGAATCTCCAGACCTCCTTCTTGACTCCACCCTTCGGCTTCGCCCTATTTTACCTACGCGGTGTCGCCCCCCCCGAGGTGACCACCCCGCAGATCTATCGCGGTGTACTGCCCTACATCATCATCCAGCTCATCGCCCTCGCCCTGGTAGCCGCCCTCCCCCAGCTGGCCACCTGGCTGCCCAACGTCGTCTACGGCGGCTGAGATGGGGCGTTGGCGGCCACCAGCGGAGCAGCGCTCGCCCTACATCACCCCAGAGGGGCATGACACCCTCCAGCAGGAGCTGAAGGGGCTGTGGCAGCGCCGTAACGAGGTGGTGAAGGCGTTGGCTGCCGCGGCCGCCGAAGGGGATCGCTCGGAAAATGCCGAATATATCTACCGTAAGAAGGAGCTGCGGGAGTTGGATCGGCGCATCCGCTACCTACAGAAGCGGCTACCGGAGCTGAAGGTGGTCACCACCCTGCCCAGTGAGCGCCATCGCATCTACTTCGGCGCCTGGATACGGGTGGAGGAGGAGGATGGCAGCGAGGCGCTCTATCGGATTGTTGGGCCCGATGAGTGGGACTTCGATCCCCGCTACATCAGTATCGACGCCCCCATGGCGCAGGCGCTAATGGGCAAGGCGCTGGATGATGAGGTTGAGGTGCAGCGCCCCGGGGGGCCAGCCCTCTGTTACGTCGTCGCCGTGAGTTACGGGGCGCCACCAGAGGGCTGAGGCGTTTCCCACCCGTGTGGGTGGGATACCAAGCGGTGGTTTACCCTGCCGGGTCACCGGGGCAGGAGAAGGGCGCTGGGGCTCATCAGTTGGTGATCTGGTTCCACAACCCCTTGGCGGTATCTTTCACCTCACCCGCCCCTTCCACAAATCCGTGGCCCACCTCCTTACCGGCCCCCTTCATGCCACGGCCAAAATCCTTGATCCCCTCCTTCATCTCCCCACCGGTCTCACGCGCCCCATGACCCACCGTAGTGGCGGTCTCTTTGATGGTGGACTTCACTCCACCCCCCTCCGTCGAGGTCTCCTCTTCAGCCACAGAGGTGAGGGGGGAGAGCAGACATAGGGCGGACAGCAATAGGACGGCTAGATGACGCATAGCGGCAGCTCCTGATGTTCCAATGGATGGTCGTGATGGGCGCTAGTAGTAGTCAACCTCGGGGCTCAATATGAGCTTGGTACCATCGGCGCGCACCATCCCTTCGTTGATGAGATCACGGATAGCACGGTTCACCCGCTCCCGCGATGCCCCCACCATGGCGGCGAGGTCACGCTGGGTGAGCGGCGCCTCCACCACCAGCGCCTCCCCCTGGCGCTCGGCGCTGTCGAGCAGCACCCGCAGCACCCGCCCCTGTACATCAAGGGTAGCGAGGTTGCTGATGGTACGGTTGGCCTTGCGTAGCCGCCGCGACAGCTCCTTGATGATGGCAAAGGCGATCTCCGGCTGACTCCCGAGCCAGCTGTTGAAATCACCTTTGCCGATCAGCAGCACCTCGCATCCGGTCATCGCCTCCACCCGGGCGCAACGCTGGCCCGAGCCAAACAGGGCCATCTCACCGAAATATTCGCCCTCCCCCAGGATAGAGACGATCACCTCCCGCCCCTCTTCGTCGGAGAGCATGACCTTGATCTTGCCGTTCACCAGCACATAGAGGGCATCGGCCTGATCGCCCTCCTGGAAGATGGTGACATTCTTGGGGAAACGACGAGTGACGGTGAAACGCGCGATGGTCTCGATCTGAGAGACCCCCAATCCGGCAAAAATGGGTACACGCTGTAAGAAGGCGATCTTATCGATCATCCTGAGATCCTCGGTTGACCGCGCTCAAGCGGCGAAGGGTGCCTGGGACTTCACAAACCCGATCTCGCAGTATCAGGCCTGTGCTAGGTGTCGCGCCACCATGTGAGGGTGCCAACCAGATAGGCAGTAGCCTGCCCCCCACCATCGGTGGTTCCATCGACACCCGCTTACGCCCCCCTCCTGCACCAACCGCTCCCCCCGAGAAGGAGTATCGCCTCGGTGGCTGCGGCATTAGGCAATTTTTGCCTGTGAAGAACGTAACTGCCGCCACCCGGGAGAGATGGGATCTTAGCTTCCGAGGGCGGGAGGGGGATGACGCATTTTACCCATGGGTCAAACCCACCCGGAAACCGGGGATTGTTAAACCTGAGATACAAAAAATGCTGAGCGAACTACTCGTAGAGCTGTACCAGGGGGCCCGCACCCGCTCACTTGATGATTTTCAAGGCTGGGTGCTTGGGCAGATCAAGAGACAACTGCCCCACGACCACGGGGCCTGGGGCACCACCGCAGATCCCAACCCATACTCCCTCTCCCGGCCCCACTTCGGCCTGGATGATGCGGGGATCTCCCTGCTCCCCTTCCAGCAGGAGGGCCAACGGGGACAGCTACTCGCCGGCTCCCATCGTGCCAGCGGGATGCCAACGCTCTATCTCAACCTGTTCCGCGCTGGGGCGGCCAACTTCGATGGCGAGGAGCAGAAATTGGTCAATCTGCTACTTCCCCACCTGGCAGAGGCCTTGGCCATCAACCGTCGGCTACGCCTCACTGAACTGAAACATTCGGGGGAGTCCGTAGCGCTGTGCGACAACCGCGGCCAGATCCAGCTGGCCACCCCTGAGTTCGAGAGCTTGGCGCGCCAAGAGTGGCCCAGCTTCGACATCCGGCTGCCGCCAGCGGCGATGGGGCGCGAGGCCGGCAGTGAACCCTTCACCGGCAAGACCCTTCAACTCCGGGTTGAGCCGCTAGGCCACGAACTACTGGTATGGGCGCGCGCCACCACCCCCATCGAGCATCTCACCCGCCGCGAGCAGGCGATCGCCGAGCACTTTACCCGTGGCCTCTCCTATAAAGCGGTGGCCAACAAACTGGGGATCTCCCCCGCCACCGTGCGTAACCATCTGAGCCGGATCTACGGCAAGCTCGGCGTGCACGACAAGGGGGAGCTGGCAACCCTCTATCACCAACTCCACCAACCGCGTCATCCGCAGCCGCGCAGCCACTGTGCTTACTAACCCCTAGACACAGCGGTTTCGATGGTTTCAGTGGGAAGTCGGCGCAGGGAGTCGCCCTGAAACCATCCAAGCCGCTGTGTCGCGGGGCGTTGTGACCTTGGGCCAGGACAGATAGCCAATGGGACGGTGGCGTCAACAGCGCCACCGCCCCACCTCATTGGAAGAGGAGACCCTGGGGCGTCTGCCCACGCAGGGCCACGAACCATTTACTTTTTCTGTTTCAGTGAGCGCTCAATGGAGTAGCCCACCACCGCCCCCACCACCCCCCCCATCGACAACTTCCAGAAGGTCGATGAGTGTTTGAGAATCTCGGTATTAAAAAGAAATTTCCCGTGCTCAAGGCCGGCCCAAAAGATCTCCCAGGCGGCCTTCTCAAACAGGTTCAGAAACAAACTATGAACGATGGCAAAGCCTGCTATCGCCCCCAAAATCAACCCCTTCATCCTCGCCCCCAGCGAACGACACAATAGGTCTTCATCCTACCCACCTGTTGCCTTCTCTCGATCCACCCCCACAGAGGGGTACTCACCCTGACCCACGCTTGCTGGGGCGCGAATCGATGAGCACGACACATGCTGAATCCACTCCTCCTTCGTGTGCATCCCCCTCCCCCATTTATCCATGGACCTACAGAAGTCACGACAACAACCCTCTCCAGAGGCGGTGGTGGACCTCCTCCACCGCCTCCGCCCAGACTCAGAGGGCGCGGGCGTTAAGATAGGCACGCTCCGACACGTCGTGCCACGCGACGGCCTGCTCGCGGAAGGCGCGGAAGGAGTCGAACACCTTTTGGGTGAGCGGATCCTTGGCCGCCACCTCGGCGACGACCTCATCGGAGATGGCTTTCAACTTCTTCAATACCTCATCGGAGAAGCGACGCAGGTCAACACCATGCTGCTTCACCAGGGCGTGCAGCGCCTCATTGTTGCGGGCGGTATAGTCCGCCAACATGTCTTGGTTGGCGACGCGGCAGGCGTTTAGCACGATGGACTGTAGATCCTTCGGTAGTGCTTCAAAGGCCTTTTTATTGATGAAGCACTCCAGCGTTGTCCCCGGCTCATGCCAACCAGGGTAGTAGTAGTACTTGGCGGCTTTGTAGAGACCAAAGGCGAGATCGTTATAGGGGCCGACCCACTCAGTGGCATCAATCGCCCCCGATTTCAGTGAGGTAAAGATCTCCCCGCCGGGGAGGTTGACCGGCGTGCCCCCCAGCCGTTTTAGCACCTCGCCGCCGAGGCCGGGGATGCGCATCTTGAGCCCCTCCAGGTCCTTCAGGGCGTTGATCTCGCGGTTGAACCAGCCGCCCATCTGCACGCCCGTGTTACCGGCGGCGGTGGGGATGAGGCCAAATGGGGCGTAGACCTCTTCCCACAGCTTCATACCACCACCGTGGTAGAGCCAGGCGTTCATCTCCTGTCCGGTAAGACCAAATGGTACTGCGGCAAAGAACTGTGCCGCTTCGCTCTTGCCCTTCCAGTAATAGGCGGCACCATGGCCCATCTCGGCGGTACCGCGGGAGACGGCATCGAAGATCTCCATCTCCGGGACCAGCTCTTTGCCGCCATACACCTTCACCTCGATCCGCCCGCCACTCATCTCGCCGATGGTCTGGGCGAGGAAGTTGGCCCCGGCCCCCATGCCCGGAAAGTTCTTTGGCCAAGTGGTCACCATCTTCCACTTAAACTGTGTTTCAGCCCGTACCGATGGCGCGGCCGCCAGCGCCCCACCGACAGCGGCCCCCTTGAGAAAATCACGCCGTTTCATCTACTCATCCTCTCCTGGTGGAATTTATTATTGGCTCGCCCCGGCTCATGCCGGGGCCAGGTTGGCGTAGGTCACCATCAGCCACTTACTCCCAACGGCATCAAAGTTGACCTGTACCCGCGCTTGGGGACCACTCCCCTCATAGTTGAGGACCACCCCTTCACCAAATTTTGGATGCGTTACCCGCTGCCCTAGGCGCAATCCGTGGCTGGCAGGTGCTTGGACTGGACGCCACGCAGTGCCCACCTCACGCCCGCCGCCACCACCACTTTGGCGCAGCCGCACCTCGTCCAGCTGCTCGGCGGGGATCTCCGCAATGAAGCGGGAGGGGCGACCGCGGCGCTCCTCGCCGTAGAGGCGACGCATCTCGGCGTAGGTGAGATGGAGTAGTTGGCGAGCGCGGGTCATCCCCACATAGCAGAGGCGTCGCTCCTCCTCCAATCGACCTGGCTCTTCACTGGAGAGCTTGTGGGGGAACAACCCCTCCTCCATGCCGCAGAGAAACACCAGGGGAAACTCCAACCCTTTGGCGGAGTGGAGGGTCATCAATTGCACCGCCTCCTGCCAGTCATCGGCCTGCCCCTCACCCGCCTCCAAGGCGGCGTGGGCGAGAAAGGCGGAGAGGGCGTCCATGCCAGCGTGCTGCCCTTCGTCGTAGGCAAACTGGCGGGCGGCGGTCACCAGTTCGTTCAAGTTTTCGATGCGCGCCTCGCCCCGCTCCCCCTTCTCCTTGCGGTAGTGCTCGATGAGGCCGGAGCCCTGGATCACCTGCTCGGTGAGACGAAACAGCTCTTTACCCTCGGTATCGATGGCCAGTTGCTCGATCAGCATGAGGAAGGAGCGCAGTGCGCTGGCTGCCCGACTGGCGAGTCCCCCCTCCGCCAAGATCCGCTCTGCCGCCGCCCATAGCGAGATCCCCAGCGCCCGGGCGAGGTCGCGCACCTGCTGCACGGTACGCTCACCGATCCCGCGAGTGGGTGTGTTGACCACCCGTTCAAAAGAGGGGTCATCATCGCGCAGGGTGAGTAGCCGCAGATAGGCCAGGGCATCCTTGATCTCTTGCCGCTCGAAGAAGCGCAGGCCGCCGTAGACCCGATAGGGGAGCCCCGCCAAGATGAGCGCCTCCTCCAGCGCCCGGGACTGGGCGTTGGAGCGGTAGAGCACCGCCACCTCGGAGCGCCGACCGCCGTGGGCGACCCAGGCCGAGATGCGTTCGGCCACGTAGCGCGCCTCATCCACCTCGTTGAAGCCGGCATAGAGCTTAATCAGCTCCCCCTTCTCGCCCGCAGTCCACAGCTCTTTGCCGAGTCGATCGGTATTGTGGGCAATGAGGGCGTTGGCCGCCGCCAAGATGGTGCTGGTGGAGCGGTAGTTCTGCTCCAGCCGCACTAGGGCGACGTCGGCAAAGTCGTCGCAAAAGCGGTGGATATTCTCGATGCGGGCCCCGCGCCAGCCATAGATGGATTGGTCATCATCCCCCACGGCAAATAGCTGCCCGCTGCCCCCCGCCAGCAACTTCAACCATGCGTATTGGATGGCGTTGGTGTCCTGGAACTCATCCACCAAGATGTGGCGAAAACGGCCGCGGTAGTGGGCCAGGAGGTCGGGGTGCTGCAACCACAACTCGTGGCTGCGCAGCAGCAGCTCAGCGAAGTCAACCAAGCCCCCCCGTTGGCAGGCCGCCTCGTAGCTCTGGTAGATGGTCACCAGACGGGCCACCAGGGGATCACCGGCCGGATCGATGTGGCGGGAGCGCTGCCCCTCATCCTTGCGGGCGTTGATGTACCACTGCACCTGCTTGGGCTGGATATCGGCCTCATCCAGCTGCATCTCCCGCAGGATGCGCCGCACCAGGCGCAATTGGTCTTCCGAGTCGAGGATCTGGAACTGCTGCGGCAGCCCCGCCTCTTGCCAGTGGGCCCGCAATAGGCGATGGGCCAGACCGTGGAAGGTGCCCACCCACATGGCCCCGACTGGGGCACCGAGCAGCGTCTCCAGCCGCCCGCGCATCTCCCGCGCCGCCTTATTAGTGAAAGTAACCGCCAACAGATGATAGGGGGAGGCCTGCCCAGTGCGTATAAGCCAGGCGATGCGGTGAGTTAAGACCCGGGTCTTACCGCTACCAGCACCGGCGAGAACTAAGAGGTTACCTGGGGGAGAGCCGACCGCTTCACGCTGGCGATCGTTGAGAGTATCGAGCAGATCAGTGACGTCCATCGCCGGATTTTAACAGCTCGACGGGAGAGGCCGGCCATCCTGCGACGCTATCCAGTGAGGAGGAGCGGGATCAGCCCGTCCCAAGAGGAGGAGAAAATTGAACGCTATGCTTGGAAAATGTAAAGGACACAATGTGACAGAGGTTGCAGAACTGCCGCTATGGCGCAGAAAAGGAGCGGTTAAAATGTATTCTCAGAATTGACTTTGATCGTGCGACTGTGGACGCTCGGGTACGCAACATTGATGAGGAGTTCCGCCACCTGCGCCGGCAGTTTGCCGCGGGGCTGGTGGCGCGCGTCGATCGTATTGAGCGCGCATGGCGAGGGCTCTATCGGGGTGATCTCGCCAGTAACGAGCTGTTAAAGCGGGAGCTGCACAACCTGGTAGGCGCCTGCGAGTCCTACGGCTTCAGTGAGCTGGGGCAGACGGCACGGACCTTGGAGTCCCATGCCAGTGATGGCGAGCGGCAGCAGATCGGCCCCCTCCTGCCAACCCTGCACCGGTTGGTCTGCCGCGCCTGCGCAGAGGCCGCAGGGGCGCTATCCAACTCCCGTCCCTCCTAGCCCCCCTCTCGGCGGAGCCCCCCTCGGCGGCCCCGCCACACGGCTTTAGCCCAACCACTCCTGGGGTTTGAGATAGTCCGCCAGTTCAGCCTCGCGGCTCTCCGGCTGCGGGTGCCAGTCATAGCGCCAGGTTGCCTGGGGTGGCATGGAGACCAGGATCGACTCGGTGCGTCCGCCCGCTTGCAGGCCGAAGAGGGTGCCACGATCGTAGAGCAGGTTGAACTCGACATAGCGACCGCGGCGATAGAGCTGGAACTGCCGCTCCCGCTCTCCCCAGGCGTGGTCCCGCCGCCGCTGTACGATGGGTAGATAGGCCGGCAGAAACGCCTCGCCGATGCTCCGCACCAACTGGAAGCAGGTATCGAAATCGGGGCTGGCCAGGTCATCGAACAGCAGCCCCCCCACCCCGCGCGCCTCACCACGATGGGGCAGGTAGAAATATTCATCACACTGGCGCTTGAAGCGGGGATATATGTCGGCCCCAAACGGTTCGCAGGCGCCCTGCGCCTGGCGATGCCAGCTCACCACATCCTCTCGATAGGGGTAGTAGGGGGTGAGATCGAGCCCACCACCAAACCACCAGACCGGCGTCTCACCGCTGGCCAAAAAGAGGCGCAGATTCATGTGGGTGGTCGGGATGAAGGGGCTCCGTGGGTGGATGATCAACGATAATCCCACCGCCTCGAAGGAGCGTCCCGCCAGCTCTGGCCGCTGCTCGCTGGCGCTCTGGGGCAGCGTGGCCCCCCGAACATGGGAGAAGTTGACCGCCGCCTGCTCGAATAGCTGCCCCTCTGACAGCACACGAGTCACCCCGCCCCCGCCCTCTGGACTCTCCCAGGTATCCTCCATAAATCGGCCGCGCAGCTCCTCGGCCTCCAGTACGATGGAGATGCGCCCCTGGAGGGTGCGCAGATATTCGCTGACCTTCTCGACGTTCGGTTCCATAGTTCGTCTCTTATCCGGGCCGCACGACGCGACCATCCAGGGAGCGGATCTCGCTGGGGATCGCGCGCCCACCCAAGGGACCAGCCACCACCTGATCGATCGCCTGACCAAACTCCCGCCGCACCGCGTAGGCAGAGCGGGCGGCTGGGTGACCCGCCCGGTTGGCGCTGGTGGAGACCAGGGCCCCCCCAAAGGAGCGACAGAGTGCCGCGGCGACGGGGTGGGCCGTCACCCGCACGGCCAGAGTCGCGTGATCCCCACACAGCCAGTAGGGTACAGCAGGCCGGGCCGGTAGCAACCAGGTAACAGGACCGGGCCAGCTGGCAAACACTCGGGCCAGCTCGGCCGGGGAGAGGGGGGCGATGAGATCCGCCAAACGGGAGAAGTCATCGGCAATCAGGATGAGCCCTTTGCCGATGGGGCGCCCCTTGAGGCGCAGGATCCGCTCCACCGCCGCCCCATCGAAGGGATTGCAGCCGAGTCCCCACACCGCCTCCGTTGGGTAGGCAATCACGGCGCCGCGCCGAAGCGCTATACCGCTCCGGCGTAGTTGCCACTCACCCATGAGCCCTGACCACTGGCCGCAACAGCCCCATCACTCGGCGGCCGGCTCTTCGCTATCGGCACTCTCCACCTGCACCGCATAGCCGCACTCCTTCTGTGGGCAGACCTTCTCTGTCCCTCGCCGTTTGGTGGTCTTGAGGGTGAGGATAGGCCAGTGGCACTTGGGGCACGGCTCGTTAATGGGCTCGTTCCACACCGCGTATTTGCAGGTGGGGTAGGTAGAACAGGAGTAGAACAACTTGCCGTAGCGCGATTTACGCTGGAGCAGTACCCCTTTGTTGCACTCCGGGCAGGTGACTCCGGTATCGGCCGGCTTCTCCAGCGGTTCAATATGCTTGCACTTGGGATAGTTGCTGCAACCGATGAACTTGCCGTAGCGCCCGGCGCGGATCACCAAAGGGGAGTCGCACTTGGGACAGGTACGCCCCTCCACCACCTCTGGGGCCGCTGGCGCCTCCTCCCCGGAGTCGGTGAGATTACGGGTGTAGTCGCACTCGGGATAGCCGGTGCAGCCGACAAAACGCCCCCGCTTACCGAGGCGAATGGCCAGTGGCTTACCGCACTTGGGACACGCCTCCTCCAGCTCCTCGGAGGTCACCTCTTTGCGGGTGACGCTCTTCTCCTTCTCCTCCACCAGCTGGCTGAAGGGGGCCCAGAAGCGGTCCATGAGGGGCACCCACTCCTGCTCACCACGGGATACGGCGTCCAGCTCATCCTCTAGATTGGCGGTGAAGTCGTAGTCAACATACTTCTCAAAGTGTTCGGTAAGGAAGCGGTTGACGATGCGCCCGACATCGGTGGGGATGAAGCGCTTCTTGTCCATCTCCACATATTCACGCTGCTGGAGGGTGGAGATGATGCTGGCGTAGGTGGAGGGACGGCCAATACCGTACTCCTCCAGCGCCTTGACCAGGCTCGCCTCAGAGTAGCGCGGAGGGGGCTCGGTAAAGTGCTGCTCGCCGCGGATCGCCAGCAGATCTACGCTGTCACCCTCCTGCATTGGCGGCAGCATAGTCCCCTCGTCGTCTTCCACCTTGGCGTCATCCACCCCCTCCTGGTAGACGGCGATAAAGCCGAGATCGACGATGGTGGAGCCGGTGGCCCGGAAGGTATTGCCGGCCCCGGCCCCCAGATCCACCGCCACCGTATCGATGGTGGCGTGGATCATCTGGCAGGCGAGGGTGCGTTTCCACACCAGCTCATAGAGCTTGTATTGGTCGGCCGAGAGGTGGCCGCGGATCGACTCCGGCTCTCGGTAGACCGAGGTGGGGCGCACCGCCTCGTGCGCCTCCTGGGCGTTCTTCGCCTTGGTCTTATACTGCCGCGGCTGCTTCGGCACCTTTGCCTGGCCGTAGCGCTCACCGATGTAGTTGCGGATCTCCTCCACCGCCTCCTGGGCCAGGTTGACCGAGTCGGTACGCATGTAGGTGATGAGACCCACCGTCTCACCGCCGATATCGATCCCCTCGTAGAGCTGCTGGGCGGTGCGCATGGTGCGTTGGGCGGAGAAGCCGAGCTTGCGCGACGCCTCCTGTTGCAGGGTCGAGGTGGTGAAGGGGGCCGCGGGATTCCGCTTGCGCTGCTTCTTCTCCACCTTATCGACACTGAGCCGCCCATTGGCGGCCAGCTCCAGCGCCTGCTGTACCTCGCTGGCACGCCCCTCCTCGCAGATGGAGAACTGATCCAGCTTCTCCCCGTTGAAGTGGGTCAACTTGCCGCTAAACGGCTGCCCCTCGGTGCTGGCATCGGCGGCGATGGTCCAGTATTCGCGGGTGATGAAGCGCTCGATCTCCTCCTCGCGCTCCGCAATCATGCGCAGCGCCGGGCTCTGTACCCGGCCGGCGGAGAGGCCGCGGCGGATCTTCTTCCACAGCAGCGGCGAGAGGTTGAAGCCCACCAGATAGTCGAGGGCGCGGCGCGCCTGCTGGGCATTGACCAGCTCCATGGAGAGGGCGCGCGGCTGCTCTATCGCCTCCTGGATGGCCCGCTTGGTGATCTCATGGAACACCACCCGCCCCACCTGTTTACCCTCCAGCAGCTGCTGCTCCTTCAGCAACTCATAGAGGTGCCAGGAGATGGCCTCGCCTTCGCGGTCCGGGTCAGTGGCGAGGAGCAGGGCATCTGCCCCCTTCAACGCCTTGGCGATGGCGTCGACGTGGCGCTGGTTCTTGTCGATGACCTGATACTTCATCGCAAAGTGGTGTTCGGGATCGACCGCCCCCTCTTTAGGCAGGAGATCACGCACATGCCCGTAAGAGGCGAGGACATCGAAGCCCTTCCCCAGATATTTCTTGATGGTCTTCGCCTTGGCCGGCGATTCCACGATGACCAGTTGTTTACTCATGAAATTCCTTGACCCTGAAAAAAGCAATGCCCGCTATGACGCGGGCATCGGCCTCAAAGTTGCCTGCGGAACGATGTTAGTGCAGGACGTTATCCATTTCATCCAGTACCAGATCTTCCATCCAGGCAAAGGCGGCCTCGCGTCCGGGTTGATTGAACAGAACCATCAGCACCACCCACTTGAGTTGGTCCAGGTCCGCCTCATCACCCTCTAGCGCCATGACCCGGTCGATCACCATCTCGCGGGCGGCGTGGTCGAGCACCCCCATCTGCTCCAAGAACAGTAGGAAACCCCGTCCCTCAACACCGATCTTCTCGGCCTCCTGCTCGGAGTAGATGCGGAACGAGTGGGGGCAACGCAGAACGCCGGCAGTCTCATCCTCTTTGAGTTCGGCCAGCCCTTCCAGCCAGTCGAACGCCTTACGGATCTCGCCCTGCTTGAAGCCAGCCTCCTGCAACGTGTCCCTCAGTGCTTCCCGGTCCTCGGCCAATTCGGCCTCTTCGGACATATAGTTCTCGAACAGGAACATCAATACATCAAACACGTTCTGTTTCATCGGCGGCTCTCTTGCCAGTACGGACGTATTGACCTCCCGCCGAGGTCACATACCCTTCTAGCTCCAGGGACAAGAGGATGGAGGAAACGTTATCGGCCGTCAATCCGCACCTCTGGGTCAGCTGATCGACGCTCGCCGGGGCGTGCCCCAACGCCTCCAGCAGCTGCCGTGCCTCCATGGGGAGAGGTGACTCGGCCCGCTCCTCTGCCGCCAAAGGGGGCAGCGCCGCCAGCAGCGGCAGGAGATGGGGTGCCAACTCCTCCAAGATATCGGTGGCAGTCTCCACCAATTTGGCCCCCTCTTTGATGAGTCGGTGGCACCCCCGCGCCAGCGGATTGTGGATGGAGCCGGGGATGGCAAACACCTCACGCCCCTGCTCGGCAGCCAGGCGGGCGGTGATGAGGGAGCCGCTATGGGGCGCCGCCTCCACCACCAGGGTCCCCAACGCCAAGCCACTGATAATGCGGTTACGGCGCGGGAAGTGCTCGGCCCGCACCCCGGTGCCGGGGTGAAACTCACTCACCAACGCCCCCCCTTGAGCCACCACGGCGTGGGCCAGCTCGCGGTGGCGGGCGGGGTAGACCCGATCGGGCCCGGTACCTAGTACCGCTATCGTGCCCCCACCCCCGGCCAGGGCCCCCCGGTGGGCCGCGGCATCGATGCCCAGGGCGAGTCCAGAGGTGATGGCAAGGCCGGCAGCCGAGAGATGGCGGGCAAAGGCGAAGGCGGTCTCGCCGCCCAAGGCACTGGCACTCCGGCTGCCCACAATGGCGAGCTGCGGTTCAGCCAGCAATGCGAGCCGCCCCTGCACGAAGAGGAGCGGGGGGGCGCTATCGATGGAGGCAAGCAGGGGAGGATAACCGGCCTCGCCACGCAACAGAATGACACGCCCCTGGCTGGCGTCCCGCCAGGCGAGATCGCTATCGACCCCGCCCCAATCGGGGTTGCGCAGCCCCGCAGCTACCCGAGCGGGCAGCAGCGGGGCACCCTGACGCAGCGCCTCCGCCGCGTAGCCAAACCGCTCCATGAGCATGGCGTAGCGTTGGGGGCCGAGGCCCGGCACTCGCCCCAAGGCGAGGGCCGCCCGCAGCTCCTCCTCTGCGCCAAAGGCCCCCTCCGTGGCCAATGCAGTCACCCCCAGACTCAGGGACGGGTAACGTGGTCACCGACGTGGATGGCACGGGTCGCCTGCATCAGCAGGGCATAGCTCATCTTATCGAACACCTTGAACACCATGGCGACACCGGAACGCTCCCGCGGCAGGGTCACCACCTCGCCACCCCGCTCCAGGTCACGGATATCGCGGACGCTACGCTCGGTCGCCAGGACGTGGCCCCGCTCGATGCCATCCTCCGCACCGAGATCCAGCGCAACGATCTGATACTGGCCGATCTGGCTGACGCCATCCACCACCGCCAAGATCCGCCCCTCGGTCTCCTGCTCCGGCGCCCGTGGCAGGAAGCTGAGATACTGCTCCTCCTCTGCCGGGAAGAGCCGATCACCAAGCAGCACCTCGCGGCCGGTGGAGGTCAGGTCGAGGGTGCTCGGATCACCGCTGCGCACAAGGCGGGCATTGCCGACAAAGGTCGCCTCATAGCCCAACACCTCTTCGCTATCGAAATCGCGGTAGGCCTGGCCCCGACGCAGGATCACCCAGGAGGCCGGCTCATCCCCCTCAATGCCACGGGCGTAGATCCGATCACCGGCCCCGCCCCCGATATGCTCATCGGAGAAGGCCAGGACATAGGCCGCCTCATCCAACTCCTGCTCTGACAGCACGCGATGGCCGGCGAGGAACTGGTGGATCGCCTCATAGGGGATGGTGGGGATGGCCTGATCCAGCTCTTCCACCCGCACCTTGGGGGAGAGGTTGATATCGCCCCCCTTCTGCACCCGCAGCTGGGGTTTACCATCGATATGGACGATGGAGAGAATATCGCCTGGATAGATACGGTGGGGATCGCGGACCGAAGGGTTATCCTGCCACAGCTCCGGCCAGCGCCACGGCTCCCGGAGGAAGCGCGACGCGATGGTCCACAGTGTGTCACCGGGCTGCACCACATAACGGGTTGGGTGATCGGGACGCACCGCCAACGGCTCGGAGGGGTAGGGGGCAGGCTGGGCCTCAGCCATACCCCTGGAGGCGGACTGCCCCTCTTGGGTAGCCGCTGTCTCCTGGTCAGGGGTCGAGGCACACCCGCCGAGCAGGGCGGCGAGGAGCACCGGCACCATCGCCGGCGTGAGATTACGGTGCTTGCTCATAGGCTTCCCTTATGTTTTGGGCGCAACCGGGGCGCTGCCGCGAGTTTAGCGAAAATCCCAGGCCACTCAAAGTGTGGAACTCGAAAATGAGAAATCAGTATGATCATCGCCTTAGCGGCGAAAGCTGCCATCTGACCTAAACCGACGCCGATGCCTCTGCTCAACATCCTCCATTTCCCTGACGAACGGCTGCGTACCATCGCCCAGCCGGTCGCCCAGGTTGACGCCGAAGTCGTCCGTCTCATCGACGACATGTTTGAAACCATGTACAACGCCCCGGGGATCGGCCTTGCCGCTACCCAGGTCAACGTCCACCAGCGGGTGGTGGTGATCGATATCTCCGAACAGAAGGACCAGCCCCTCACCCTCGTCAATCCCGAGATCCTCAGCCGGGAAGGGGTTGAGGAGATGGATGAGGGGTGCCTCTCGGTCCCCGGCATCTACGAACGGGTGGAGCGGGCCGAACGGGTTAAGGTGCGCGCCCTGGATCGCACCGGTCAACCGTTCGAACTAGAGGCCGACGGACTGCTCGCCGTCTGCATCCAGCATGAGCTGGATCACCTGGATGGCAAGGTCTTTGTTGACTACCTCTCCTCCCTGAAGCGCCAGCGGATCCGCAAAAAGTTGGAGAAGCAGCGCCGCCAAACCCTGTGACAGTGCCCGACCCGGCACCCATAACCGAATATAGAGCTACCATGGCCGCCACTGCCCCCCTGCGCATTATCTTCGCAGGCACCCCCGAATTTGCTGCCACCGCCCTGGCCGCCCTACTGGATGGGCCACACCAGGTGGTAGCGGTCTATACCCAACCCGACCGCCCCGCTGGACGCGGCCGCAAGCTGACCCCCAGCCCGGTCAAACAGCTCGCCCAACAGCATGACCTGCCGGTCCACCAACCGCTGTCGCTGAAGGAGCCGAGCGAGCAGAGCCAATTGGCCGCCATGGCGGCCGACGTGATGGTGGTGGCGGCCTATGGCCTACTGCTACCCCAGGCGGTGCTCGACGCCCCCCGCCTCGGCTGTCTCAACATCCACGCCTCGCTGCTACCGCGTTGGCGTGGTGCCGCCCCCATTCAACGGGCCATCCTGGCCGGCGATGCCGAGACCGGCATCACCATTATGCAGATGGCCATCGGCCTCGATACCGGCGACATGCTGCTCAAGCGGGCCATCCCCATCGAGCCCCAAGATACCGCCGAGACACTACATGATCGCCTCGCCCAACTGGGGGCCGAGGCCATTGTGGAGGCCCTCGATCGGCTGCCCGAGCTGGCCCCGGAAGCGCAGGACGACACCCTAACCAACTACGCCAAGAAGTTGGAGAAGGGGGAGGCGGAGCTGGATTGGAGTCAACCGGCCGCCGCCCTTGATCGCCAGATACGCGCCTTCAATCCCTGGCCGGTGGCCCAGACCCGTTACCGGGGCGAGGCGCTGCGGATCTGGGCGGCCCAACCACTCCCCGGCAGCGGGGAGGCGGGGCGAGTCGTGGCCTGTGGGCGCGAGGGGATCGATGTCGCCAGCGGTGCGGGCTTGCTGCGCATCACTCGCCTCCAGCTACCCGGCGGCAAACAGCAGAGCGCCGCCGACTTCCTCAATGCCCACTCACTGGATGGGGTACGGTTCGGCGATGACTGAGAGCGGTGGGAAGGCCCGGGCCGCCGCTGCGCGGGTCCTCGGTCGGGTGCTGGATCAGGGCGAGTCACTGGCCACCGCCCTGCCGACTGAGGGCGCACGTCTAGCCCCTGAAGATCGCCCCCTGGTCCAGGAGATCTGCTACGGCGTCCTGCGCCTGCTGCCCCGCCTGGAGGGCTACGCCAAGGCGCTCCTGGAGCGCCCCATCAAAAGGAAAGAGCGGCCGATCCACCACCTGCTACTGGTGGGCCTCTACCAACTGGAGTATCTCGATATCCCCCCCCACGCGGCGGTCTCAGCCACGGTGGAGGCCAGCGTACTACTAGAGCGCCAGTGGGCCCGCGGCCTGGTCAACGCCGTGTTGCGCGGCTTCCAGCGCCGTCGAGAGGAGCTACTGGCCCAAGGCGATAACGACCCCACCACCCGCCTCAACCACCCCCGCTGGCTGCTCACCCAGCTGACCGAGGCGTGGCCGGATGATTGGGAGCAGATCGCCACCCAGGCCAATAACCGCCCGCCGATGACCCTCCGGGTCAACCTGAGCCGGGGCAGCCGGGCCGACTACCTGACCCGCCTGGAGCAGGCGGGGATCGCCGCGCAGGCCACCTGCCACGCCCCGAGTGGTATCACCCTGGAGCGCCCGCTGGCGGTGGAGCGGCTACCCGGTTTCAGCGACGGTGATGTCTCGGTGCAAGATGAGGCGGCCCAGCTCGCCGCCCCACTCCTGGAGGCGGCCCCCGGGATGCGGGTGCTGGATGCCTGCGCCGCCCCCGGCGGCAAGAGCGGCCATCTATTAGAGCTGACGCCGGGCATTGAATTGACTGCCCTCGACCTCGACGCCAGCCGCCTAGCGCGCGTGGGCGACAACCTGGCCCGCCTCCAGCTCCAAGCCAAACTCCAGGTGGGCGATGGCGCCAACCCGAGTAGCTGGTGGGATGGCCGCCCCTTTGATCGCATCCTGCTGGACGCCCCCTGCTCCGGCACTGGGGTGATCCGACGCCACCCAGATATCAAGTGGCTACGGCGCGCCACCGACATCCCCGCCCTGGAGACACAGCAGGCGCAGCTCCTGGCTGCACTCTGGCCGCTACTGGCGCCGGGGGGTTTGCTTGTCTACGCCACCTGCTCGATACTACCGGCCGAAAACTCACGTCAGATTGCCGCCTTTTTGCGCACGCAGCGGGACGCCCAACCCCTGCCCATCGTGGCAACCTGGGGCCGCGAGAGCGGTCCGGGGCGCCAAATCCTCCCGGGCGAGAACGGAATGGATGGTTTTTTCTACGCGCGCATCGCACACCCCTAGGCGACACCGCCGGTTGACCGGCTGGCTCTGGCTCGCCCTTATCCTCGCCTGGCCGGTACGGGCGGAGTTCCAGGTGGAGCAGGCCGCCACAACATTGACACAATCGGTCTATACCCTCGACGCCCGCATCGATATGGCCTTCTCCGAGGAGGCACTAGAGGCGCTGCGCAACGGGGTTCCCCTCACCGTCGTGTTAGATATTGAGGTGACGCGCCAACGCCGCTGGTGGCTCGATGCGACCGTCGCCCACCTGGAGCAGCGCTACCGCATCTGGTACCACGCCCTCTCCGACCAGTACCTGCTACGCAACCTCAACAGCTCCGCCCACTACGGCTTCCAATCCCTGGGGCGCGCCCTTGAGGCCCTTGGGACCATCGAACACCTGCCGCTACTGGATGAGGAGCTGGTGGATCGCCGGCAGCGCTACGAGGTCTCACTGCGCGCCCGTCTCGACATTGAGGAGCTACCCTCCCCTCTGCGTCCCCTCGCCTACGTCTCGCCCAGCTGGCGTCTGACCAGCCCCTGGTACACATGGCCACTACAACCCTAAAGCGGCTCCTGACCGGCCCCTACCTGGTGGCTGTGCTCTTCCTGCTGCTGCTCTCCTCGCTCTATCTAATGAGCGGCGCCACCCAGAACTCGGCCCGCTTCGGCCAGCTCTATTCGCTCCTGCTAGGCGTCAACCTGCTGGCCATCTTCCTGCTGGTGGGGCTCATCCT
Organism: Chromatiales bacterium; assembly: GCA_003251535.1. Lineage (GTDB taxonomy): Bacteria > Pseudomonadota > Gammaproteobacteria > Thiohalomonadales > Thiohalomonadaceae > SZUA-493. Next base: position 29,851 of record QKFD01000021.1, on the reverse strand, counting down.
GCGCCATCTCTGGCGCCTGGTACGGCAGCTCAAACGCAGGGCGCCGGGGGCCCGCCTCACCGCCCGCCTGATGGTGATGTTTGTGCTGTTGGCGGTGGCGCCGGTGACAGTGGTCTACTACTTCTCCCTCCAGTTCTTGCAGCGCGGAATCGATAGCTGGTTTGACCTGCGTACCCAGCAGGCCCTGGAGGATGCGCTGGAGCTGGGGCGGACGGCGCTGGATGGCCGGATGCGGGAGCTGCTACGCCAGGCGCGCCAGTTCGGTAGCGTGTTGGGGCCGGTGCCGGAGGGGAGCGCGGCGCTGGAGCTGAACGACCTGCGCGCCAGTTCAGAGGCGTCAGAGATGACGCTATTGACCCAGAAGGGGCGGGTCATCGCCATGAGCAGTGCCGATCCGGCCGATATCGTCCCGGCCATGCCGGCGGACGGGGTGCTGCTCCAACTCCAGCAGGGGCTCGACTACGCCCGCCTGGAGCCGGGGGAGAACGGCCTCATGGTACGCATCGCCATCACCATCACCCCCCCCGATGCCAGCGGTGATGCGCGGGTGTTACACGCCATCTATCCAGTGGCCGATCGGGTGAGCCGCCTGGCCGACAGCGTGCAAAACGCCTTCGGCCACTACAAAGAGCTATCCTACCTGCGCGAACCGCTCAAATTCAGCTTCATCCTCACCCTCTCCCTGGTCCTGCTACTCACCCTGCTCTCGGCGGTGTGGGCCGCCTTCTGGTCGGCACGGCGGCTGGTGGCCCCCATCCGCGACCTGGCGGAGGGGACCCGGGCGGTGGCGGCGGGTGACTACGACACCCGTCTCCCCACCCCCTCGCGGGACGAGCTGGGCTTCCTGGTGCGCTCCTTCAATGAGATGACCCGCAAGCTGGCCCAGGCACGGGATGAGGCGAGTCGGAGCCAACAGGCCCAGGAGGAGCAGCGCGCCTACCTCTCCGCCGTACTCACCCGCCTCTCCTCCGGGGTGATCACCGTGGGTGATGACGGCATGTTACGCACCGCCAACGAGGCGGCAGCCCAGATCTTGGGGAGCGATCTCCGCTTTGCCATCGGCCAACCACTGACGGCGCTGAGTGAGGCCCACCCCTCCCTGGAGCCGCTGGTGAGCACCCTGGCGGCCCATGACCACGAGCCCGATTGGCGTGATGAGGTGATCCTCTTCGGCAGCCGTGGCCGCCAACTGCTGCGCTGCCAAGGTGCCATGCTGCCAGGGGTGGGGGAGATCGAAGGGGATCGGGTGGTGGTGCTGGATGATGTCACCGCCCTCATCCAGGCCCAGCGCGACGCCGCCTGGGGTGAGGTGGCGCGCCGCCTGGCGCACGAGATAAAGAACCCCCTCACCCCGATCCAGCTCTCCGCCGAGCGGCTGCGCCGCAAATTCCTCGCCATCCTGCTGCCAGAGCAGGCGGACATACTGGATCGCGCCACCCACACCATCGTCCAGCAGGTGGAGACCATGAAGGAGATGGTCAAGGCCTTCTCCGAATATGCCAACACCCCCAAACTCAACCCGCGTCCGCTGGATCTCAACGGTCTCCTCCATGAGGCGCTGGAGCTATACAAAGGGGAGCCCCGTCTCCAGGTGGAGCTGGCGCTGGACCCCGAGCTACCGATGGTGGAGGCCGATCCCGGACGGATGCGCCAGGTGCTCATCAACCTCATCAAAAACGCCCTGGAGGCGGGGGAACCGGAGCAGCTGGTGCAGCTCCAGGTCAACAGCCACTGTGTGCAGGAGTCGGCCTGCCAGTTTGTGGAGATCGACCTGATGGATGATGGCCCCGGCTTCCCCGAGGCGATGCTCGGCACCCTGTTTGAGCCCTATGTCACCAGTAAGGTCAAAGGGACTGGACTCGGCCTGGCCATCGTAAAGAAGATCATCGAAGAGCACGGCGGTATGATCTGGGCCTCAAACGCCTCCCCCCGTGGGGCGCGAATGCTCATCCGGCTGCCGGTCAAGACCCGCCATCCACACCCCACCGGCGGCACCACTCACCCTCTGGGCGATCCCAAGCAAGCGGAATAGACCACATGAGCGCGCAAGGCAACGCCTATATCCTCGTCGTTGACGACGAACCCGACATCCGCAGCCTACTCAAGGAGATCCTCGAAGACGAGGGCTATGAGGTGGAGGTAGCCCAAGATGGGGCCAGCGCCCGCCGCACCCGCAAGGCGCGCCGCCCCGATCTGGTGCTGCTCGACATCTGGATGCCCGATATCGACGGCATCAGCCTGCTGCGGGAGTGGACCGCTGAAGGGGCCCTCACCACGCCGGTGGTGATGATGTCGGGCCACGGCACCGTAGAGACCGCGGTGGAGGCGACCCGCCTCGGCGCCTACGACTTCATCGAAAAGCCCATCTCCCTGGCCAAGCTACTGGTGACAGTCCAACGGGGACTGGAGGCCTACAACCTCTACCGGGAGAATGTCGGCCTGCGCCACCAGCTCCAGCCGCTGGACGAGCCGGTGGGCCACAGCCCCGCCATGACCCAGCTCAAGGAGCAGGTCAAGCGCATCGCCCAGCACGATACCTCGGTGCTCATCAGCGGTGAGTCAGGGGCGGGCAAGGGGACCATCGCCCGCTACCTGCATAGCATCAGCCCGCGCCGTGATGGCCCCTTCATCGATGTCAGCATCGCCTCCCTGGTGAGTGAGAACCAGACCAACGAACTGTTTGGTAGCGAGGAGGCCGACCGGGTGCAGTTTGGCCTCCTGGAGCAGGCCAATGGCGGCACCCTCTTCCTCGATGACGTAGGTGATATGGATCTCGCCACCCAGGCCCGCCTGCTAGGGGCGCTGGAGACCGGCAGCTATCACCGGGTGGGTGGCAGCGAGACCGTGAAGATCGACGTGCGGGTGGTCGCCGCCTCCCACTACGACCTCACCCTGCGGGTCAAAGAGGCGCGCCTGCGGAACGACCTCTTCTACCACCTCAATGTGGTGCCGCTGCACCTGCTGCCGCTGCGGGAACATAGCGAGGATGTGCCGGACCTACTCAGCTTCTATGTCGATTTCTTTGCCAGCCACGATCGGCTGCCGCTGCGCACCTTCAGCGTCGGCGCCCAAAACCGACTCCGCAACTACCACTGGCCGGGCAATGTGCGGGAACTCAAGAACTTGGTGCAACGTCTGCTGATCGTCGGGTCTGGCCCGGAGATCGGCATGGAGGAGGTGGAGCGCGCCCTTGGCACCCAACCGGTGACCACCGGGGCGGCGCCGATGGCCTTTGAGCTGCCGTTGCGCGAGGCGCGGGAGCTGTTCGAAAAGGGTTATCTGGAGCACCAGCTCAAGGTATATGAGGGGGCCATCAACAAGGTGGCGCAGCACGCCGGGATAGAGCGGACCCACCTCTATCGCAAACTGCGCTCCCTCGGCATCGACTATAAGCACAGTGATAAGTAGCCCCCACCGCCCGGCCGCGGGGTCGTCAAGCGACCCCGCAAGGCGCTAAAGAGGATCTTGCCGCGCCCGGCGCGGCTGCGAGACGAGATGCCATGAAGATCATCATCCTCGGTGCCGGCCAGGTCGGCTCCTCCCTCGCCGCCAATCTGGTGAACGAGGCCAACGACATCACGGTTGTCGACACCAACCCGCAGCTCCTCCAGGCGCTCCAGGACCGGCTCGACCTACGCACCATCACCGGCCAGGCCTCCCACCCCGATGTACTGCTCCGCGCCGGGGCGGAGGATGCCGACATGATCATCGCCGTCACCAACTCCGACGAGACCAACATGGTCGCCTGCCAGGTGGCCTATAGCCTGTTTCACACCCCCACCAAGATCGCCCGCGTGCGGGCCCTGGAGTACCTGGCCCACCCCCAACTCTTCACCCAAGACTCGCTGCCCATCGATGTCCTGATAAGCCCAGAGCAGCTGGTCACCGATTATGTCTATCGCCTCATCGAACACCCCGGGGCCCTCCAGGTGCTCGACTTTGCCGGCGGTCGGGTGCAGCTGGTGGCAGTGAGGGCCTACTACGGCGGCCCCCTGGTGGGCCATCAGCTCAAGGCGCTGCGCGACCAGCTGCCGCGGGTGGAGACGCGGGTCGCCGCCATCTTCCGACGCGGCCGCCCCATCATCCCCGAGGGCACCACCATCATCGAGGCGGATGACGAGGTGTTCTTCATCGCCGCCAAAAAGGATATCCGGGCGGTGATGGGGGAGCTGCGGCGGCTAGAGCACTCGGTGCGGCGGGTCATCATCGCTGGCGGTGGCAACATCGGCAAACGGCTCGCCAAGGCACTGGAGGGGCGCTATCAGGTGAAGGTGGTGGAGCACACCGCCACCCGCGCCCGCACTATCGCCGAAGAGCTGACTGAATCGATCGTGCTGCATGGCGACGCCGCCGATGAAGAGCTGTTGATGGAGGAGAACATCGAGGATACCGATGTCTTCTGTGCGGTGACCAACGACGATGAGGCCAACATCCTCTCCGCCATGCTGGCCAAGCGACTCGGCGCACGCAAGGTGATGGCGCTGATCAACCGCACCGCCTACGTCGATCTGGTGGAGTCGGGGGAGATCGACATCGCCGTCTCGCCGCAGCAGGCCACAATCGGATCGCTCCTGGCCCACGTGCGGCGTGGCGACGTAGTGATGGTCCACTCCCTCCGCCGTGGCGCCGCCGAGGCGATCGAGGCGGTGGCCCACGGCGACGAACGCTCCTCCAAGGTGGTGGGACGGGCGGTGGAGGAGATCAAACTCCCCCACGGCACCACCATCGGTGCCGTGGTGCGGGGGAATGAGGTGATCATTGCCCACCGCGATACGGTGATCCAGGCAGAGGACCACGTCATCCTCTTCTTGGTGGACAAGCGCCGCATCCCCGAGGTAGAGCGGCTCTTCCAGGTGGGGGTCACCTTCCTTTAACCACCGTCGCCCCGCGCCTCTGGCGGAACCTCACATAGCGGGTGAGTGGCCCTACGGCGGTCGATCTGCTTCAATGCGGCGATGCCGATCTGGCCCCTGCCGGATCGCCCGCGCCGGTACCTTAAGGGGGAGCAACGTCGATGAGTGCAGAGGCAGCAAAGTGGGATGAACGCTATCGGCAGGCCCGTGGACCGGGGCAGCCGGTACAGGTCTTGGAGCAGAATATCCACCTGCTACCCCGCTTTGGTAGCGCCCTGGATCTCGCCTGTGGTCTAGGGGCCAACGCCCTGTTGCTCGCCTCCCAAGGGCTCCAGGTCACCGCCTGGGATCTCTCGCCGGTGGCCATTGCCCGGCTCACCGCCGCCGCCGAGGCCGCCGCCCGCCCCCTCACCGCCGCGGTGCGCGACGTAGTGGCCGAGCCACCACCGCCCCGCAGCTTTGATGTGGTGCTGGTCAGCCGTTTCCTGGAGCGCGCCCTCTGCCCCGCCATCAACGCCAGCCTCCGCCCCGGCGGGCTACTCTTCTACCAGACCTTCACCCGCACCCGAGTCGGCGGCAGCGGCCCCAATAACCCCCACTATCTCCTGGCAGAGGGGGAGCTGCTCGGCCTCTTTCCTGAACTGCACCCGGTGGTCTACCGCGACGAGGCGCTTATCGGCGATATCAACCGCGGGCTACGGGGTGAGGCGCTGCTGGTGGCCCGCAAACCCCACTGAACAGCCGCCTGGCCGGGCCCCCTCCCCGCGGGCGCGGTGGTAACATGGCCCCCTTCGCCATAGGAGCAGAATGTGGAGCAGTTTCACGGGACGACTATCCTCTCCGTCCGTCGCAACGACCAGGTGGTGATCGGCGGCGACGGCCAAGTGAGCCTCGGTAACACCATCATGAAGGGCAATGCCCGCAAGGTACGCCGCCTCTACAACGGCAACGTCATCGCCGGCTTCGCCGGTGGCACCGCCGATGCCTTCACCCTCTTCGAGCGGTTCGAGGGCAAGCTGGAGAAACACCAAGGCAACCTCACCCGGGCCGCGGTCGAGCTGGCCAAAGATTGGCGCACCGATCGCATGTTGCGCCGGCTGGAGGCGATGCTGGCGGTGGCCGATCGCACCACCTCCCTCATCCTCTCCGGCAACGGCGATGTCGTGGAGCCCGAGCAGGGGGTGATGGCCATCGGCTCCGGCGGCCCCTTTGCCCAGGCAGCGGCCCGTGCCCTAGTGGAGAGCACCGAGCTAGGGGCGCGGGAGATCGTCGAGCGGGCGCTCGGCATCGCCGCCGATATCTGCATCTACACCAACCGCAACCTCACCATTGAGGAGTTGGGTTAGGGCGCCCAGCCCCCCACTTCGGCATAACGCCATCCCCGGATATCACCATGACAGAGATGACCCCCCGCGAGATCGTCGAGGAGTTGGACCGACATATCATCGGCCAGAACGCCGCCAAGCGTGCGGTGGCGGTGGCGCTGCGTAACCGCTGGCGCCGCAGCCAGGTAGAAGAGACGCTGCGCCCGGAGATCACCCCCAAAAATATCCTGATGATCGGCCCCACTGGCGTCGGCAAGACCGAGATCGCCCGCCGTCTCGCTAAGTTGGCCAACGCCCCCTTCATCAAGATAGAGGCGACCAAATTCACCGAGGTGGGGTACGTGGGACGCGATGTGGAGTCCATCGTGCGCGACCTGGTGGAGATGGCCATCAAGATGATGCGCGAGCAGGAGACCCGCAAGGTGCGCTACCGCGCCGAGGATGCCGCGGAGGAGCGGATCCTCGACATCCTCTTGCCACCGGCCCGCAGCGGGGGCTTTGGCACCCCAACCCCCCCCAGCGAGGCCGACTCCGCCACCCGCCAGAAATTCCGCAAGAAGTTGCGCGAGGGGGAGCTGGATGAGCGGGAGATCGAGTTGGATCTGGCCCAGCCCAATGTCGGGGTGGAGATCATGGCCCCGCCGGGCATGGAGGAGATGAGTTCTCAGCTCCAGAACCTGTTTAAAAACATCGGTGGTGGCAAGACCCAGCGGCGCAAACTCAAGGTGGCAGAGGCGTTTAAGCTGCTCACCGAGGAGGAGGCCGGGCGCCTGGTCAACGAGGAGGAGCTGCGCGCCGAGGCGGTCAAGGCGGTGGAGCAGAACGGCATCGTCTTCCTCGATGAGATAGACAAGATCACCCGCCGCAGTGAGGGGGGGAGCGGGATCGACGTCTCCCGTGAAGGGGTACAGCGGGACCTGCTGCCCTTAGTGGAGGGGAGCACCGTCTCCACCAAGTACGGTATGGTCAAGACCGACCACATCCTCTTCATCGCCTCCGGCGCCTTCCATCTGGCCAAACCCTCCGATCTTATCCCGGAGCTACAGGGCCGCTTCCCCATCCGGGTGGAGCTGAATGCCCTGGGAGTGGAGGAGTTTGTCCGCATCCTCACCGAGCCCCACGCCTGTCTGACGGAGCAGTACCGGGCGCTGCTCGCCACGGAGGGGGTCACGGTGGAGTTCACCGCCGACGGTATCCGTCGCCTGGCGGAGGTGGCATGGCGGGTCAACGAGACGACCGAGAACATCGGTGCCCGCCGCCTCCACACAGTGGTGGAGCGGCTCCTGGAGGCGATCTCCTTTGAGGCCCCCGACCACTCCGGCCAGCAGCTCACCATCGACGCCACCTATGTCGATGACCAGCTGGGGGCGCTCGCCCAGGATGAGGACCTCTCCCGCTACATCCTCTAACCCCCCTCCCCGCCCTCGGCAACCCCACCGAGGGCGGGGTCACCCTCACGGCTTACTCACAGCCCGCACGCCGCCCTGTAGTCCAACTGCAATCCCCTGCCGGTACCGCAAACCGTTTTATTAACAACATAAAAATCAATGAGTTATTGGGCTGAACAAAATTCCGCCAATCCACCCCAGCCCCTCGGCCGGCGGTACTTCAGGGAGTTTTTCAGCCACTCATCCACAGAGTTATCCACAGAGACTGTGCATAAGCCCCACTTTACCTTGATGGACAACGAGTTAACGGGGCGGGGTCGGCAGGCGGGGGTATGCATTTAGCATACCGTTTTGCATCCAGCAAGGCGCATCACCACTTTTTGCACAGCCAGTGGTTGCCCTGGGCGGGGCGACCTGAGAGGCCCCAGGGGGCGGCCAAGCGGCCCATAGAGATCTTTTAATATCATTGCGTTGCGGCATCCTGCCAGGCTTTACCAGGCCATCCGAAGGGGCCATTGGCGCCCGCCAAGCCGCCCCGCTGGCGCGCCCATCCACAGAGTTATCCACAGCTTCTCCGGGCCCCGCCCCCTCCAGGGGAGGGCGCACCGGAGAGGGCCGCCGGTTAGATCAGTTCCATCACAAAGTGGTAGCCGCTGATGTGCAGGCCGCGCCCATAGTAGAAACGGTGGGCATCAAAGCGCTGTACGCCGCTATCGAGGTGGAGCTGTACACAGCCGGCATTCCAGGCCGCCTCCACCAGGTGATCCATGAGGATGCGACCAAAGCCGGTGGCTCGACGCGCCTCATCGACCACCAGGTCATCCACATAGAGGAAACGACCCCAGGCGAGATTCTCGGCGATGCGGTAGCCGGCCACCGCCACCATATCGCCCCCCTCCTCCTCCCGCAGGCAGACCAAGCGATAGCCGCCCGCCATCTGCCGCCGCACCCGTTCGATGAACTCGGCCACCCCCAGATGGGGACGCAGCTGCCGCATCACCGCATAACTGCGCAAGAGGTCGGCATCGCTCTCCACCGCCTGCACCTGGGCGCGCTTATCCGCCACCTGCTCCAGGACCCAGCCACTCATGAGCTTGCTCCATTTCTAGCCACCCAATGCCCGGGATAGTAGCTGAAAAATCGATGCGGTATGAGGACGGGTTGGCCGATGGGGTGGCAAGGCGGTCATAATCCCCGCTGCCCCGGTCTAAAGCGCCTCGCAGCTGGGGCAAAAGTGGGAAATTTCTCCCGCATCGCCCTCCCTAACCCCGGCGGGGCAGCGATAAGGCGAGGATTTCAGGATAATGGGCCGGCCGCAGCGGGCGGCCACTGGGGAGAAAACATGTACGCGCGTATCGTCAATCTGTTCAAAGGCATCCTGAGTCTTTTCATCCGCGACATGGAGCGGAATAACCCGGAGGCGCTGTTGGAGGTGGAGAAGGAGAATCTGCGCGAGCAGATCGCCCGCTTCAACCAAGGCCTCGCCTCCCACGCCGGACTGGCGGAGCGGTTGATGGGCCAGGTGCGCAAACTGGAGTCAGAGGAGCGGGAGGTACGGGCCAAGACCACTGCCCTGCTGCGGGCCGGTACCCGTGAGGCGGCCGCCCAGTACGCCCTGCGGCTACAGACCGTACAGCGGGAGCTGGAGGAGAACCGGCGCCAGCTGGAGCAGGCGGAGGAGACCTATCACAACCTGGTGAAGGCTCGGGATGTGGCGGTCAACTCTGCCCGGGCCAAGATCGACGCCCTCAAAGGGGCCATCGCCGACGTCAAGATGCAGACCGCCATGGCCGAGATGCACGAGATGGCCTCTGGGATGGTCTCCGAGATCGGCAGCTCCGGCGACACCCTGAATCGACTGCATGAGATGGTGGAGGAGGAGCGCACCCAGGCCGCTGGCCGCGCCCGCGTCGCCAAGGACTCTGTGGACATGACCGATATCCACCTCAAAGAGGCGGAGATGGACGCCCTGGCCGACCAGGCGCTGGCCGACTTCGCCGCCCGCGAAGGGATCGCCATCGAACCCAGCGCCAATGCCAGCGCACCGGGCCAACGCACCATGGGCAGTGAGGGCCAGTAATCGATGACGCTCCCCAACGGCAGCCCCACCTGGGCCGAGGAGGTAGCCACCGCCTTTGAGAGCGGTGCCCATGGCCAGTTCCTGCTCTACGGCAATGTCCATGATCGTATGCCGCTACCCGGCGGTGGCCTAGGCAACCTGACTGGCTTCATCGAGGCCACCCTGTTGGCACCATTCCAGGTGCTGTTCCGCTATGACCTGGGTAACGGTCTGCGAGTCGAGCGGGGGGGCGAGCTGGTGGCCCACTGGCCCGGTGCCGAGGCGCTCCACACCCTCTCCCGCCAACCCCTGCCGGCGGTGGAGTTTGTCAGCCACTACATCAAGTATCTCGCCAACCTGCGCGCCCTTGGCCAGGGAGGGGAGCCGCCGCAGGTGGCCTTCCTCATGCTGGCGGCCGATCAGGTGCTGCCGAGTAGCCCCAACTGGGGCCATGACATGGGCAGCCTCGCCAGCCTGGTGCGGGAGTGGTCCAGCGAGGCCCCCTTCACCGAGATGCCGTTTGCCAGCCTGCTGATTGCCGACAACCTGCACGATGTCCACCCGCTGGTGGCCATGAGCCCGCGGGTCTCCCGGGTGCGCCTCCCGCTCCCCAATGCCGAGACCCTGACCCAGGCGCTCAGTGAGCTGGCCACCAGCCACCCCAGCGCCTTCCCCAGCGAGAGCAACCCCAAGGCGTTGGGCGAGGCACTGGCTGGGGTGGGGGTGGCCGCCCTGGAGAGCCTGGTGCGACGCCGCGCCTACCACCAGCAGGCGATCGCCAACAGCGACCTAGTAACCATCAAGAAGGGGCTGGTGGAGACCGAGAGCGAGGGGCTGGTGGAGTTCATCGAGTCCACCAAAGACCTCAGCCACTACCACGGCCAGGAGGCGTTGAAGCGCTGGCTGCGTCAGGACGCCAGCCTCTGGCGGAGCGGCGATCTCGCCGCCCTGCCCATGGGCTACCTGGTGTGCGGTCCAGTCGGCACCGGCAAGACCTTCCTGGTGGAGTGTCTGGCCGGCGAGGCGGGGGTCCCGGTGGTGCGGCTGAAGAACTTCCGTGACCGCTGGGTCGGCTCCTCCGAGGGGAATTTGGAGAAGATCTTCCGCCTGGTCCACGGCCTCGGCCGCGCCATCGTCTTCATCGACGAGGCGGACCAGACCCTAGGCAAGCGCGACGCAGGGAGTGGTGACTCCGGCCTCTCCGGCCGCCTCTACGCCATGATTGCCGAGGAGATGGGTAACAGCAAAAACCGCGGGCGCATCCTCTGGCTGCTCGCCTCCTCCCGCCCCGATCTCATTGAGGTGGATCTCAAGCGCCCCGGCCGAGTCGATGTGAAGGTGCCGCTGATGCCCACCACCAACACCGACGAGAGCGCCGCCCTGCTGGGGGCACTCTGCAAACGGCGCGGAATCATCCTCTCCGCTGAGGCGTGGAAGAGCCTCAAGTCGAAGATGCCGGTGTTGCTCACCCCGGGGGCGGCCGAGGCGCTGGCGGTCAAGGCCTACCGCCTCATGCGCACCCGGTCGCTCACCTTCATCGCCGCCGTCACCGAGGCGCTGGAGGGGTATCAGCCGCCGGTACCGCGGGATGTGCTGGAGTTCCAGATGCGCATCGCCATCCGCGAGGCGACCGATCTCAACTTCGTCCCCGAGCCGTTACGCCACCTCGCCAACCTGCCGGAGAACCGTCGGTGAGCGCCCAGCGCTACCTCTCAGCCGCCTTCAACGCCCGACCGCTAGGGATGCCGATCCCCCCCAACTGGCTCGGCCTTGCCGCCTTCGGCCTCTTGGGGACGCTGCTCAATCCCGGCTTTCTGCTCATCGGCGCTGGGCTGGAGGTAGCCTACCTCACCTTCCTGGCCAACAATCGCCGCTTCCGCGCAGTGGTGGATCTCAAATACAACCCACCGCCCCAACCCGACCCCTGGCCGGCCCGCCGCGCCGCCCTTATCCGCCAGATCCCCCCCGAGGAGCGCCGGCGCCAGACGGCGATGGAGGAGCAGTGCGCCGCGGTGGCCCAGGAGCTGACCCGGGTCGATCCCTCCGGCCTCCAGGCCGGCCAACTCGCCCAACTCTGTTGGCTCCATCTGAAGCTACTGGCCGCCCGCGGCGCGCTAGAGGCGGTGGTGCAGGTGGGCGAGCGGGAGCGGGAGAACATCCAAGACAAACTGGCGGAGCTGGAGAGGCGGCTGGCCGTGGACGATATCGACCCCCAGCTACGGGATAGCCTGGAGGACCAGCAGCGGCTCATCAACGAACGCCAGCGCACCCATAGCGATGCTGGCCGCCGCCTCGCCATCGTCGATGCCGAACTGGAGCGGATCCGTCAACAGCTGGCCCTGGTGCATGAGCAGACCCTCCTCTCCACCGACGCCAGCAGCCTCGCCCGCTCGGTGGATGTGCTATCCGCCTCCCTCGGTGAGACCAACCGCTGGATCAAAGACCAGGGGGAGATCTTCGCCGCCATCGACGACTTCACCGATCAACCACCCATAGCCACATTCATGCAGCCGGTGCCGTCAGCGAGCGCCGGCCGACGCAGCCTGGGAGAGAAGGCATGAACCAGCAACAGCGCGGCAACGCCGCGGGTCTTATCATCACCATCCTCTTGGTCCTCGCCCTGGTGGGGCTGGGTGGCTGGCTCGTCTTCAAGCCAGGTGGCAGTGACCTCGGCATCCTCTCGTCCGGCGCCCCCACCGGCAGCTCAGCGACGACCACCGGCCGCGCCCCCCAACCCATCGAACCGGCCAGCGGGATGCCAACCCTCGCCCCAGCCGCCCCCTACGAGCCAAAGAATGGGGTGGTGGAGATGGATATCAGCGAGTACGCCGGTTACGCCGGGCTCATTGTCGCCAACGGCGGCCTGGCCCCCAATCCAGACTCCTTCTTCGCCAAGCACTACGGCTTTCAGGTGAAGCTCACCCTCTCCGAGGGGGAGAACTGGTCACAGCTCAACAACGGCCAGTTTGCCGCCAGTGCCACCACCACGGACGTGCTGGCCGCCCTCGGCCGCCAGTTCCAGGTCGTCGTGCCGGCCCAGATCGGCTTCTCCCGCGGCGCCGACATGGTGGTGGTGGATAGCACCATCGCCTCGGTCAACCAGCTGAAGGGGAAGGTCCTGGCCGCCGCCCAGTTCAACGAGAGCGAATTCTTCATCCGCTATCTCGCCCAGGAGGCGGGGTTGCCGGTCCACATCCTGCGCGATCTCGACACCCCACCGGCGGCCGATGCGGTCAACCTGGTCTTCTACCAGGATGCCTTTGTCGCCTGCGACGGCTACCAGGCAGAGCTGAACGGTAGCCACCGGCTGGCCGGTTGCGTCGGTTGGTCACCCCGCACCGATGAGGTGGTGGCCAACTCCAACGGCGCCGCCAAGATCCTCACCTCCAACCGCAACCTCTTGGTGATCGCTGACATCCTCACCGTCAATAAGGGGTTTGCCCAAGCCCACCCGGAGATGGTCAAGGGCCTGGTCCACGGCCTCATTGAGGGCAATCGCCTGGTGCGGGAACAGCCCGCGGCCTACACCGCCCTGGTGGCCAAGGCGCTCAACTGGGACGAGGCGGAGACCCGCCAAGAGCTGACCAAGGTCCACCTGGTCAACCTGCCGGAGAGCCTCGCCTTCTTCAACGGCACCATCGATGCCGCCGGCTCGTTCAGCGGCATATTCCAATCCTCGGTGCTGGCCTACGGCCCCAGCATCATCCCCAATCCGGCCGATGCCGATCGCTTTGCCGATCTGCAACCGCTGGAGGCGCTGCAAACCCAATATGCCAATCAGAAGGTGGCCATCGCCCCCATTCGCCATGGCAACCGCCAGGCCATTGAGGGGGATCCGCTGCTCTCGAAGGATATCCGTTTCTTCTTTGAGCCCAACTCCTCTGTGCTGGATAAAAAGGCCCCGCAGAACCAGGAGTATCTGGAGACCATCCGGAGCTTCCTCCAGGTCTCCCCCGGCTCGGTGGTGGTGCTGCGCGGCCATGTCGATAACGCCCGTGTGGACGAGTTCCGCCAGAAGGGGGGAGAGGGGCTCGTCCGCTCCATGGCCCTCAAGGCGATGGAGTTATCCAAAGAGCGCGCCCAGGCGGTTCTCAAGGCGTTGTTAGAGAAGTACCCTGCCATCGAAAAGAATCGCCTGGAGGTGGTCGGGCGGGGTTGGGAGGAGCCGGCCGGCAGCGACTCTGACATGAACCGGCGGGTAGAGGTCCAGTGGTTCACCCTGGAGTAGGGTTCCCGAACATGGGCGAGGCCAGGGGGCTAGGCAGCAACCGACAATAAACCCAGGGGGGGCGCCACGCCCCCCTGACCAAGGAGGGAGATTGCAGTGAATATGAGCTTCAAGGAGTCCATCAGGAGACGGCCGGGGATGTACTTCGGCAACGTCGGCACCTCCGCCGCCCCCACCTATGCCGCCCGCTCGCTGGCCGCCCAGGCGGTGCTTGCCCGGGGGGCCGACTGGGTACGCATCGAGCTGGGCGAGAACGACGCCATCACCCTGGAAGATAACGGCCGCCCCCTACTGCTCACCGATTTTGAGGAGCCCAAACGTCCCCTCCCCCGCTGCCAGCCGCGGCTGGTCGATCTCTTCATGATCACCTCAGCGGCCCAACAGCTGCATGCCACCGCCCGCGGCTTGTATGTGCAAGCCCACAGCGGCGAACTAAAGGGGGCGCGGGAGGCGCGCGAGCAAGAGCGCAACCACATCACCCTGCACCTCGATCCCGGCCTCTTCAACGGTGTCACGGCGGTAGAACCCTTCTCCCTGCGCGGCTGGCTACGGGACTTCGCCGCCCTCCACCCGGGGGTAGCCATCACCGTGGCCCACCACCAACTGGGGGAGAGCACCTACCTCTACCCCAGCGGCCTCGCCCAGCGTATTGCGGAAGAGACCGCGGGGCGCACCCTGCCGCCGATAGAGCCGGTGCAGTTTGCCGCCTACTCGCCTCAATGGGAGCTGGACCTCGCCTTCATTTCACTCTACGGAGATGCCATCCAGTGCCTCTCCTTCCTCAACCAGGAGCGCACCCTGGCCGGCGGCGCCCACGTAGATGGGGCGATACGGGCGCTACGTCAGATCCTGGCCGAGGGCGACTGCCAGCACGGCTTCTACCTCGCCATCGCCATCCGAACCCCCAATCCAGAGTGGGCCGGCTGCATCCGGGAGAAGACGCTGGGCAGCGACCTGGAGGGCTACGTCTACCAGCAGCTGTGGTACCACGCCGCCCAGATCCAAGAGGCGATTCGCCACCGCTAACGCCCCATTGCCCGCCCACCAGTGATGGGCGGAACAACCCCGACAGCCATCGCCTAAACATCGTGGGCTCACTGTCAATTAGGGCAGTGAGACGACGTGGTGACCACGGCAGAAAGGGGGGGACAACGGCGCCGTTGCCGGACCGAGACGACAGCCACCACCTCCAGGGCTATCGCTCCATCCCCCCCCTGCCGTAGCCTTTTTAGGCGCATGGCGAGGCGGGAGAGCTGGGCAACAGTAGGGGGATGCACGCCTCGACATCACCAGGCAATGGGTGCAATATTAAGTTTTTCTTAAGATCGATGGGCGAGTGTTGATTCCTGCCCACGGCCCTCCGCCAAGAGTGAGTCAGCAGTGGATCTAAACCCCGTTATCGCGGCGCTAGAACAGGCGCTAGTCAGCACCCCCAACAACCCCGCCCTCCAGCTCCATCTCGCCCGTACCTATCTGGAGGCAGGCCGCCCAACCGATGGCCTCGCCCAATACAGCGCCCTCCTGGCCATCGATCCCGTCAATCCTGAGGCGCTACGGGGCGCGGCCCAGGCTGCCCTGGCCTGCAATCAACCCACCTTGGCCCAGGCCTACAACCAGATCCTGGCCGCCCTCAATCTCCCTGTGGAGGAGATCGGCACGAAGCCAATCCCTTCAGAGAGGCCGAGCCCACCCCCCACCGATCCCGCCCCCGCCGCCTCAACCGAGGGCGCAACACGCCGCCAAGTGGGACGTTTTCAGGTCATCGACGGTGGCGCTACGGATGACCCAACAGAGCCCGGCCGGGGGTTTATCCGTCCCTCGGTCACCTTGGATGATGTTGCGGGCCTAGAAGAGGTCAAACGCCGCCTAGATATGGCATTCCTTGGTCCCATCCGTAATCCCGCGCTCTCCCGCACCTACGGTAAGGGGGCGGCGGGAGGGCTGCTACTTTACGGTCCACCGGGTTGCGGTAAGACCTACATCGCCAAGGCGCTGGCGGGTGAGCTGGGGTTTAGCTTCGTCTCCGTAGGTCTGCATGACGTTATGGATATGTGGCTGGGGGAGAGCGAGAAGCGCCTGCATGGGCTGTTTGAGTACGCCCGCAGCACGGCACCCGCAATGCTGTTTTTCGATGAGCTGGATGCCATCGGCCACAAGCGCAGCAATCTTGGTGGTTCCGCCTCGCGTAATATCGTCAACCAGCTGCTGGTGGAGCTGGATGGTGTCGATGGCAAACGAGACTCCGTCTTTGTACTGGCAGCCACCAATCTGCCGTGGGATGTGGATACGGCCCTCCGGCGCCCAGGCCGCTTTGATCGCACCCTGTTTATTCCGCCCCCTGACGACCCCGCCCGCCGCCAGATCATGGAGTTCCATCTACAGGACCGCCCCACGCAGAAGCTCGATCTCGATAGCATCGTCAAGAAGAGTCGCGGCTTCTCTGGGGCCGATCTCCGCCTCATCTGCGAGCTAGCCACGGAGTACGCCATGGAGCGGGCGTTGCGCTCGGGTACCACCGAACCGGTCACCCAACGCGATCTCAGCAAGGCGCTCGGGGAGACCAAGGCGACCACCAAGACCTGGTTTGAAGCAGCCAATAACTACGTCATGTTTGCCAATAGCAGCGGCGAATACAACGAAGTAGCCGAGTTCCTACGCCGCCATCGGTTCTGAACCATGCACACGGAGGTCCCCATCGCCACCCGGCTGGAGTTGGCCAGCCAGTTTTTGCAGCGGCAACGCACAACGGATGCACAGCAACTGCTCCATGGCATCCTTGCCCAGCAGCCGGACCACTACCGTGCCACCTGCATGATGGCGCAGGTCTATAACCAGCTTGAGCAGTTCAAAGAGGCGTTGCAGTGGGCCAAAAAGGCCATAGCCCTCGATCCCAGCCAGGTGGGGGGGTACACCCTCCAGACCGAAATCTACGTCTACCTCTCCCGCGCCATGGAGGCCTACCGCTCTGCGGCAACGGCCTTGAAGATCGATCCCAGCGCGGCACGCCCGCTCTATCTACGCGGTTGGGCAGCGTTATATCTTCCCAACGCCAAAGCGGCCGAGGCCGATCTCATTGCCGATACCCTGCTGCAAAATTATCCCGGGATAAACTACGGCTTTGCGCTCAAAGGCGATGTGGCAGTGCAACGCCAACAGCTGCCGGAGGCGGCCTACTGGTATAAAGAGGGGCTGCGATTAACCCCTAGCGACCCCTATCTCACCAACCGCCTGGCTGAAGTCCTGGCGGACCAAGATGCCATCGACAGTGCCGCTCAACTCACCTCACAACTCCTGCAAAACGATCCCAGCTCCGCCGCCGGACAGCAGCTGCTCAGCCACCTATTGAAGACCCACCATCTGCGCGGCGGCCCAGGCACCCGCCTAGGAGCGGTGGGTCTCTGGCTGACGGGGATCTTCCTGCTCTATGCCGCCTTAGGAGGGTTGCTCCTCTATCTCGCACCCGATCCCCAACGTGCCACGGCTGGGTTTATCTATTTTGTGGGTCTGCCCCTCCTCCTTGGCGGCCTCTACCCGTTCTTCATGCGGCGCTATATCGCCACCCAGAATCTGGCTAGCAGTGGCGCCGCCCAGTTCCTGCTCAGTGCCTGGTTGAAGCGCAACGCCCTTTTTACCACCCTGCTGCTACTCATGTGGCTGGGGACGGGGGGCTTCATCGCCTACCGGAATCACCTGGAACCCCAGGAGATCCTCATGGTCATGTTTGGGGCGCCGTTGTATCTGCTCGCCGGACTCACCTGGCTCTACATGACGGCCATCACCCTCGATTTTGGACGGCTACTGTTATGGGATCTCCTCAGCTCTATCGCCGGACCCTGGCGCCAAGTGGGGCTGGCGCTGTTGTTTATAGGCACCACGACAGCCCTCTGGTTCGCCCCACCGCCAGCGCTCTGGGGTGCCGTTGCCTTGGCCATCCTGTTCTTCAACGGCTTGGCGCTCGTGCTCCGGCCCCAGCGCACCCGACCGTTAGCGAATGCCAATCTTATCTATGGTCTGCCGCTCACCTTGGCGAGCCTATGGCTGCCGGTGGAGGGGGGAGTGGTCGCCGCCCAACTACTCGGTCTATGCACCCTGCTAGGGGCCGCTACCTACGGCCTCGCGGCCGCCCAACGGCTCTACTTTCGCCTCCAGCGCCGACTCGCCAGGCGGCGGCTCAGGGGCCTAGGTATAGGGCCTCAGTAGTCGTTCCTAGCCAATGCCACGGATGATTCCCCAGAGTTTGACGACTACCGGCCACCTGGGCACTAGCCGCTGCCAGGATAACGACAGGGCACCTATTGGCAAATTGCGGTCAGAGACAGCGGATGACCCAGAACATATCGACGTGACCTACGCGATCCCAGCCACTCTGCCCAAGTCATCGCCCGGTTGGTCTCATGCGTTCCGGCAATCCCCTGCTCAACGGATCGCTGGCCAGCCATCCCCAGGCGATCCACACTAAGCCGCGACCAATCCCGCTGCCCCCAGAGAAGTCGGTGCGCCATGCCCCGTAGCACGCTCCCTTATCCCTTGCTCTCAGGGCTAATCGCCGCCGTACTCTCCTATGGCTTGGTGGCCCTCTTCCACAGTGCAGGGTGTCGCACTGACTGGGGTCCCTGCCTCCCCCTGAGCCCTGCGGTTTACCTCTATTGGGCCCCCTATTTTGTTGGAATATGGGGCCTATTGGTGGGCGCTCGATGGTGGCGACGACGACATCGCAGCTGACCCAATCTACCCAGCACCTATACGCTTATTTGATCAACAGGGCTGGGGGCGTGTGGGTGGGAACGGCCGCCCTCACCATCACCGCCGTGGTGATAGGTATATTTTCTCTCCTGGCGTTCCGCCCATTTCATGCCCAGCCCCCGAGATTGGGCGACGGGGTTGGCGTCTCATACTCACCTGGCTAGGGGGCGCCTGGCGACTGATTATCTGGTTTGATGTCCAGGCGGGGCCACCGTCTAATAAATCCACAAGGTCGTGAAGTCGCCATGGCCTATTTAGTGATTACTGCCCTCGCTTGGGTGTTGGGCCAGGCATGGCTGGGATGGCCGCAGGCGAGCACCCGCCATCCGTCTGGAGAGCCCTCCAACGGAATGAGATAGAAAAGGGACCTTGGCAGAGCGCACGGGAGGACTACCACACTCAATAGTCAAAGTAATGGATCAAGTTCCCTTTTTAGACTCACCGCTTAGGTGAACCGCTACGTTCCCACCGTGGGCATTGTTCATCCCGCGCCGACCACTGGATCCAGGCGCCATTTACGGCTAGATTGTGGTCCGCCGGCTCCCCCCTTGGCACCGCTAACGGGATGGCGCCACTCACGCCTTGGGGCCACTGCCCGCCCCGACACAGACACCGTGGGGTCCGCTGCCGCCCGCTCGCCCCCTAACCCCCAAGCAGAATGCGGGGGAGAGAGGGGCACCCGCCGGAGACCCGCCCACGCATCCCACTGGAGACAGATGATGAGCACGCTCTATTCAGAACACCCAGTCATGTTTAAAAATAATCCCCTTGGGTTCATTGCGGCGATATTGCTCATCCCAGTCCTTGGCATCGGCCTGCTGATCCTGCTCAACTGGCATCTGCGCAATAAGTCTTCAAAGTTAACCGTCAATGAACATGAGATCATCTACGAAAAGGGACTGCTGAGCAAAGAGCGCTCTGAAATCAACATCAATAGCGTCCGAACCACCAAGGTGACGCAATCGTTTTTTAACCGTCTCTTTGGCGTCGGTTCGATCGAGATATATACCGCGGGCGATGCCCCTGAGATCTCCGCCCATGGCCTCCCTGACCCAAACAAAATCAGCGAACTCATCGGTGCGCGGCAAAACGATGAGCCGATGTCATGATCGGCGAGACCGACAACAAAAATAAAAACGAGTCAAGAAAAGTCGCGGCCCTGCTCCTTGTTCTGATCCTCCTCCTGGGCGCCGCCGTTCTCCTGTTACTCCCCATGCTCTCTGAGCTGATCACCACCCAGCTGTCGCCCGGGATTGATCTGAAAGGGGCGGCCGTCATCTCATTTTTTGTGACCACCTTTATCATGGTCCTCTTTGCCGTGGCCTCTGGCGATGGGTTGTTGGGGGAGATTCAATTCATTCTTGGCAGCTTCTTTCTATTTTTCGTCATCATCTGGCTGCTGGTGGCGTGGATATTTTGAACCCCGCCCGGCCCCTGACGAAATGTAACGGGCCGGTCGCTCTGCCTGGATGGCGACACCACTGGCCCGCGTGGCCTGGGCCGATTTAGACGGCTATCTCATCCGCCCCGTCGGCAAAAGGGCCTTGGGGATTCAGCGGGTCAACTGTAAGAAGAGTTGCGGCAGCTGCTCCGGCAGCCGCTCCACCCGATCCAGCACGGTGTAGCGGTTGGCGCCGAAGATGCGGGCCACATAGCTGTCGGCCTGCGGATCGAGGGTGAGACAGTAGGTGTGGATCCCCTGGGCGGCCAGCTCCTCCACCGCCTTGCGGGTGTCGTGGCGCAGGTATTGGGGATCCCGCACGTCGATATCGGCCGGTTCACCGTCGGTGATGAGCAGGATGAGCCGCTTCTGGCGCGGTTGCCGCTGGAGGTGGTGGGCGGCGTGGCGCAGTGCCCCCCCCATGCGGGTGGAGAGGCCGCCCCGCATCCCGGCGAGGCGCCCCTTGGCGCCCTCATCCCACGGCTGGTCAAACTCCTTGAAGCGGAAGTATTGCAGGTCGTGGCGGCCGTCAGAGGCGAAGCCGTGGATGGCAAAGGGGTCCCCAATGGCCTCCAGCGCCCAGGCCAGGAGGGTGGTGGCCTCCCGCGCCAGCTGGACGATGGGACGATCGGCACCGGGTGGGGTGTCGTTAGTGGATTCGGAGAGATCGATGAGCACCAGCGCGGCGAGGTCGCGGGTGGTGCGCTTCAGGCGGATGCCGATGCGCGGATCCGGGGTCTGCCCCATGCGGAGATCCACCATGGCGCGGATGGCGGCGTCGAGGTCGATCTCCTCCCCCTCCTCCTGCCGCCGCTGGCGGATCACCCCCTGTGGCTGTACGGCGTCGATGATATGGCGCAGCCGGTTGGCGATGGGGCGGTACTCGATCAGGGTCTCCTCCACCTGCTGTGGATCCCCTGCCTCTGGGCGCCGCTCCAGCACCGTCACCCAGTCGGGGCGGTGGAGCTGCACGGCGTAGTCCCACTCCGGATAGTGGAACGGCTCGCTCACCGGCGGCTTGCCCTCCAGTTGGTTGAGGGAGACCCCGAGTGGATCACCATCGCGGAAGAACTCCGACTCCAGGTGCCAGATCTCCTGCGCATCGTCACCGGCCAGCTCGCAGTCCAGCTCATTGACCAACTCCATCACGTTGACCTGACGCCGCACCTGACCGGCCAAGCTGGCCAGGTAGTCCGCCTCCTGCCACTGCTGCTCGTCAAAGGCCCAGAGGTAGCGGTTATCGTCCCGATAGGGGACGGCAAACTGCTGCTCCAGCAGCCGCAAGCTCGGCAGGTGGCTGTGCGCCAACAGACGGTTGTAGAGCCCCACCCCGAGATCCCACGAGAGCTGGACCGCCTGCGGCCGCTGCGCCAGCTCGGCCTGGAACAGGGCCACCCACTCGGCGATGAGCGCGCCATCGGCCGCCTCCGCCCGCCCTGCCAGCAGGGCATGGGCGAGCCGCTCCAGCAGCCGCACCACCTCATGCCGCTCGCCCGGGGCCGCGGCGACCGCCTGATGGAACGGCAGCCAGAGCGCCTTTAACCCGGGGAAGTCACGGATCGCCAGCGCCTCGATGCGGGCATCCTCAACGAGGGCGATGATGAACATCTGCACCGGGGTGAGCGCCTCGGCCGAGAGGGGGCGCAGGGTGTAGGCAAGGTGGGCGGCAGCATGGCAGGCGCTGGCGCGATAAAGCTCCTTGCCGGAGAGGCCGTGCAGATCGTCGTAGGCATCGGGCAGGTGGATCACCCGCTCCTCGATGAATGGCCGCGTGCCAACGCGGGACTCGATATCGCCCGAGGTGGGGCGGAGGAAGAAGTCACGCCCCCAGAGCGCCCGCAGGTAGAAGTTGAGTTTGCGCTGCTGATCGACAAACAGGGTGCCGCGCCGCTCCCGTTGCAGCACCGCCAGGCTATCTTGGGTCTCCAGGGCGAAGTACTGGGCCAAGGCGAGGAAGTCGCGGGCGTGGGCCTGGGCGCCCCATAGCGCCCAGCGCCGCAGGCCACCCAGGGTCAGCTTGGCGAAGAGCTGGTCGAGCCGACCAAGCATGGGGCGCAGGCCACGCGGCGCCTTGGCGGAGAGCTGATGCAGCAGCTGGAGATACTGCTTATAGAGTTCGATATCCCCCAACCGCCGCGCCGCCACCGGCAGGTTGGCAAACATCAGGGCGATCACCTCGCCGCTGACCATGGAGGCGAGCTTCATCGCCGCACTGACCGCCTCCGGGATCGCCTCCTCCCCCACCTCCTTGACCACCGCCGGCATCGCCTCGACGTAGTTGATCACTAGGTCGCGGCCCCGCCCCAGCTTACCGAGCGCCTTGGCCCCCTCCAGCCAGTGGACTAGGCCACGGGGGGACATGCTCCGCGCCGCCTCGGCAAAGCTGGCGGTGAGGGTGTCGTGCAGGTGGGGATCGGCCTGCTCCAGATAGTCGCGGTACTCTTCGAGTTGAATGCTCACGGGCTGCCTCCGCGCGGGCGCGAATCATCCGCGCCCCCTTGATCGCATTAGCGCGCTGGCCGCCGGAGCGGGTTCACTCCCGCACGGCCATCGCCACGGTGTAGTCTTTGCCCTGCTTCACCTTGTCGTAGTTGCCGAACACCTCTTTAAAGTTGCGTTCGATGAAGCGGCGCAGACCGGTGATGGTGACCACCCAGATCCGCCCCCCCGGCTCCAGGTGGCGCCAGGCATCAAACAGCAGCAGGTGCAGCATCTCCTTACCCACCTTGGCCGGGATGTTGGAGACTACGCAGTCGAAGCGGCGCTCGCCGATCTGATCAAAACCGTTGGAGAGCAGCGCCTCGGCGTTGCCGAGGGCGTTAGCGGCGATGTTCTTGCGGGCGTACTCCACTGAGATGAAGTCGCGGTCCACCATCAGGCTGTGGCCTTGGGGCGCCAGCTTGGCCAGGGCGATGCCGAGCGGGCCGTAGCCGCAGCCGAGATCAAAACAGCGGTCCGCCTCCCCGACTTCGATGTGGTCCAGCAGCAGATGGGTACCGGCATCGATCTCCCGTGGGGAGAAGATCCCCCAGGTGGAGTGGAACCTGAGTGGAAATCCGCGCAGGGTGGTATCGAATACGATGTCCCGCCGCAGCCCTTCGATGTACTCCCGATCCAACATGGCCCCTCTCTCCAGTACGCAAAGGGGCGCAGTATAGCGGTAGCGCCCACCGCCTCAGAAATAGGTGGCGACGGCGGCGTCCAGGGTCTCGCGCATATCGGGGTCATCGGTGATGGGGCGCACCAGGGTCATGGCACAGGCCGCCTGGGGGGCGATCCCCTTGGCGATGAGGCTGGCGGCGTAGACCAGCAGCCGGGTGGAGATCCCCTCATCCAGGCCGTGCCCCTTCAGGTTGCGTGAGCGGTGCGCCACCTGCACCAACTTCTCCGCCACGGCCAGCTCGATCCCCCCTTCGTGGGCCACCACCTCCGCCTCCACCGCCGCTGCCGGATAGTGGAAGTCGAGGGCACCAAAGCGCTGTTTGGTGGACTGTTTCAGGTCCTTCATCAGGTTCTGATAGCCGGGGTTGTAGGAGATGACCAGCTGGAAGTCGGGGTGGGCCACCACCAGCTCCCCCTTCTTGTCGAGCGGCAGGGTGCGACGGTGGTCGGTGAGGGGGTGGATCACCACCGTGGTGTCTTGGCGCGCCTCCACCACCTCATCCAGATAGCAGATGGCGCCGATACGGGCGGCGGCGGTGAGGGGACCATCCTGCCAACGGGTGCCGCTGGCATCGAGCAGGTAGCGCCCCACCAGATCGGAGGCGGTCATATCCTCGTTGCAGGCAACGGTGATGAGGGGGCGGCCCAGATGCCACGCCATGTACTCGACAAAGCGGGATTTACCGCACCCTGTAGGCCCCTTCAACATCACCGGCATCCGGGCGGCGTAGGCGGCGCTGAACAGCTCCACCTCCTCACCCACCGGGCGGTAGTAGGGGCGCTCCGAAACCTGATACTGCTCTTGTGCGCTCATCTTGTATGCCCTTATCCGCCGTGACCGACGCAGCGCTGGGCGGCGCTCCAGTCACGCTATCTCCAGGGGGGTTCTACTCTCGCAGAGGTGGCGCACTGCGACCGCTGGCACCACCGGCTGCCCCAGCCGTAGCGGTGGGGGCGCCCACCTCGGGCGCCCCCACGGCATCAGACCGTCGGCCCGCGATAGATGACCATCGCCGTGCCTTGGGACTGCTTGTAGTTGTCGTAGCCAATGAGCCGCACATGGTGGTTAGGGTGGGCCTTATGGCACGCCTCCGCCTCCGCCAGGATGCGATCTACATCGGCCTCGCCAAACAGCGGCAGTTTCCACATGTACCAGTAGTGGTCGAAGGCGTTCTCCGGTTCGGTATGCTCGACCGCCGGGTTCCAACCGCGGCGCACGATGTACTCCACCTGGCGCCGGATCTGTCCCGGATCCAGCTCTTGCAGATAGGAGAAGGTCTCGAACTTGCGGCTGCTGGGGTCGCTCAGGCTGGAGTGGTAGTCCTGCATCTCGCTCATGGGGCACCTCTAGTAAGACGGTTTTAGGCCGGATGGGGGGCTGGTGGGGGATCAGCGGTGCGCTACGTCGAGCTTATCGACGGTATCGAACTCAAACTTGATCTCCTTCCAGGTCTCCATCGCCATCTTCAACTCAGGGCTCGCCTTGGCGGCATCGGTGAGGATCTCTTTCCCCTCCTTCTCCAGCTCCCGCCCCTCGTTGCGCGCCTGGGTACACGCCTCCAGGGCGACACGGTTGGCGGCGGCGCCGGCGGCGTTGCCCCAGGGGTGACCGAGGGTGCCGCCACCAAACTGGAGCACCGAGTCATCACCGAAGATGGAGACCAGGGCCGGCATGTGCCAGACGTGGATACCACCGGAGGCGACGGGGAGCAGACCCGGCATATAGGCCCAATCTTGGTCGAAGAAGATGCCGCGCGAGCGATCCTCTTTGACATAGCGCTCCCGCATGAGGTCGATCCAGCCGAGGGTAGCGGCCCGATCCCCCTCCAACTTGCCCACGACGGTACCGGAGTGGAGGTGGTCGCCGCCGGAGAGGCGCAGCATCTTGGCCAGCACCCGGAAGTGGATCCCGTGGCGGGGGTTGCGGTCGATGACGGCGTGCATGGCACGGTGGATGTGGAGCAGCATCCCATTGCGCCGGCACCAGTTGGCCAGGCCGGTGTTGGCGGTGAAGCCGGCGGTGAGGTAGTCGTGCATGATGATGGGCATCCCCAGCTCTTTGGCGAACTCGGCCCGCTCATACATCGCCTCGGGGGTGGGTGCCGTCACGTTGAGGTAGTGCCCTTTGCGTTCGCCGGTCTCCGCCTCGGCCTTGTGGATCGCCTCGGCGACAAACTCGAACCGCTGGCGCCAGCGCATGAAGGGTTGGGAGTTGACGTTCTCGTCATCCTTGGTGAAGTCCAATCCGCCCCGCAGACACTCATAGACGGCACGGCCGTAGTTCTTGGCGGAGAGGCCGAGTTTGGGCTTGATGGTGCAGCCGAGCAGGGCGCGGCCGTACTTGTTCATCTTGTCCCGCTCCACCTGGATACCGTTGGGTGGCCCACCGCAGGTGACCACAAACGCCACCGGGATGCGTACATCCTCCAGACGTAGCGAGCGCACCGCTTTGAAGCCAAAGACGTTGCCCACCAGGGAGGTGAGCACATTGACCACCGAGCCCTCCTCAAACAGGTCGAGTGGGTAGGCAATGAAGGCGTAGAACGCCTCATCGTCACCGGGGACATCCTCGATGGCGTAGGCGCGCCCTTTGTAGTAGTCGAGATCGGTCAGTAGGTCGGTCCACACCGTGGTCCACGTGCCGGTGGAGGACTCTGCCGCCACGGCGGCGGCGGCCTCCTCACGCGGCACACCCGCCTGTGGTACCACTTTGAAACAGGCGAGGAAGTCGCTCTCCTTAGGGGTGTAGTCGGGCATCCAATAGGTTTCGCGATACTCCTTGACGCCTGCGTTGTAGGTCTTGGCCATCACGATACTCCTGATTATCTACACTGTTGGGTTTAAGGGATCGGTCGCTGCGATGTATGTCCCATCGGCTGCGGGATCTCTGAGCGCTGATCAACTGTCTGACGCTACTGACATCGATGACCTAAACTCGATGCTCCGGGTCGAGTTGTTGAGAATTATAGTCAGTCTTTTCATAAGTAGTAGTTAGATCATTTTATTTGTAGGATAAGGTTTGCCTTATAGGACTCCGCTATGAATGTAACCCTGCGCCAGTTCAAGGTGTTTGCTGCGGTATCGAAGCATTTGAGCTTCACGCGCGCGGCAGAGGAGCTGTGCCTGACCCAGCCGGCGGTATCGATGCAGGTCAAACAGTTGGAGAACCAGCTGGAGGTGCCGCTCTTCGAGCAGCTGGGCAAGCGGATCTACCTCACCGATGCCGGTGAAGAGGTCTATCACTACAGCAAGGTGATCGCCCAACAGCTGGAGGAGCTGGAGACGGTGCTGGCCAACCTGAAGGGGCTCAATCAAGGCAAATTGCGCATCTCGGTCGCCTCCACCGCCAACTACTTCGCCCCCACCCTGCTGGGTACCTTCTGTCAGCGCTACCCCGGTGTCACCGTGAGTCTGGATGTCACCAACCGGCAGACCCTCCTCAAGCAGCTGGCGGAGAACGAGGTGGATATGGTGGTGATGGGCCAGCCCCCCACCGATATGGACCTAGAGGCGGGGGCCTTTATGGAGAATCCGCTGGTGATCGTCGCCCCCACCGGCCACGCCTTGGCATCGGAGCCGCGGGTCCCGCTGAAACGGTTGGAGCAGGAGATCTTTCTGGTGCGGGAGCTGGGTTCTGGTACCCGTAGCGCCATGGAGCGCTTCTTCCAGGAGCGGGGGATCCACATCCAAACGGGCATGGAGGTGGGGAGCAATGAGGCGATCAAGCAGAGTGTTCAGGCCGGTCTAGGGCTGGGGCTACTCTCCCGCGATACGGTGGAGATGGAGCTGTCGCTCGATCGACTCACCATCCTCGACGTGGAGGACTTCCCCATCCTGCGCCACTGGTATGTGGTCCACCGCTCCGGTAAGCGGCTCTCGGTGGTGGCGCAGGCGTTCAAAGACTTCCTGCTGAATGAGGCCGCACCGCTATTGGGCAAGAGCCCGGCCCACGGGGTGGCCGCCATTGGTAGCGAGCGCAAGCCGCGGCGGGGACACACGGAGAAGGAGCAGGGCAGCTCCGCGCAGCCAACGCCATAGAGGCGTCCCCCAAAACGACCCAGGCGGCCCGAGGGCCGCCTGAGTCGTTACAGGGCACTGCGATTACCGCTTAGTTCACCTTCGGGTCCAGCTCGCCCTTGGCATAGAGGGCAAACATGGTCTCCATCGAGATGGGCTTGATCTTGGAGGCCTGGCCGGCAGAGCCGAACGCCTCGTAGCGGTTTTTGCAGATCCCAGCCATCGCCTTGGTCGCCTCGGCGAAATATTTGCGCGGGTCGAAGTTCTTGCGATCCTCGGCCATGTGCTTACGGATGGCGCCAGTGGAGGCCATCCGCAGGTCGGTATCGATGTTCACCTTGCGCACGCCGTGCTTGATGCCCTCGACGATCTCCTCCACCGGCACGCCATAGGTCTGGCCCATATCGCCACCGTACTGGTTGATGATGGCGAGCCAATCCTCCGGCACGGAGGAGGAGCCGTGCATCACCAGGTGGACGGTGGGGATGCGCTCATGGATCTCCTTCACCCGGTCGATACGCAGCACCTTGCCGGTGGGCTTCTGGGTGAACTTGTAGGCACCGTGGGAGGTACCGATGGCGATGGCGAGGGCATCAACGCCGGTCTTCTTCACGAAGTCGGCCGCCTCGTTGGGATCGGTGAGCAGCATGGAGTGGTCCAGCTCGCCCTCGGCGCCATGGCCATCCTCTTCACCCATCTTGCCGGTCTCCAGGGAGCCCAGGCAGCCCAGCTCACCCTCCACCGACACGCCGCAGGCGTGGGCGATATCGGCCACCTTGCGGGTCACCTCGACGTTGTAGTCGTAGCTGGAGGGGGTCTTGCCATCCTCCATCAGGGAGCCGTCCATCATCACGGAGGTGAAACCGGACTGGATGGCGCGCGCGCAGATAGCGGGGCTGGCGCCGTGGTCCTGGTGCATGGCGATGGGGATGTGGGGATAGGCCTCGGCAGCGGCCAGGATGAGGTGGCGCAGGAACGGCTCGCCGGCATATTTGCGGGCGCCGGCGGAGCCTTGCAGGATCACCGGGGCGTCGACGGCGGAGGCGGCTTCGAGGATCGCCTTCACCTGCTCCATGTTGTTGACGTTGAACGCGGGCAGACCGTAGCCGTGCTCGGCGGCGTGGTCCAGAAGCTGACGCATGGATACCAGGGCCATTGCAAACTCCTTAGGTGTCTTGGTTCTTTGGGTTTTCGGGGTGCCGGCGGCGGCGAGGGTATCGGCTAATTATGTATGCAGTGCCGCCCCGCTGCCGCCGTCCGGCGTTGGTTGTGATGCGTTCAGACCAGCTCGCCTACCTTGACGATCTTCATGGCGTTGGTGCCGCCATGGACCCCCATCAGGTCGCCCTTGGTGATGATGACCAGGTCACCATCCCGCACGGCACCACGCCGCATCAGCTCCTCCACCGCCTCACGGTTCACCTGGGCGTGATCTGCGGTGGCGCTGGTGAAGCTGACCGGGTAGACCCCGCGGTAGAGGGTCACCTTGCGGCGGGTCTCTACGTGGCGAGTGAGGGCGTAGATGGGGATGCCGGAGCTGATGCGCGACATCCACAGTGGGGTCGTTCCCGACTCGGTGAGGGCGGCGATGGCCTTCACGTTGAGGTGGTTGGCCACATACATGGTGGCCATGGCAATCGCCTCGTCGGTGTGGGTGAACTGGCTGTGGATACGGTGATCGGACTGCATCGCCAGCGGGTGTTTCTCCGCCTCGCGGCAGACGCGATCCATGGCGGCCACGGCCTTGTCCGGGTACTTGCCGGCGGCGGTCTCGGCGGAGAGCATCACCGCGTCGGTCCCATCCAACACGGCGTTGGCGACGTCGAAGACCTCGGCCCGGGTAGGGATCTGGTTTTCGATCATCGACTCCATCATCTGGGTGGCGGTGATCACCACCCGATTCATGCAGCGGGCCCGCTGGATGAGACGCTTCTGCACCGGCGGCAGGGAGGCATCGCCGATCTCCACGCCAAGGTCACCACGGGCCACCATGATGGCATCGGAGGCGGCGATGATCTCATCCACCACATCCAACGCCTCGGCCCGCTCGATCTTGGCGCAGATCCCACCGTGGCCACCGGCCAGCCGCAGCAGCTCCCGCGCCTCGTTGATGTCATCCGCAGTGCGAGGGAAGGAGACGGCAAGGTAGTCGGCCTGGATGCGGGCCGCCAGCTTGATATCCTCCTTATCCTTGTCGGTGAGGGCCGGGGCGGAGAGACCTCCACCCTGTTTGTTGATCCCCTTGCGATCGGAGAGCAGGCCACCCACCACCACTCGGCAGACAACGGCGCTGCCCTGCACCTGGTCTACCCAGAGGACCAAGCGGCCGTCGTCCAGCAGCAGGGTGTCCCCCCGCTTGACGTCATTGGGCAGCGATTTGTAGACAGTGCCAACGCCGGTCTCATCCCCGCTGAAGGGATCCCGGGCGGGGTCAATAGTGAAGGTTTTTCCCTCCTCCAGCACCACCTTCTTGCCATCTTTGAAGCGATCGATGCGGATCTTCGGGCCTTGCAGATCGGCCAATACGCCGACCTGCCGACCGTGGGCGCGGGCCCGGTTACGGACCCGCTCCACCCGCTCGATATGCTCCTCAGGGGTGCCGTGGGAGAAGTTGACGCGCACCACATCGACCCCT
>QKFD01000095.1 GCA_003251535.1 Chromatiales bacterium | reverse complement strand
CCCTAGCATGGGGGCGCTAAAGGCGGGAACTGAGTACCGGGGAGAAAAAATGGGGCCGGATATTACATTGGCCGAATAGGCGGGTGGGGGCCTTCAGCCCCCCCTCGCCGCGGGGGGTCAGTTGAGCTGGATCCGCTCGCCCCAAGATAGCGACCTCAGAGGGCGTTGGCCTCGGACAGCCACCTTGCCGCCAGGGTGGGCAGAATCTCGGTCGCTCTGCCGCGCAGAAAGGTAAAACCCTCAGGCAGGTTATCCACTTCCAGGGATACCAACGTCTTCTCCGCCGCCTCCTGGACCCACTTCACCAATGAGGCTGCCGGGAAGACGGAGAGCGATGTGCCGACCACGAGGACCTTCGCCGCGCTGGCCATCTGTGCCCGGGCCTCGGCCAAAAACTCCACCGGCTCCCCAAACCAAACGATGTCAGGCCGCAGCTGGGTGCCAGCTTCACACCGTTGGCCCAGGTGGATGGGGGCGTCTTCAATGCGGTAGCGTCTGCGGGCCTCGGATGTGCCTCGCGCATAGGCGATCTGACCATGCAGATGGATGACGTGCTGCGAGCCGGCGCGCTCATGCAGCTCATCAACGTTCTGCGTGATCACCACCACCTCATACGCCGCCGCCAGGGAGGCGATGGCATGGTGGCCGGCGTTGGGCGCTGCCAGCCATGCCTGGGCTCTACGTTCGTTATAGAAGGCGAGGACCGCCTCTGGGTGGCGCTCCCAGCCCGCCGGGCTGGCCAACTCCTGCCAAGAGTATCTGTTCCACAGGCCGTTTGCGGCGCGGAAAGTGGCTAGACCACTCTCCGCACGGATACCGGCACCCGAGAGAATAACTATCTTGTTAGGCTGCCCCTTGAGACCTGTGGCGCTAGGGTAGGCGAGTGGGGTGATGGGTCGGAGAGGCGGCCTGGGCCGGTAGCGCCAAGCACCCTGGCCCAGCGTCGGCGTGGTACGCCGACGCTGCCCTATCGCCCAGAACGGGCCTCCTGCATCGGACGCTCGGCCACCTTCACCCCCAGGCGGATGGGGGAGCCTGAGCGGAGGGCAGTGACTGCCAATATGCTGCCGGGTTGGGTGCGGCTGATGAGATCAAGGGCCGAACGGACATCATGCACCGGTTGATCCCCAATGGAGGTGATCACATCGCCCGGTTGTAGCCCCGCCTCGGCGGCGGGCCCCCCTCGCAGCACCCCCGCCACAATGACCCCATCGCGGTTGGGCAGGTCGAACGACTCGGCCAGATCGTGGGAGACCTCCTGCACCTCGATGCCGAGCCAACCACGCACAACGTGACCCGTCTCGATGATCTGGGTCATGACATCCTTGGCTAGGTTGACCGGGATGGCAAACCCGATCCCCTGCGAACCGCCGGTACGGGAGAAGATGGCGGTGTTGATACCGAGCAGGTCCCCCCGGGCGGTGATGAGTGCCCCTCCGGAGTTACCGGGATTGATGGCGGCATCGGTCTGGATGAAGTTCTCGAAGGTGTTGATGCCCAGCTGGTTGCGGCCGGTGGCACTCACAATCCCGAGGGTGACCGTCTGCCCCACACCGAATGGATTACCGATGGCCAACACCACGTCACCCACCTTAAGACCCTCGGCGCTGCCGAGGATGATCACCGGCAGCCCGGCCAGCTCCACCTTCAGCACGGCGATGTCGGCCTCGGGATCGGTCCCGATCACCTTGGCGGCGGCGGTACGACCGTCGGCCAGCGCCACCTCGATCTCGTCGGCCTCTGCCACCACGTGGTTGTTGGTGAGGATGTACCCCCCCTCAGAGACGATGACCCCAGAGCCGAGGCTGGTCTCCAACCGCTGGCGGGGTGGTGGCTGGAATTGATCGCCAAAGAAGTGGCGGAATACGGGGTCATCCAGGAAGGTGTAGCCGTTGGAGCTGACCAGCTTCTTGGTGTAGATATTGACCACCGCCGGCGCCGCCCGCTCCACCGCCGCGGCGTAAGAGACCGGGCCGCTCTGGGGGGTGACACCCGCTTGGAGTGGCGGGCTCTCCACGACCGAGACCACCGGCCGACCGGTGCGCAGCAGCTCTGGGTTCCACACCACCACCAAGAAGGCGACGGCGAGCCCCACGCTAATGGCCTGAAAGACGAAGGCAGAGAGAGGGCGCAGATTCATGGCGCGACGCCGGCGGGGAGTGACTAAGATAGGAAGCTGCCTATATTACTCTACTGGAGTCCTCCACGCATGATTCACCTGGCCGACCTCACCGCCTATCTCGACGACCTGCTGGCCGCCCGCGACTATGACGACTACGCCCCCAACGGGTTGCAGGTGGAGGGACGGCCCGAGGTAGCCACACTGATCACCGGCGTCACCGCCAGCCTGGCCCTCATTGAACAGGCCGTGGAGCGGGGGGCCGACGCCCTGCTGGTCCACCACGGCTGGTTCTGGCGCGGCGAGGCGGCCACCGTCACCGGCATGAAGCGGCGCCGCTTGAAGGCACTGCTCAGCCACGATATCAGCCTCATCGCCTACCACCTCCCGCTCGATGGCCACCCCAGCCTCGGCAACAACGCCCGCCTTGGCCAGCGCCTCGGCTTT
This sequence comes from Chromatiales bacterium, assembly GCA_003251535.1. Lineage (GTDB taxonomy): Bacteria > Pseudomonadota > Gammaproteobacteria > Thiohalomonadales > Thiohalomonadaceae > SZUA-493. The sequence goes on along the minus strand of QKFD01000095.1, from coordinate 75,535 downwards.
ATCGAGCAGGGGCGTTTCGGCAGTGGCCCCAACGGCGGCATCGCCTGCCATGGCCGCCTGCCAACCCCGGCCGATCTCGACCAGCTGGCGGAGCAGATTGCCGCCACCCTCGGCCGGATCCCCACCGTGGTGAGTGGCGGCCCCCACCCCATCAGCCGCATCGGCTGGTGCAGCGGGGCGGCCCAAGGGGCCATCGAACAGGCGGCCTGCCTTGGCCTCGACGCCTATCTGAGTGGCGAGATCTCCGAACCCACGGCCCATATCGCACGGGAGCAGGGGATCCACTACCTCGCCTGCGGCCACCACGCCACCGAGCGCTACGGCGCCCTCGCCCTCGGCAACCACCTGGCGGAGCGGTTTGGCCTGGAGACCACCTTTATTGATCTGGCCAATCCGGCCTAAGTCACCTTGGGGCCCGCTCAGCGGGCCACCCAGACCCCTTATTTAAGGTGTTGGCCGGCGCGCCGGGCCTCACTATCTATTCAGCCTCGACCCCCAAGCGTCGGTAGAAAAGGGGGGTTAGGGCGCGCCCGCTATCTCTCTGTCAAGCGCCTTTACGCTCCCCTTACTCGTCTGCAACCCATTGGTCTATATGGCCTCCCACCGGATCGCAGGGTGCGACTCCGGTCCCATTTTTTGCGGCTGCCCATTACCCTTGCCTTGACAGGACAATTGGTAGAAACTACGCGATTAATTCAGGCCGATTTGAATATTAGAAAATTCTCATAATATCAGTCTCGGCAGCTTCGCCGCGGCCCAGCGGTTTCTACAACGATGATGTAAAACACTCCCTTAAGCCTGTTTTGGAGAGCCTTGATGAGCACAGATGGCGTTGACAAGGGCAGACGCCGGGTCCTCACCGCGCTGACCACTGTAGTGGGTGGCGTAGGTACGGCCTACGTACTGGCCCCATTCGTACTTTCTATGACACCGAGCGCCAGGGCCCAAGCGGCCGGTGCCCCAGTTGAAGCTGACATAAGTAAGCTCGAACCGGGTCAGCAGATTACCTACGAGTGGCGCGGTAAGCCGGTTTGGATCGTCCGCCGCACGGAGCAGAACCTTAAGGATCTGCCCACCCTCAATGAACAATTGCTCGATCCCAACTCCGAGCTTACCTCCCAGCAACCCGCATACGCTCAGAACCCCACCCGCTCCATCAAGCCAGAAGTGTTGGTGCTGGTCGGCATCTGTACCCATCTGGGCTGCTCCCCCACCTACCGTCCAGAGATTGCCCCGTCCGACCTGGGTCCCGACTGGAAGGGCGGCTTCTTCTGCCCCTGCCACGGTTCCCGCTTCGACCTCGCTGGCCGCGTATACAGCGGTGTCCCGGCGCCTAAGAACCTGGAAGTACCAGACTACAAGTTCTTGAGCGATACCCGCATTCTCATCGGCGTAGGCCAGGACGCCCAAGGAGCCGCTTAAATGACCTCGATCGCCACACAACTGCTGGGATGGGTCGATGACCGCTTCCCTCTCTCTAAGCTCTGGCGGGAACATCTGTCCGAGTATTACGCGCCGAAGAACTTCAACTTCTGGTACTTCTTCGGCTCGCTGGCGCTGCTGGTGCTGGTCATCCAGCTGCTCACCGGCATCTTCCTCACCATGAACTACAAGCCCGATGCCCAGCTCGCCTTTGGCTCGGTTGAGTACATCATGCGTGACGTGAATTGGGGCTGGCTCATCCGGTATATGCACTCCACCGGTGCCTCCGCCTTCTTCGTCGTGGTCTATATGCACATGTTCCGCGGCCTGCTCTACGGCTCCTATAAGAAGCCGCGTGAACTGGTCTGGATCTTCGGCATGTTGATCTTCCTGTGTCTGATGGCTGAGGCGTTCTTCGGCTATCTGCTGCCGTGGGGCCAGATGTCCTACTGGGGCGCGCAGGTGATCATCTCGCTGTTCGGCGCCGTCCCCTTCGTCGGCCCGGAGCTTGCCCTCTGGATCCGCGGTGACTATGTGGTGGCCGATGCGACCCTCAACCGCTTCTTCGCCTTCCACGTCATCGCCGTGCCGCTGGTCCTGGTGGGGCTGATTGCCGCCCACATCATCGCCCTGCACGAGGTCGGCTCCAACAACCCCGACGGCGTGGAGATCAAGAAGCTCAAGGATCCCAACACCCACATCCCGCTGGATGGCATCCCCTTCCACCCCTACTACACGGTGAAGGATATCGTTGGCGTGGTGGTGTTCCTGATGCTCTTCGTTGCGGTGGTCTTCTTCACCCCGGAGATGGGCGGTCTGTTCCTTGAACACCCCAACTTTGAGGCGGCCAACCCGCTCAAGACCCCGCCGCACATCGCCCCGGTCTGGTACTTCACCCCCTACTACGCCATTCTCCGTGCGGTGCCCTCCATCGCCGGTTCCGCCTTCCCCGGCGTGGTGGCCATGGGGGTCTCAGTCATGGCCTTCTTCTTCCTGCCCTGGCTGGACCGTAATCCGGTGAAGTCCATCCGCTATCGTGGGCTCTGCTACAAGGTGGCCCTGGGTCTGTTCGTCGTCGCCTTCCTGGTGCTGGGTTACCTTGGGATGCAGGCGCCTAGTCCGCTCCGCACCCTGACCGCCCAGATCTGCACCATTATCTACTTCGCCTTCTTCGCCCTGATGCCTATCTACACCAAGATGGAGAAGAACAAGCCGGTTCCGGAAAGGGTGACGCACTAATGAAAAAGCTGATTGCTGCCTTCATTCTGGCCGTCGCGCCGACGGTCGCCATGGCCTCTGGGGGCGAGGTCGAATACGACAAGGCCCCAGTTGATCTCAGCAACATGGAGTCGCTCCAGCACGGCGCCAAGCTGTTTGCAACCTACTGCCTCTCTTGCCACTCGGCCCAGTACATGCGCTTCTCGCGCGTGGCAGAGGACCTGGGGATGAGCGAGGATCAGGTGAAGAAGGAGCTGATGTTCACCACGGACAAGATCGGCTCCACCATGACCATTGCGATGCCTGCCAAGGATAGCAAGGCCTGGTTCGGTAACCCGCCGCCCGATCTCTCGGTCATGGCCCGGGCCCGGGGTGCCGACTACCTCTACACCTATCTGCGCACCTTCTACATCGACGAGAAGAAGCCCACCGGCGTCAACAACAAGGTGTTCCCCGACGTCGGTATGCCCCATGTCCTGTGGAAGCTGGAGGGGCTGAAGAAGGCGGTGGTAGAGGAGCATGACGGCGAGAAGCACCTCAGCTTCGAGATGGTCACGCCCGGCACCATGAAGGCGGAGGAGTATGACGCCGCCGTGGGTGATCTGGTGAACTTCATGGTCTACATGGGTGAGCCGATCCAGCTCCACCGCAAGGCCCTGGGTTGGAAGGTGCTTGGCTTCCTGCTGCTGTTCCTGGTGGTCTCCTACCTCCTGAAGAAGGAGTACTGGCGGGACGTGCATTGAGTTCCGCGGTAGGATAGCGCTGCCCCGTGCAGATGCAGTAACCCGTGAAAGGGGGGCCCAGTGCCCCCCTTTCTCGTTTATAGCAACCTTAAGTCGGCAGGTGGATTAGCGGGCCTCCTCCCTCCATTCCCAGATGGAGGGCGCGCCTCCCCCTGCAACAGCCAAAGAAGGAGCCCTGATGACTCCCAGCCGCCCCTATCTCATCCGAGCCCTCTACGAATGGATAGAAGACAACGCCCTCACCCCCCACATCCTGGTGGATGCCGCCTTTGCCGGTACAGAAGTGCCGCTCCAGTATGTCGAGAACGACCGGATCGTGCTCAATATCAGCGCCCGTGCCGTGGGTAACCTCAGCATGAGCAACGACAGGGTGGAGTTTCAGGCCCGTTTTGGCGGCACCCCGACCCAGGTGAGTGTGCCAGTGCCCGCAGTGCTCGCCATCTACGCCCGAGAGAATGGCAAAGGCATGGTATTTGGGCCAGAAGATGGGGATGAGCCCCCCCCGACGCCGGAGAAGGAGGACGCGGAGAAGGCGGCGAAACGCCCCGCTCTGCGAGTGGTGAAATAGACCCCGAGGGCCGAGGGTGTGGCGGGGCGCACGGTTCGGCCCGAGCGCCCCCACCTATACTTCCGAAAGCCGCCCGAGGGTTCCCGACCCCCTCAAGGTTGCCCACGACAGGCGGGAGAGAGGCGGTGCGAACCGGTGGGAGGCACCTCTTAATCCGGGTTAGGCGGTTGGCCCTCTCGGCAGTGGCCGGCGGCGGATGGGGGCAATCCTCTCCAACCACAGCACAGCCAGTACAGGCGAGGGCATATGGCCAAGCGCAGCATCTTTGACTTCAACACCTGGGCCACGCTGGCCCAGCAGGACCCGGAGCGGTTCGAGGCCCTGCGCCATCGACTACTGGCCGAGTTCATCGAACACGCCCCAGAGCACTTTCGACCCCGCCTCTCCGGGCTCCAGTTTCGCATCGATATGGAGCGCCGACGCGCCAAAACCCCCCTCGCTGCCTGCATTCGCATCTCTCAGCTCATGATGGAGAAACTGCGGGGCGAGTTCCTCCCCCTCCTCAAGCTGGAGCCCGACGCCTTCGAGGAGTATCGCCGCCGGCGCAGTGGGCGCTGCGCCAAGGTGCTGCCGCTACCCCGCCAGGGCCACGGTTAGTCCGCTCTGTCGCCTGATCAGCGCTCGATGGTAAAGAGGATATCGCCCCCCGAGTTGGTGCTGCCGGTCTCGGCCTGGAGCACCCAGTGTTTGGTCCACTGGTAACGCAGACGCCAGGTCGCGGCCGCCTCGGCCATCCCCACCAGATACTGTACATAGAGGCGCGGTGAGAGGTACTTACCCAGCACCACCGCCGCCTGGCCGCTCCCGGCCCCGGCATCGACCTCCACCTGATCGAGGCCAAACTGCTCCCCTATCTGCTTGGCCACCCGGCTGCCACCGGCCATCCCGAGGGCGGCGGCGGCCTGTTGCAGCCCCATCGCCTCCGATTTACTGGCGCCATAGAGGGGACGCCCCAACATCACATAGGAGAGGATGTTGGCCTCCTCCATCGGCGGCTCTGAGAAGAGCCGGATCTCCGGTTTCTGGGCGCGACCGCTCACCTCCACCCCGGCCACCACCCCATCCTCTTCGATGGTGCGCACCGCCCGGAGATCGAGGGCCGGGTTGTCCACCGGGCCGCCGGAGAAGAGCAGCCGCCCACGGTCGAGGCTCAGTTTCTGGCCGTAGGCCTCATACACCCCATCGACCACGCTGAGTTCACCCCTCCCCCGCGGTACCTCACCCGGCAACTGCTCCACGGTGAGGGTGCCGGTGAGGCGACCACTGAAGCCGGCGCCACTCAGACGCACGGCGTCGCCGAAGATGAGGGTCAACTTCGCCAACAGCCGCTGCGCCTTCGCCGCCTCTGTCGGCTGCTGCCGATCCACCACCACCACATCCTCCGACACCCCCACGCTGGATTGGCTATTTGGCAGCCCGATATCCGCCTCGGGGATCTCGATCTTGCCGGTCACCTCCACCTGCTCCGGGGTGACGGCCAAGGTGAGATCGGGGGAGGCCACCACTCGCGCCTCGGGCAGGTGGGCCACCAGCAGCTGCTGGCCCGCCGCCTTGAGGTCCACCTGCCAGTGATCCGGCCGCTCCGGCTGGGGCACCACCACTCGCCCATCGAGCCGCAGCTCCCCCATCCCCAACTGGGCCCGACCGCTCACGCCGAGGCTCTTATCCTCGGCACTGGCCACCGCCAGCTCCACCCCCGTCACGGCGATCCCCGCCGCCGGCACCACCACCGCCCCATCGGCGATCGCCAACTGGCCGCTCACCTCCGGCATGGCCACCTCGCCTCCTAGATGAAGCTCGCCTTGGAGACGGCCGTGGGGCTCCATATCACCCGGCACCAAGGGGGCCACCCAGTCGAGCTGGGCGAAGTTGACCGCCAGGGTGCCGCTCAACGGCCGGTTGCCGATGGGACCCTGTTGCCACTGTTGGATCCGTAGATCGCTATCGAGCCGACCACCGGCACTCAGCGCCAGATGGAGGGCACCGAGGAGATCGGCCCCCTGCTGGTGGGCAGTGAGGGTAAAGGTGTCAAAGCCGGTCTCGATCTTCTCCCCGCCTTCGGTCTGCCAGGAGAGGGCACCACCACTCACGGCCCCCTCCAGGTTGAGCTGCTCCAGCCGCTCGCCGGCCATGGCCACCTGCCCCTTCAGCGCCAGGCTGCCGGCCGTCTTGAGGTCGGGCCGCTCCGGTAGCAGACGGCTCAGTGGCAACTGGCTGAGATCGATCTCCCCCTGCCAACGGGAGGCACCACCGGCCGCCGCCAGACAGAGCTGCGCCTCACCCTCTTTGAGACAGAACGGGGTAAGGGCAAAGGCCTCACCCCCGGCCTGCAACTCGGCCGCCGCCCCCTGTTGCCAGCTCCCCGCCGCTGGCCAGACGATCCGGCCATCGTGCAGCGTGCCGTGCCACTCACCGCCGCTCAGCCCCCCATCGGCCACCAGCGCCAGCTCCCGCTCCGGTCCGCTGCCGGCCAATTTGATGGTATGGGCGGCGCTACTCCCTTGGGCGGTGAGGGTCAGCTGATCGAAGCGCCCCTGATCCGGTAACTGCACCCCGTCGGCCTTTGCCGCCAACTGCCAAAGGCCGGTGGCACTGGTATCGACATCGGCATCCAGGGTCAGCTGCTCCACCCCCTGGCCCCCCATGCGCAGCCGCTCGCTCCCCAGTTGGGCCAGCAGATGGGGGGTCTGACGCGGCCCTTCGATCCGCCCACTCCCCTTGATCGAGCCACTCGCCTCCGGCACGAACTGCCCCAGCCGCGGTAGCGCCAGGCGCCAGTTCACCCCCCACTGTTCAGCCAGCTCGCCATCCGCCTCCAGCTGGGCATCGCCGCTGGCGAGGCGCAGCTGGCTGATGGTCAGATTTTCGCCCACCAGCTGGAGCTGGCCTTGACCACTCAACGGGGCGTCGAGCAGCCGTCCCTCCAACTGTTCAATGGTGGCCGCTATCCGCGGCGTCTCACCCAGCTCGCCCTGGGCCGCCAGACGGGCCGCCACCGTCCCCTGCCAACGTGGGTCGATCTCCCCGGGGTCAACCCCATCCAGGGCCAGTTGGAGCTGGAAACTGGGGCTCCCCGCCCAATCGATCTGGCCGTTGGTCACCCACTCGCCGGCCAGCCAGCCAAGGCCCAGGCGATCGATCTGTACCCCGTGCTGACTCGCCTGCGCGCTGAGATCCAGCGTCCCCGCCGGCAGGCCGCTCACCTGCCAACCTGCCTGGGCGGTGATGGCCAGGGCGTCGATGCCCCCCTGCGCCTCCAGTTGGCCGCTCTCACTGCTCGCCTGCGGCTCACCACTCAACGGCCACCGCAGCGCCTGCCACTGGCTGCTCAGGGCCAGCTGCTGGGCGGCACCATCCCAGCTGCCGCTGGCACTGAGACGGCTCGCCCCCTCTGCCGCCGCCACTTGCAGCTCCTCTAGCTGTAAGGGGGCCGCCTGCCGCTTGGCCTGGAGGGCCACGCGCCAGTCGCCGCTGGCGGGGTCGTGCAGGCTGAGATCGGCCTGCGCCTGCGCCTGCTCACCGGCCCCCTCGGCAGAGAGTCGGCCTGCCACGCTCAGCGGCGGCAGCTGCGGATCGAAATCGGCCAGGGTGGTCGGCTCCAAGACCACCTTGGCCGACCAGTTCACCGCCGCGCCGATCCAGGCCGCCTGGGCGTCGATCTGCGCCCCCACCGCCCCGCTCAGCTGCGCCGCCAGCTCCGGCACGCCGACACTCCCCGCCAGCTGGGCGGTCAGGGTCAGCGGTGCCGGCAGCTGCGGGAGCCGCGCCTCGCCACTAAGGTTGAGCGCCAAGGGGGCCGCCGCGGTCAAGCCGCTGTGCCCCGTCAGTTGCAGCTGGCCCCACGGCCCTGCCGCCGCCAGCTCGGTCAAGGTGAGGCCGGTGGCGGCATCGAGCCGGGCCGCCAAGCGGGCCTGTTCCAGCACCACGGGCTCCCCCGCCGCCGGCCGGATGGTGACCGCGGTCACCTCGATCCCCTCCACCACCACCGGTAGCGGCGGTGCGATCTCCGGCAGGCTCAAGGGGCCTGCCGGCTGCTCTGGGGGCGGTTCGTCACTACTGGCCGGCAGGGTGAGATCAACCCCGCTGACCGCCAAGCGATCCAGCTGTAGACGCCCGGAGAGCAGCGCCGAGGGGCGCCAGTCAAACTCCACCTTGGCGACGCTCACCGCCGTACCGGCGGCGGCATAGTGCAGCCCGCTCAGCTGCAACGGCCCGCTGAGCCGCCCCGCCACCTGCTCTACGCCGATCTCGGCCGGCAAGCGGGGGGCGAGCTGGCCCCAAATAAAACGCAGACCGCTCTCGGTGGCCAACAGCCAGGCGAGCAGCGCTACCGGCACCACCAGCGCCACCAGTAGCAGCCACCACAGACGACGCCGCTTCATAGCTCTGGCCCTATGTTGAGGTGGAAACGCCAGTGGTCGGCGGTGAGGGTGTGGGCGATATCGGCCCGGATAACGGCAAACGGCAGCCGTACCCGGAGGCCGGCGCCAACCCCCTTGTCGAAGGAGTCGGGCTGGTCGTTAAAGGCGCTGCCGATGTCGTAGAAGAGGGCGGCGCCGTAGCGGTCATTGAAATAGCGGTTGTACTCGAAGCTCCCCACCAATAGATACTTACCGCCGATGACATCGCCATCCCCATCCTTGGGGCCGATGCTGTTGTAGGCGAAGCCGCGCACGCTCTGGTCGCCGCCGGCGAAGAAACGCATGGAGACCGGCAGCTGATCGAACTTGCTCACCTCACTGGCACCGGCGTCGAGCCGGGCGATAAAGCGGTGGCGCCCACGGCTCTCCACCACCTTGCCGGAGGCGATCACCTGGAGCAGATCGGTAGAGGAGCCGAACCCCTCCTCCGCCGCCCGGGTGGTCAAACCGATACGCCAGCCCCGCACCGGGAAGATGCGGTCATCTGCCACCACCCGCTGCCAACCGAGGCTGGGGTAGAGCATGGTGGAGCGTTCGCTCTCGCCCCCCACCTCAAAGCTCTCCTCCTGGTAGTTGATGGAGGCGGTGCGCACCCAGCCATCCAGGGTCTGACTGACACCGGCCGCCACGGTGGCGGTGTCACGGGTGGAGGTGTCGGTCTCCTCCCGCTGGGCGCTGGCGTCCACGTGGAAGTAGTCGGTTTGCGGCGGATTGAGGGGGATGCGGTATTCGGTGGCAAACTCGTTGCCCAGCCCGGAGAGGGTGGCACTGGCGTTGAAACGGTGGCCGTAGCGGTTGACCCAGCGCCGCTCTACCCCGCCGGTGATCCGCGGACCGGTGTCGGTCCCGAAGCCGACGCCAGCGGTCCAGCGGGTGCGTGAGCGCATGGTGAGGGTGACGCTGAGGGCGATGGTGTGGGTGGCGGCGTCTGGTGTCTGCGGCTCCACCTCCACCCGCTGGAAGTAGTCGCTATCGGCAAGGTCGCGTTGCAGCCGCGACAGCAGCGCCTCATCAAAGGGATCGCCCGGGGCAAACGACAGATAGTTGCGCAATAGATTTGTGGAGAGGGGCACCTCGGAGAAGCTCACCTCGCCAAAGGCGTAACGGGGCCCGCTGGCGAGGGTGAGGTGGATATCGGCATACCCCTGGGCGCTCTCCACCTCGATCCGCCGCTCGGTTAGCTTCGCCTCGGGGAAACCCAGGCGGGCCGCGAGGGAGAGCAGCTCCCCCTTGGCGGCCTCGTAGTCGGCATGGCGCAGCACCGCCCCGCTGGTCAATGGAAAGGTCTGGCGCCAGTTCTGGAACTGCGGCAGCTCGCCACCGGCCCCCGTCACCGCCACCACCACATGACGCACCCTGACCGGCTCTCCCGGCTGGATCTGGAGATGGGCGACCCAGCCGCTCCCCTGCGGGTCGAGCTTGGCCTCGATCTGGGGGGTGTAGTAGCCAAACGGCTCCAGGGCGCTCCGCACCTCCGCCTCGGCCTGACGAAACAGGGAGTGGACCCGGTAGTCGTTTAAACGGGCGTCGCCCTGCTCCCTTAATAGCGAGAGTTTGGCGCGGACATTATCGAGCAGTTCCCCCTCTACACCGCTGATCTCCACCTCCAACTGGGTGGCGGCCAGTGCCGGCCCGACCAAGAGGAGGAGGAGCAACGGGAGAAGGCGCTGCGTGCATGACGCAAGCCTTTGTAACAATTGAAAATTCCTTGACACATAGAGAGCGCCACTAGCTTAGCAGAGCGCCCCGACCCGATCACACCCCTTGACCGCCATCCAACCCCCCCCTAGAGTGCCGCCCGTTCCAGGTGCCCACGCCACCGCCCCTGCTCCCAGCGATCTACGCTGCGGATCGGCTAGGCGGCGGGCTGGGTGAAACGGGAAGCCGGTGAGAGACCGGCGCTGCCCCCGCAACGGTAAGCGGTAATGGGTAAGGTCAGCAGGCCACTGTGTCGATGGACACGGGAAGGCGACCGCACCCGGGGATCTCCCCCCAACCGCTAAGCCCGGAGACCGGCCCGGAACCCAGCTCCAGTGCCGCGGGTGGGCGGCCGACCGGGCCCGGGATCCCTCCCGCCCTCCCCGACCGCACCCCACCGCACTGGTATTCCGCAACTCCCCCGAGTCTGCGCGGGTGCGCGCAGAGGAGACGCTCTAAATCATGAAGATCCGCATCGCCCTGGCGGTGGCCGGCGCCACTGCCCTCCCCACCACCGTTGTTGCCGAAGAGGTCCAGCTACCGCAGGTGGTGGTGAGCGCTACCCGCAGCGAGAGCCTGCTCCCCACCCCCGCCAGTATCACCGTCATCGATCGGGAGGAGATCGAGACGAGCGGCGCCGATAATCTCATCACCCTCCTGGAGGGGCGCGGCGGCATACAGATAAAAGATCTCTATGGTGATGGCAGTCGCGCCATCATCGGGATGCGTGGCCTCAATGGCGGTAACGCCGCCGCCAACACCCTCATCCTGGTGGATGGGCGCCGCCTCAACAATGCCGATCTCGCCGCCCCCGATCTCTCCTCGGTGCGGCTCAAGGATGTCGAGCGGGTGGAGATCGTCCAGGGGAGTGCCGGTACCCTGTTTGGCGATCAGGCGGTGGGGGGGGTGATCAACATCATCACCCGCGCCCCGGCCCGCGCCACCACCGCCCAGGTGGCGGCGAGTGTCGGTAGCTTCGACCTGCGCCGGGTCGCCGCCAGCGGCAGCAGCCAGGGTGAACGGGTGGGGCTGCGGCTCTCCGGTGAGTATCTGGAGAGCGACAACTTCCGCGACCACAACGACCGCCGCTACGGCAATGCCCTCGCCCGCCTCGACTACCGCCTCAACCAAGGCCAGCTCTTTGCCGAGGCGCAGCACGTCACCGAGCGCATCTCCCTGCCGGGCTCCCTCACCCGCGATCAGCTCAACAGCGATCGGCAGCAGGTCGATCCCGCCTACGCCCAAGACTTTGATGACCAGAGCACCGATCTCGTCCGTCTCGGCCTCAACCACTCGCTCTCCGAGCAGTGGCAACTGGAGGGAGAGGCGAGCTGGCGTGACAGCGATGGCGACGGCAAACTCTACGGCACCCCGTTTACCCAGAGCCGTCGCCACCTCGCCCTCAGTCCGCGGCTGGTGGGAGGACTCACCACCGCCGGCGGGGAGGGGCTCATCACCCTCGGGGCCGACCTCGATCGCATCGACTACCGCTTCGACTCCGCCTACACCGCCACCGACGCCGAACAGCAGACCAACGCCCTCTACCTCCAGACGGTGGTGCCGATCACCGCCCAGCTCGGCCTCACCGTCGGCGGTCGCACCGCAGAGGTGAAGTACGACCTAGGCGCCGCCGGTGCAGGGGTGGATGAACGCGATCGAGTCACGGTGTGGGAGCTGGGGGCGCGCTACACCCTCACCCCGGAGTGGACCCTCCTCGCCCGCCGTGACGGTAACTTCCGCTTCGCCAAGCTGGATGAACTGACCTTTGTCTCCCCCGGCAGCAGCGGCCTCGACACCCAGACCGGCGTCTCCTATGAGCTAGGGGCGGAGTGGGCGGCGGGGGGACACCGCGCCAAACTGCTGGCCTGGCGACTCGATCTCGACCATGAGATCGACTTCGACAGCACCGCCCCCGGCCCATGGGGGAGCGGGGCCAATGTCAATCTGGAGAAGACCCGCCGCAGCGGCGCCATCGCCGAGGCGGAGGTGGCGCTCAACGCCAAGCTGCGGCTCAACGGCGCCCTCAGCTACACCGATCCCAAGATGAGCGGCGGCCCCTTCTCCGGTAAGGAGATCCCCTTCGTCGCCCGGGTGAGCAGCCGCCTCGGCGCCGACTGGCAGTTCACCGACCACTGGCGCCTCCACGGCGAGTGGCTCCACACCGGCGAGCGCTACCAGGACTCCGACTACGAGAATCAACTGGCCAAACTGGACGCCGTGGATGAGTTCAACCTGGCCGCCCACTGGGAGCAGGGCGCCTGGCGGGTGACCGGCCGCATCGACAACCTCACCGATGAGCGCTACCCGAGCTACGCCGCTTGGGCCGGCTACTCCACCGTCGAGCGGCTCTATCCCGCCCCTGGCCGCCACGGCTCCATCACCGTCAGCTACACCTTCTAGCCGGAGCACGGCGCCGCGCCCCCCGCCGCGCGGCGCCGACATCCAGCTAGAGGGCGTTGGCAGGAGGGGCGCGGAACATGACGTAGCGGCCCAGCCACCGACGACCTCGACACCTACCGGGCGGTGTCCAGTGACTCAGCGCCGGACGGCGTTTGGTTGACCCCTGGGGAGCAGCACACCCTCTGCGATACACCACAGAACCGGTGCCTCCCGTCCCGGGAGTAGATAGGTCTCGGCCGTGTGCTCCCCCACGGTGGGTGGGGTGCCGTAGGGGATCACCTGACACTCCCACTGACGGCCTTGATGTTCGTAGCGCAGGTAGAGGTCGCCCTCGCCATCGTCCCCCGTGGAGAGCCGTACCCGACTCTCCACGCGGCGCCCCTGCTCCAGTGCCCGACTCGCCCGTACCAGATGGCCCCCCAGGCTCCAGAGGGCGGCGACTATCAGCAGTAGCATGGTAGCGACCGACAGCAGCACTGCCCCTAAAGCGCTGCTCTCCTGCCCCAGCGCCCACGCACCCAGCGCCAGGGCGGCGGGGAGCAGGATCGCAGTGATCAGACCTCTGTTGGAGGGGCGCCCCCGGCGGCGGATCTCCGCCAGCGCCTGTTCACGTGTTGCCGCCATCTCTCCGCCTCGCACCTATGCCTAGCCGATGACCCGCGCCGACCGCTGATCGGCTGCCCCGGTGACCAGCGGCATCGATGCCGCTGCACCAGCCGGCGCTACTTTGAGTCCTCTTGGTTGCGCCAATATGTCAGGCGCTGCGGGCGCTTTGTGCCATCCCGGGTGGGCCAGCTAAGCGCTAATTACCGGCCGTGGGGCGTCAAGCAATGGAGTGGAGCACCTCCGCCTGGTAGTGGTCATCCAACATCACATAGGCACAGGTCGGTTGCGGGCGGGCGCCGAGCTTCTTCTTCTCCAAGGTGGCGGTAAAACCGAGGTCCAGGGTCGCGCAACCCAGGGCGCGGGCCCGCTCTACGGTTTGGAACAGGATCTGTTTGTAGACCTTGTGGCGATAGAGGTGCTCGTAGTCGAGCCCCACCATGAGGGCGCTATACCGCCGATCGGCGACATGGCTAAACATCACCGCCACCGGCGCGTGTGCCGCACCATCCCGGAGATAGAGGCGGATGATGTCGTAGCTCGGATCGGCGCAGATGGCCTCGAAATAGGCAAAGGGGAGGCGGAAGACATTGATCTCGGCCCCCCGCTCCTGCACCTGGCAGTAGAGCTGATAGCACGCCATTAGCTCATCCTGCCCCTGGGGGGGCGTGGTCTCGACCACAAAGTGCCCCTCCCAGTCGAGCGCCTCTCGGCGCACGTTGTAGCGGTATTTACTGCCGAGCCGCTGGAGAAACTCCAGTCGATTGCGCCAGGTCAGGTCGTTGAGTAGCAACTTGTCCGGTAACCGATATTCGCTCAGGCCATTCTCAAACAGCAGGTCGCGCAGCGCCTCATCGTCCCCCTGCGGAAAGTCGCGGAGCATGATGCGCGAGGCCCCCTCGGCCGCCATCACCCCCTTTAACTCATCTATCAGCATCGCCACGGCACCGCGCCACTGCGGGTGTTGCCGATCCAGATAGAGCGGGTCACCACTGCTGACCGGCGAGCCCAACACCACGGCCCGGGAGGTGAGATAGAGCGGTTCACTCCTGCGCCGCACCTCCACTGCCAGGGAGATCTCGGCGCTCTCAAACATGTCATCCTTGACCAATGCCACCACGTAGAAGGTCGCCAGCACCGTCGCCCCCAGGGCATCCTCGACTCGCACGTGGCGCAGGTCGATCCGCTGGGTCTCATCCTGGCCGACAAACACCTGCGATAGCACCTCCAGGGTTGCAGAGGTCATGGGTCCGCGACCGGCGATCAGCTGGTCCCAATGGGCGGCCTCCGACGGTGAGAGGGTGGCCTGGCTATGCAGGCGCAGACCGCGCCGCGAGGGCGCCGCCGCCGCAGTGGTGGGGCGCGCCGACTCCAATAGGGCGACTGCCGCCGCCCCATGACCACGCGGGGTTCGAGCAGACCAGTCGCACTCAGCCAGATGGGGCATCCGAAAGTTCTGCGCCAGGCCCTGCGGGGTGATCCCCTCCGCCTGGGTCAGGCGGCAGTAGGCGTGGTGTACCCGCTCCAGCATGGCGCCGATCTCCGCCTGGCCGAGGTGGCGGGTGACGGTGAAACGCAGCCCGCCCCGCATCATCGGCACCGCCGGGAAGAGGCCGCCATTGGCGTGGAAGCCGGCGTCGTGCAGCGCCTCGATCAATCCGTAGACCAACTTTGGCAGGCCGATGGGGATGAAGAAGAGGGGTGACTCGTTGTGGGCGATCTGCGGTAGACCGAGTGCGCGGATGGTCTGATTGACAAACTCGACCCGCTCGGCAAGCTCGGCCTGTAGCGCCGGCAGCTCAGCGGAGAGGTGGATCTCGGCGGAGGCGATGCAGGCCCCCAGCATCGGGGGCTGGATGGGACCCGAGAAGATCAGAGTGGGTCCACAGGCGCGCACCCGCTTGGCCAGTGCCGGGTCCGGCAACACCACGGCACCACCCGCGGCGGCAAAGGATTTATTGAGCGAGACCGCCAACACCACCTTGGGCTGCCCCCTGAGGCGGCTATGCACAACGCCGCAGCCGTGCGGACCGGTCCAGCCCATGCCATGGGCATCATCGATATAGAGCCAGAGCTGTTCATGGCGCGCCAACAGCTGCTCCAACGCCGGTAACGGGGCAAAGTCACCGTACATGGAGTAGACCCCATCCGCCAAATACCACACCTTGCGGTGGCGCGCCTTCAGCGCCACCACCTTCTCCTCCAGCTGGTCGAGCCGGCTGTGGCGCACCACTTCAATGCGGATGCCGCGCGCCTTGAGCAGTTGTGCCGCGTTCTGCACGCTGGCGTGGACCATGTGGTCCAAGATCACCGCATCCCCCTCCTCCACCAAGACCGGCAGCGCCGACTGATGCAGCAGCGAGGTAGAGGCGCCGACGACCACCGGTTGTCCGAAGAGCCGGGCAAGCTGCTCCTCCAGGATGTCGTAGAGCCCGAGGGAGAGGTAGGCGCGGGAGGAGGAGAACTGAGAGCCAAACTGCTCTGCCGCCACCTGGATCCCCTCAATGAGCCGGGGGTCGGTCTCCAATCCCAGATAGCTGCATGAACCGAAGTTGAGTACCGGCTGATCGCGGATGGTCACCCCGCGGCCATCGAGCCGTCGGTCGTTGGTGCTGAGGTGCGCAACCCCGCGTCGCAGACCGTCTTCAACAACTTGGTAGATGGTATCGACGACACTATGCACCCGCTGTTGCATAACAAATCTCCTCCGGCGTTTTGGGATCTTTTCGTTCTCCTGCTCAGGACAGTTGCGCCTTCCATGTTGAAGGCGATGGTAGGGAGCAATTGCGCACGGAGTTTGGAGAAACTATGGAACCCACTCGCCCCTGGCCCGCCGATCCGGCTGAGTGGGGGCGGTGCCTGGAGGTAACGGTGATGGCCTGAACGGCATCCAGGACAGTCGTGGACAAACCGACAGAAAAAGTGCGCCGCACGTGGGCGCGCCAGCCTGTTCGGTACACCCTGGTCCAGCTTCATGAGACCCGCACCCATATGCGGACTGCTGTGCTGCGGGCAGCGCAACGAAGCTGTCATCGGGCGCTTCCGATGTTCGAGGCACAGACCCCATCTCGTTCTGGTGCTCCATACTCGCGTACAAGCGCTTGTCGAGCAGCGGCATGGCGCAGCGCAAGCAGTCGGGAGGCGCAGAGGGCCAGAGGGCCGCAAGCACGCTTGCACACGCAGCCCTTGCCGGCGAGAACGCCGTGATACGGTGAAGGGAACAGCAAGACCGCCCACACGCCCCCCGACGACACCACGGATGGGCAAGCGAAGCGCGCAGGCCCAGAAGGCCGGAGGCGTCAGGGATCAACGCCGCATGGCCATGACTCGGCACAAGGCATGGGGCAACGCCCGCGAGCCCGACGGCGGAACGCCGGGACGATCGCCGCATCCAGGCTACCAATAAGGTAATTCGCTGTGCAGCGAATATGGCGTTTATGCCGAATATTCGGTATAGTGCTGTTATTCGCTGAACAGGAAATAATGGCCGTTATGACCGAATCGACCTTCGTAGAACACGCTCTGATCGAGCAGCTCTTGGATTCACTCCGGGAGTTGCCGGACGTGCATGCCGAGTTGACTCAGTCAGAACCTGCTGCTCAAGCCGCTGGTCGCGTCGACGCGAAGATTGATCTGCACGTCGCCGGTAAGTCGATTGTCTTGTTGGTTGAGGCAAAGAAGTCCGTCTATCCCCGAGATGTGCGCCAGGCGTTGTGGCAGTTGAAGTCGCTGCAGCATGGTCACTACGCCGACGTGCAGCACCTGCTGATCGCCGAGTCGCTCTCACCGGGGGCGAAAGAATTGCTCAGAGCGGAGCGCATCGGCTACTTCGACAGCGGCGGAAGCCTGTTCCTGCCGGCCCCTGGTGCCTACGTCTACATCGACAAGCCGCCTCCGAAGACTTTGGAAAAGTCGGTGCGGTCGCTCTTCTCCGGGCGGCGTGCCCAGGTTTTGTATGCGCTCCTGGTCAATCACGAGGAATGGTTTGGTGTTACCGAAGTGGCCGAACGGGCGCAGGTGGCCCCATCCACGGCCTCGGACGTACTTAGTGAGCTGGAGCGGTTCGACTGGTTGGTGTCGCGAGGACAGGGGCCGAGTAAGGAACGGCATCTGCGAGAACCCAGTGCGTTGCTCGATGCTTGGGTGAAGCAACTCGCCACGCAGCGCACGCCAGTGCTGCGCCGGTACTTCGTGCCTGGATTGAAATCTGATGCACTGATCGAACGGCTCGGCCAGATGTTCGATTCGCATCAGGTCGCCTACGCGGTGAGCTACGAAGCCGCTGCACAGCGCTATGCCCCCTTCTTGTCCGGCATCTCACAGGTGCGAGTTCGACTGCTACCCAGCACCAGTGCCGAGACGGCAATGGCTGAGCTGGGCGCGCGCGTCGTCAATGAAGGGGCAAACCTCGCGGTCATCGAGACGAAATCGGCGGGAGAACTGCTGTTCCGGCAAAACGTCGGGGGTGTTTGGCTGGCCAGTCCGGTCCAGATCTATCTCGACCTCTTGCGCGGTGAAGGCCGCGCCAAGGAAATGGCCGAGCACTTACGCAAGGAAAGGATTGGCTTCTAATGGCTAAGCCCGCGACGTTTGATGGCTACAGCGACCAGTACACGGTGGACTGCGAACGCGTCCTTGTGACGCTGCTGCGCGGACTCGGACCGTGGAAAGAGTCGGTTTACCTGATCGGGGGACTCACGCCGCGCTATCTCGTTGCCGCACGGCCTCCGGTAGTGCCGGCGCACGCAGGCACTCTGGACGTGGACATCGTGATCGACCTGCAAATCCTGGCGGATACCGAGGCGTATCACACACTCGAAGACAACCTCAAGAAGATGGGGTTCGAGCGGGCCGAGAACAGCGCCGGTACAAAGCTTTCCTGGCGTTGGCAGACCCGCACTGAACATGGCGCGTTGATGGTGTTGGAACTGCTGGCGGATGCACCGGACATCGCTGGTGGCAAGGTGCAGCCATTGCCGACCGAAGGCACGATCTCGGCACTGAATATCCCATATTCCTCCATCGTTTTTGACCTTCACCAAGTCACCGAGATCCAGGCTGAACTCCTCGGTGGCAACGGAATCGCGACGGAACACATCAAGCATGCCAACCTCGTCAGCTTTACCTGCCTGAAGTCGTTCGCCTTCGATCAGCGCTTTGAACGCAAGGACGCGCACGATCTGATCTATTGCATTGAACACGCATCTGAAGGACTGGACGCCGTGGCTGCGGCTTTCCACAAGGAGCGCAACGGCAAGCACGGTACCGTCGTCGAGGCCTCGCTGGCAATCCTGCGCAGCCGCTTCGCAAGCGACGAGAAAGCCGAAGGTTATCGCAAGGATGGTCCGGTGTCGGTCGCCAAGTTCGAGCTGGGCGAAGGTGACGAACCAGAGCAACGTGAGGCGAGGACGTTGCGGCAGCGGCAGGCCTGCGACGTGATTGAACAACTCCTTGCTCGAATCGGATAAGGAACGCGTATGGCGATCAAGGCGATATTCGTAGGCATCAACAAGCATCTCGATACCTCCATACCCGAACTGGGCGGAGCGCGTCGCGATGCTACGGCTCTGTGGGCACTGTTCACCGATACGATCGAAGGCCTGAGTGGCCGCCTACTCGTGGACGAGGCCGCTACCCACGCGGAAGTGTCAGGGGCCATGCTCAGCACCTTGGCTGCCGCGAGTGTAGATGACGTGGTGGTTATCGCGTTCGCGGGACACGGATCTCCAGATGGCAACTTGGTGTTATTCGACACGAACGCGGGCGACCTTGCTGGGACGGCCTTATCGATGGCTGGCTTGGCGGACGCCTTCAAGGCGACCAAGGCCCGCGCTGTCCTATGTATCCTCGATTGCTGTTTCAGCGGCCAGGCACCGGCGCGCGTGCTGGAGACGGAGGCACGTCCGCGCAACGCATTTGCACTCACGGGCATCTATGGAGAAGGCCGTATCCTTCTGGCGGCTTGTGCGACGAATGAATCTGCGTGGGAACAGCCCGGCACCGGGCATGGCTTGCTCACCCACGCCGTGATTGAGGTGTTGACAGGCACAGTAGGCGACTCAGTCAGCTTTCCTGAGATCGCCGGGGAGATCATCCGACTGGCGCGTGTGGAGGCCGAGCGAATCAGCGTCACGCAGACGCCCGTATTCTTGGGCAGTGTGCAAGGCGGTCTGACGCTGAGGAATCCCCACGAATTCTTGACCTAACTTGTTGAATAAACTATGCGGTAGGAGTGGCGTACAACGGAACGGATATCTTGCACCGGATCAAGCATTCACCTCTTCGGTGCGGCGCCCCCCAGTGATTGCCTTGCGCCGATTCGCCACCAGTTCGGCGGCTTCCCGCACCGGCTTGTCCTCAGTGTGGACGTAGCGCATGAACATCACTACAGTCTTGTGGGCCGTCAGGGCCATGCCGACCTTGACCGGGATTCCCGAATTGGCAATGTCGGTCGCTGAGCGATGGCGGATGCCGTGCGTCCCAACATGCGTCGCACCCGCCGCTTTGAGCGCACGGCTCCAGCTGCCGTAATACTCGCCCGTGGTCAGGTGTTGCCCTGGATGGCGCGGCGACGGCAGTACGTAGGGATTGCCTTCCTGCCTCGGTGCCGTAGAAAGCAGCCGCTAGGCTTCCTCGCTTATGGGTTTGGACATGCCACCGGTCTTGCTGTCGAGCCAGACGGCGCGGCGGTTTTCCAGATCGATCCATTCCCATTCGAGCGAAACGATTTCGCCACGGCGGCCGGCAAACTCGAATTGCAGGCGGATCGCTAACGGGACGACGTAGTTCTCCAGCCCCTCGGCCTCGATCTTGTCGAGCTGCCGGAACAGCTTGCCCATGTCCTCGTCGCTGATAAGGTGGGTGGACTTTCCGGCAGGGAACATCGGGACATGGCGGCAAGGATTGGTACCGTCAGGCCGATAGCCCCATACCTCGGCCAAGTTGAACATCTTGCGCAGGATGCTGAACGCCTTGTTTGCCTCGGTCTGCTTGTACGAAAGTTTTTCCATCAGTCCGGCAATGTCAGGGCGCTTCACGTCGTGGGCCTTCTTGCGGCCCAGCAACGGGATGATGCAGCGGTCGATGACGCCTTGATAGCCGACTCGGGTGCTGGGCTTGTTGCGCTTTTTGGAGTGATCCTCCATGAACTTCTTGCACAACTCCTCGACGGTGGGCGCTTTGCGCGCCTCCGCTTTGTCGGCGCCGGGATCACCACCCCGGCGTACCTGGGCCAGCCATTCCTGCGCGAGCGAACGGGCCTGTTCGACGGTCAGTTCCCCGTACTGGCCCAAGGCGGGCTTGCGGCGCTCGCTGGCGTTCGTCCGATACTGGAGCATGAACACCTTGCGGCCCGACGGGGTAATCTTGCACAAGAAGCCGGGCACCAGCGTATCCAGGAGTTCGGCGGCCTGCGCCTGGGGGTGTGCCGCATCGACAGCAGACTTTGTGAGCTTGATTTTTGCCATGATGACTCCTCGGAAAGACCCGGTTCCCAGGAGCCTTCTAGGGGCCAGCAGAGCGGAAGTCGGGTCAAGTTTCAGAAAGCACCGGCATATGATGAGCCCACCTAAGTTATTGATAAAACTTCTGTATCTAGTCTTGGCATAGTCCAGCGAAGTGCCGAGCTGGAGTCATGGTGAAATAAAAAAACCCCAGCCTGGGATCGGCTGAGGTTTCTATGGCGCGGCCAGGCAACGGCGCCCCCACCGTCTAGCGGCAGAGGCGCCCATCTCACCGCCTACTCATCCCACCGCACCCTGCCGCTCCTGTAGCACCTCCGGCTCCCGCCCCGCCCCGCGCCGGTTGCGCTGGCTGCCGCCTGGAACGGGCCGCAGCTCCAACGGCGGCGGCGCGGCCGGCTCCTCCTGCGAGCCGCTTGGCCGCGGCAGCAGGTCTTGGATGGGCGAGCGGTCAACGTGGTAGAAGATGACCATCAGACCCAGCGTGGCGAGCAGCATATAACTGGGCCCAAACAGCCCCAGTAACAGCGGCACCGCCAGGTAGTAGCTGCGCATCCCCAAGCTGTAGTACCAGCCGCCGCGATTCAGCAGCTCGGCAACATATTGGGGCGTCACCACCGTATGACCCGGCATGTTGGCGTTGATGAGATAGCCGACGTGGTTGTACATGCGGATGGCCAAGGTGAAGCAGAAGAAGGCGCAGAAGAGATCCACCACCAGCGGCATCAGCTGGAAGGCCCATAGCTCTCCCCCGGCCTCCTTGTGGGCGATGGACTCGATGGCGTGACCCAAAGTACCGCCGTGGTCACTGAGGTTGAGCACCCCGATCACCAGCAGGATGGCGGTTGAGGCCAGGAAGGTGGCGGCCATGGTGGAGTTACGCAGGGTCTGCACCGGCAGCACATCGCGCTGGTTACCGGCCATCAGCGCCTCTACCCAGGCGGTACGGGCACTACGATTGACGGCCTGGATGGTGTAGTTGGGATCGCGCCGCAGGCGGGCGGCCAGGTAGAGATGGTAGCCGACCACCAATAGCGCGCTACCGAATAGGCCGAGGAGATCGGCCGTGAGGGGAGTGGAGAGTTGTAACATCGAAACAGGGTCCTTCTATCAAAGTCGATACTAGAGCCCCACCGGCTCGTGTCGATCAGCCGGCGACGGCGGTAGAGGCAGCCCCCGTGGTCGCGGCCCGCTGCCCACTCGCGGGGGTGGCGGCATCGACCCGGGCACTCCAACGCTCGGCGGCACTGGGATCGGGGGCAAAACCCCAGCGACCATCGCGGTAGGCCGCGGCGAGGGTGCGCATGGCCGGCGCCTGCCCCTCTTGGGCGGCCTGGATGAGCCAGCGGCGCGCCTCGCGCTCGGAGCGGTTCACCCCCCAGCTGCCATCGTGGTAGCGCAGCGCCAGCTGGTAGCTGGCATCGGCGTCACCGGCCCGGGCGCGGGCGAGTAGTGCCGCGGGGGCCTGGGCCGCCTCGGTCACCGGGGCGATGGTATCGACCACCTCGGCGATCCCCGCCAGGGTGGCGGAGTGGGTACTATCTGCCAGTAACGCCAGGGCGCTGGGGGCCGCCGGCGCCGCGGGGCCGCCTGTAGCGGCCCACTGCCGCAAACGGGCGAGGGCGGGGGCACTACCACCGGCCGCGGCCGCCCGCAGCCAGTGGCCAGCGGCCGCCGGGTTGGGATCTATCCCTTGGGCCCCGTCTAACAGCAGGTCCCCCAGGCGCCACTCGGCATCGACCCAACCGGCCTGGGCCGCCTGCTCCCACAGCTGGCGGGCCTTGCCAGGGTCTGGGGAGAGCCCCTCATCGCCATTGGCGTAGGCGACCCCGAGCCGGTAGGCGGCCAGCGGTTCACCCGCCGCTGCGGCGCGCCGCAGCCACTGGTCGGCGGCCTGGGGATCGGGCAGGCGGTGGTAGCGCCCCTCTAGCAGCGCTACGCCATATTGGAGTTCGGCCCCGGCGTCGCCCTGCTCGGCCATATGCTGGAGCAGCTCGAAACGGGCCTGCTCCGGCGGGGTGCGGTGGCTGGCGGCCAGACCGAGCAGCGCCGCCGCTACCAGTAGGGCGACGGTCTTGGTGGTGCTCCCCCCCGGCTGGGAGGGGGTGCCAGTCATGCCCAAAAGGGGGCGGGGAGAATGGGGTTTGGCATAATGCGTCGTTGTCATGGTGGGCTATCTCTCTCACGTAAGTGATAGAGACTGGAGCAAAGCCCGGACCAGTCTCGCCAAGACGGGACAACCAACTGTAATAAATAGATTTTTATCCATAGCGTGGTCCCTTGCCGGCCACCTGGGGCGACCCCCGCCCTGCAAATTACGGAGGTTCCTACCCGTTGCGTAGCTTGCTGGGAGCGCTGCACATCAACCGACTCCAGCGCAAGGTGCTGGTGGTGGTGGTGGCCATCATCCTTGGGCCGATGCTGGTCACGGGCCTTCTCTCTGCCGACTGGATCACCGGCCGTATCGACGGCTCTATTGAACGCTGGATCCGCGAGGCGGCCCAGGTCAACGAGCAGCAGCTGGTCACCCTCCAGGGCAACGCCCGGCTGTTTGCCGATCTGCTGCGGGAGGAGACCAGCGGCGTACTGGCGCTGGAGCGGCCGGTCCCCCTCCGGCTGGAGCCGCTGGCCCAACAGCTCGGCATCACCCTGTTGCAGATCTACGACGCCCATGGGGCACTGATCTACTCCTCGGCCCCGGTCACCCTAGAGCGCTCCTGGGCAGCCGATCAGGACCAGGCGGTGGTCAAGGTGAGTCAGGGAGAGCAGCGGCTGCTCGCCGCCGTGGCCATCGTGCCGCTGGGGGAGCGGGAGCTGGTGTTGGGGAGCCTGTTTGACAAGGGCTATCTGCTGCGCCTCAACCAGAGCAGTGGTCTGCGCACCCGCATCTTCTATCCGCGCGCGGGGGACTTTGCCAAGGCCTTTTCGGAGGAGAGCCGGCCGCTGCGGCTACGGCTCCCAGCGGAGGCCTTTGCCCACCTGACGGAGAATCGCCCCTACTACAGCAATGAGGCGGAGAATGGGCGCTTCTGGGGGCTCTATACCCCGCTGCTGGATGCCACTGGCCATATGGAGGCGGTGCTATTCAGCGGCCTGGAGCACCACGGCGGCGATCAGCTGCTGACCGACCGCGGCCTGCTCACCCTGGGCATCTTCCTGCTCGGCCTGCTGGTGGCGGGGGTCACCGGCCTGCTCCTCAGCCACCTAGTAGCAAAGCCGGTGGCCTATCTGCGGGATGCGGCGCTGCGGGTGGCGGCACACGACTTCCGCGCCGCGGTGCCCATCACCTCCCGCGATGAGCTGGGCGATCTGGCCCGCACCTTCAACGGCATGGCGGAGAGTCTACGCCAGGCGCGGGATGCCCAGATCCAGCAGTTTCGCCGCGACAAACTCACCGCCCTGGGGGAGTTGGCGCTGGCCATGGCCCATGAGATCCGCAACCCATTGGGGGTGATCCAGACCGCCGCCCGACTGCTGGAGCGCAAC
This sequence comes from Chromatiales bacterium, assembly GCA_003251535.1. Classification (GTDB taxonomy): domain Bacteria; phylum Pseudomonadota; class Gammaproteobacteria; order Thiohalomonadales; family Thiohalomonadaceae; genus SZUA-493. The sequence goes on along the minus strand of QKFD01000095.1, from coordinate 51,516 downwards.
CCCACCGATACCGAACGGCGGACGGAGCTGACCCAGATGATCGGCGAGGAGAGTCGCCGCCTCAATCAGCTGCTGAATGACTTCCGCCAACTGGCCCGCCACCGGGTGCCCCAGGTGACCTTGATCAACCCAGTGGAGCCGCTGGAGCAGGCGGCACGGGCCCTGTTGGCGGCCCATGAAGAGGTCTCACTGGTCCACGACTACCGCCACGACGACATCCGCATCGAGGCCGATCCGGAGCAGCTGCGGGAGGCGTGGCTCAATCTGGTGAAAAACGCCCTGGAGGCGATGGGTGAGCAGGGTGGACAGCTCACCCTGGCCACTCGACGGCTCAATGGCGAGGTGCGGGTGAGCCTCACCGATAGTGGGCCGGGGATCCCGGTGGAGCTGATGCCGCGCCTATTTGAGCCCTTTTTCAGCAGCAAGGCGCAGGGCACCGGGCTCGGTCTGGCCCTCGCCAACCGGCTGGTGGAGGCCAACGGTGGACGGCTGGAGCCGGTCCCCGATATCCCCCACGGCGCCTGTTTCATGATGAGCTTCCCGCTCGCTACTCAGGAGATTTAGATGCAGCCCACGGTCCTGGTGGTGGACGACGAGCGCAATATGCTGCGGGTCACCCGCATGAGTCTGGAGGATGTCGGTTATCGGGTCCTCACCGCCGATAGCGGCGAGGCGGCCCTCCCGCTGCTCAGCGACCCCGAGCTGGCGGTGATGCTCTCCGATCTAAAGATGGACGGCATGAGCGGCGAGGAGCTGATCGCCCACAGCCGCCGGGAGCGACCCGACGTGCCGGTGGTGGTCATGACCGCCTTCGGCTCCATCCGCTCGGCGGTGGAGTGCATCCAGGCGGGCGCCTCTGACTATCTACCCAAACCGTTCGAGCCGGAGGAGCTGGTGTTGGCCATCCGCTCGGCGGAGCGGCTGCACCAGCTCCTGCGGGAGAACGCCCGCCTCCAGGCGGCGGTCCGCGCCGCCCGCCCCAGCGGTCGCCTGGTGGGGGACTCGCCGGCGATGCAGCAGCTGCGGGAGGAGATCGCCCGGGTGGCGCCGTTCAAAACCAATCTGCTCATCACCGGGGAGAGCGGCAGTGGCAAGGAGGCGGTGGCCCGCACCATCCACGAGAGTGGGCCGCGGGCGGAGCGCCCTTGGGTGCCCATCAACTGCTCCGCCATCCCGCGGGACCTGATGGAGAGCGAGCTGTTTGGCTATGTGCGCGGCGCCTTCACCGGGGCGGTGCAGGGTCGCCCCGGTCGGCTGGAGCAGGCCGATGGCGGCACCCTGTTTCTCGATGAGATAGGCGATCTCGACCTCGCCCTCCAGGGCAAACTGCTGCGGGTGCTCCAGGAGCGGGAGTTCTCGCCGGTGGGGAGTGACGCCATCCGCCGGGTCGATGTGCGCTTCATCGCCGCCACCCACCGCGACCTCTGGGCCCTGGAGCGGGAGGGGCGCTTCCGCCAAGACCTGCTCTACCGGCTGGATGTCTACCGCGTCCATGTGCCCCCCCTGCGGGAGCGGCAGGCGGATATCCCGCTACTGGCCAGCAGCTTTCTGGAGCGGCTCAGTGCCGAGATGGGCAAGCCGGTGGCCGGTTTTGATCCAACGGCGCTGGAGGCGCTCCAGCGCTACCCCTGGCCGGGCAATGTGCGCGAACTGCGCAACGCCGTGGAGCGGGCCATCATCTCCTGCCGCGACCAACTCATCACCTTGGCGGATCTCCCCGAGGCGGTGGCCGGTGGCGCCGGCCAAGCGGGGGAGCGGCCGCTCCTCGCCCAGTTGACTGAGGAGGGGCTGGATCACTGGTTGGAGGCGCAGGAGCGGGCCATGATCCTGGCGGCGCTCCAGGAGAGCCAGGGGGTGCAGGTACAGGCGGCGAAACGGCTCGGGATCAGTGAACGCAGCCTCTGGCATCGGGTAAAAAAGCTGGAGATCCGCATCGAGCGCGAGGCGCGCTGAGGGCTACGGGCCTTCGCCCAATCCACCGTCTGGGGGTTGCTGCCCAGTAGCCAGCCCGGATAATAGGCCGCTGCCGCTTTTCAACGCCCCCCGGCGCCAGATCAATGGCCCATCGATCCCCGTATCACAGTGGAGCATGACGATGTTGCTCAGTAATTTGGAGGTGATCCCAGGGCGGCGCATCCGCCAGCACCTCGGGATGGTGCAGGGCTCGACGGTACGCGCCAAACACTTCGGGCGGGATCTGTTTGCCAGCCTCAAGAACGTCGTTGGCGGAGAGCTGAAGGCCTACACCGAGTTGATGCAGGAGGCGCGACAACAGGCCACCGACCGCATGGTGGAGCAGGCCGAGGCCATCGGTGCCAACGCCATCCTCAACATCCGCTACACCACCGCCTCCATCACCGCCGGTGCGGCGGAGATCCTCGCCTACGGCACGGCCGTCGTGCTGGAGTAACCCAGCGATGGACGCCGGGCTCATCAAGCTCGTCATCGTCCTGCTGCTGGTCGCCATCGGCTGGGTATGGGGACGCAAGAACGAACGCCGCCATCTCCAAGAGCTGGCAGAGCGCGAGGGGGCGGCGCGCGACATCCTGCTCTTCTCAACCCGCTACCCACCCCTGGATCAGGGCCCGCTGGATACCTACCTGGTGGCCGGAGAGGCGGTGGTGGCGGCGGACCACTTCAAGATGTTTGTGGCCGGCCTGCGCAAGATTGTTGGCGGTCGGTTCGACGCCTATGAGCTGCTCATCGAGCGCGCCCGCCGTGAGGCGCTACTACGGCTGAAGGAGGAGGCGCGCACCGCTGGCTGCACCCTGGTATTCAACGTCCGGGTGGAGACCATCCCCCTCACCGTCGATAACCAAGGAAGTGGCACCGCCATCCAGGTGCTCGCCTACGGCACCGCCGTCAGCCCGGCCAAGGGGACGGTAGAGAAGAGCCGGCTCCACTACACCACCAAATCCTGGACGCCAGCGCGCGAGGGCACCGCCCAGTTCAACCTCATGGGCCACGCCGGGACCCGCTGGACGACCCTTGGCCTGCTGGCACTGATGATCTGGGGCACGGTGGAGCTGGTCTTGGGCCACTACTGGTATGTGGACTCCGCCCCGTGGGGCGCCTTTCTCCTCGTCGCCCTCTTGGGGGCGCTGGCCATCGGCTGGGGACTTCAGCGCCACCAGGTGCCGCGGGGGACGGTGATCGGCTTCTGCCTGCTGCTGCTGGCAGTGACGCCCTTCCTGTTCTACATGCCGGCCCTGCGCCTCAACGCCCTCAGCGACCCCTCGCCCACCACCGAGTATCTCTACCGCCTGGAGGCGGATCTCACCCTCACCCCGCCCTCACCGGAGCTGCCGGTGCTGCACTTCCCTGAGTGGAGAGACTACTTTGAGGCGCAGGATGTCGGCTCCCACCAGCCCTTCATCCTGCGCCGGGGGCTGTTCCGCTTCTGGCAGCTGGATCGTCAACCCGTGGCCCAGCGGCTTAGGGCTTACTATGGAGACCACTAAGCCCGGGCGGCAACGCTATCCGCTCCCCCTGGAGGGAGTAACCGAGCCGCTGCGCCTCCGCCGCTAACGCCACCCGGCGACTCTCCGGCAGCGGGTGGGTCTGCCACAGCTCGACCCCACCCCGCTCGCCCGTCTCGGCGATGAAGAGATCAAACAGCTCCAGCACACCCGAGACATTGCCATAGAGCCGTTCACTCGCCTCCAGGGCCGCGAGGTCCGCCTCCCGCTCGGCGTCGCGGGAGAAGGAGAGGACCGTCAGGTTGGCCCCCTCCCCCACCAGCCAGTCGCTGGCCGCCCGACTGCGCAGCCCCATCGCCTGGAGCGCCGTCAGGATGGCGATCCCCCGTCCCAGCCCCTGGATCACATGGCGCTGGCGGACATGACCGATCTCGTGGGCCAGCACCGCCACCAGCGCCTGCTCACTCTCCAGCCGTTCGATGAGGCCACGGTAGACAAACAGGTGTCCCCCCAGGGTGGCAAAGGCGTTGACCACCGGCTGATCCAGGTAGTGGACGGTGATGGTCATATCCGCTGGCAGCGCCATCACCGGTACCAAGCGGCCCACCAGCGCCTCCAGGGCCGCCTGGGTGGCGGCCTGCTCCGGGGAGAGGGGCTCATCTGGAGAGAGGTGCCCAAAGGTAGCGGCGAGCTGCCGCTCCGCAGAGAAGGGGATGTACTGCGCCAGGTAGGTGGCCAGCACCGCCCCCCCGACGACTAGGGCGATGAGTAGGGCCCCCACCACCGCCAGCAGTTTGATCAGCTCGCGGTGTTCGTTGGTTGGCGCCGACAGGGTGGGGAGAGGGGGATTGCTATAGTGCATCCGTGGCGATCCGCTGGTAACCGGGCGCCTCAGTGTAACCGCAGCGGGGCAGGGCCGGAGCGCCGTCGGCCCCCGCCGGGAAAGATGATAATGGGATTCAGCAGCAGATTTTTTCTCATTACCCATAGATCCTACAGACCGCTTGGGGAAAAATGGGGCCATGAGCACGTTACCTAACCTCTCCCCTGTCCCCGTTCGTTTTCGCCGCTTTTCGCCCGGACGGGCCCTGCGCATCGCCCTAGTGGGACTGCCAGGCAGCGGCAAAAGCACCCTGTTTGATGCCGTCTCCGCCACCTCCATCAAGATCGGAGAGATGACCGGCACCCACCGGGCCTACCGCGAATGCGCGGTACAGGTGGGGCTGGATGAGGCACAGCTGATCGATCTCCCCTCCATCCATGCCCTCCACCTGCTGGAGCCGGAGGAGCGGGTGACCCTGCGCTACCTGATGTGGGGTGATGAGCGCCCACCCGTGGCGGCCCACGAACCCGAGGCCCCGCCGGCCCCCTTCTCCCCGCCCGATGTCATCATCCAGGTGCTGGACGCCACCGCCCTGGAGCGGGGCCTGGAGTTGACTCTGGAGCTGGGCCAGCTGGGCCGGCCGGTGGTGCTGGCGCTCAACCGTATGGATGAGGCGCGCCACAAGGGGCTCCACCTCAACCACAAGGGCCTCGCCAAGCAGCTTGGCGTCCCGGTGGTGCCGACGGTGGCGCGGATGGGCCAGGGCCTGACCGAGCTGTTTGCCGAGGCGCTGGATGCCCTGCGCGGTGCCGCCTGCCCCCTGCCGCAACCGGCCAGCCCTCACCTCTGCGAGCGGCTCAAGCCCATCGCCCACCTACTCTCCGCCCAAGAGGTGCAGGAGGCGTTTCGGGTACCGGTGCCATTTCTGCTGATGCAGTTGGCGGTGGGCGATGACTACTTCCGCGCCGAACTGGGGCAGCACTTCCCCGAGCTGGTACCGCAGGTGCGGCAGCTGCGGGAGCAGGCAGAGACGGGGCTACCGCGCCCCCTCACCGAGGAGCTGCACGCCGATCGCCACCATCGGGCCGCCACCCTGGCGGAGTCCATCACCCGCCTCGGCGCCCCCCACGACGGCGCCCACTGGCGCTGGTGGTTGGACGAGCTATTCCTCCACCCGCAGTTCGGTCTGCTCGGCTCGCTGACGGTCTTCGGCGCGGTGCTGTTTGTGGTGTTCGAGGTCAGCTCTTGGCTCGATGCCATCACCGCCGCCCGGCTCATCGACTGGGTATCGGTGTGGGAACCCACCACCACCGTTGGTGTGGTGGGACGGGCGGTGGTGGATGGCTTGATCGGTCTGGTGGGGATTGTCATCCCCTATATGGTGCCGCTGGTGATGCTGCTGGTGGCGCTGGAGCAGGCCGGCATCATGCAGCGTATCGCCTTCGTGGTGGACCGCGGCTTTCACCACATGGGGCTGCATGGCTCGGTAGCGGTGCCATTCCTGCTGGGACTCGGCTGCAATGTGCCCGCCCTTTCGGCGGCGGCCGGGATGACCAAGGGGCGGCAACGCCTGGTGGCCTCGCTGCTCATCACCTTCGTCCCCTGCTCCGCCCGCTCCGCCATCATCCTCGCCTTAGCGGGCAAATATCTGGGGGGCACGGGGGTGTTGGCCCTGTTCCTGATTACGGTGACGGTGATCGCCATCACCGGCCATCTGCTCACCCGCCGCCATCCAGAGAGCGGCCCCGGTCAGGTGCAGGCGATCCCCCCTTACGCCCTGCCGCGTCTGCGGGAGCTGCTGGCCACCACCTGGGAGCGCACCTCCGACATCCTCACCATCGTCACCCCCCTGCTGGTGGGGGGGAGTGTGCTGCTGGCACTGCTGGGCCACTACGGTGCCGATGAGCTGATCAACACCGCCCTGACGCCGGTGACCGCCTGGTGGCTGGGGCTGCCCGTGGCGCTGGGGGTGCCGATCCTGTTTGGTGTCCTGCGTAAGGAGCTGTCGCTACTGATGGTCTACCAGGCGCTCGGCACCTTTGAGGTGGGGACGGTGCTCGACTGGGTGCAGATCGTCACCTTCCTGCTGTTTCTCACCTTCTATGTCCCCTGCATCTCCACCTTTGCCGTGATGCTACGCACCCTCGGCCGGCGGGAGGCGTTCATTGCCATCGGTATGTCGGTGGGGATCGCCCTCCTGGTCAGCGGACTCCTGCGCTGGCCGCTGGAGCTACTCCAGATCGCCGTCAGATAACCGGCCACCTGGGGCGCGCCGCCCCTCCCCAACCGTCAACGCCCCCAGCGATAGAGAGTACCGAACTCTCTACCGCTGGGGGCGTCGTTGCGTCACCCGCTAGTGACTACCACCTATTGAGTAGCGTGGAAGCTGCTCCCCTGCTCGGCATGGAAGCCGGGGTTGAGATCCACCTGCGGGGCGGTGAAGTTGACGGTGGCACCGTTCGGCACGGTCACGCTACCGCTGGTGGTGATGGAGGTGGTCCCCACACAGTTGGTGGTGCCGGCCGGGAAGGTCGTGCCATCGGGGACGGTCACCACACCACCGGAGCAGCTAGAGCCGTTCACCGTGAAGTTGGCATCAGAGATATCGAAGAAGACGCTGGTGGCGCAGGCCACCTTGATGCGGGCGGTGGTGGTGGAGATGCTGGGGATGGTGACGCTCTGGGCACCGTCATTGGGGGTAGCGCTGGCGAGGCTGTAGGGGTAGGTGAAGCCGCCATCACTGGAGAGGCTAATGTTGACGTTGGCGCAGCTGACGGGGGCGCTGGCAGTGCCGGCGACGTTCCAGGTGACGTTATAGCTGCTCCCACCGCTGACGGTGACGGCGGTGTTGGGCGCCGTCACCAGGAAGGGACCGGCACTATCGGTGACCGTGTAAGAGGCGTTGGCCGAATTGACCCCACCGTAACCATCGCGCACCGTCACCCGGAAGTTGAGGTTGCGGCCATAGGTCGGCAGCAGCTCCCCGTAGACCGCGGTGTTATTCACCAGTTCAGCGAGCCGCGGGAAGGTGCGGGTGGCGCTGGAGACCGGGCTAAAGGAGCGGAAGATGGGGGCATCGCCGCTGGGTGAGCTGGGTGCACCGGCCGCCCCTAGATCCATCTCCTCCCAACCATAGGTGAGGCTCTGGCCATTGGGGTCGGTGGCACTGGCGGTGAGGGCAAAGGGCGTTGACTTGGGCAGGGTGAGGCTGGCGGGGCTGGCCACCGAGACCGAGGGGGCACTGTTGCCGGTGCTGGTGGTGGTGCCACAGCTGACGGTGCCGAGGTAACTGGTGATCTCGCTGATGCTAGCGGCGTGCATATGGTCGTCGCTATTGGACTGGAGATCGTCAGAGCCACAGATCCCGGCATAGGCCATGATGGTGGTGCCGGAACCGGGCTCATAGGCGGTGGAGGCGTTGCGGTTGCCACCGCCACAGCTGCCTTGGGTGCCGTTAAAGGTGTGGTTAGCCCCAAACTGGTGGCCCATCTCATGGGCCACGTAGTCCACCCAGAACGGATCGCCGGTGGGGGCCGGGCTGCCAGTCTCGCCCCGCGCCTTGTAGTTGGAGCTACAGACCACCCCCAAGTAGGCCAACCCGCCACCGCCGGTGCTGAAGACATGACCGATGTCGTAGTTGGCGCTGCCGATCACCGTATCGAGATTGCTCTGATTTTCGCTCAACAGGGTGCTGGCACTGGAGTTGGTGTAGGGATCGGTGGCGGAGTTGGTGTAGATAAGCAGGTCGTTGTTGTCGATGAGCTGGAGGCGGACGGCGAAGTCCCGCTCGTAGATCCCGCTCACCCGGTTGACGGCCGAGGCGATGGCGTTGTGGCCAGCCAACACCGTGCCACCGTGGTACTGGGTATATTCACCAGTGGCCGCCACCGCCAGGCGGAAGGTGCGTAGCTGAGGCCCGGTGGAGGCGGGGGCGTCAATGCTATCGGCCGCGGTGTAACCCGGTGGCGTCAGGCGGATGAAATCGGTGGTGTGCTGGAGAAAATAGTCAGGGGCTGGGCGCTGGAGATCGCTGCGGTTGAAGCTGATATAGCTATCGCCCGCCGCATCCTGCGGGTTGACGTAGATGGTCTGCCCCTCCCGCTGCACATAGCCGTGAAAACCGAGCGGGCCCCAGTCAAAGCGGCCCCACGCCGTGGGGGTGTCGATGCCAACACCGGCGAAGGTGGTGACTTCGGGATAGCGTGCGGCGAGCACCGGCGGCACCACATCGGTCAGAGAGAGGCGGAAGCGCTCAAAGCTGCCATCCGGCAGCGGCACGCTCAACTCAATCCCGCTATCGGGCTGGGCCGCCCGCAGCTGGGCCACAATGCTGGTCAGCGGGCTGCGATCGAGGCGGAGCAGGCGGAAATGCTGGAGATTGGGATCGACACTGGAAGGGGCGGAGAGCCCACTCTCGTCATCACTCCATACCCCATCGACAGAGAGCGCTGCCAGGGCGGACTGGGAGATGAACAGGGTGACCAACGGGAGTGCGTAACGGTACAACATAACAGGCCTCCACAGGGGTGGGCAGGGAGAAGAGGGTTGGACAACAGATCCTAATGGTTCCTACGTGACGAAACCCAGCCCGTGAGGCGCGGGGGCGGACCAAGGGGCGGAGTTGCCCCGTTATCCACCCCGTTGGGCTTGCTGCCAGGGGGCATCCTATCACTTGCCCTTTAACTCGACTGCCCTCTCCAACCGTGAACCCAACACCTCCAGCGCCGCGATGCGGGCATGGCGCTTGTCGTTACCCTCGATGAGATTCCAAGGGGCATACTCGGTGCTGGTGCGCTCCACCATGTCGTTCACCGCGTGCACATAGTCATCCCAGCGCTCGCGGTTGCGATAGTCCTCCTCGGTGATCTTGTGCTTCTTCCAGGGGATCTGCTCGCGCTCCTTGAAGCGGGCCAGCTGCTCCTCTTTGCTGATGTGGACCCAGTACTTCACCAGCACAATGCCGTGCTCCACCAGCTGCTCTTCAAAGTCGTTGATCTCGTGGTAGGCACGCAGCCACTCCTGCTCTTTGGCAAACCCCTCGATCCGCTCCACCAGCACCCGACCGTACCAGCTACGGTCATAGATAGTGGCGAAGCCGGCCCGCGGGATGTGGCGCCAGAAACGCCATAGATAGTGGTGGGCGCGCTCCTCATCCGTGGGGGCGGCAATGGGGATGATCTGGTAGTTACGGGCATCCATCGCCGGTACGATGCGGCGGATGATGCCCCCCTTGCCGGCGGCATCCCACCCCTCCAGCACGATGATGGTGGAGACCTTTTTGAAACGCGCCTCTCGGGCGAGCAGGCCGATGCGCGCCTGGAGCTTCTCCAGCCGCTTCTCGTAGCCCCGTTTCTCCACCCGTTTGTCCAGATCGAGCACGTCGAGCACCGTCGCCGAGCGGCGCGGGGTCACCGGCAGACTGGAGCGGGGCGGCGGTGAGGGGAGGCTATCGTTGCGCTGCTGGATATGCTCATCCAACCGCGCCAGGATGTGCTCGGCCACGGTGACGTGGCGATAGCGGGGATCGGAGCCATCGACAATGGTCCAGGGGGCCTCGCCGGTGCTGGTCTCGCGCAGGGTGCGCTCCGCTACGCTACGGAACAGGTCGTAGCTCTTCAGGTGGGCGAGATCGCGATCGGTCACCAGCCAGGCGGTATCGGGGTTCTTTTGCAGCCCCTTGAGACGCTTCTTCTGGGCATCCTTGGAGAGGTGCAGCCAGAACTTGATCACCAGCGCCCCATCGTCCACCAGCGCCTTCTCAAAGGTGCTGATGCGGATGAGGTGGGCGTCTAGCTCCGCCTCGCTGATGCGGCCATCCACCCGGTCGGCGATGGGGTCGCTATACCAGGAGCCCACGTAGAGTCCAATGTGCCCCTTGGGTGGCAACGAGCGCCAGTAGCGCCAGTAGGGCGGGCGCTCGCGCTCCTCATCGGAGCGCTCGCCGAAGGCGAAGGTACGTAGATAGCGCGGGTCAAACCACTCATGCAGCCGGTTGACCGTCTCCCCCTTGCCGGCACCATCGACCCCGGAGATGAGGATGATGACAGGGAATGGCAGCACCCTCAGTGTCTCTTGGATCTGGATAAGCTCAATGCGCAGCTCGGGGACCCGTGCATTGAACTGCTCTTTATCCAGCTTCTGACCGAGTTCAGCGACTTCGAACATGGCTATCCTCGCGGTGTCGGCATAGGCAAAGGAGCACTATAGCGCCCCCAGCGGATAGACGGGAGGCGCACCCGCAAAGAGCCACGCGCTATCAGGTACGGAACTGTCCCACCAACTGCCGCAGGGCCTCCGCCAAGCGGGTCAGCTGCTGGCTGGAGACCGCGGTCTGCTGCGCCCCATCGGCGATCTGACCAGAGAGATCGGCAATGCCGTTGAGGTTGCGATTCATCTCCTCTGCCACCGTGCGCTGCTCCTCGGAGGCGCCCGCAATCTGGGTGTTCATCTCGCTGATGAGATCAATGGCGGCGGCAATCCGCTCCAGCGCCTCTCCCGCCTCCCCTACGGTGCGGACGCTGGCAGAGGCGCGCTCGCGGCTCTCCCGCATCGCCCCGGCCGCCGCCTGCGACTCGCCCTGTAGCTCGCGCAGCATGGTGGCGATCTCCTGGGTAGATTGATGGGTCCGGCCCGCCAGGGTACGCACCTCATCGGCCACCACGGCAAACCCGCGCCCCTGCTCGCCGGCACGGGCCGCCTCAATGGCGGCATTGAGGGCCAGCAGATTGGTCTGCTCGGCAATACCACGGATCACATCGGTAATGGCATTGATGCTGCCGCTACGCTGCTCCAGGTTCTCCACCACCCGACCCGCCTCCGCCAACCCCTCGGCCAAGGTGTCGATGGCGGCGACGGTGCTCTCAATCACCCCCCGCCCCTGTCGGCCGATCTCATTGGCCTCCTGGGCCGCCTGGGCGGCACGCCCCGCGCTCCCGGCCACCTCCTGTACCGTGGCCGCCATCTCATTCATGGCGGTGGCCGCCTGCTCGGTCTGGGCGCTCTCCCGCTCGACGGTATCGCGGGTGGTGACGGCCACGTGGGCCAGGGCATCGGCCGCCATGGCCACCTCGCCCGCGGAGTGGGTCACCTGGCGGATGGTGGCGGCGATCTTCTCCACAAATAGATTGAAGAAGCGGGCCAGCTCCGCTAACTCATCGGAGCCGCGGGTCTCAAGCCGCACACTGAGATCCCCCTCCCCTTCGGCAATATCCCGCAGCCGCTCCGAGATGCGCACCAACGGGGCGGCCACCGTCCGCATCACCACGCCGATCGCCCCCAGCCCCACCAGCAGTCCAAGGGCAACGGTACCGAGGATGGCGAAGAGGGCAAACCGTTTGGTGGCAGCGATGCGGTCGGTCTCCCCCTCCACGGCGTGGTCGCCCGCGTCCTCGGTCTCGATCAACAGGCGCAACAGCTCGGCGGCCTGCTGGCTATAGTGCTGCCGAGCGGTTGCATAGCGTCCATACGCCGCTAACGCGGCGGTGGTCTGCTGTTCGTAGTCGCCCATCAGCTGGGTGAGCGCCTGGGCAGCAGGCATACCGGCGAACTCGCCAGCGGAGATGGGGGCGGCAAATGGGGCCAGCCCCTCCAAGCGCTGCGCCTGCTGCTTCAGCTTATCCAATGCCGCGGCCAGCAGCGGCTGCTGCTCATCCAGAGAGAGCCGGCGATCCACCAGCTGCTCAAATTGGTGAACATGGTTCAGTAAGGCAATACGGGCCTCCATGGCACCATCGGCGGCGTTCCAGAGCGGGGACAACTCCTCCTCCAGCACCGCCCCGCGCCCCTCTAAGGTAGCCATCGCGTCATTACCCATCTCCTCTAGCTGCCGCATGAAGACGAGGAGCCGATCGTGCATTTGATCCAACTGCGTCCGTTGTTCGGCGAAGGCGCTCAGGGCGGTGAGCAGATCACTGCGCCCCACGGTGAAGCCGTGCTGTGCGGCCACCACCTGCCCTTTCAGATCAGCCGAGATGAGGCCCGCCTCAAACATACGGTTGAAGGTGGAATCCCCCTTCTGGATGAGGGCGTCGAGATCCGGGGAGATCTGCTGGGCGCTCATGGACTGCTCGATCCATAGCATCTGGCGCTCCAACAAGATGGTGCTCTCCATCGCCCCATCCGCCGTATCCCAGGCGGGGCCAGCGAGGAAATCGATGGCGTCGCCCAGACGACCAGCGGCGCTGAGACCTGCCCCTGCGGCAGCAAACAGCAGGAGCAGCATGAGGCCATAACCGGCCCCGAGTTTGTGGGTGACACGCATCTGAGATCCCTACAAGTTGCATTAGCGATGAAAGGCAACCACCCAGCCCCTATCTGTCGCGGAGGAGAGGGTCCCGATCCATAAATATTAAGGCCGCCCCGCGCCCTCGCCTAGCCTGTCAGTCGCGCCCGCGGCGGCGCGGCTGGAAATGGGTGATGGCCCGGAGGATCTCACCATAGGGGAGCTGATCAGCAGTAGGATAGCGCTCTAAGACGGCCTGCATCAGGGTATCTAGATCCTCCGGCTCCCCCCCGAGGAGTTCACGTAGCCCGAGGTAACTACCACACTGCACCCGGATCTCCTTGCCATGGGGTAGTGGTCCCGCCAGGTGGGTCAGTTTCAAGGCAAATAGCGCCCTCTCCCGTAGGGCCGTGAGTAGCTGCCGACAGCGCTGCTCTCCGCCCGGGGAGAGGCAGGCGATCGCCTCCCGCTCCGCCAACAGCACCTTCTGGGAGCGGCGACAACCACAGCAGCGGATGAGGATCGCCTTGGCAAAGACGCAGGGGCGGGCGTTTAGATCACGGTAGGTCTGTTTGAAGGCATCCTCGTCCATCACCCCCCCTGCATCCGTGCCAACATGCGCTGCTTGAAACGGCAGAGGGTATCTTGATCCAGATGGCTGGTGAGCTTGGCAAACTCCTCTTGGGCCACCTTACTCCCGTTGAGGATGGCGAGGGTAAACCACTGGAAGGCGGCCTCATCGTTGCGCGGCACCAGCTGGCCCTGGGCCATTAACTTACCCAAGGCGAACTGGGCAACGGGATAGTTGCGGGCGGCGGCCTGCTCATACCAGTGGAGCATCCGTTCCACATCACGGGCCACCCCCATGCGCCCCCACTGATACATGGTGGCCACGCTACACTGGGCGGCGGGGTCCCCCCCCTCTGCGGCCCGCAGGTACCAGTGACGGGCCATGGCGTCATCCTGCGCCACCCCAAAACCGTTGGCGTAGAGCCAGGCTAAGGTACGGCACGCCTCCAGCTGCCCCTGTTCGGCGGCGCGGGTAAACCATTCGGCGGCGGTGACGTAGTTGAGGTCCACCCCCTCACCGTTGGCATAGAGCATCCCGAGGCGTAGCTGCGCCTCGGCATTGCCCTGATCGGCGGCACGGCAGAGGGCGGCGAGGAGGGTAGGAAAATCGACGCTATCGCGGCTGGCAGTGGCCATGATGGGTCCCGGCATATCGTACTGTGATGCTCGGGATATGGGGCCACCGCCAGCGCGCTTCAACCGGACGGCGGTTCAGCGCTTGCGCTGGAGAAAGGGCTCTATGAGGTCCATTGGCAGCGGGAAGAGGATGGTGGAGTTCTTTTCACCGGCGATATCGGTCAAGGTCTGGAGATAGCGCAGCTGTAGCGCCTGCGGCTGGGTGCTCAACATCTGCGCCGCCTCCACCAAGGTAGCGGCCGCCTGCTTCTCACCCTCGGCATGGATCACCTTGGCCCGCCGCACCCGCTCCGCCTCGGCCTGCTTGGCGATGGCGCGCACCATCGACTCATCCAGATCCACATGTTTGATCTCGACATTGGCCACCTTGATCCCCCAGGCGTCGGTCTGTTCATCGAGGATGGCCTGGATGTCGGCATTGAGCTTCTCGCGCTCGGAGAGCATCTCATCCAGCTCGTGTTGACCGAGCACCGAGCGCAGGGTGGTCTGGGCCAGCTGGGAGGTGGCGTCGTAGAAGTTCTCCACCTGGATGATGGCCCGCTCTGGATCGATCACCCGGAAGTAGATCACCGCATTCACCTTGACCGAGACGTTATCGCGGGAGATGACATCTTGGGTCGGCACATCCATCACCACGGTGCGCAACTCCACTCGCACCATCTGCTGAATCAGGGGGATAACGACGCGCAGCCCCGGCCCCTTGACCAGCTGAAACCGTCCCAGCCAGAACACCACCCCCCGCTCATACTCCTTGAGGACCCGAAAGGAGCTGAATAGCAGCAGGAGGGCAAATCCCAATATCAGGGAGGAGAGATAGCTAAACATGTCCAGGATCTCCTGTATCGTCCGGTACCACGGTCAGGGTCAGGCCATCGATGGCAGTGATGGTGAGCGGCTGCCCCTTGGCCACTGGCCGAGTGCTATGCGCCCGCCAGATCTCGCCATGGGCGCGCACCTGTCCCTGGGCCTGGAAGGCGGCCAATGCCACGGCGCGGCTGCCCACCATCTGCTCCGCACCGCTCACCACCTTTAGTTGCCGGTGCCGAGCCACGGCTGCAATCAGCGCCGCCAAGAGCAGCAAACTGAAGAGCGCCACGGCGGTGATCAAGGCGGGGGAGAGGCCGAAACCGGGGGCCTGGGTGTCCAGCAAGATCACCGATCCCACCACCAGCGCCGCAATCCCCCCGAGGCCAAGGGCGCCAAAGCTGGGCACAAACGCCTCGGCCACCATCAACACCACCCCCAACAGGATGAGTGCCGCCCCGGCGTAGTTGATCGGCAACACCTGAAAGGCGAACAGCGCCAGCATCAGGGAGATGGCCCCCGCGACCCCAGGCAGGAGGGCACCGGGGCTGGAGAACTCGAAGATGAGCCCGTAGATACCGAGCAGCAGCAGGATGTAGGCGACATTGGGATCGGTCAGCACCGCCAGTAGTTGGATGCGCCAATCGGGATCGTAGGCGACCACCTGTGCCGCCTGGGTAGCCAAGGTCACTGAGCGCCCCTCGGCCAGGGTGACGGTGCGCCCATCCAGGGCCGACAGCAGCGCCTCCGTGGAGGGCGCCACCACCTCCACCACCCCCAGTGCCAACGCCTCAGCGGCATCGATACTGGCCGCCTCCCGCACCGCCTGCTCCGCCCACTCGACATTGCGCCCGCGGAGGGTAGCCAGACCGTGCAGATAGGCCACGGCATCATTCACCCGTTTGCGCTCCATGGCGCTGGCCCCCTCTCCCGCCGCGGACCCGCCGATGGCGACCGGAGTGGCGGCCCCGACGTGGGTAGCCGGTGCCATGGCAGCCAGATGGCTGGCATAGAGGATATAGGTGCCGGCGCTGGCGGCACGGGCCCCGCTAGGGGCAACGTAGGTCACCACCGGGCGATCAGCGGCAAGAATGGCGCTGACGATCCCCCGCATCGACTCCATCAACCCCCCCGGGGTGTCGAGCCGCAGCAGCACCAACTCGGCCCCATCGGCCTGCGCCCGCGCCAGCCCCTGCTCCACATAGCTCTGGCTGGCCGGACCGATGGGGCCCTCCAGGGTGAGCACGAGCACCTCTGCCGCTCGGAGTGGCCCCGGTAGCAGCAGGGCCAACAGCAGGGCCCCTAGGATGGTGATTCGGTTCAATCGCCCCTCCCGTCGCCCCCTTGCAGCAGTAGCAGGAGGGCGGCCTAGTCGGTTTGCGGATCTGGCCTGAGCATAATCCAGCCGGATGACAGGCGCCAAGCGTGAAGTTGCAGGGGGCGAAGTGCCGGTTTAGATTCCAGCGGACCCCATCGGCCCATGCCCGGACGGTGGAGAGAGCGCCAAGCGCCACCCAGCCATTGAGGAGGAGAGATGTTCCGTTCACTGCAACTACTGGCCACGGCCGCCCTACTTGCCAGCGGAGCTGCCTATGCAGCGGAGGCGGGGCCAGCACTGCCCGACTACCCTGCCGATCAGGTGGCCTCCCATACCTATGTCATCCATGGCCCCATCGGCTACCCCAACGCCGAGAACCAAGGTTTCATCAATAACCCCGCCTTTGTGCTTACCGATGGTGGCGTGGTGGTGGTGGATCCCGGCTCCAGCCTCCAGACCGGCGAGATGGTGTTACGCCAGATCCGTAAAGTGACCCAGCAGCCCATCATTGCCATCCTCAACACCCATGTGCATGGCGACCACTGGCTCGGCAACCACGCCTTCCGCAATGCCGATCCCCAGGTGCCGATCTATGGACACCCACAGATGATCGCCGCCATCGATCAGGGGGCCGGCACAATGTGGGTAGACAACATGGAGCGCTTCACCGAAGGGGCCACCCGCGGTACCGAGGTGCGTGCCCCCAACCGGGCGGTGAAGGATGGTGATGAGATCCAGCTTGGTGGTACCACCTTCCGCTTTATCCACCCCGGTCCGGCCCACACCAACAACGACCTGATGATCTATCTCCCCCAGGAGGAGGTGCTGTTCCTCGCCGACAACGTGTGCAATCGGCGCATCGTGCGGATGGATGACGGCACCTTCCGCGGCAGCGTCGCCGCCATCGATGTGGCGCTGACCCTGCCGGCCAAGGTGTGGATCCCGGGCCACGGCAAGACCGGCGATGCCCAGATCGCCCACGCCTATCGGGACTACCTCGACAGCCTCTATAAAACGGTGGGTCAGCACTACGAGGAGGGGCTCAGCGACTTTGAGATGAAACCGCTGGTCGCAACAGAGCTAGAGCGCTTTGCCACCTGGCCCGGCTTTGACGATGAGTTGGGTAAACATGTCAGCCTGGCGCTGCTGGAGTATGAAGCGGCCTCCTTCGAGTAACCCACCGCAGGCGCGGGGAGGCAGCTAGAGGAGATGGATGGGGAGGGGCAACGCAGGGGGCGGCCCCTCCCTAACAACGCCGTGGGTGAGATCACGCCCCCTGGTCGATGGTCGCCAGCGCCTCCTGGGCGATCTCCCGTACCTCCGCCGACTCATCGGTGAGCCGCGCCACCAGCGCCGGCCGTACCGCAACGGCACGGCTCAAACCGAGATAGTGGCAGGCATCGGCCCGGATGCGATGGTCGGCATGTTCTGTCAACGTCTGCAAACCTGCCAGTAGTGGCCCCCACGCCTCCGCGGCCAGCCCCTCCAGCAGCGCCCCCACGCCGACCCGCACCTGCATCGGTGCCGCCGTGTTGGCCACCAGGGGCAGCAGGGCCGTAGCCAACGCTGGCTGACGCGCCAATACCCGCTCCGCCAACGCCAAGCGGCCACTGGCAAGCTGCTCACGGAAGTAGTCGGTCAACCCCTCCTCGCTGTGCAGCCGGGCGATCCAAGCGCGCAGCGTGGATGGATTCTGGGCCCCCTCCAGCAGCAGAGGACCGAGCTGCAACCAGGGCACCGAACGCACCCCATGGGCAGCCGCCGCCTCGGGATCCAGGGCGACATTGACCACCTCAAGCCGGCGGATCTCGCCGGCCTTCACCAGCGCCATCACCGCCTCCACCAACGCCGGGCAGAACGGGCAGTGGCTGGAGAGGAAGATCAGGGCATCGATAGGGGGGGTGTCAGCCGTCAGCATCGGCGCAGCATAGAGGGAACATTTAGAGGTGTAAAGAAATCATTATTTACTAATATTCCATGTATTCAGGAAATGTGGATATACCTTGGCATCCCTTCTCGGCCTATGCCATTATTAGTCCCCATCGCCCGCGTCGAACTCAAAACCCATACAGCCTCACCGCGGCGACCGGGGTGCCGGCGTGCCCCGCTGTTTTTCAAACATTACTCAACTCACACAACACTCACGTGATCGGGCGCGGTCTCCGGCCGCCTCGTCGCTGCCCCTGTCCGTGGGGAGGCGATGGTGCGGGTAGAGCGCCGCGACACAGGACAACTATGAGCACACCGGCAACCCAGTCTCGCATCCCGAAGAAGAAGCTCGCCCTCGGTTTCGTCATCTTCTGTATCGGTTTTGCCGCCTTTGGCGGCGTCAACAGCTTTTTCGCCTATACCAACGAAATGGCCTTTTGCACCTCTTGCCACTCGATGCAGATCAACCTGGAGGAGTATCAGGAGACGGTCCACTACAAAAACGCCTCTGGCGTGCGGGCCACCTGCGCGGACTGCCACGTGCCTAAATCCTTCTTCCCCAAGGTAGCCGCTAAGGTACTGGCCGCCAAAGATGTCTACCACGAGCTGGCCGGCACAGTGGATACCCGGGAGAAATATGAGGCGCACCGTTGGGATATGGCCAACCGCGTCTGGGCCAAGATGAAGGCAACCGACTCCCGCGAGTGTCGCAGCTGCCATGACTTCGACACCATGGATCTCTCTGCCCAGGGGCGCTCAGCACGGCGCAAACACGAGCGCGCCGCCGAGGAGGGAGAGACCTGCATCGATTGCCACCAGGGGATCGCCCACACCCAACCCGATCCACCGGGGATGGAGTTCAATAGCGACGAAGAGTCATAGCCCACAGGCGCATGAGGACCACGGCAGTGAAGATCAACCGAATGGTGCGCATCGCTACCACTGTGGCGGCGCTACTGACGACCCCGGCGGCCCTGGCCGCCGATCTCGAACGGGAGCTGCGTGAAGCGGCGATGGTGGGTGACGTCGATCTGATCGGCACGTTACTGACACGCGGCGCCAATCCCGACTCCAATAGCGACTACGGCAAGTCGGCCATCATGTTTGCCGCCGAGGAGGGCAATCTGGAGGCCCTCCGGCTGCTCCTCCAGCACGGCGCCCATGTCAACGCCCGGAGTGTGGCCGGCTGCACCGCCCTCACCTTCGCCTCTGAAGGGGGGCACCTGGAGACGGTTGCGGCCCTGCTGGAGGCCGGTGCGGACACCGCCCCCAAGACCCGCTCCGGTTGGGATGCGTTGATGAACGCCACCCGCTACAGCTACCACGACATCATGCAGCTGCTCATTGAACATGGCGCCAACCCCAACACCACCGACTCCGATGGCCGGAGCCCGCTGATGGTGGCGGCCATGAAGGGGGATGAGGTGGCACTCCAACTGCTGCTACAGGCCAAGGCCGATCTCCATCTACGCGATAAAGATGGTGCTAGCGCCCTCATCCTGGCCGCCGCCAACGATCAGGCAGCGGTGATCGATCACCTAGTGGCGGCGGGAGACAACCTGGAGGCGTTGGCCAAAGATGGCTCCAATGCCCTCTCCTGGGCGGCCGAGCGGGGCAACGAGGCGGCCGTAGCGCGGCTCATCGCCCACCGCATCAATGTCAATCATCAGAACATCAATGGCCGTACCGCCCTGATGGAGGCGGTCCACAGCGGTGAGTTGGCGGTGGTCAAGGGGCTGCTGGCAGCGGGCGCCGATCCCACCTTAGTAGACAAACGCGGCACCAGCGCCCTCGACGAAGCCGGGGCGAACAAAGAGCAAGAGATCGGTCGGTTGCTAAAGCAGGCGACTGGCGGTTAAGCGTTAGCTCGTCACTTTGACGATAACCCAAAGGAGAAACCATGAAAAATAGAAAACCGCTTCTGGGTGCGCTGCTACTCGGCGGCCTACTGCTAGGGGGCACCGCCCAAGCGACGCCGAGCGGCGAGATGCTCGGCAACACCTGTTCCGGTTGCCATGGGACCCACGGCGTCAGCATGGGGCCGGCCTCGCCCACCATCGCCGGGATCTCCAAGGCCTATTTTGTGGATGCGATGAAGGCCTACCGGGCCGGCGAGCGTCCCGCCACCATCATGAATCGCATCGCCAAGGGCTACACCGACGAAGAGATCGAGGCGATGGCCGTCTTCTTCTCCGGCATGAGCTACGAGCCGCAGCAGCAGAAGTTCGATGCGGCGCTGGCCAAGAAGGGGGCCGTGCTGCACAAACAGTTCTGCGAAAAGTGCCATGAGGATGGCGGCACCTCCAGTGAGGACGATGCCGGCCTGCTAGGGGGCCAGTGGACCCCTTACCTGAGCTACACCTTTGAAGACTTCAAGGCCGGCACGCGCGAGATGCCGAAGAAGATGAAGAAGAAGGTGGAAGAGCTTCAGTTGAAGGCCGGTGACGAGGGGCTACCGGCCCTGCTCAACTTCTACGCCAGCCAGGGCAAGTGATAGGACGGGGAAACGAGATGACTCACACGACACGTAGAAACTTCCTCAAGCTCTCCGGCGGCGTCGCCGCCATCGGTGCCCTCGGCTTTCCCGCGGTCAGCCACGCCGAAGGCAAGAAGGTAGTGGTGGTCGGCGGCGGTGTGGGTGGCTGCACCACCGCAAAATATATCCGCATGATGGATAGCAGCGTCGATGTCACCCTGATCGAGGCCAACGAGAAGTACCACACCTGCTTCATGAGCAACGAGGTCCTCTCTGGTGAGCGCACCCTCGACTCCATCACCTTCGACTACGAAGGGCTGAAGAAGCACGGTGTTACGGTGGTGCACGATACGGTCAGCGGCATCGATGCAGCAGGCAAAAAGGTCACCACCGCTGGCGGCCAGAGCTTTGCATATGACCGTTGCGTGGTCTCCCCCGGCGTCAGCTTCAAGTTTGACGCGATCCCCGGCTTCAGCGCCGAGCTGGCGGAGAAGATCCCCCACGCCTGGAAGGCGGGTCCGCAAACCACCCTGCTCCGCAAGCAGCTGGAGGAGATGAAGGATGGCGGCACTGTCGTCATCGTCGCACCGCCCAACCCGTTCCGCTGCCCCCCGGGACCCTACGAGCGCGCCTCGCAGATCGCCTGGTACCTGAAAAACCACAAGCCCAAGTCAAAGATCGTCATCCTCGATCCCAAGGACAAGTTCTCCAAGCAGGGGCTGTTCCTGGCCGGCTGGAAGAAGCACTACGGCTATGGCACCGAGACATCCATGATCAAGTGGGTGAGCGGTGCCGACGGCGGCAAGGTGGAGTCCATCGATGCCGACGCCCTGACGATACAGGCGGCAGTGGAGGAGTACAAAGCGGACGTCCTCAACGTCATCCCACCGCAGCAGGCGGGCAAGATCGCCTTCGACGCCGGCCTCACCGACGATGCTGGTTGGTGCCCTGTGGACCAAAAGACCTTTGAATCGACCGTCCACAAGGATATCCACGTCATCGGCGACGCCTCCAACGCCTCCCCGATGCCCAAATCTGGCTACTCTGCCAACTCCCAGGCCAAGGTGTGCGCCTCCGCCATCGTGGCCCTGCTGAAGGGTGGCAGTGCACCGGAGCCCTCCTACGTCAACACCTGCTACTCCATCATCACCCCGGATCACGGCATCTCCGTCGCCGCCGTCTACCGGCTGGGCGAGGATGGCAAGATCGCCGCAGTGAAGGACGCCGGCGGCCTCACCCCTGCCGATGCTAGTGATGCCAACCTGAAGCGGGAGGTCTCCTACGCCCACTCCTGGTTCCGCAACATCACCCACGACGTCTTCGGCTAAGCAGCACAAGAGAACGCTTTACCACCACTACGGGGTCCTACGGGACCCCGTTTTTTTAGGGGTAACGGCCCGCCCCCTGGCGGTGAAGTAATGGTGAGCAAGCCCGGTCACGCTGTGAGTGAAGTGGCCCTACCAACCTCCTACCATGACTCTTGCGGGTGGTGACCAATAACACCGGCTACCCACCCCTTCGCTGGAGCCGACCACCAGCAGCAAGGGGTTGGGTCTGGGTGATCCGACTCCGCCAGGTGCGTGGGACTGCCCGCAGCGGGTTTGGCGGTGGGCCTGGCGGGGGCACCGCCAAACCCGACGTTCAGCCGACAGGGAAGCAGTAATAGCATGGAGGCACTGTTGAGGGGCGGACCTTGCGGGCACCGCCCCTTTTTTCTATGTCTGACCAAGAACCACAGGAGCCTACCCAACGACAACGCGCAGTGGAGCACAACCCTTATGTCAACAAACTGTTAGGATGGCGCGCCTGGCGCCTTGTAATAACTGCGCCCCACTGCTTATCGATCCTTCATAGATTATGGAGACGAACATGGGTTACTGCGATCTTACGATTCCAGGGAGTTCGCCTGTGCCGCCGACGAGCTTCGTTTCCCCTCCTCTCCAACCCTACGCCCGTATCAGGCCGCTGACCGTCGCGGCCCTGCTCGCCCTGGGCCTGATCCACACCCCGGCCCACAGCGAAGAGCTGAGCTACCGTGTCCAGCAGGGCGATACCCTCATCGGCATCGGCCAGCGGATGCTGGTCAAACCCAGCTACTGGCGACAGCTGATGCACTTAAATAACGTGGCCGATCCCTATCGGATGCCGATCGGCTCGACCCTACGCATCCCCGTTGACTGGCTAGAGGCGGAGCCCCGTGCGGCGCAGGTAGTCGCCATTGCGGGTCAGGCCCAGAAAAATGGTGGGGGGTTGGCGCCTGGCGACAAAGTGGCCGCCGGCAGCCACCTGACCACAGGGGAGGATGGCCATGTGGTCCTACGGCTACCGGATGGTAGTCAGCTCTCACTCCCAGCCCGCTCATCCGTCCGGGTCGATACCCTCCATGGCTACCGGGGCATGGAGGGGGTAGATATGGGGCTAGGGCTTGAGCAGGGGCGAGTGGAGTCCCAGGTGGTCCCCCAGAAGGGGCCGGCGGCCCGTTTCCGGGTCGATACCCCCACGGCCATTATTGGTGTACGCGGCACCCACTTCCGTATCAATGCCGATGCCAAAGTCGCCCGCACCGAGGTGACCGAAGGGGTGGTGGGGGTCAGCGCTGAGCAGCGCGGCACCCAGCGGGTGGGCCCTGGCTATGGCCTGGTGGTGGAGGCCGGCGACAGCACCCTACCCAAGCCGATCCCGCTACTGCCTCCGCCGGCGACCGCCGATCTCCCCAACCTGTTTGAAGAGCCACTGCTGCGCATCCCCCTCCCGGCGATGGCGGGGGCCGAGGCGTTTCGCCTCCAGGTGGCGGCAGAGGGGCCGAATGCACCGGTGCAGCTGGAGGTACTCCAACCGGTGGGAGAGCCGGCCCGCCTTGCCGGCCTGGCCGACGGCACCTACCGCCTTACCCTACGCGCCGTGGATAGCCACGGCCTGGAGGGGGAGGACGCCTATCACACCTTCCGCCTCAAGGCGCGGCCGGAACCCCCCTTCCTCTCCAACCCAGCGGCCGGCGGTAAGGTGATAGCCGGTCCACTCCAGTTCACCTGGACCGAGGCCCCCGAGGCCGCCAGCTACCGCTTTAGCCTGACCAACAGCGAACACCCCGACGCCCCTCCCATGAGTGTCGAAGGCCTGACCAGCAGTGGCTACCAGGCAGAGCTGCCCCCTGGCAGCTACCAGTGGCGCGTGGCCAGTGTCCGCGCCGATGGCGACACTGGACCCTGGTCGGCCCCTGCCCAGTTTGAGGTACGCCCACCCGCCGCCATCCCAGAGCCACCCACCATCGGCGACAACGAGATCCAGTTCCACTGGGCCGGTGAGGAGGGCCAGCGCTTTGAGTACCAGCTGGCTGACAACATGGACTTCAGCCCCCTCCTGGCCGAGGGTGAAAGCAGCGACCCTAGCGTCGCCCTGCCCCTACCACCCAGCGGCAGCTACTGGTTGAGGGTCCGCGGCGTCGATCCCGACGGCTTCGTCACCCCCTGGTCCGGCGCCCAGAAGTTGGTGGTACCTGCTGAGTTCTCACCGTGGCTGCTACTGGTAGTGCCGCTGATGGCGCTATGAGTGGGCGTGAGCGGCGGCCGCTCCTGAATCGGACCAGTGCGGAGTGGCTGCTGGTCACGCTCGTTTGTGCCCTATTGGCGGCCATTACCGCCTCTCATGGGCTGCTGTGGCGGCTAGATCGGGTCTTCTATGACGCCATCATGGGCAGCCGCCAGTTGCCGGCCGACCCCGATGTGGTGATCGTCGCCATCGACGACCGCAGCCTGGCCGATATCGGCCGTTGGCCCTGGGATCGTGCGGTCCATGCGGCGCTACTGGAGCGCCTCATCGCCGCCGATACCGCCGCGGTCGCCTTCGACATCATCCTGAACGAACCGGATCCGGCCCACCCCGCCGCCGACGCCGCCTTGGCGCGGCTCATCTCGGCCCATGGCCGCGTGGTACTACCGATGATCCACGCCGGGCGAGCCGCCCAGGGGGATGGCGAAGGGCTCCCCATCCCCCCCTTTGCGGAGGCTGCCGCCGCCATCGGCCATATCCACATGGAGCTGGATCCCGATGGTATCGCCCGCAGCGTCTACCTCTGGGAGGGGCAAGGGGCCCCCCGCCACCCCCAACTCGCCTTGGCGATGTTGGGACTGGTGGCCCCCCAACAGGCCGCCAAGTACCTACCCCCCCCAGCCACCACCGCCCCCGGCTGGCGGCGGGCCGGCTGGATGCACATCCCCTTTCGTGGACCGCCAGGGACCTTCCGCTATATCTCCTATGTGGATATTTTGCGAGGGGATGTCCCCCCTTCAGCCCTCCGTAACGCGGTGGTCTTTGTAGGTGCCTCGGCGGTGGGAATGGGGGACAGTGTTCCCACCCCCACCTCCGGCCACGCCCGGCCGATGCCAGGGGTGGAGATCAACGCCAGCATCTTTAGCGCCCTGCGCGCCGGCAAGGCCATCCAGGTGGTCTCCCCCCAACTCTCGGCCCTCCTCTCCGCCCTGGTGGTGGTAGCCGCGATGTTGGCCATGCTCCGCCTCGGGCCACGGCTGGCACTGTTGGCGGCCTTTGGCTTCTCCGCCTGCACATTGCTACTGGCTTGGCTACTGCTCACCCAAGCCCAACAGTGGCTGCCACCGGTAGGCGCGGTCCTGGCCTGTATGCTCGCCTACCCACTCTGGAGCTGGCGCCGGTTGGAGGCGGCACAAAACTATCTCGATACCGAGCTGTCCGCACAACGGCGATCCCAGCGTACCGATGGACCGCTTCGCCGCCCGCATCTCGGTGGTCCGCGATGCCGCCAGAACCCAGCGGGCGATGCAGCGTTTCATCGCCGACACCCTCGATAGTCTGCCGGCCGGGGTGGCCGTGCTCGACCGCGACGGCGGGGTGCGCCTCACCAATCGCCAGGCCCGTGAACTACTGGGCGAGTGGCCCACCCACCAGCTCCCCGCCCCTCTGGCCGCCCTCCCCTGGCCCGGGGGTACCCCCGGCGGTGACGCCTTAAAGCCCGAACGGCCACAACTGGAGGCGGAGCTGGCCGATGGCCGCACCCTGCTGGTATCGACGGCCGCCCTCTATGAGGAGAGCGGTGACCGGCTCGGCACGGTCATAGGCCTAGTGGAGATCACCGACCTACGGGCGGCCCAACGCGCCCGAGAGGACACCCTATACTTTCTATCCCATGACCTGCGTGCCCCCCTCGCCTCCATCCTGCTGCTGGCCGAGGGGAACGCCACGCCCGAACTACAGGGGCGCATCTCCTTCTATGCCCGCTCAGCCTTGGGGCTGGTGGAGAACCTGTTCCGCCTGGTACGGGCCCAGACGTTAGATCCCGCCCGCTTTATGGAGTTACCCCTGGAGATGGTGCTCCAAGACGCCGCCGAAGAGGTGTGGGCACTGGCCCAGGCCAAGGAGATCCAGCTGGTGACCGAACTCCCCACTGGCGACGATGAACCCTGCCTAGTACGAGGCGATGGTGATCTCCTCTGCCGTGCCCTGGTCAACCTATTGACCAATGCCATCAAATACACCCCCAATGGCGGTCAGGTGACCCTCACCCTCGCAGCGGCAGGAGAAGAGTGGGCGCTATCGGTATGCGATACCGGCGCAGGGATCGACGAGGAGCTATCCTCGCGCCTATTTCAGCGCTTCTCCCGGCTACCAACGGCAGAGAATCGGCGCATCTCCGGGGTAGGATTGGGATTGGCGATGGTGCGGGCCGTTGCCGAGCGCCACGGCGGCTCGGTCAGCGTCACCAGCCAACCCGGTGCCGGGGCCTGTTTCACCTTACGGCTGCCACCGGTAACCGCCGGATGTGAGTCTACGGTGAGTGAGATCCGCCAAGCGTGAGTGAACCACCCCAGGGGAAGCGCCTATTATGGTCGGCCGTAATCCCAAGGTCAGTTGAGGCCAGGTGATGTGGGAGATGAATGTGCAGCAACAGGCGGAGAAAAGACTGGAAATCTGCTACGTAGAGGATGATCCCCACCTACGTGAGCATGTCGTAACGGCCCTCAGTGAGCAGGGCTTCAGCGTGCGTGGCTATCCCGGCTCGCGTGAGCTCTACCTGGGTCTACTCAAATCCCCCTGCGACATTGCCATCCTTGATGTCGGTCTGCCAGGTGAGGATGGCTTCACCATCGCCGCCAACCTGCGCGCCGCTAGTAGCATTGGCATTGTGATGCTCACCGCCAGCGCCGATATGGAGGACCGGGTCCAAGGGTTGATGGGGGGGGCGGATGCCTACCTGGTCAAGCCGGTGGAGATCCGGGAGCTGGTGGCCACCTTGCATAGCCTAGCGCGCCGCTTGGGAATGCAGGCCGAGAGCGATGATCAACCCGATACCCACTGGTCGCTCACCCTCGACGACTGGCACCTGGTTGCCCCCGGGGCAGTGCAGATCTCCCTGACTGCCTCCGAGCGTTGCGTCCTGCGCGCCGTGTTGCGGGCACCTGACGTGCCCGTACCGCGTGAGACCTTAGTGGCTGAACTGGGGCACGATACCGAATACTACCTCCCCCACCGCCTCGATATGCTTATCAGCCGGCTGCGCCGCAAGGTGCTCCAGCAAGCGGGGCGCCCCCTGCCGTTAAAGGCCATCCGCGGCGTCGGTTTTGTCTTCTCCACCACGGAGCGAGGCTAAGCGGTAATCCAGCAGATCATCGAGGGCGGGTCTCCCTGGCCCTGCTCTAGGCCTCCCCTTTCCATACCGTCTCCTGTAACCAAGCAGCAGGGCATTCTGCGGGCCGCTGATCGCGGCACATATGCCCCCGCTGCTGTACCAATATCAGGCGGGTCGTACCCCTCACTTTCCCCTTCTCCTCTTAACCATCCACAGTAATACTGATCTGACCCCAACCCAGTAGTGGGTGTCCCAGTAGTGGGTGTCCCAGTAGTGGGTGTCCCAGTAGTGGGTGTCCCAGTAGTGGGTGTCCCAGTAGTGGGTGTCCCAGTAGTGGGTGTCCCAGTAGTGGGTGTCCCAGTAGGAAGAACCGTCCTACCATGAGGACCGCATCGCCTTTTGCACCGGGTCGATGACTGCCACAAAAATCACTGAAAATACCCGCAGTCAGTGTGTCTCAGCGCCTTTTGAACCCGAATGAGGCTTTATTGAGTTCCAGGGAATGGCCAGAACCACCAGAGGAGGCAGGGACTTGTTAGGAAAGTTGCTGAGAAGGCTACGCCAACCGTGGTTCTCTAGTCGTCACGGTAACTATAGTGTGATATGGGGCAGGCGAGCGGGGATGAAGATACTCGACGATGCCGCGCTGCAAAAACGCGGCTGGTTGCCGTTAAGTGATGATGAGCTGCGCTGGCACCCCATAAGGGCACTCAGCTTGCCCGATGAGACGCCCATGTTGGTGCAGATCGGTGATGGGGGCAGCTGGGCACTCCCGTGGTCAATGATGTTGCATCCTCACGTCGCCAATTTAGTGTTAGCGGGCCGCCCGGTGGTGATCTCTGCCTGTGCCAACTGCATGATAGGCGCCGCGTTTGATCCCGTAGTCCAAGGTCAACGGCTCCTGTTCCGGGTCATTGGGATCTGGAATGGCGTAAGTGTGTTGGCCGACCAGCAGAGTGGGAGCTACTGGAACACCAGCAACGGCGAGGCGATCCATGGCCCCCTCAAAGGAACGCGGTTGGCGATGCTACCGATGCGTCAGCTCACCATCGCCCAGCTGCAAATGGAGCAGCCAGATTGTTGGGTGGGTCTACCCATCATCCCCCCCGACTCCCTCCAATTCACCCCTGTGAGCCACAAACCCACCAATATTAGAGAGGCACACAGCGAACTTACCGATCTGCTGCCCTGGGATGAACCCGTACTTGGTGTCAGCATCGCCGGCGCCGAACACTGTTACCCGCTGGCACAGCTCGATGCCACGGCCGATCCACTCCATGACAACCTCGCAGGCGAGGAGCTGGTCATTCTCTTTGGTGGCGATCCTTGGTCGGCCCTCGCCTACTCGCGGCGATTGGATGGCACCCCCTTGAACTTCATCCGCCACCCCGAAGGGGTCCGAGATACCAACAGCGGCACCCTCTGGAACTTCAATGGTGAAGCCGTCGCAGGCCCCCACCGTGGCCGACACCTTGAATACCTGCCCTCCGCCGTCCAACGCTGGTACGCCTGGATCGCCTACCATCCGAACACCACGCTGTCTGGCACGTCACCACCCTAAGCGACCCCCATCCCGATGATTGACGCCACGGACCCGATCACCACTCGGTTACTCCTCCCCCTCCACGGACACCCAAGCGGCGCTTGTCTACCCCCACCACCCCAACGGGCTCCATCCTCGGACACAGAGGGGGTAACGCGGTGAAGAGGCGCCTGCTCACTGGATCACGCTGGCTAATACAACACCTACTACGGCTTGCTCTCTGGATGGGCAAGGGGGATGCCGGCTATCGGGTAATCGCCGTCGTGGTGGGCGGCCTACTGGCCAATCAACGCCTAGGTCGCTGGCTGTTTACCACAGAGCAGGCAGCACTGCGGCATATAGGCCACGCCATGGGCCTCTCCCAGAACAGACTCGATCACGCCGAGCAGCGACAACCCACTGCCCTCATGCTCCAGCGTCCGCTGCATATCCTCACCGCAGGGCTCCCCACCCGAGAACAGGCAGAGCAGCTATTCGAGCCGGAGGGGCTTGGCCCCTTTCTGGCAGCACAGGCAAGCGGGAGAGGGGTCATCCTGGTCCATAGCCACACACTACTAGTCCGCACCTTCTGGCACTGGCTACGCTGGTATACCCCCGATCCCGGGCTCATCCTGCACAGCTGGTCAAAGTCCCACCCCCAAGTAGGGCTAGGTGACCCTGTAGTACAGGTGATAGAAGGGGCCGGAGAGCTATTTGCTGCCCAAGCCCGCCTTGAGCAGGGTGGATTGGTACATGTACTAGCCGATGGTTATAAAGGGCAGCAGGGGATTGTGCTGCCGTTCGCAGGTCGGCAGCGACCGTTCCAGACCGGCTTTGCCGAGCTGGCCCTCCTGACCGGCGCCACCGTGCTCCCTGTAGCACTGGCCTATACAAAACAGTGGAACATTGCCATTCACTTCGGCCCACCCCTCGCCTTTGCCGCCGTAGAACAGCCCCACCGCCAACGGATACGCGGGTTGGTAGAGCAGTACGCCGCCTGCCTGCAAGAACAGTGGCATCAGCAACCGCAGGAGATAGCCCCCTACCACATGCGGTGCCATCTGGAACTACCCACCATATGATCCAGGCCCCTGGGACCTCGGCTGGAGATCGAGCCCCCGCCCCACACCCGGTGGGGTGTTCTCGCAAGCTCAACCCTCGACATCCCACAACACATTCACGACACCCCGAGCCAGGCGAAAGCAGCCAATAGCCCCCAATCCACCGGAGAAATTATCTATTATCTAAACCTCCAACCCACCGATATGACGCGATCATCTCTTTCTCTTTCCAACGTCCTTTAAGTGCTCAGGATTTCATCCGTATGGGTCGCCCTCCACCCGCCTCAAACGACCCCTCCTCTTAGGCGGTTCTCTTCCCTGCCATACCCAGTACCCGGTATATCGCTACACCGCCTGCTGCCAACACCGCTCTGCATCGTCTACCACCAAGTCAACCACTGCCTGATCAAGCCGCCCCTCCGCCGCCATCCGCGCCAGGATGCGCCCAATCGCCTCCGGTGGCAGGGAGTCTCGATAAGGTCGATCTTGGGCCAGTGCCTGAAACACATCGGCCACCGCGACAATCCGTGCCTCCACACCTAGCGCTGTACCACTCGTGTGAAACGGGTAGCCGTGACCAGAAGGGGTTTCGTGATGATAGGCCGCCCAGATGGCAATCTCCTCAATGCCGTCGATGCGTCGCAATATCTGATACGACTCGAAGCTATGGTGAGTCATCACCTCCCGCTCCTCGCCACTCATGGCCGCCGGTTTCTCCAGGATCTCGTCTGGCACCTTGAGCTTACCCAGGTCATGTAGCAACCCCGCCACCTCCACCATCTCGCAGCGCGCTGGCGCCAATCCCTTCTGTTCCGCTATGTAGCGAGCCAAGCGCGCCACCCCCGCTGAGTGTTGAGCCGTGTAGTGGCTCTTGGCATCGACAATGTGGGCAAACAGCTGTGCCAGGCGTTTGAATACGGAGAAATCGACCGGCAGCGGGGGCTGTTCATGCAGCGCCCTCAACAGATAGTTTCCTAGATGGGGAGGCTCTAGGGTCAACCAAAAGGCTTCGGCCGCTGAGACACGCAAAAACAGCTCTACCAACTCCGGCGCAAAGAGGGTATCCCGACACGCGGAGATCCGCTCCTGCACCCCGGCACGAGCCAGCAGTAAATTCTTCCCGTAGTGAGGTGCCGTCAATGCATCCACACGATCGACCAAGAAGATCAGATTGGCCAATAGCGCCACTTCATGGGTCACCCCCTGCGCCAGCAGATCCGCCCAGCGCGTATGGTGGTAGAGGATGATGGGTGCCAAGGATGCCAGCGGTGGAACGGTACACAACAACTCATACCCTACCCGGCAATGCTCTTGAGCATTCTCCCACTCCATCTCCTCTACCAGATGTTGATGGACTCGGGTGGAGGAGACGCCACAGTCGTGCAGCAGTGCGGCATGGAAGAGCGTTTGCAGGGCCGCCGCGGGTAGCTCCAGCGCCCGCCCACACTCAGCGGCCATACAACCCACCCGCTTGCCATGCCCCACCTCATCGACCCCCACAAGATCGAGGGCATCGGTAAGGGCATAAATGGCCTGACGCAAATCGATGGTCAGATCAGGCAACTGACTCTCTGACTGAGCAGGTTCCATAGCGCGTCCTCCGTCAAAAATTTAACACCACTCCCCTTCCCCCTTTATCAGCCACCCTACCGCTCCTCCTTAGCAGAGAGGTGCTGGGCGCCACCCGTTATCCACCAGCATCATACCGCTGTAACACCGCACGGAGGAAAGTCGTCCTCCCCCCCACAGGACCAACACTCACCGGGATCTATCGAACCAACAGCCAGGGGCCATAAGCCAGGCAGTAGGGCTCATGGCTACCGCTAGATGATGGTAATGAGCCGTGAGAACCAGGCACTGCCGGATCGTCTGCCATGCCCATCGATGTGCCCTAGCAGCCGTTCGCCCACCTTGCCACCCCCTACAGCGCTTCGTTGGTGAACCAGAGGGGTAGGCAGTCAAAGGGTTTGTGGGCGTAGCCGCAATCCAACCCACCACAATAGGGCGAGAAGATAGGAAGGCATTCATGATTGAAAATGCATTAGCGCTTATATATATTCCTCCGATGACCCCTCAACTGGCCCCCGGACTCGGTGAGCTACTGCGCCACCTCATTCAATTACTGGATGGTGGGGCGGCGTTGGCCTATCAACGGGAGGGGCTCCGTTATCGGCCGCGTTTTACGCCGGTGATGCGGGTGCTGGCGGAGGGGGCGCACACCATCGGCGAGATCACCGCCCGCCTCGCCATCAGCCAGGGGGCCGTGAGTCAGACGGTGGGGCTCATGGCTACCGCCGGCCTGGTGGCCCGCAGTTCAGGGTGTGATGGGCGGCAGATGGTGGTGACACTGAGCGATGACGGCCAGGCGCTGCTGGAGCGCCTGCAACGCCACTGGGAGGCCACCTTCCGCGCCATCGACAGCCTGGAGGAGGAGGTGGGCGCCCCGCTACGCACCCTGTTAAGCCGCGCCAGTGCGGCGCTGGAACGGCAGGATTTTGCCGAACGCATCGCGCTGGCAACGACCTCCCCTCCCCTCTCCCCCACCGCCCCGCTGCGCCCCTTCGCCGAAGGGGGTGAGGAGTATGCCCGCTATCGCCCCAACTACCCGGCTGAGCTGGTGAGCGCCTTGGCGACCCTGGCGCCAGGGCGTGGGCTGGCGGTGGATGTAGGTTGTGGCAGTGGACAGTTGAGTGTGCTGTTGGCGGGCGGCTTCAAGCAGGTAATCGGCATCGATGTCAGCGGCGATCAGTTGGCCCACGCCGTATCTCACCCCCGGGTCAACTACCGCGAAGGTACAGCAGAGGCGCTGGCCGTAGCCGATGGCGCGGCCGACCTCATCGTTGCCGCCCAAGCGGCCCACTGGTTTGATCTGCCGCGGTTCTATCAAGAGGTGCGGCGCATCGCCCGTCCCGGCGCGCTGCTGGCGCTGGTGAGCTACGGCGTGCCGACACTGACAGGCGGGGTGAACGCCACCCTGCAACGCTTCTATTGGCGGGAGCTTGCCCCCTACTGGGCGCCGGAGCGGCGCCATGTGGAGAGCGCTTATGCCGAACTCCCCTTCCCATTCGAGGAGCTGGAACCACCGCCGTTGGCCATCCAACGACAGTGGGATCAACCGCAGCTGCTGGGCTATCTCAACACCTGGTCGGCCGTCCGTCGCGCCGCCGCCGAGGGGCGGACGGCGCTACTACAGCGGTTCGAGACGGAGCTGGCTGAGCGCTGGGGGACCCCCACCACCCGCCGCCAGATCCAGTGGCCGCTGGCCATCCGGTTAGGGCGGATCGCCGCCAGGCAAACAGCGTAGTCCGCTGACGATGCCCTACTCCTGCCGTATCCCCTCCACCGACAAGAACAGCTCCACCTCCTTGGTGGCGGGCCCTAAGTCGTAGTCGATCCCCCAATCCTTGAGCGTCAGGGTAGTGGTACCGGCAAAACCACGGCGGTAGCCCCCCCACGGATCCGGTCCGGCGCCGATCTCCTCCACCGCGATGGTGATGGGCTGGGTATGGCCATGGAAGGTGAAGTCGCCCCGCAGCACCCCGCTCCCATCCCCTTTCGGCTCATAGGCGGTGCTGACAAAGCGGGCGGTAGGATAGCGATCTACATCGAGGAAATCCTTGCTGCGCAGGTGCTTGTCCCGCTCGGCCTGATTGGAGTCGATGCTCTTGGTCTGCACCGTCACCTCAATTCCAGCGGCCTTGGGGTTGGCGCTGTCGTAGTCGAAGCTGCCGTTGAAGTCATTGAACCGCCCCAGCAGCCAGGAGTAACCCAGGTGTTTAACGCGGAACTGGATCGCGGCGTGGGCCCCTTGGGTGTCGATGGTGTAGTGCTCGGCGGCGGCCGGCAGGGCGTAGGCGCCGCACAGTAGGGCGGCGGCACAGGCGGTGATGCGGATCATCGGTTTCATGGGCGTTACGCTCCTATTCGACGGGGTTATGACCGGCCCAACATGCGCAGCAAGGTCCGATCGCGATCAATAAAGTGGTGCTTCAAGGCCGCGGCGGCGTGGAGGGCCACCAGCGTCAACAGCGTCCAGGCCAACCCCCAGTGAACCACCCCGGCCCGCTCCGCCTGCTCCGGCAGGCCAACCAGGGTGGCAGGGATGGCAAGACCTGCCACCAGTAGGGGGCGACCATCGGCAGTGGAGATGAGATAGCCGCTGATGGCCATGGCGAAGATCAGGAGATAGAGCAGGCCATGCACCACGCCGGCCAGGCGCCGCTCCCAGGGGGTGTGGGCGAGGGGCGGCGGCGGCGGGCTGCGCCAGCGCCACACCAAACGCACCACCACTAGCAGCACCATCCCCACCCCGAGCGCCTTGTGCAGCGCCGGCCCCTGCCGATACCAAGGATCGTAGTAGTTGAGCCCCGTCATCCAGAGACCGAGGCCAAACAGGCCGAAGATGAGCAGTGCCACCCCCCAATGGAGGGCAACGGCCACGGCGCCATAGCGCTCTGGGGAGTTGCGGAACTGCATGGTGGCGCTCCAGTGGTAGGGGTGTAGGTGGAGAGTTTACCGTTGCCGAAAAGAGTGAAAATCCCGACAATTTACAAAACAGTATTGCCCTAGGAAGAACAATGGACCGCTGCGAGGCGTTGGAGACCTTTGTCCGAGTGGTTGAGGCGGGGAGTTTCAGTGGTGCGGCCGAGCGCTTGATGATCGCCAAGTCGGCGGTGAGCCGGCGCATTACCGATCTAGAGGAGCGCTTGGGGAGCCGTCTGCTAAACCGCACCACCCGGCGCCTATCGCTCACCGAGGCGGGGCAGCAGCTCTATGAACGGGCGGTGCGACTGCTGGCCGATCTGGAGGAGGTGGAGCGCTCCTTCACCGACGAGGGCGAGCTGCGCGGCCAGATCCGCATGGCGGCTCCCCTCTCGTTTGGCTTGATGCACCTGACGCCGGTGGTCAGCGAGTTTCTGGAGCGCCACCCCCAGGTGACCTTTGATCTCGACCTCAACGACCGCCAGGTCAATCTAGTGGAGGAGGGGTTTGATCTCACGCTCCGCATCGCCACCCTGGAGGAGTCTAGCCTGGTGGCCCGACGCCTCGCCCCGATCCGGCTAGTAGCCTGCGCCAGTCCCGCCTATCTCGCCCGCCACGGTACCCCGCGCCACCCGGAGGAGTTGGCCCACCACGCCGGGCTGCACTACGCCAACGCCCCCGATGGCACCACCTGGTCCTTCATCGGCCCCGATGGGCGCCGCCACGAGGTGAAGGTGCCGCTGCGGCTGCGCGCCAACAACGGCGATCTCCAGGTGCTGATGGCCCGCCAAGGGCTTGGCATCACCGTCGCCCCCACCTTCCTGCTCTACCGCCACCTCGCCAGCGGTGAGCTACTGCCCATCCTGCCCGACTACCAGCTCCCCACCACCGCCGCCTGGGCGGTCTACCCTAGCCATCGCCATCTGCCGCGCCGGGTGCGCCAGTTGATCGATCTCATGGTGTTGCGCTTCGGTGACGAGCCCTATTGGGATAGAGGCCCCCTGGCAGGGTGAGACACCGCTCTGACCCTAAAAAATAGCCCCGCTGGCCGTCCGAAATAGCAAATCTACTGTCCGAATCAGACCAATCGACCGGCCGCTGAGCGAGTACACTAGCGGCCGCCTAGCGGCCACCCTGAGAGCATACCCATGGTCCGTCTCCCGGTTATTGTTGGCTTTGGCGGCGTCAATGCGGCCGGCCGCAGCAGCTTCCACCACGGCTACTGCCGTATGGTGGCCGATGCCCTCCCGGCGTCTGCATTGGAACACCCCTACCGCTCGCTCCAGCAGCTGATGCAGCTGGATCCCGCCGGCAAGAGCGCCCCCGAGCTACGCCAGCAGATCGACGCCGGCACCTTAGTGCGCCGGCTGGAGAGTCGCTACTTCGATCCCGATCAGCTCCACTGGCACCGCCACTTCCCACTAGAGGGTGAGCAGCCCATCAGCTTCACCTGTCGCAGCACACAGCTCCCCAAGCGGCTGCCGCCGGAGTGGCAGATCACCCCGCTTGCCGGCGATCAGGTGCAGGTGACCGCCCACGCCCCCCAAGCGCTCTATCTGCCGGCCCCCTATGAGTCGCAAGTGAAGGTGGCGGGACAGCTACCGAGCGGCTTCGATCCAGGCCGCGGCTACGCCTCCCATCACCAACCGCGCGGTCTCCAGATGACCGTCTTCGGCGCCTCTGATGCCCTCCAGACGGTGGGTATCGATTGGGAGGAGATCCGCCAGCGGGTCAATCCGGTGGAGATCGGCGTCTACGCCGGCTCGGCCATGGGGCAGCTGGATGAGGCGGGTAACGGCGGCCTGCTGAGCGCCCGCAGCCGCGGCCGCCAGCCCACCTCCAAGCAGTGCGCCCTCGGCTTTGCACAGATGCCGGCCGATTTCATCAACGCCTATCTGCTCGGTAGCGTCGGCTACACCAGCTCCAACATGGGCGCCTGCGCCTCCTTCCTCTACAACCTCAATCAGGCAGTGCGCGACATCCAGGCCGGGCGTATCCGGGTGGCGGTGGTCGGCAACAGCGAGGCCCCCATCACGCAGGAGATCGTCGAGGGCTACGCCGCCATGAGTGCGCTGGCGACCGACGCCGAGCTGCTGGCGCTGGATGGCGCCGATACCCCCGACTACCGGCGCGCCAGCCGCCCCTTTGGCCGCAACTGCGGCTTCGTCCTGGCGGAGTCGGCACAGTTTTTGGTGCTGTTTGACGACGCCTTGGCGCTGGAGCTGGGGGCCACCATCTACGGCGGCATCAATGAGGTCTTCATCCATGCCGATGGCTACAAGCGCTCCATCTCGGCCCCGGGGGTGGGCAACTACATCACCCTGGCGCGGGCGGTGGCCGCCGCCCGCGATCTGCTAGGCGAGACCGCCATCCGGCACCGTAGTTACGTCCAGGCCCACGGCAGCAGCACCCCCCAAAACCGGGTCACCGAGTCCCACATCCTCGATAACACCGCCCGCGCCTTTGGGATCGAGCGCTGGCCGGTGGCCGCGGTGAAGTGCTATCTCGGCCACTCGCTGGGGGCGGCCGCGGGCGATCAACTGGCCGCCAGCCTCGGGGTCTGGGCGCACGGCTATCTCCCCGGCATCACCACCCTCGATCAGGTGGCGGAGGATGTCCACGCCGAGCGGCTGCTGTTGAGTCGCCACCACCAGGAGGTGGGGCGCGAGGGGATCGATGTCACCTTCCTCAACGCCAAGGGGTTTGGCGGCAACAACGCCAGCGCCTGCCTCCTGGCCCCCCACGTGGTCAAACGCCTACTGGCCAAGCGCCACGGTGCCGAGGCGATGGGGCAGTACGCCGCCCGCAACGCGGTGGTACAGCAGGCGGCCGAGGCCTACCAAGCGGCGATCCTGCGCGGCGAAGATCGCCCCATCTACCGCTTCGGCCAGGGGATCCTCGGCGCTGAGGATGTGCAGCTGGACGGCGAACAGCTCACCCTCAATGGCCACCACGCCGCCATCCGCTTCGAGTCATCCCCCCTCTATCCCGATCTGCGGGAGCCCTAAGGCGCGGCCGGTCAATCTCCCGGGGTATCATCGGCAGCGCCATGCGCCACGTCTCCCTCCTGCTCTACCCCCAGGGCCTCAGCTCCAGCGTTGGACTCTCGCTGGAGATGCTCCACGCCACCAATGAGCTGCTACGGCGGCGGCGGCAACGGGAGGCGGTCGAGGTGCAGCTGGTGGGGCTAGATGGCGCCCCGGTCACCATGATGGGCGGGGTGCAGCTCCTGCCCAGCACCCCGTTTGCGGCAGTGGAACGGACCGATCTCATCATTCTGCCGGCCCTC
The DNA here is from genome assembly GCA_003251535.1 of Chromatiales bacterium. Taxonomy (GTDB): domain Bacteria; phylum Pseudomonadota; class Gammaproteobacteria; order Thiohalomonadales; family Thiohalomonadaceae; genus SZUA-493. The sequence goes on along the minus strand of QKFD01000095.1, from coordinate 14,365 downwards.
TGGCGCGACCCACTGGCCCTGGCCAAGCGGACACCGGCGCTGTTGACCTGGCTGCAACGGCAGTGGGGGGACGGTTGCCGGTTGGTCTCCGCCGGCAGCGCCAGTTTTCTGCTCGCCGAGGCGGGGCTACTTCGCGGCCAGCCGGCCACGACCCACTGGTACTACTTTGAGCGCTTTGCCCAGCGCTACCCCGAGGTGGTGCTAAAGCGTGATCACCTCATCACCAAGTCGGGCCGCATCTTCTGTGTTGGCAGCGTCAACGCCCTCGCCGATATGTTGGTTCAGCTCATCCGCGACACCTTCGGCAGCGCCATCGCCGCGGCGGTGGAGTGCCAGTTCTCCCCGGAGATCCGTCAGTCCACCCAAGAGCGGATGTTCGATCCGGAGCGGAGCAATCCCCACAGCGATGACGCCATCGTGGCGCTACAGGAGTGGCTCCATCGGCACTACGAACAGGAGATCTCCATGGTGAAACTGGCGGCCCGCTTTGGGATGACGGTGCGCACCCTCCACCGCCGCCTCAAGGCCGCCTGCGGTCAGAGCCCGAGTGACTACCTAGCGCAGATCCGCATTGAGAATGCCAAGGCGCTGCTCAAAGGGAGCAACCTCTCCATCACGGAGATCGCCCACCACGTCGGCTACAGCAGCGCCGGCCACTTCGCCGTGGTGTTCCGCCGCCACACCGGCGCCACCCCCACCCTCTACCGCACCCAGGTACGCAAAAAGCTCTTCAGCGACCCGCGACCAGGACAGGAGGGGTGAGGCGCGGATCGCCACGACTCAACCGGCAGCCGGCACCACCCGCAACGGCACCCCCAACTGCTGCATCAGCTCGCGCCGCACGCCACCCAGGGTGTGGCCGGCGTGGGCACAGGTGGTGCAGGCCCCCTTCAAGCGGATGAAGACCCGATCCCCCTCCACCCGCACCAGCTCCAGGTCCCCCCCGTCGCGCTGGGCAACGGGGCGCAGCGCCTCCACGGTGGCGGCGATGAGGCCCTGGTGGGGGGCCAGATCGATCGCCGGCCGCAACGACTGCTCCTGGTCCAGCTCAAGCGCCTCTTCACACATAACTGTTCACCTCGCTCGCACTCTCTAATGGGCTGTTGGGCAACTGGCGGCACCAGCGGCGACCAGCTGCACCAGGCTGGCGTTGTCACGCCGCCGGTAGTGGTAAGTGAGCCGACGCGCCGCCTGCTCCAGATCGGGGGCGACATCGGCCGTCGCCCGTTGATGCAGCACCACCCACTCACGGAAACTGATGGCGGCCAGGTGGCGCCGAAAGTCGGTGTGGTCCACCCGACCGGAGGTGGTAATGGGGAGTAGATCCGGCTCCGCGGCGTGGAATAGATCGAGCCGCCCGCGCAGCACCGAGAAGGGGGCGTGACCGGTCTCACCATTGGCCACCATCACCGCCGAGTTGAGTTGGAAACCGAGCGCGGGGTGGCCCACGTAGTCCACCAACAGGCGGCACTCGTTGGCACGCTGGCAGAAGTCGGCCCGCTCGGGCGCGAGGGGATCGATACAGAGCACGGTGCCGTGCCCCTCGATCTGCGGCAGGACCCGATCCAGCAGTTGCAGCAGCTCACCCCAAGCGGTCATCTCATCCAACTCGCCTCGCCAACGCTGCCCCCCCAACACCAGGCTGCGCCCCCCCAGATCACGGCAGACGCTCGATAGCTGGACAATGCGCTCCACTGCCCGTTGCAGCGCCTCCTTCCCCTGAAAGAGTCCCGCCTCGGGGGCGTCATCCAGCAGGCCATGCAGCCCGACGATCTCCACCTCCGCCAACCGAGCGGCCCGTGCCAATACCGCCGCCTCTGGCCCCAGGCTGGCGGGGTCGCGGCCGCGCCAGGTGTGGTGCGGCACCACCTCCAGCCCGGAGAGACCGAGCTGCGCCAGGGTAGGGAGCCAGGCCCCGTGAGTCCCTGCCGGCAGGGCCAGGGTGGAGAGGGCGAACTTCATCTCGGCGCCCCCCGCTGCCCCGCCCAGACCACCCCTGGCGCGCTCATGGCTGCATCCCGGCGCCACCCCAGCCCCGCTCCGCCATGCCGGCGAAGCGGTCCGTGGTCTTGGGTTGGGCGACCGCCCGCTCCACCCACGCCACCCCACCCCGCGTCAGGGCGCGGCTGACATCGTTCAGCAGATCGACAATCAGGTGGCCGTGGTCAACGATGATGGGCTGGATCCCAGCCACCATCAGCCGCTTGATGGAGGAGGTGCCGATGGAGGCGGCATAGATGGCGCCACACCCTTGGAGGAACTCCAGCTTGGCCACCACCTTATCCTCCGGTGGCTTCTGTAACTCCTCCGGGGAGGGGTACATCGACTCAAACGGCACCGGCACCACCTGGTCCTCGGTCAGGTGCTGGAAGCGGTTCTGGCCGGTCATCAGCGCCGGGGTAAATTCACCGATCCCCACCAGCTCCGCCTCGCCAGGGGAGACGTCATAGACGACGAAGCGCTCGGCGGCGCCGAAGTGGAGATCGACATGGACCTGATCGGTGGAAGCAAACGCGACTCGTAACATGGATGGGTCTCCTGGTCAGGGCGAGAGAGGGGCGAACGGGAGGGCGGCGCTAACCTGCACCGACCGACCACTCCGCGGCCCGCGGGGTATCGTTCCAGTAGATGGAGCGGTGGGGCGCAATGCCGGGCCGCTGCTCCGCCAGCAGGTTGGCGATATCAAACAGCGCCTGGCGCGATCCGCTGTAGCCCACCCAGCGCCGGGCGTAGGCGCCGAGCCGGTCATAGAGAGGAAAGCCGGCCCGCAGCAACGGCACCCGCAGCCGACGCGCCGGTTCAGCGGCATGGGAGTTGGCGATGATCAACTGTGCCCCGGCGGCCCGGGCAGCGGTTTCAAGGTCCTCCAGATCCCCCACCGTCACCGTCTCGATGGGGAGCCGGGCCAACCCGTCACCCCGTGCCGCCGCCACCGCGGCCACGGTCTCGATACCCAGATCGCTCAGGAAGGTGACCCACATGCCGAGTAGATCGGGATCCGCCGCCACCCCGACCCGCGCCCCGCCAAACTGGAGGTGGCCATCGACCATCGCGTCCAGCAGCTGCGCCCGCTGTCGCTCGATCACCTCCGGCACCGAGCGGTGAGCGATGGCCGCCAAGGTGGCGGTGAAGCGATCACACGCCATCAATCCCAGCAGGCCGTCAAAGCGGTAGTCGGGCACCCCAGTGCGCTCCCGCAACCGGTCGGCAGCGCGCTGTAAGGAGGGGCCGATCACCAGCGTGGCGGCCGCCTCCCCCATGGTGGCGATATCCGCCAGCCGGCTGCCACCGACGGTGAGATTGGAGAAGCCGAGGGGGGTGAGACGACCATCTAGCGAGCTGCCGAGATCAGGGAGGAAGCAGGGGGTGAGACCGAAGGCGGCGATCCACTCCCCCAGCACCTCGATATCCCCCGGGGTGAGCAGCGAGCCGGCCAGCACATTGACCTGTTGCGGCCGCTGGCCCGCCCGCCGCCCTACCGGCACCAGCTCCTCCACCAGCGCCTCCAGCGCCAGGGCGTAGCCCGACTCCAGACAGCCGACCGTATCCGGCGCATTGATCGCCACCACCGCCACCTCACTGAAGTGGGGATAGGCCAGGCGAAACTCCCGCACCGTGCGGAGGATATCGGCCCCTTGGGTCTCACTGAGGCCGGTGGTGACCAGGCCGATGAGATCGGGGTGGTGGTTCTCGGCGATGGTGGCGAGGGCGGTCACCACACTGGCGTCGGCCCCCATCACCGTCACGCTGTGGTCCATGGCGGTGGTCTGCAACGGGATCGGCTCCCGGAAGTGGCGGGTGAAGAAGACCTTGCTAAAGGCGGTGCAGCCCTGCGCGCCGTGTTCCAGGGGGAGTGAGCGATCGATACCGAGCAGCGCCAGCACGGCGCCCATCGGTTGACTGACCTTGAGCGGATCGACGGTCAGCGCCTTATTGGGGGTCACTACGGTGGTCATGGAGCCCTCCTCGGGGTGGCGACTGTTAGTGGCAGCGCCACGGGGCCGGACGGTGGATCTGCGGCCAGATGGGACTGGAGATGGCGTGGGCGAGCTGGCGCGCCAGCTCAACGATGCCGCTGTAACCGGCGTAGCCAAAATCGCGCTCGTGGTTGATGTCGAGGAAGGGGATACCCGACTTCAGCGCCGCCTGGAGGTAGCGGCCACCGGCGATGAGGATATCGGCGCCGTAGTCGCGGCAGGTGGCCATCAGGGCCGCCTGGTCGTTGTCGTCGATCATGCGGGTCTCCTCCCCCATCAGCTCGCGGATACGGGCGCGATCCTCCTCGGTGGACTTCTCGGTGCCGCTGGCCACCACCGTGATCCCCAGATCCTGGAGCGCCGAGATGATCGACCACGACTTGACCCCGCCGGAGAAGATGAGCGCCCGCTTGCCGGTCAAGCGCTCGGCCCAACGCGCCAGCTCCGCCCGCGTCTGCGCCTCCTCACGGGCGATCAGCGCCTCGGTGCGCGCCGTCAGGGCCGGGTCATCCAGCAAGCGGGCGAAGCCGCGTAGCGCGCTTGAGGTGTCGGCGATGCCGTAGAAACTGCCTTCAAAGTAGGGGGTGGCGTACTGCTCATGCAGCTGGCGGGCGACATTTAGCATCGCCTTGGAGCAGACCACCATGTTCACCTCCGCCCGGTGCATCCACTGCACCTCGCGGAAGCGGGCGTCGCCGGAGAGGGTGCAGAGGATGCGCAGCCCCAACTCGTCAAACAGCGGCGCCACCTGCCAAAACTCGCCCACGATGTTGTATTCGCCGATGAGGTTGATGTCGTGGACCGTCACCCCGGGGCGCTGCGCCGAGGCCGGCACCGGCTCCGGCTCGCGGCCACCGATGACATGGCGGCAGAGCACATCACCGGCGATGCGGTTGCCAAAGTTCTTCCCGCCATAAAAACCGGCGCAATCCACCGGCACCACCGGCACCCCCCAGCGCTCGCTGGCCGCCTTGGCCACCGCGCCGAGGTCATCCCCCTGGAGGGCGGTGACGCAGGTGCTGTAGATAAAGACCGCCGCCGGTTGGTACTTCTCGATCGCCTCTTTCACCGAGAAGAAGAGCCGCTCCTCACCCCGCCCCATGACCACATCGATGTTGGAGAGATCGGTGGTCATGCCGGTGCGATAGAGGGTGGGGCCGGAGGAGCGGGTGCCGCGGGCGTCCCACGAGCTGCCGGCGCAGCCGATGGGGCCGTGGACGATGTGGGCGGCATCGGCGATGGGCAGCAGGGCGATCTGGGCGCCGTCGAATGCGCAGCCGCCTTGGGTGGCGCCGGGTTTGCCCTTGGCGCAGCCACTCTTGGCGCTCTGGTTATGGGCGCAGGCCGGCTCATCGAGCAGGCGCTGGATCTCTTGCGCATTCATGGGCTCTCTCCCGGGATGACGATGGTGGGAGGGGTTGAGCAAGGGGTATGCCACGCCTCGCCACAACCCGCGACCGCAACAGGAAGCAGGCGATGCGGCGAGGCAGCGCCGCCGCCGCCAGCCACGGCGCGTACCGTTAGGAACTCAGGGGGGTAGGGCTGTACCTCTACGAACGGCGGCGGGCGGTGGCAGCGAGGGGGATCTCACCGGCCATCACGGGGGTACAACGCGGTCACCCCGCGGGAATATCGCCCCACCGCCAACTGCTCCGCCAGTAGCTGCTCCAGGTCGCGCAGCAACCCGGTGACGATGAGACCGGCGTGTTGATGGAAGAAGCGCACCCGACAGTGGATGGGGAGGTGGAGGGAGCGGCGGCCGCGCTGGAAGTGGCTCCAGGCCACCACGGGCAGGTCGTTGATGGTGCGATCGGCACAGATCCACACCTCCTCATCGAGGTAGAGATCCATGCCCCGCACATGGGGCAGCTCAAAGCGCAACGGCGAGCCGAGACGGCGCAGACCGAGGTGCACCTGGTTGAAGTGGCGCGCATCGACCACCGAGTCGAAGGCGCGATAGGGGGGCAGACCCTGCAAGCGAGATTTCATCGCACCTCTCGATGGCGATGGCGATCCCCGCCGATTATGGGCCCTTTGCCCCCCCAGATCCCAGCCTTTGCAACGTCGCCGCCACACTCAGTGCCGCGCCTGTGCCCGCCGCCCCTTGCAGCAGGGTGGCTAACGCCCCCTTATCGTGGATGGCTAACTTGCGGTAAATACGGGTCAAATGGTTACGCACCGTGGCCGGCGAGAGGCCGATCTCCAGGGCCACCACCTTGTAGCTACGCCCCTGGCTGAAGCAGCGGACGATCTCCCACTCACGAGGGGTCAGCTGCATCAAGGGGGAGCAGATCGCCATCTGCACCAACCAGTCAGCCCCCAGATGGGTGAGCCTCAGCTTTATCCGGTGGCCGACATAGCCTCCCCCGTCCGCTGCCAGTAGCCGCCGCCAGGGGACCCGACCCGCAGGCCACTCCTGCCGGAGCAGCCGCTGGCCGTGCTGGGTGACACAGCGCAACTGCCCATTACCCGTCACCAGCGCCACCGCCTCCCCAGCCGCCTCCCGCTGCGCCAGCCAGAGCTGCTGGTTGATCGCCACCACCGCCGCCAGATGGGGGAGCAGCCGGCCCAACTGCTCCGCCTCATGCGGCAGAAAGGGGGCGGCGGCCCGGAAGAGCCGAAAACAGACGCCGGCATCACCGTGGCCATGCCACCCCTGGAGCTGCGCCCCGCCGGGGCAGGGCTGCCGGCGGGGAGCCCTGCCAGCGGCCATCGCCACCCCGTGGTGCCAGGTCACATCGCTGCACTGCAACCATGGGCTGAGTAGCGCCGGCAACCGCTCCCGCAGCTGCATCGGTCCACCCCCCTGGCCCTGCTGATAGAGGGCCAGTAGCCGCTCGCTGGCCGCCACGACCGCCTCATCTATCCCAGCCCTGCCCATCATCTATCTGCCTCGGCTCTACCCAGGCAGACCACTCTAACGCCCCTCCGCCAACACGCTTACCCCCGGCCGGGGGAGGCGCGCCACCGCCTGTTGTGGTAGGACGGCGGTGACGCTGAGGCGTGCGCCACAGCACCACTGTGAACCCCTTCACGAAGTGACCAATGAGGGCCATATGCATCATGTGACCAGCCGGCCCGCTCCCTAGTGTCGCTGCTCCTTGCAGCCTGACGGCGGGAGAAAAGGAATCACCCATGCGAACCAAGCTCTATCTGTTGGGCCTCGGCGTCTCCCTGACGCTCCCCATCGCCCCTACCTGGGCAGCCGTTGCCTGCCGTGCCGAATACACCATCACCGACGACTGGGGCGGCGGTTTTAACGCCGCGCTGGCCATCACCAATCTAGGCTCGCCCCTCGACCAGTGGCAGGTGGCGTGGGAGATGCCAGATGGGCAGCTCATCACCCAACTATGGAACGGCACGCTAGTCGCCGCGGGTCCCCAGGTGGAGGTGGCCAATGCCGATTGGAACGGCACCGTGGCCACCGACGGTCAGTTCGATTTCGGCTTCACCGGCAGCTATAGCGGCGCACGCAACCGGGCGCCCAGCAACATCAGCGTCAATGGCGTGGTGTGCGAGGGCCAGCCCCCGCTGGCGCCGCCGCCGGAACCGGTGGTCGCCTGCGAGGTGGAGTACACCATCGTTGACCAGTGGAGCGACGGCTTTACCGCCGCCGTGGCCGTCCACAACAGCGGCGATGCGCTCAACGGCTGGCAGGTGACCTGGGCAATGCCCAACCAGCAGGTCATTACCCATCTCTGGAACGGCCTCCTGACGCAGACGGGGGCGCAGGTGGCAGTGGACAACGAGAGCTGGAACGGCACCGTGGCGAGCGCTGGGGTGATCGAGTTTGGCTTCAATGCCAGCCACAGCGGCCTCAACAACATCCCCGGTGACATCGCCCTCAACGGGGTGGAGTGCGCAGGCCAGGTGGCGCCACCGCCACCACCACCGCCCGCCTGCCGAGTTGACTACCAGATCCTCGAACAGTGGCAGGATGGCTTCTCCGCCCAAGTGGAGATCACCAATACCGGCGCCCCCTGGAACGGCTGGCAGACCACCTGGACCATGCCTGCCGGTCAGCAGGTTACCGATCTCTGGAACGGTACGCTCCAGCAGGAGGGGGCCGCAGTGACGGTGGGCAACCTGGCGGAGAACCGCCTCATCCCCACCGACGGCAACCTCTCCTTCAGCTTTGTCGGCAGCCACCAGGGACAGAACCCCAAGCCCATCGACCTGGCGGTCAACGGCGTCCGCTGTGACGGCCAAGCCGACAGCGTAGAGCTTCCGCCCGATGCCCCCACAATGTTGCGGGCCGAGCTGGTGGCCAACCACTGGGCACAGCTCACCTGGCAGGAGCCCAATGCCGATGAGACCAGCCTGGTGCTGGAGCGACAGGCAGAGGGGGGCGGCTGGAGTACGCTGGCGACCCTGCCACCCGACACCCTCCAGTATGAAGACCACAGCCTGGCAGTGGGGGTGCGCTACGACTATCGACTGAAGGCGGTCAATGCCGCCGGTAGCTCCCCCTACACGGCACTGGTCTCGGTGGAGCGGCAAGACCGCAACGCCATTGCCACACCGATGCTGGTCAACAACTGCACCATCTGCCACGGCCCTGGCGGGGTCAGTGGCGGCCCTGGGGTCCCCACCATCGCCGGCCTGGAGGGTGACTATCTACTGCGCACCCTGCGCGCCTATCGCAGCGGAGAGCGTGCCGCCAGCATCATGGGCCGCATCGCCCGCGGTTATGACGACGAGCAGCTCACCCGGCTGGCCGCCTACTTCGCCAGTCAGAACTTCGTCCCCACCTATCAGCCCGCCCCCCAAACGGCGGTGGATCGCGGGCGCGCCCTGCATGAGGCGGGCTGCATCACCTGCCACGCCGGTGTAGGGGAGCAGAGTGCCGGCACCGGTACCCGGCTCGATGGCCAGTGGTCCGGCTACCTGCACGCCACCCTGGCAGAGTATGCCGCCGGCCACTCCAGCAACACCCCACCGCTGATGGCGAGCCGTCTGGCCGCACTCAGTAGCGACGATCTAGCCGCCCTGGCCCAGTTCTATGCCGCCCCCGCTGACGCCAAGGCGGGGGGCACCGGCGGCGGCGGCGGTAGCGGTGGCGGCGACCCCACGGTGGCACCGCTCCCCCCCAGCCTGATCGGGGCGGCGGTGGTGGATAACGCCCAGGTCAACCTCTCCTGGGATGACCGCAGCGACAACGAACTCGGCTTCCGCATCGAGCGCCGCCTGAGCAGCAGCGCCCCCTGGGCACCGCTGGTGGACCTGGCCGCCGGTAGCCTCACCTACCGCGACACCGAGGTGACCATGGGCGCCAGCTACCAGTACCGCGTCCTCGCCTACAACGACGCCGGCAGCAGCGAGGGGCCGAGCGTGCTGGTGGAGCTACTGACCCTGCTCGACTACGGCGCCCAGCAGTACCAGGTGCAGGGCTGCGCCCACTGCCATGGGGCCGATGGCCGCGGCGGCGTTGCCGGCGCCATCAACGGCTACAGCGCCAGCCAGCTCGCCACCCTGAGCGACCTTATCCACACCACCATGCCACCCACCAACCCGGCCGCCTGTGGCGACAACTGCGCCCTGGCCACCGCCGACTACATCATCACAACCCTGGCGGAGAGTGGTGGGGGCGGTGGACCGCTCCCGGCCTGTGACGACACCCCGCCGGCCGGCCTGCGCACCCTGCGGCTGCTGACCCGTCAGGAGTACCAGAACACGATCAACGATCTCCTCGGCCTGGAGGTGGATCTGATCCAGCTCATGCCGGCCGAGAACCGGGTCAACGGCTTCGACAACAACACCGAGCAGAACCTGGTAACCGCCGACCGTCTGGAGAGCTACGTGCTGCAAGCCGATAGCCTGGCCGCCCAAGCGGTGGCCGAGCGCTGGCACCAGCTACTGCCCTGCACCAGCCAAGACAGCAGCTGCGCCGAGCAGTTTGTGCGGCAGTTCGGCCTACGCGCCTATCGCCGCCCATTGACCGAGAGCGAGGTACAACAGTACCAGGCAAACTTCGTCAACCAGCCGTTCCCTGACGCAGTGGAGACCACGCTGCTGGAGATGCTGGTATCTCCCCATTTCCTCTACCGCTCTGAGCTGGGTGAACTACAGGCCGATGGCAGCTACCAGCTCACCCCCTACGAGGTGGCCAGCGCCCTCGCCTACCTGTTTGCCGGCACCATGCCCGATGCCACCCTGATGCAAGCGGCGGCAGCCGGCCAGCTGGCCACGGCCCCGCAGCGCATCAGCCAGGCGGCACGGCTGCTCAACACCGCGGCGGGCCATCGCCAGGTGGGTAACTTTGTCGGTCAGTGGCTCCTCGCCGCCAGCCCCTACGCCCTCCCGGAGAAGGATGCCAACGCCTATCCGGCCTACACCGCAGAGGTGCGGGCCGCCATGGCGGAGGAGTTGATCGACTTCTTCAACCATGTGGCGTTCGACTCCAGTCAGCGTTTCGATGAGCTGTTCACCGCCGACTACGCCATGGTGGACACCACCCTAGGCAGCTACTACGGCCTCACCGGCGCCGGTTCGCTGCCATCGCCTGTAGCGGTCACCGATGGCACCCGCACCGGCATCTTCACCCTCGGCGCCGTGCTCGCCCGTTACGCCAACGCCGCCGAATCACACCCCTTCAAACGGGGCGCGTTCCTGTTCCGTCGGGTGTTGTGCCACAACCTGCCCCCCCCGGAGAACAACGGTGTGGTGATCCCGCCAGAGCCGGATCCGAACGCCACCACCCGGGAGCGGTTCAACTTCCACAGTAGTTCAGGCGAGAGCTGCTGGAGCTGCCATCAGTTCATCGATGACCCCGGCTTCGCCTTTGAAAAATACGACGGTGCCGGTCAGTTCCGTAACGTTGAGAATGGCCACCCGATCGACGCCAGCGGCCTCATCCGCGGCATGGAGACCTTCGACGCCAGTGAGCAGATCCCGTTTGCCGATCTCATGGAGCTGAGCCAGCTCACCGCCAGCAGTCAGCAGGCGGCGGAGTGTCTCGCCACCCAGTACTACCGCTATGCCACCGGTCGCCAGGAGGGGAGCGCGGATCAGTGCGCCCTCGGCAGCTACATCGAGGGGTATGCCGCCAGCGGCTACAACCTCAACACCATGCTGCTCGATATCGTCGCCACCCCTGGCTTCACCCTGCGCCGTGCGCCGTGATTGGAGGAGAGCACTGTGAATAGAAGATCCTTTCTCAAGACCCTGACCGGCGCCGGCCTCTCTGCCCTCAGCCTCTCCTTTGCGCGTCTGGCGCAGGCGGAGGGGGCGGCCCCCCCGCGGCGCGCCATCTTTGTCTACTTCCCTGATGGCGCCCGTCCCGAGGCGTGGCACGCCCAAGGCACCGGCAGCGACTTCACCCTCCCGGCGATGACCGCGCCGTTGCAGACGGTGCGCCAGCACTGCCTGTTCCTCAACGGCATCGATATGTTCGGCCCCGGCAGCACCCATGAAGGGGGCACCCGCAAGCTCCTCACCGGCGCCGGTGGCGGCTCCGGCCAGCGGGAGGTCTCCCTCGACTACCACCTGGGTCAGACCTTCAAGGCGCAGACCATCAAGCCCCACCTCAACCTCAACGTGGTGCCGGTGTGGCAGAGCGATGACCTCACCTATGACTACAACGGCGTCGCCATGGTGCCAGAACCCAATCCGCTGGCCGCCTTTGACTCGCTGTTTGGCGCCAATAGCAACGACGGCGGGGCCAACCAACGCCGCATCAGCGCCCTCGACGCCTCCCTGGGAGAGCTGAACACCCTGCGCAGCCGGCTCGGTAGCGCCGAGCAGCAGAAGCTAGACCAGCACCTAGCATCGCTGGCAGAGGTGAAGAACAAGCTCGCCGCCAGCGCCGGCGGCAGCTGCCCGGCGTGGGGCTTCAACCCCACCGGCTTTGAGGTGACCCGCACCGCCTTCTGGGACAACCCGGAGTACCGGGACACCACCCGCATGGAGCTGATTGGCGATCTCCACACCGATGTGGCGGTCCACGCCCTCGCCTGCGATCTCACTCGGGTGGTGACGCTGAAGTGGAACCATGCGGTCAATGAGGCGGTGATCACCGGCAGCGGCTCGCAGAAGACCTGCCATCAGGCCTCCCACGAGTCGGGCCAGGACTTCATCGACATCAAGGCGTGGTACAGCCGCCAACTGGCCAAACTGATCCAGCAGTTGGCGGCCATCCCCCAGAGCGACGGCCGCAGCCTGTTGGACCACACCCTCATCTTCGCCGGTAGCGAGCTGGGTCACGGCAGCTGGCACGACCACCAAAACATGCCGTTCATCCTCGCCGGCGGCAGCGCCGGGGGGATGGTCACCGGCCGCAGCCTCGCCTACGACGGCGTGCCCCACAACAAACTGCTGGTCTCGATCGCGCAGTTCATGGGGCTCTCGATCAACCAGTTTGGCAATCAAGATGGCACCCCCGGCCCGCTGCCGGGGCTGCTGGGTTAAGGAGCCCAACCGATGACCACTCGTCGCAACTTTCTCAAAGGATTGGGTGCCGGCCTGGCGCTCTACGCCACCGGCTCCGCCACCCCCGCCCGCGCCGCCAGTGCCCGCGTGGTGGTAGTGGGCGGCGGTACTGCCGGCGTCACCGTGGCCAAATATCTGCGGCTGGCCGATCCCTCCATCGCCGTCACCCTGCTCGAACCCAATCCACGCTACACCACCTGCTACATGAGCAATGAGGTGCTGGTGGGCGACCGCACCCTGGAGGCCATTACCTTCGGCTATCAGGGGCTAGAGGCGCACGGAGTGACGGTGGTGCCAGAGGCGGCCGTCGCCATCGACCCCGTGGGGCGTAGCGTCACCACCGACAGTGGCGCACGCCTCTCTTTTGATCGCTGCGTGGTGGCACCGGGGGTCGATTTCCGCTGGGAGACCATCGACGGCTACAGCGAGGCAGTGGCCCAAAGCATCCCCCACGCCTGGAAGGCGGGGCCGCAGACCGAGCTACTGCGCAACCAACTGGCGGCAATGGAGGATGGCGGCACCGTGGTGATCGCCGCACCGCCCAACCCCTACCGCTGCCCACCCGCCCCCTACGAGCGGGCCAGCCTCATCGCCAGCTACCTCCAACGCCACAAGCCCCACTCCAAGGTAGTGATCCTCGACCCCAAAAGTAGCTTCGCCAAACAGGCGCTGTTTGAACAGGCGTGGAGCGAACTCTACGGCTACGGTGGCGCCAATGCCCTCATCGAGTGGCACTCGGCCGATAGCGCTGCCGGGGTGGTGGCAGTGGACCCCGCCAGCCGCACCGTACGCACCGAATTCGGCGATAGCATCACCGCCCAGGTGCTCAATCTGATCCCCGCCCAGCAGGCGGGCAAGGTGGCCTGGCTGGCCGATCTAGTGGACGCCACCGGCTGGTGTCCGGTGGATCGGCAGACCTTCGAGTCAACCCGCCATCCCGCCATCCACGTCATCGGCGACGCCTGTATCGCCGATGCACTACCCAAATCGGGCTACGCCGCCAACTCTGAGGCCAAGGTGTGCGCCAGCGCCATCGTCGCCCTGTTAAACGGCGCCACACCCCCAAGCCCCAGCTTCTCCAACGGCTGCTATAGCATCGTCGCCCCCGACTACGCCATCTCCATCGTCGGCATCTACCGCCTCTCCGACGACGGCGAGTTGATCGAACCAGTCGCCGGCAGTGGCGGCACCTCCCCCCTCACCGCCACCCCCGAACAGCGCAAATTCGAGGCCGAGTTCGCCTACGGCTGGTACCACAACTTCACCCGCGATCTGTTCTACTGACCTGCCCCCCCCGCCGCCAACTGAGAGCGGCGGGGGGGGCTGATAAAGAACACAAACAACCCGTCAAACAGCCGTGTGCCTAAGCAAGATAGGCAGTATCGCTTTACACCTCCTCCAGCGCCTGATCTAACTCACTCACGCACACAGATGCCTGCCCGCGGAGCAACCTCAACCATCAACATAGTGCCACGTACACGCCAAGCGCGTTCACCCTGTGGAGAATAAATCAAGCGGGTCGTCAGCCGAGGAGAAGACACTTTCTTTGTATACATACCATTTCCAATATAGTCCCATCCTCGCCCCACCAAGCCACACCGACCAGCATCGCAACAACGAGAAAAATATAGGGCACCACCAGCCATCTCATTCTCTGCCAAACGACCCACCCTCCGCACATCCGAGTAAATGCCAAGCGCGACTGCGGCAGATAGCGCCATATACAGCGCCCACATTCGTCTAAATCGCTGCCCCCATAAGAAGTCAATCACCCACATGACCGCAGAATACAAACAGACAATCTCAGAAAGGAGCCGGGGGACTGGTCACCCCCGCCTTACAGTTCTGTGGCGAGGACAGCCGAGGGAGGGGGTAGGTAAGAGGGGCGTTGTCAGGTAGTTTCTCCGGCTGCGAACCCAGGAGAATTCGAATGACACGCCTTGAACGTACCCCCCTGACCA
>QKFD01000106.1 GCA_003251535.1 Chromatiales bacterium | reverse complement strand
GTCACTTGCTCTACCGACTGAGCTACCGGGGAAAAATAGGGACTACTGCCTGCTTTGTTTTATCTGTGGGCGACTTCCCTGCCCGGCTTGCACACTCTTCAACCAGCGGATTTGGCACCAAAACTACAGCCAAACCCTCAACTTGGCTCCCCGGGACGGGCTCGAACCGCCGACCCAGTGATTAACAGTCACTTGCTCTACCGACTGAGCTACCGGGGAAGTGAGCCGCGAATAATACAGAGGCCCCTTTAGAGCGTCAACCCTTAGCGATGGATCTGGTCAAGATAGGCCTGGAAGCCCTTGGCCAGCTCTGGATGGCGCAGGGCATACTGCACCGTCGCCTGTAGATAACCCAATTTGCTACCGCAGTCGTAACGGGTCCCCTCGAAGCGATAGGCCAGGACGCACTCATCCTCCAACAGGTGGGCGATGCCGTCGGTCAACTGGATCTCCCCACCGGAACCGATCCCCACCTGCGCCAGCAGCTCAAAGATGCGGGGGGTCAAGATGTAACGCCCCACCACCCCCAGGTTAGAGGGGGCATCCACCGGGTTCGGCTTCTCAACGATGCTGACCACGGAGGTGAGCTGGCCGCTCCCCCCCTCCGTCTTGACGATGCCGTACTTGCTGGTGTCCTCCGGCGGCACCTCCTCCACCCCCAGCAGGCTGCATTGGCGGTCGGCAAACACCTCTGCCATCTGCTTCAGAGCGCCATGCTCGCCGTTGTAGATGAGGTCATCGGCCAAGATAACGGCAAACGGCTCATCCTCCACCACTGGCCTGGCACACAGCACGGCGTGGCCGAGGCCCAGCGCCTCCGGCTGACGCACATAGATGGCGGAGACCCCCTTCGGCAACACCTGCTTCACCAGCTGTAGTAGCTCGCCCTTGCCGCGCTTGGCCAGCTCACTCTCCAACTCATAGTTCTTGTCGAAATGGTCTTCGATGGCACGCTTCGCACTACTGGTGACAAACACCAGCTTATCGATCCCCGCCTCCACCGCCTCTTCAACTGCATACTGAATGAGCGGCTTATCGACGATAGGCAGCATCTCCTTAGGATTGGCCTTAGTCGCCGGGAGAAAGCGGGTGCCCATACCGGCAACGGGGAACACGGCGGTCTTGACACGAAGTTTGCTCATCTGGTCCTCAAGGTCATTTCGATGAAGTGGGCGGCATCGCATTGCCCCGCCCGATGGCATAGTGGGTAATCCCCAATTCGGCAAGCTGCCGGGGGTCGTACAGGTTACGGCCGTCAAAAACCACAGGCTGCTTCAACTGCTGTTTCATGCGGCTAAAGTCGGGGCTGCGGAACATCTTCCACTCGGTGACGACCACCAGGGCATCGGCCCCTTGGTAGGCCTGCTCCGGTGTATCACAAAGCAGCAGATCGGCGCGCTCACCGTAGATCCGTTGTGCCTCACACTGCGCCTCTGGGTCGTAGGCGCGCAGGCTGGCGCCAGCGGCCCACAGTGCCTCCATCAAGACCCGGCTCGGCGCTTCGCGCATGTCGTCGGTATTGGGTTTGAAGGCCAAACCCCATAAGCCAAATACCCGCCCCCGCAGATCAGCGCCAAAGTGGCGGGTAATCTTCTCGAACAACACCCGCTTCTGGCGCTCGTTGACCGCCTCCACCGCCCGCAACAGCTCACTGTCGTAGGCCGCCTCCCGGGAGGTGCGCTCCAGGGCTTTGACATCTTTAGGGAAGCAGGAGCCCCCATAGCCACAGCCTGGATAGATGAAGTGGTAACCAATGCGCGGGTCCGAACCAATTCCGCGCCGCACCTGCTCAATATCCGCCCCCAGCCGCTCCGCGAGATTGGCTATCTCGTTCATGAAGCTGATCTTGGTGGCCAGCATCGCGTTGGCGGCGTATTTGGTCAGTTCAGCTGAACGCACATCCATTAGGATGAGCTTCTCATGATTCCGATTGAAGGGTGCATAAAGTTCTCGCATACGCCGCGCCGCGTACTCGCTCTCGGTACCGACGACGATGCGATCAGGCTTCATAAAGTCATCAATGGCCGCCCCTTCCTTGAGAAACTCGGGGTTGGAGACCACATGCACATCCAGCGCCAAACCCCGCTGCTCCAGGGTAGTACGGATGGTTTCAGCGACCCGATCCGCCGTCCCCACAGGGACTGTTGATTTATCCACCACCACCTTCGGCCCCTGCATATAGCGACCGATGGTGCGCGCCACCTCCAGCACATAGCGCAGATCGGCGGAGCCATCCTCATCCGGTGGCGTCCCGACGGCGACAAACTGCACCTCGGCATGGGCCACCGCCCGCTCCATATCGGTGGTGAAATCGATGTAACCCAGGGAGAGGGCACGATCGATCAGGGCCTTTAGACCCGGCTCATAGATGGGGATGATGCCCTGTTTCAGATTGGCCACCTTCTCCTCGTCCACATCGACGCAGAGAACATGGTTGCCGACCTCGGCGAAACAGGCACCCGTGACCAGACCGACATATCCGGACCCGAAGACGGTGACATGCATGGGGGATTCCTTCGATTGGCGGGGACAAAGCCGAGCAGGATAGCCGCCGTGATTTACATCGGCGTGAACAGGCCAGAGAAACTGCCCTGACCCGCTACTGCCTGATGGGATGGCGGGATCTGCGTATCCCCAAAATTGGATGGCAATCTCACACTGACCGGAGGGCAACCGCCTCCACCCGAGGCGGCAGAATTATAGGCCATCCCATCCCTTGCTGGCGATGTACGCGGTCCAGCTCCATCTGGACCGCGTAGGCGATAGGGCAACTACTGCCCGCTATTGACTACGATGCTCTCCCGATTGCGCTCGATGAACTTGAGGCCAATGCCAGGCACCTGCGCCAACTCATCCACAGAGTTGAATGGACCGTTGGCGGTGCGGTAGTCGATGATGGCCTGCGCCAGCTTTGGACCAATCCCCACCAAGGTCTCCAGTGTTGCCGGATCAGCGCTGTTGATATCAACCGGCGCGGCCTGAACCGCCCCCATTCCAAAGAGCATAACCAGAGCGAAAAACAGTTTACGTAGTGACATAGCCACCTCTCCTTTTTTGAGTTTCCATTTCATATTGCATGGCACTCATGTGCCGAAACGAACATTACGATTCGGCGGCGGGCACGTCAAGTCACGATTGCGCGGCGGGGGCGTTAACCGATGGGGGGATGGGATAGAGACACCCGCCTCGGGCGGGTGGGATAGAGGCGGGCCCCCCGGCCAGCGGATGGCTGGCCGACAGGGGGTGGGGTGTTCAGGGCTGCGGCTGGGTGTTGGCGGTCTGCGCCATCTCCTGCTCGATGGCTGCCAGGGCCGCCAGGGGATCTGGGGCGGCAGTGATGGGGCGGCCAATCACTAAGAAGTCACTCCCCATGCGCACGGCATCGGCGGGCGTGGTGATGCGCACCTGATCCCCAGCGGTTGAACCGGCGGGACGGATCCCGGGGGTGACCAGCTTAAAGCCCCCCCCAAGTACCCCCCGCAGCATCTCCGTCTCCCGCGGCGAGCAGACCACACCATCGAGGCCGCTGCGGGAGGCCAGGGTGGCCAACCGCTCGACCAGTAGGCCGGGAGCCGGATCCAACCCCACCTCGGCCAGATCCTCCGGCCCCATGCTGGTCAAGATGGTGACGCCGATGAGCAGGGGGGGACGGGAGACTCGATCGACCCCATCCCGCGCCGCCTCCATCATGCGGCGCCCGCCCAAGGCGTGCACATTGACCATCCACACCCCCAGCTCGGCGGCGGCGTAACACGCCCCGGCGACGGTATTGGGAATGTCATGGAACTTGAGGTCCAAAAATATCTCATATCCCCGACTCTGCAACCGCTCCACCAGGGCCGGTCCCCCTCGGGTGAATAGCTCTTTTCCCACTTTGAGGCGGCAGCGGGTGGGGTCAAGCCGTGCGACCAACGCCTCCGCCTCCTTAGGTTCACTGTAATCGAGGGCGATGAGGATGCGCGGATCGGCCATGGTTATCTCCAGATGGGGCAATCAAAAAAGGCGGCAGAGTCAGAGCAGAGAGGATATCGTCCCCTACTCCCCCTCCACACCGTGGATCGGCTTGATGCTATTCCAGTGACGACAGGTGGGGCACTGCCAGTGCAGGCTCTTGGCGGTAAATCCGCACCGCTCGCACTTATAGACAGGCTTATCCCGCAGCAGCCGATCGGTCAGCTCCCGCAGCACCTCCAGGTCACCCCGCAGCTCCTCGCCGGTCAGACGGAGCTTCAGCTCGATGAGTCGCTCCAGGCCGCGCACCGATGGGCGCTGCTGGAGATATTCGGTGATGACCGCAATGGCCTCGCCATCTCCCCGACTTGCCCGTAGCAGTTCGGCATAGGCCAGGACCACCGAGATACCATCATGACCGTTCATGAGTTGGGCCAGATACTCCAGGTACTCATCCTGCCGACCTAGGGCATCGTAGGCTTGGCGCAACGGCTCCAGCGCCTCTGGCAGATAATCGGGGTCCTGGGTGGCCACACGCTTCAAGGCCCGCACCGCCGCCCGCGGCGAGCCTTGGGCCAGCTCCATGCGCGCCTCCAATAGGCTGGCCCGCACACAACGGGAGTCCTCTGCCAAGGCCTGGCGCAGCGGTTTGACTGCCGCCACCGGATTATCAAGATCCAGCTCCGCCTCTGCCAGCTCACAGTGAAACTGGGCAATCTCGGCCGCCAAGCGCTCCTCTTTCAGGCTGGCGAGCCGCTGCGCTGTCTGGATCGCCTTCTGCCAATCGCGCTCCCGCTGGTAGACATCGAGGAGCTGGCGCAGCGCCTGGCGACTATAGGCGGTGTCGTTGATCAGTTCGAGAAAGAGGTTCTCTGCCCTATCCAGTAAGCCGGCGCGCATGTAGTCGATACCCAGCTCAAATAGCGCCTGCTCGCGGTGGGTAGGGGTGAGGGTGGGGCGGGCAATGAGGTTCTGATGGATACGGATAGCGCGATCCACTTCGCCACGACGGCGAAACAGATTACCTAGCGCAAAATGGGTCTCTACCGTCTCGCTATCCAGCTCCATCATGCGCACGAACACCTCAATGGCCTTGTCGGGCTGCTCATTGAGGAGATAGTTCAGACCGCGATAGTAGTCCGGAGAGAGATCGGAATAGGCGCCGGCACTACCCCGCCGACCTAAGCGATAACCCGTCCAAGCCGCTACCGGCAGGAGCAGGAACAGCAGCTGAAGGGGGTCGAATACCATCAGGAGGGTGGCCGCTTAGGGCTCAATGCTTGTCCTGAATAGGGATCTGCCGCAGATTACGGATCTCCTGCTCACACAGTTCAAAACGGCGCCGCAGACGTGCGGTCTCCCGCTTTTGGCCGAGCAGTAGGGCGACACTAGCCAAGACCCCAACAGCAACCCCGATCGCCAGAGCCCCGCCGGCAACGACGGCAAGGGGGAGTTCGCTATTGCCTATGTAGTAATGCACCTGCACCGGTTCGACGTTGAGGCTCGCCAGTAACAGGCCAAGCGCAAAGACTGGAAGCAGGGCAAGGAAGGTCAGCAGCTTCTTCATTGGCAGGGCCTTTAGGAACGATCGATTATGGAGCGGGCATGTTACACAAAACCGCCGAGCGCCTCGAACCTCGTTGGGTCCGCCTTGGGAGGGCATCCGCCCCCGGAGGGATCCGGCGTGCAGGCACTGTAATAGCGCCTAATGATCTGGAAGGGTATGAAAGGGAGAGGGGGTAGCGTGGCACTAAGGAGCGACAGCGGCGCGAGGCTGAAACGAGGTCAGCCACTATCCCGGATACCTGCGCCAAAACCTTTGCACAATAGGGGCGATAGCCTACCACCACAGCCCCCTCGTAAAATCCGTTCCTCGGCGAGGCCACTCAATCCGGTTTGATGGGGATGTCGGCGTTAGCGTTCACCCGCTCCCGCAGCTCCTTACCCGGTTTGAAGTGGGGAACAAACTTAGACTCCAGGGCCACGGCCTCCCCAGTCTTGGGATTGCGCCCAGTGCGGGGGGGACGAAAGTGGAGACTAAAGCTACCGAAGCTACGGATCTCGATCCTCTCCCCCGTCGCCAGGGTCTGCGCCATATGTTCAAGCATGGTTTTCACCGCCAGCTCGACATCTTTATAGGCCAGCTGTGACTGCTTGCGGGCGAGGATTTCGATCAGCTCCGATTTGGTCATATCTGTATCCACAAAGAGACGGGAAGGGGGATCCCCCCTCCCGTCAGAGGCGACGATTTAGTCGTTCTTCTCCATCTGCTCTTTGATGAGGTCGCCCAGCGTCGGATTCATCGGCGCGGAACGGGCGTAATCCTGCATCGCTTCGGCCTCCTCGTCGGAGTCCTTAGCCTTGATAGAGAGATTGATCACGTGGTTCTTGCGATCAAAGCCGATGAACTTGGCCTCGATCTCCTCACCCGCCTTGAGGAGCGTGCGGGCGTCTTCAACCCGATCCCGGGCCAGCTCGGAGGCGCGCAGGTAGCCTTCGACACCATCGTTCAGCAGCACGATGGCCCCCTTGGCATCCACCTCCTTCACCACGCCCCGCACGATGCTACCGCGCTTGTTCTCAGCGATGTAGCCGGCCACCGGATCCTGACCCAACTGCTTGATGCCGAGGGAGATGCGCTCACGCTCAGGGTCGATTGCGAGGATGACAGCCGCCACCTCATCGCCCTTCTTGAAGTCCCGCACCACCTCTTCACCCGGGCTGTTCCAGGAGATATCGGAGAGGTGCACCAGGCCATCGATACCCCCATCGAGACCGATGAAGATGCCGAAGTCGGTAATGGACTTGATCTTGCCCTCAACCCGGTCGCCCTTGTTGTGGGTAGCCGCAAACTCTTCCCACGGATTGGGCTGGCACTGCTTCATGCCGAGGGAGATACGACGGCGCTCTTCGTCGATGTCGAGCACCATGACCTCCACCTCGTCCCCCACCTGAACCACTTTGGAGGGGTGGATGTTCTTGTTGGTCCAATCCATCTCGGAGACGTGAACCAGACCCTCGACCCCCTCTTCGATCTCGACGAAGCAGCCGTAATCGGTGAGGTTGGTGACCTTGCCAAACAGGCGGGTCCCCTCGGGGTAACGACGGGTGATATCTTCCCAAGGATCGGCACCCAGCTGCTTGAGGCCGAGAGAGACACGGGAGCGCTCCCGATCAAACTTGAGCACCTTGACCTGGATCTCATCGCCCACAGCGACCACTTCGGAGGGGTGCTTCACCCGCTTCCAAGCCATGTCGGTGATGTGCAGCAGGCCATCGATGCCGCCCAGATCAACGAAGGCGCCGTAGTCAGTGAGGTTCTTGACGATACCCTTGACCACCTGGCCCTCTTGCAGGCTGTCGAGCAGCGCTTCGCGCTCTTCGCTCGACTCCGCCTCCACCACCGCGCGGCGGGAGACGACGACGTTGTTGCGCTTGCGATCCAGCTTGATGAGCTTGAACTCGAGGTCTTTGCCTTCCAGGTAGGAGGGGTCGCGGACCGGACGCACATCCACCAGGGAACCAGGCAGGAAGGCGCGGATGTCCTGAAGCTCGACAGTGAAACCGCCCTTGACCTTGTCAATGATCCGACCGGTGACGGTGGCACCGTTATCGAACGCCTTCTCCAGGCGGGTCCAGGACTCAGCACGCTTGGCCTTTTCGCGGGAGAGGCGGGTGGCACCAAAGCCATCTTCAACCATCTCCAGGGCGACATCGACCTCATCGCCGACCTGAACCTCCAGCTCACCACGCTCGTTGATGAACTGGTCGACCGGGATCATGCCCTCGGACTTGAGACCGGCGTTAACCACCACCATCTCGGGGCCGATCTCAACGACCAGACCCTTGACGATGGAACCGGGACGCATCTCGGTTTTGCCGAAGCTCTCCTCGAGGAGTTGTGCAAAGCTTTCGCTCATCGCTCTGTAATCCTTGGCTGTCAAAAGACAGCTTGCGGCCATAAGACCGCGGGTTAGTTGTGAATAAAGGCCCGCTGCTGCGGGACCACCGTTACGGGTGTTGCAACTTTAAGGATAGCCGGTCGCCGAACGCGGCCTCGCACACCGCCACCGCCTTGGCCATCACCTCTTCAATGGAGAGTTCGGAGGTATCGATGACCACCGCATCGCCCGCGGGAACAAGCGGTGACACGGCGCGATCGCGGTCACGCGCATCGCGCGCGGCAATCTCGGCTAAAAGAACGCTTATGCTACCATCCAATCCCTTTTCTATCAACTGTTTATAGCGCCTCTCGGCGCGGACCTCGGCACTGGCGGTCAAAAATAACTTAACTTCGGCCTCGGGAAAGAGCGTGGTTCCCATGTCGCGGCCGTCGGCCACCAAGCCAGGCGGCTGACGGAAGGCGCGCTGCCGATCAAACAGGGCTGCCCGCACCTGCGGCAGGGCGGCGACGCGGGAGGCGTCATTGCCGGCCGATTCGGTACGTATCGCCACGGAGACATCATCTTCATTCAGTAAGATAGAGGTCTCACCTAAAGTATTTTCTAAGAACTGCACCGGCAGTGCGCGGGCGATGGCGGCCACTTGTGGCTCATCCTCCAGGGCAACACCGGCCCGCCGTGCCGCCAGCGCCGTGACCCGATAGAGGGCCCCGCTATCGAGGAAGTGCCAACCCAGGCGTCCGGCCAACCGCAGGGCAATGGTCCCCTTCCCCACGCCACTCGGCCCATCAATGGCGATGACCGGGATCGGCTCAAGCGTCATCTCAGGCGCTCTCCGCAATGGTCAGCCCCGCCTGCTGGGCCAGGGCCACGAAACCGGGGAACGAGGTGGCGACATTGGCACAGTCGCGGATAGTGATG
Organism: Chromatiales bacterium; assembly: GCA_003251535.1. GTDB lineage: Bacteria > Pseudomonadota > Gammaproteobacteria > Thiohalomonadales > Thiohalomonadaceae > SZUA-493. Next base: position 43,712 of record QKFD01000106.1, on the reverse strand, counting down.
GGGCCGGCGGCGCGCAGCGCTGCCATGGCAAAGGCCATGGCGATGCGGTGATCACCGTGGCTATCTACCTCTCCCCCCTGCAACTGTCCCCCCTGGATGACGATGCCATCCGGGGTGGCCTGGGCATCAATACCGAGGGCGAGGAGACCATCGGCCATCACCTGGATGCGATCACTCTCCTTCACCCGCAGCTCCTCGGCCCCCGTCAAGCGGGTCTCACCGCTCGCGCAGGCGGCGGCGACAAACAGCGCCGGAAACTCATCAATGGCGAGCGGGACCTGATCTTCGGGGATCTGGATCCCGCGCAGCTGACCGTTGCCCCGCACCCGGATATCGGCCACTGGCTCGCCCCCCACCGTGCGCTCGTTGGTGAGGGTGAGATCGGCCCCCATCAGCCGGAGGATGTTGATGACCCCGATCCGGGTGGGATTGATCCCCACATGTTGCAGTAGTAGATCGGAGCCCTCGGCGATGGCGGCACCCACCATAAAGAATGTAGCGGAGGAGATGTCCGCCGGGACATCGATGGCGGTGGCGGCCAGGCGCCCGCCCCCCTCGATGCAGATCCGTTGTCCGTCACGGGTGACCGAATAGCCAAACCCGCTCAACATCCGCTCGGTGTGATCCCGCGTCGGGGCCGGTTCTACCACGCAGGTGCGCCCTGTGGCGTAGAGCCCTGCCAACAGCAGGCACGACTTCACCTGCGCACTGGCCACCGGCATGGTGAACTCAATGCCCTGTAGGGTCGTCCCCCCTTGGATCCGCAGGGGGGGCGTCCCCCCTTCGGTGGTCCCCACCCGGGCCCCCATCAGGGCCAGGGGTTCGGTCACACGACGCATCGGCCGTTTACTAAGGGAGACATCCCCCACCAGGGTGACGTCAAACGACTGCGCCGCCATCAGCCCTGTCATCAGCCGCATGGCCGTGCCGGAGTTCCCGAGGTCCAGCGCCCCCTGAGGGGGTTTGAGGCCATCGATGCCGACACCATGGATCACCACCCGCCCATCCTGCGGCCCCTCGATCGTCACGCCCATGGCGCGGAAGGCGTTCAGGGTGGCGAGGTTATCCTCCCCCTCCAGAAAGCCGTTGACCTCGGTGGTACCGTCGGCCAGAGAGCCAAACATGATCGCGCGGTGGGAGATCGATTTGTCGCCGGGCACGCGAATGGAACCAGCGAGCCGTCCGCCGGGTTGAACGGAGAAGCGTATGTCGTGGGTCATATCTACGGAGTCAGGTTGGCGAAACGGTCGCGCGCCGCCTTGGCACGCTGGAATAGTTCGAGCACGTAGTCACTCTCGCCGTCGCGGATGGCCTCCGCCAGTCGGTCGAGATCGGAGCGAAACTGGGCCAGCACCTTGAGCAGGGCCGCCCGATTCTCCATGGAGATGTCGTGCCACATCTGCGGATCACTGCTGGCGATACGGGTGAAGTCGCGGAAGCCGCCGGCAGCGTAACGGAAGATCTCGGTCCGCTCCTCCATCTGCGCCAGCGTATCCACTAAAGAGAAGGCGAGCAGATGGGGCAGATGGCTGGTGGCCGCCAGCACCTCGTCGTGGTGCTCTACCCCCATCTCCTCCACCACGGCCCCCGCCGCCTGCCACATGCGGGTCACCAGGGTCACGGCACGCCGATCGGTGTGGTCGAGGGGGGTGAGGATGACGCGCCGCTGGCGATAGAGTTCGGCAAACGCCGCCTCGACCCCACTGCGCTCAGTACCGGCGATGGGGTGGCCAGGGACAAAGTTGGGAGGGACGGCGCCAAACGCCCGCACCGCCGCCGCCACCACCGACGCCTTGGTGCTACCGGCATCGGTCAGTACGGCGGAGGGGGCGAGATGGCCGGCGATGCGGGCGAAGATCGCCTCCATGCTGCCCACGGGTACAGAGAGTAGTACTACATCGGCCCCGGCCACCGCCTCGGCCGGATCTTGGCAGGTCCGATCGGCAACCCCCAGCTCCAGCGCTCGCGCCAACTGCGCCGGGTTGCGACCACACCCCACCACCTCACCGACGGCCCCCGCCTCGCGCAAAGCGCGGGCCAGCGAGCCGCCGATGAGGCCAAGGCCGATGACCGCAAGCCGACGAATCAGCATTGAGGCCTAGATATCCCGGCCAATCGCCTGGGTCAGCAGCCGCAGATCGGCCATGAGCTGCACCAGCTGCTGCGGGTCCAACGCCTGATCGGCGTCACACCACGCCTCACAGGGGGAGGGGTGCATCTCCACCAGCAGGCCATCGGCCCCTGCCGCTACCGCGGCCTTGGAGAGCGCGGCCACCATCCACGACTTGCCACCGGCGTGGCTGGGGTCAACGATGACCGGCAGGTGGGTCTCCCGCTTCAGCACCGGGATAGCGGTGACGTCGAGCATGTTGCGGTAGTAGGTCTCGAAAGAACGCACCCCGCGCTCGCAGAAGATGATGTTGTGGTTGCCACCCGCCGCGATATATTCCGCCGCCATCAGCCACTCGGAGATGGTGGCCGACATGCCGCGCTTCAGGATCACCGGCGTCTTGCAGCGCCCGACCTCTTTCAGCAGATCGAAGTTCTGCATGTTGCGGGTGCCGATCTGGATACAATCCACCTCGTGTTCGAGGAAGGTATCGAGCATCCGCACATCCATCAGCTCGGTGACGATGGGCAGCTGGTGGGCCTGGGCCGCCTGACGGAACATCTTCAGCCCCTCAACCCCGGCCCCTTGGAAGGTATAGGGGCTGGTGCGCGGCTTGAATGCCCCGCCCCGCATCAGCCGACAACCGGCGGCCGCCACGCCAGCGGCGGCGGCATCCATCTGCGGTTGGGTCTCCACCGAGCAGGGGCCGGCGATCACCTGGACGGTGTTACCGCCGATCTTGATCCCACCGATATCGACGACCGTGTCCTCCTTGTGATAGGAGCGGGCCACGATCTTATAGGGCTTCATCACCCGGATCACATCCTCCACCCCGGGTAGGGCCTGGAGGAGCTCTTTGTCGATCTTCGATTCGTCGCCGATGGCGCCGATCACGGTGCGTTCGATGCCGCGCGAGACGTTTGCCTCGCAACCCATCGTCTTCAGCCGCGCTACCACCTGCTCGATCTGTGCATCGGTGGTATCGCCGTTCATGATGATGATCATGGGGAGAAGCCCTTCTTGATTACTTGCGATTGACTGGTCACCTATTCCCCAACTGCCACTATCCAATAGCGCGGGGCCCGACCACTTCGTAATGGCGGCCTGTGGGGCACCGTTGCCTTGCTACCTATCCGTGATTAGAGCGCCAGCACCCGGGCCATCGCCTCCAGACAGCGCTGGTTCTCCTCTGGGAGACCGACCGTGATGCGCAGATGGTTGGGCATTCCATAATTGGCCACCGGGCGCACGATCACCCCCTCACGAAGCAGCGCATCATACACCGGAGCGGCGGGGCGACCTACGTCTACAGAGACGAAATTGCCCACCGAAGGGATAAATTCCAGTCCCATCTCCCCAAATCCCTTGGTGAGCTGGGCCATTCCGGTGCTGTTTAGCTCCAGCGTGCGGGCCAGGTGGTCGCTATCCTCCAGGGCGCTGGCAGCGGCCACCAGCCCGAGGGTGTTGACGTTGAATGGGGGCCGCACCCGGTTGAGCAGATCGGCCACCTCGGGGTGAGACACCCCATATCCGACTCGCAGGCCGGCAATGCCATAGGACTTGGAGAAGGTGCGGGCCACGATGAGCTGGGGAAAGCGCTCCACCCACTCGATGCCGTTGGGATAACCCACCGCCCCCATGGCGGGGTGGGCGGCGTAGTCAAAGTAGGCCTCATCCAGCAACACCATCACGTGGTCTGGCAGGTCGCGCAGAAACGCCTCCAGCTCGACGCCGGGCAGCCAGGTACCGGTGGGGTTGTTGGGGTTGGCGATGAAGATGAGTTTGGTGCGCTCGCTGATCGCCTGGGCCATGGCGGTCAGATCATTGCCCCAGTGACGGGCCGGGACTATCCGCGCCGTCGCCCCCGCGGTACGGGTCACAATGGAGTAGATGGCGAAGGCGTGCTCCGAGAACATCACCTCATCGGCCGGGGTGACAAAGGCGCGCACCGCGAAGTCCAGGAGGTCACTGGAGCCGCTACCCAAGGTGATCTGCTCCGGCCGCACCCCCAACAGCTCCGATAACTTGGCCTTGAGGATGAAACCATTGCCATCTGGATAGAGCCACAGCTCGGGCAGCACCGCTTGAATGGCGGCCAGCACCCGAGGGCTCGGGCCGAGGGGGTTCTCGTTCGAGGCCAGCTTGATGATGTTGCTGACCCCCAGCTCCCGCTCCAGCTCCTCAATGGGTTTACCCGGCAGATAGGGGGTGAGGCCACGGACACCCGGAGCCGCCAGATCGATCAACTTGCGCATGGTGAATTCCTTGGAAAAGAGGTCCTCCCCGCCCTGGGGAGCCAACCGCTCAGTTTGTCACGATACGAGGAGGGGCGGAGCGGGAGCTTCTCCCGCAACGCCCCGGCAGCCCGCCTAAAGCACCGCCTTGGGATAGGAGCCGAGCACCTTGAATAGCTGCGCCTCCCGCTCCAACGCCTCTACCGCCTGGGCCACAGTCTCATCCTGGAGGTGGCCCTCAACATCGACAAAAAAGACGTACTCCCACACCGCTTGGCGCGATGGACGGGACTCGATACGGCTGAGGGAGACCCCGGCACGCGCAAACGGCTCCAACAGATGGAAGAGCGCCCCTGGCTTATTGCGGCTGGCAAACAGCAGTGAGCTTTTGTCGCTACCAGTCGCCGGGACATCGCCATAACCGAGCACCAGGAAACGGGTGGTGTTGTCGGGGTAGTCCTCTATGTTGCGGGCGAGGATCTCCACCGCATAGATCTCCGCCGCCGCCTCGGGGCCAATGGCCGCCGCCCCCTCCTCCCCCGCCGCCAACCGCGCCGCCTCGGCGTTGCTCGCCACCTCCACCCGCTCCGCTTGGGCCAGATGGGTGTCGAGCCACTTGCGGCACTGGGCCAGCGACTGGGGGTGGGAGTAGACGCGGCGGATCTGGTCGAGCCGGCCCATGCCCCCCATCAGCTGCTGGTGGATACGCAGGGTCACCTCGCCACAGATCTTGAGGGGTGAGCTGACCATGCGATCCAGGGTATGGGTCACCACCCCGCCGGTGGAGTTCTCCACCGGCACCACGGCGTAGTTGGCCTGGAACGACTCCACCTCGCGGAAGACATCATCGATGGCGGGCAGCGGCACGGTCCGCACCGAGTGGCCGAAGTGCTTGAGCGCCGCCGCCTGGGTGAAGGTCCCCTCAGGGCCCAGGAAGGCGATGGTCATCGGCTGCTCCAGGGCGAGACAGGCCGACATGATCTCGCGGAACAGCCGCGCCATCTCCTCGGCCGGCAGCGGTCCCTGGTTGCGCTCCATCACCTTGCGCAACACCTCCGCCTCCCGCTCGGGGCGATAGAAGATGGGATCCCCATCCTGGGCCAGCTTGATGTGGGCGACCTCTTGGGCGAGGGCGGCCCGCTCGCTGATGAGCTGTTGGATCTGGGCATCGACGCTATCGATGCGGTCACGGATGGCGCGTAGGCGATCAGACATGGAACGTATGGGTTTAGGTCGAAATTTAGGGGATGACACGCACGGCGAGCACACCGCCAATGGCACGGATCGCCTCGATAGCCGCCGGGGAGATCGCCTGGTCCACATCCACCAGGGTGTAGGCCAGATCTCCCTTGGAGCGATTCAACATATCGAGAATATTGAGGCCGGCGTTGGCCAGGCAGGTGGAGATCTGCCCCAACATGTTGGGGACATTGCTATTCACCACGGCCAATCGGTAGCCCGCCTCGGCCCGCGCCATCACCACCTCGGGGAAGTTCACGGAGTTGATCACGTTGCCGTTTTCGAGGTAGTCGCGCACCTGCTCTGCCACCATGATGGCGCAATTCTCCTCCGCCTCCCGGGTCGAGGCCCCCAGATGGGGGAGGCAGATGACCCGCTCGTGGTTCTTCAGCAGATTGGAGGGGAAGTCGCACACATAGCCGTAGACCTTACCGCTCTGGATGGCGGCGCTTACCGCCTGATCATCGACGATCCCCTTACGGGAGAAGTTGAGGATCACCAGCCCCGGCCGCATCTGCTGGAGGCGCTCGGCGTTGATCATGTGGCGGGTCGCCTCGATGAGCGGGACGTGGAAGGTGATGAAATCCACCTTGGAGGCCATCTCATCGAAGCTGTTGGCCTTCTGCACCTCGGAAGAGAGACGCCAGGCCCCCTCCACGGTGATCCCGGGGTCGAAACCGATCACCTTCATCCCCAGGGCAATGGCGGCATTGGCCACCTGGCGACCGATGGCCCCCAACCCCACCACCCCCAGGGTACGCCCCGGCAGCTCGAAGCCGACAAACTGCTTCTTACCCGCCTCCGTCGCCTTGTCGATCTCCTCATCGCTGCCACTCAGCGCTTGGGAGAAGCGCCAGGCCGGACCGATATTGCGACAGGCCAGCAACATGCCGGCGATGACCAACTCCTTGACCGCGTTGGCATTGGCACCCGGGGCATTGAATACCGGGATCCCCCGCGCCGACATCTTATCCAGCGGGATGTTGTTGACTCCGGCCCCGGCCCGCCCCACCGCCTTCAGGGTGTCAGGGATGGGCAACTCGTGCATCTTGGCGGAGCGCACCAAGATGGCATCAGGGTGCTGGATCTCAGAGGCGATCTCGTAACGTTCCCGGGGCAGTCGCTCCAATCCGGCGACGGAGAGGGCGTTTAAGGTGAGGATTTTATACATATTGTTTGGCTTCCCTTGGGCTGGTATGCACGACAGGGCGGGGAGACTACTCCCGCTCCATGACGTTGCGGGGAGTGGGCACACTGCGCTGCACGGCTCGCGCCTCGAAGTGCGGGTCCCAAGACCCCCTTGCGCCGCCCCCAAGCGGCCACCGGGCCCTCCCCACGGAGGCCCACCACGGTGGGGGCATCCACCGCAGTGGGCCTACTCGGTGTTACCTATCCTTGCCGCTTCTCGAAGTCGGCCATGAAGGCAACCAGGGCGTCGATCCCCGCCTCCGGCATGGCGTTGTAGATGCTGGCGCGCATCCCACCCACGGAGCGATGCCCCTTCAGGGTGGTGAGTCCAGCCCCCTTGGCCTCCTTCAGGAACAGCTCATCCAGCTCTGGGTTACTGAGGGTGAAAGGGACATTCATCCAAGAGCGGCAGCTCGCCTCCACCGGGTTGTTATAGAAGCTGGAGCCGTCGATGGCGGCATAGAGCTTCTCTGCCTTACGGCGATTGATCGCCTCCATGCCGGCGAGCCCACCGATCCCCTTCAGCCACTCAAAGACCAGACCCGCCACATACCAGGAGTAGGTAGGGGGGGTGTTGTACATAGAGTCGTTATCGGCGTGGGTCTTGTAATCCAGCATGGTGGCGATGCCGGGGGTGGCCTTGCCCAGGAGATCATCCCGGATGATCACCAGGGTCAGTCCCGCCGGACCGATGTTTTTCTGTGCCCCAGCGTAGATGAGATCGAAGCAGGAGACATCGATGGGCCGCGAGAGGATGGTGGAGCTCATATCGGCCACCAGCGGCACATCGCCGGTCTCCGGGACGTAGGGGAACTCAACGCCGCGGATGGTCTCGTTGGGGCAGTAGTGGACGTAGGCGGCGTCGGGCGAGAGCTTGAGATCGGCCTGGCTTGGGCAGCTGGTGAAGTTATTGGCAGAGGTATCGGCGATCACATTGGGCTGGCAGAAGCGCTTCGCCTCAGCGATGGCCTTCTTTGACCAATCCCCGGTGTTGATGTAGTCGGCACTCCCCTTACCGTCCAACAGGTTCATCGGCACCATGGAGAACTGCTGCGAGGCGCCACCCTGGAGAAACAGCACTTTATAGTCGGCCGGAATGGAGAGCAGCTCCCGCAGATCGGCCTCGGCCTTGGCGGCGATAGACATGAACTCCTTGCTACGGTGGCTCATCTCCATCACCGACATGCCGCTGCCGTTCCAATCGAGCAGCTCGTCGCGGGCCCGCTCGATCACCGCCTGCGGCAGCATGGCAGGACCGGCACTGAAGTTGAACACTCGACTCATCATCTCCCCCTTAGGTCTTGAGAACACGCAAAGATGTGGAGCAACGCCCGCAGGGCTTGCGCCCTGCCCCGTCGCCAGATCGGCCCGCCGCGGGCGCTATTCGGCGCCCTCCTCCTCCTCATCATCATCACCGTTGTCGGCGATGTGTTCGATCCCCACCAGCTTCTCGCCGCTCCCCAGGGCGATGAGCTTAACCCCCTGGGTATTACGCGATAGCACCGAGACCTCACTGGCGCGGGTCCGCACCAGGGTACCGGCGTTGGTGATCAACATCAGCTCGCTCTGGTCATTGACCAGCACGGCGCCCACCGCATTGCCGTTGCGCTCACTGGTCTGGATCGAGATGACCCCTTGACTCCCGCGACCGTAGACCGGGTATTCATCGATGGGAGTACGCTTACCAAAGCCATTCTCGGTGGCGGTCAGCACCTCCCCCTCGCTGGCGATGATGAGGGCGATGACCTGGGCTGAATCGTCATCCGGCAGGCGGATGCCGCGCACACCGCGGGCCCCACGCCCCATCGGCCGTACATCCGACTCCTTGAAACGGAGCGCCTTGCCCCCCGAGGTGAAGAGCATGATGTCGCTCTCGCCATCGGTGATGGCCACCCCCACCAGCTGGTCACCCTCCGCTAAATCGACGGCGATGATGCCGGCACTGCGGGGCCGCGAGAAGTCCACCAAGGGGGTCTTCTTCACCGTACCGGAGGCGGTGGCCATGAAGATGTAACGCCCCTCTTCATACTCCCGCACCGGCAGGATGGCGTTGATCCGCTCCCCCTCCTCCAACGGCAGCAGATTGATCATCGGTTTGCCACGGGCCCCGCGCCCCGCCTGGGGCAGCTGGTAGACCTTGAGCCAATAGAGGCGACCCCGGCTGGAGAAACAGAGGATGGTGTCGTGGGTATTGGCGATGAATAGCTTGTCGATGAAGTCCTCCTCCTTCATCGCCGTGGCCGATTTACCCCGCCCACCGCGCCGCTGGGCCCGGTAATCAGAGAGCTTCTGCGCCTTGGCGTACCCCTCATGGGAGAGGGTAACCACCATATCCTCTTCGTTGATGAGATCTTCCAGGGTGAGGTCGAGCTGAGAGGAGATGATCTCGGTACGACGCGGATCACCATACTGATCGCGTACCGCCACCAGCTCCTCGCGCACCACCTCGATCAGCCGCGCCCGGGAGTTGAGGATCTGCAGCAGCTCCTCGATATTGCCCAAGATCTCCCGGTACTCCCCCACCACCCGCTCCTGCTCCAGGCCGGTCAGGCGGTGTAACCGCATATCCAAGATCGCCTGGGCCTGGGTCTCGGAGAGGCGATAGCCCCCCTCCACCAACCCCAGCTCGGCGCCTAGCCCCTCGGGGCGGGAGGCGCTGGCGCCGGCCCGTGCCAGCATGTCGGTCACCACCCCGGGGGCCCAGGGGCGGGAGACCAGCCCCAGCTTGGCCTCGGCCGGATTGGGCGCCGCCTTGATGAGTTCGATGATGGGATCGATGTTGGCCAGGGCCACCGCCAACCCCTCCAACACATGGGCCCGCTCCCGCGCCTTGCGCAGATCGAACACCGTGCGCCGGACCACCACCTCCTGCCGGTGGCGGAGGAACGCCTCCAGCATCTGTTTGAGGTTGAGTAGGCGCGGCTGCCCCTCCACCAGGGCCACCATGTTGATGCCGAAGACGTTCTGCATCTGGGTGTGCTGATAGAGGTTGTTCAGCACCACCTCCGGCACCTCGCCCCGCCGCAGTTCAAACACCGCCCGCATCCCATCCTTGTCCGACTCATCGCGGATGGCGGTGATCCCCTCGATCTTCTTCTCCTTCACCAGCTCGGCGATCTTCTCGATGAGCCGCGCCTTATTCACCTGATAGGGTAGCTCGGTGACGACGATCTGCTGCTTGCCGTTATCCTCGTTCTCGATCTCGGTGCGGGCCCGGACATAGATGCGCCCCCGTCCGGTCTCATAGGCCTCGCGGATACCGCGGGCGCCGTTGATGATGCCGGCGGTGGGGAAGTCGGGCCCCGGCAGGTGGGCCATCAGCCCCTCGATATCGAGCGAGGGGTCATCGAGCAGGGCGATACAGGCGTTGACCACCTCAGTGAGGTTATGGGGCGGGATGTTGGTCGCCATACCCACGGCGATGCCTGAGGAGCCGTTCACCAACAGGTTGGGGAACTTGGCCGGCAGGACCAGTGGCTCCTGCTCGTTGCCGTCATAGTTAGGACCGAAATCGACCGTCTCTTTGTCGATATCTGCCAGCAGCTCATGGGCGATGCGCGCCATGCGCACCTCGGTGTAACGCATGGCGGCGGCAGAGTCGCCATCGATGGAGCCGAAGTTGCCCTGGCCATCCACCAGCATGTAGCGCAGCGAAAAGGGCTGGGCCATACGCACGATGGTGTCGTAGATGGCGGAGTCGCCATGGGGGTGATATTTACCCATGACATCACCGACGATGCGGGCCGACTTCTTGTGGGCGCGATTCCAGTCGTAACTGCCCTCATGCATCCCGTAGAGGACCCGGCGATGGACCGGCTTCAAGCCGTCTCGGACGTCGGGGAGTGCTCGACCGATGATTACGCTCATGGCGTAATCGAGGTACGACTGCCTCATCTCCTCCTCGATATTGATCGGGAGGACCTCTTTTGCGAATTCAGCCATCTGGGATCTGCTTTCCTTTCAATGGGATGCGTATTGCACGCAGGCGCTGTACAACCGCCGGATAATACCACAGGAGGCGGTTTCTTGGAGGGGGGCAACGGCGGGATGCCGCCCCGCGGGGCGGCGGGGCGGTGGTCATGCAGGGCAGTTGGGGGGGAGCGTTCAGCTCGCCATCATGGCTGCCATCTTCTCGGTGGTGGGGTTGAGCACCACCCCCTTCTCGGTGACGATGGCATCGATCAGCGTGGCGGGGGTGACATCAAAGGCGGGGTTCCAGGCCTCCGCCCCAGCGGGGGCAATGGCTCGACCCGCCAGACTCAACACCTCCTCCGGCGCCCGCTGCTCGATAGGGATACCGCTGCCATCGGCAAGGCTCATATCCACCGTGGAGGTGGGGGCCACCACCATGAACTTGACACCGTGGTAGCGGGCACTGACCGCGGCGGCATAGGTCCCGATCTTATTGGCGGCATCCCCATTGGCGGCAATGCGGTCGGCCCCGACAATCACCCACTGTACCCCCCCCTGCTTCATCAGATGGGCGGAGGCGCCATCGGCCAGCAGACTCACCGGGATGGCATCCTGCACCAACTCCCAAGCCGTCAAGCGGGAACCCTGTAACCAGGGGCGAGTCTCATCGGCGTAGACCCGCGCCACCTTCCCGGCGGCATAGGCGCTACGGATAACCCCGAGGGCGGTGCCGTAGCCGCCCGTGGCCAGAGAGCCGGTGTTGCAGTGGGTGAGTAGCTCCCCTGCCCCTGCGGTGATCAGGGCGGCCCCCAACTCCCCCATGCGGCGGTTGGCGGCCACATCCTCGCGGTGGATCCGCTCCGCCTCGGCCAACAGCGCTGGAGTGGGATCACCGGCCTCCAGGGTGGCGATGAGGCGCCGCATCCGCTCCAGTGCCCAGAACAGATTGACCGCCGTCGGGCGGGAGGCGGCGAGCAGATCCAGATCCGCCGCTATCGCACTACGCCACCCCTCACCGAGGGCGGTATAACGGCCCCGGGCCGCCAGCACCACGCCATAGGCGGCGGTGATACCGATGGCCGGCGCGCCGCGCACCACCATAGCGCGGATGGCATCGGCCACCGCCTGCGGGTCGTCGTAGGAGTTGTAGCGGCTCTCCTGGGGGAGCAGCCGCTGGTCGATCAAAAGCAGGTGATCATCGCGCCACTCAATGGCGCGAACAGTATCGTGGCGGTCGCTCATGCGGGGCTCCTGGCGCAAAAGCGCCTAATTTGCCACCCGCTAGGGTCGCTGTCACGGTAGGCATGTGACAAGGGGATGAAATGGAGCAAATGAATGTGTTCCTTAAGGGCGAGGGGATATACTCTCCCCTTTCCCGCAGGAGGTCCTCCCGCATAGGCCCAACCAGAGCATGAAGGACCTCTTCCTACTTCTTCAGACCTACCTAGATCCAAGCGGGCTGCCCCGCCGCACTAAGCGGCTGCTGATGTTGGCGCTCGATCTGCTGATGATCCCCCTGGCCATCTGGTCCGCCTTTGCCTTACGGCTAGGGGAGTGGCTACCGGATCAATTTGGTCCCCCGTGGTGGCTGTTCGCCGCCGCCCCCCTGGTCAGCATCCCCATCTTCATCCGCCTTGGCCTCTATCGAGCGGTGCTGCGCTTCATGGGCTCCCAGGCGTTTGTCGCGGTGTTGAAGGGGGTGACCCTCTCCTCCCTGATCCTGGCCACCCTGGCGCTCTTCGCCGGCGGAGGCGTGCCGCGCTCGGTCTTTGTCATCTACTGGGGGGTGGCGCTGCTCTATATCGGCGGTAGCCGCTACCTGATGCGTGCCTACTTCCACCATCTAGCGCGGCTGCTGGAGCGGCGGGAGCCCATCTGTATCTACGGCGCCGGCGCCGCTGGCGCCCAGCTGGCGGCGGCCCTCAACCACGGCAGCGAGTTTGAGCCGGTGGCGTTTATTGATGACAACCGCTCGCTGCACGGCGGGGTGATCCACGGCCTGCGCATCTACGACCCAAACCAGCTCCCCTGGCTGATGGACCAGTTTGGCGTCACCCAGGTGCTGCTGGCCATGCCCAATGTCCCCCGGGCCCGCCGCCGCGCCATTGTGGATGGCCTGGAGCACCTGCCCATCCACGTGCGCACGGTCCCCTCCTTTGAGGCGCTGGTCTCCGGCGGCGCCCAGCTGGATGAGATCCGCGAGGTCGATATCGAGGACATCTTAGGCCGCGATCCGGTGCAGCCGGTGGAGGACCTGCTGGACGCCTGCCTACGCGCCAAGACGGTGATGGTCACCGGCGCTGGCGGCTCCATCGGCTCGGAGCTGTGTCGCCAGATCCTGCGCCACAAGCCGGCGCGGCTGGTGCTGTTTGAGCTATCGGAACACGCCCTCTACCAGCTGGAGCGGGAGCTGCGGGAGCTGATCAACCGCGAGCAGTGGTCTGTTGAGCTGGTGGCGCTGCTCGGTTCGGTGCTGGACCGCAACCATCTGGAGGCGGTGATCCGCGCCTTCCATGTCCAGACCATCTACCACGCCGCCGCCTACAAACATGTGCCGATGGTGGAGCACAACATGGTCGAAGGGGTGCGCAACAACGTCTTTGGCACCCTCTCCGCCGCCGCCGCCGCCATCAACACCGGCGTGGAGACCTTCGTCTTCATCTCCACCGACAAAGCGGTGCGCCCCACCAACGTGATGGGGGCGAGTAAGCGGTTCGCCGAACTGGTGCTCCAGGCGCTCTCCGATCACCACCGTCTCCCCCGCTTCTCCATGGTGCGCTTTGGCAACGTGCTCGGCTCCTCCGGCTCGGTGGTGCCGCTGTTCCGCGAGCAGATCCGCAAGGGGGGGCCGGTGACGGTGACCCACCCGGAGATCATCCGCTACTTCATGACCATCCCGGAGGCGGCACAGCTGGTGATCCAGGCCGGCTCCATGGGGGTGGGGGGCGATATCTTTGTGCTCGATATGGGAGAGCCGGTCAAGATCGCCGATCTGGCGCGCAAGATGATCCATCTGATGGGGTTAGAGGTGCGGGACGAGAAGAACCCCCACGGGGATATCGAGATCCAATACACCGGCCTGCGTCCCGGCGAGAAACTCTTTGAGGAGCTGCTCATCGGCGACAACGCCACCGGCACCCGCCACCCCCGGATCCTCCGCGCCGGTGACGACCACCTCCCCTGGAGCGAGGTGCGCGACCATCTCGATCACCTCGACAGCGCCTGTCAGCGCTTCGACTGCGAGGCGATCCGCAACATCCTGCTCCAGGCGGTCCACGGCTACGCCCCCTACGGGGCGATCGAAGATGCCCTCTGGAAGCGCCGCGCCATAGTGGGCCAACTCCCGGCGCCGGAGGATGACCTCCCCCCCAATGTGCTGCGCCTCGACCGCGCCCATAACAGCCGCGAATAGCCCGCTAACCTGCCAACCCTGGTAGCAGCTGCTTCAGGCCGTTGGCCATGAACTCCACCGCCACCGCCGCCAGCACCAGCCCCATAATGCGGGTCATGATGTTGATACCGGTCCGTCCCAACACCTCCGCCAACAACGGCGCCGAACGCACCGCCAGCCAGACGATGGCGGCCACCACCAGGATCACCGCCGTCAAGGCCAGATAGTGCCCCCAACCGCTGTGGCGGGCGGCGTGCAACACGATGGTACTGATGGCCCCTGGCCCGGCCAGCAGCGGGATCCCCAAGGGCACCACCGCCACCGGCTCCCGCTCTGCCAGCTCCTGCGCCTCCTCCCGATTCTGCTGGGCCGGACTGAGCTTGGCGTGGAGCATCGACACCGCGATGAGCAGCACCAAGATGCCCCCACCCACCCGGAACGAGGCGAGGCTGATGCTGAACAGCTCCAGGATCGACTCCCCCAAGAGCAGCGAGATAAACAGCACTGCCGCCACCGTGAATGCGGTCAGCCGTCCAGTGCGGCTACGCTCGATGTCACTCTGATTGGCCGTCAAGGTGACAAAGATGGGGACCACGCCCAAGGGGTTGACAATAGCCAACAGACTGATAAGAAACTTAAGATACTCGTTGAGATCCACCACCACGCCACCTCCTCCGACTCGCCCAACTCACCCGCCCCAAGGCTAGCACGCCACCCCCTGCGCCTCATCCACTGCCATCAACGGTGAGCAATGCACTAATTGAACTTTGTTCAATAGGACGTTATGGTAACGCCTCGCAGCAGTGGCAAAGAGTGAGGAACCAGACCATGGGACGCCGCAGTGACCACACCAGGGAGCAGATCCACGCCATGGCGCTAGAGAGCGCCGAACAGATTGTTGACCAGCAGGGCTACGCCGGCCTCACCGCCCGCAAGGTGGTCGCCGGTTTCGGCTACACCGTCGGCACCCTCTACCTGGTATTTCGCAATCTTGAGGACCTGGTCCTCCAGGTCAACGGCCGCACCCTGGACCGCCTCACCGAGGCGGCCACCGCCGCTGCTGCCGCCGCCCCACCCGGCAAACCGCGGATAGAGGCGTTGGCCCGTGCCTACATCGATTTTGCCCGTGCCTGGCCACAGCGCTGGGCCATGCTCCACCAGTTCACTCTGCCGGCCAATCCGCCGGAGTGGTACCAGGAGCGGGCCGGACGGGGATTTGCCCTGGTCTTCGAGGCGCTTCAACCGTTGGCGCCACCGGACCAGGTGGCCCACGCCACCTTCACCCTGTGGGGGGCCATCCACGGGATCTGCATGTTGGAGTTGACCCACCGCATCCACCTCACCCGCGGTGAATCGGTGGAGTCGCTGGTCACCTCGCTCATAGACAACTTTCTCGCCGGCCTCGCCGTGCGCAACCGTTCGGAGGGTAAGTGATGGGCCTGTTGAAAGCGTTTTTGCGACTGCTGCTCCGGCTGATCTACCGGGTAGAGATACGGGGCGAAGAGCACCTGGCGCAGCTGGGGGAGAGGGCACTGGTGGTGGCCAACCACACCTCCTTTCTCGATGCGGTACTGCTGGCGGTCTTCCTCCCTGGCGAGATCACCTTTGCGGTCAACACCCAGGTGGCCCGCAACCCCATCTTCCGCCCCTTCCTGGCGCTGACCCGCATCTTTCCGATGGACCCCACCAACCCCTTGGCGATGAAGTCGCTCATTCGCCACCTCAGCGAGGGGCGGCGGGTGGCCATCTTCCCCGAGGGGCGCATCACCGTGACCGGCGCCTTGATGAAGATCTACGACGGCCCGGGGCTGGTGGCGGATAAGGCCGCCGCCCCTGTGGTGCCGATCCGCATCGAGGGCGCCCAGTACACCCCCTTCTCCCGCCTGCGGGGGCGGGTGCGGCTGCGCTGGTTTCCCCCTATCACCCTCACCATCCTCCCGCCCCGCACCATCTCGCCACCCGCCGAGGTCCGCGGGCGGGCCCGCCGCAAGGCCGCCGGGCGGGCGTTGTCTGACCTGATGACCGAGATGATGTTTGCCACCACCGACTACCGCCAGACCCTCTTTGGCGCGGTACTCGATGCCCGCCGTATCCACGGCGGCAAGCGGCTGGTGGCCGAGGATATCAATCGGCGACCGGCCAGCTACCACCGCCTCATCGCCGGCAGCTTTGTCCTCGGCCGCCGGCTCACCGCCGACACCCGCCCCGAGGAGCGGATCGGCCTGCTGCTACCCAACTCCGTCGCCACCCTCACCTCCCTGTTGGGGCTCCACGCCTATGGCCGGGTGCCGGCGATGCTCAACTACACCCTCGGCGCCCACGGGGTGCTCTCCGCCTGCACCACCGCCCGCATCCGCCGGGTGATCACCTCCCGCCGCTTCATCGAGCAGGCGCGGCTCGGTGAGCTGGCGAGCGCCCTCGCCAGCCGAGTGGAGCTGATCTGGCTGGAGGATCTGGCCGCCACCATCGGCCTGCCGGAGCGCCTGATCGGGCTGTTGAAGGGGCGCCTGGCGCCGCTCTTCTACCCCCGCCGCTTGGCCCAGCGACCCGACGCCCCGGCGGTGGTGCTCTTCACCTCCGGCTCCGAAGGGAGTCCCAAAGGGGTGGTGCTCTCCCACACCAATCTCCTGGCCAACCGCGCCCAGATCGCCGCCCGGGTCGATTTCAGTGCCCAGGATGTGGTGCTCAACGCCCTACCGCTGTTCCACTCCTTTGGCCTCACCGCCGGTACGCTACTGCCCATCACCTCTGGGATGCGCTGCTTCCTCTACCCCTCGCCGCTCCACTACCGCATCGTCCCGGAGATGGCCTACGACCTCAACGCCACCATCCTATTTGGCACCAACACCTTCCTCGCCGGCTACGCCAAACACGCCCACCCCTATGACTTCTACTCGGTGCGCTACGTCTTTGCCGGGGCGGAGAAGTTGAAAGAGGAGACCCGCCGGGTCTGGGCAGAGAAGTTTGGGGTGCGCATCTTTGAGGGCTACGGCGCCACCGAAACGGCCCCGGTGTTGGCGGTCAACACCCCCATGGATAACCGCCCCGGCAGTGTCGGCCGGTTGCTGCCGGCCATCGACCACCGCCTGCTGCCGGTACCGGGTATCGAGCGGGGTGGGCGGCTCCATGTCCACGGCCCCAACGTCATGCTCGGCTACCTGTTGGCCGATCACCCCGGCCTACTGGTGCCGCCCGACAGCAGCGTCGGGGCCGGTTGGTACGACACCGGCGATATCGTCACCTTGGATGAGCAGGGCTATCTCCACATTGAGGGGCGGGCCAAACGCTTCGCCAAGGTGGGGGGAGAGATGGTGTCACTCACGGTGGCGGAGGAGCTGGCGGCCACCACCTGGCCCGAGGCGCAACACGCGGTAGTGACCCTGCCCGATCCCCAAAAGGGGGAGCAGCTGGTGCTAGTCACCGACCGCCCAGAGGTGGAGCGGTCGGCCCTGCTGGCCACCGCCCGCGCCCGTGCCGTGGGGGAGATCCATGTCCCCAAACGGCTGCTGAGCGTGAGCCGCATCCCGCTCCTCGGCAGCGGCAAGATCGACTATCCGGCCACCCAGGCGCTGGTCCAAGGGCAGCTGGGTTCACAGGAGGAGACCACCCCATGAAGCGGCTCTACGCCCTGCTAGTCACCCAGTTCCTCACCGCCTTTGCCGACAACGCCATCCTCTTCACCGCCTTCGCCATGCTGAGCCAAGCGCCGGTGGGCGAGTGGTATAAACCGGCGCTCCAGGCCGCCTTCTTGGTCGCCTTTGTCGCCCTGGCGCCCTGGGTTGGCCCCTTCAGCGACCGCCGCAGCAAGGGGGAGGTGCTGGCCATCGGCAACGCCATCAAGGCGGCCGGGGCGCTGCTGATGGTGTTCGGCCTGGAGCCGCTACTGGCCTACGGGATAGTGGGGGTAGGGGCCGCCATCTACGGCCCGGCCAAATATGGCATCCTGCCGCAGCTGGTACCCCACGAACGGCTGGTGAGCGCCAACGGCCTGGTGGAGGGCTCCACCATCATCGCCATTGTGCTCGGTGCAGTGGTGGGGGCACTGGTGGCGGATCAGAGCACCACCTGGGGCCTGGCACTGGTGGCCGCCAGCTATCTCCTCTCCCTCGCCGGCACCCTCCTCATCCCCGCCACGCCCCCCACCTGCAACGATCACTCCCCGGCGCTGCGCGGCTTTCTCCGGCGGATGCAGGGCTTCTTCGTCACCCCCCGGGCCCGTTTCTCCATGTTGGGGGCGGCCATCTTTTGGGCGGCGGCGGTGGTGCTGCGGGTGATGCTGGTCACCTGGGCGCCGGCGGTGCTCCTCACCGCCACCACCTCGGAGATCGCCAACCTCACCGTCTTCATCGCCATCGGCATCGCCGTCGGCGCCTTCCTGGTCCCCTTTCTGGTCCCCATTGAACGGCTGCGGCGGGCGCGGCTCGCCGCCTACTGCATGGGGGGGCTGATCATCCTCTTGGGGACCACCCAAGACCCGCTGCTGGCCAAAGGGCTACTGTTCGCCATCGGTCTCAGTGGTGGGATCTTCGTCGTGCCGATCAATGCCGCCTTACAAGAGGTGGGACAGCGGACCGTTGGCGCCGGCGCCGCGGTGGCCATCCAAAACTTCTTTGAGAACCTGGCGATGTTGGCCGGTACCGGCCTCTACACCCTGGCCCTCACCGCCCAGCCCAACCCGGTGGGGGGCATCTTGGTGCTGGGGCTCATGGTCATGCTGGCCACCACCATTGTGGCGTGGCACCTACCGCGTGATCCGCAGCCGGCGGCCACCCCGCCAACACAGGGCTGAGGCACTCTAGCGGGGCGATGAGTAGGGGTGATCGGCGGCCGCCCGGCGGGGGTTTCTCCCCCGCCGGTCGCATCGGGCGGCCGCTTTGCGCATAATGGCGCACTGCTTACCCCCCTATTCCACCCGAGCCCCATGACCCGGCCGCCCTACCAGCCTGCCGACATAGAGAATCCCATCCACCCTAACTACAGCGTGGTCTGTCTCAGCCGGCGCCGGCTCGGGGCGTGTGAGATCTACTACTGGGTGAAGGATTCGCTGGCGGGGGTTGCCCCGGATGGCACCCGCATCTGCTGGCTGGCGGTGGTGGATGCGGAGGAGGTCTCCACCCCCACCTGCATCGAGGTGTTTGGTAACCCGGAGTACGATCTGGTCATCGCCAGCTACGGCGCCATCGGCACCCACACCCCCTTCACCTTTATCTGGAAGGTGATGGAGGCGGATGCCTTCTGCGCCCCGTGGAAGACCCTCTATCTGACGATCGAGTAACAGAACTCCAGCAGCGCCTGCGCCTTGGCCAGCGACTCCCGATACTCCCCCTCCCACTGCGAGTCGTAGACCACCCCACCCCCCGCCCAGAACTCCGCCTCCCCCGCGGCAATGGTGAGGGTGCGGATGGCGATGTTGCTATCCATGGCCCCGTCCCAGCCCAGCCAGGCGATGGACCCGCAGTAGAGCCCACGCGGGTGCCCCTCCAGCTCATCGATGATGGCCATGGCCCGCCGTTTAGGGGCGCCGGTGATGGAGCCGCCGGGGAAACAGGCGGCCAGCAGGTCGAGGGCGCTGCGCCCCGGGGCGAGTTGGCCGGTGACGGTGCTGATCAGGTGGTGGACCGTGGCAAAGCTCTCTACCGCGAAGAGTGACGGCACGGCAATGGAGCCGGTGGCGCAGATCCGGCCCAGGTCGTTGCGCAGCAGATCGACAATCATCAGGTTCTCCGCCCGATCCTTCTCGCTCGCCACCAACCACGCCTGGGCAGCGGCATCGGCCGCGGGATCCCCCCCCCGGGCCACCGTCCCCTTGATGGGGCGGGTCTCCACCCGCCCCGCCCTATCCACCTGGAGAAAGCGCTCCGGCGAACAGGAGAGGACCTGGCCGAAGGGGGTGTTGAGATAGGCGCCAAAGGGGGCGGGGTTGCGCTGCCGCAGCTGGCAGTAGCCGGCCCAGGCATCCCCCGCCACCGGCACGCTGAAGCGCTGGGCAAAGTTGACCTGATAGCAGTCCCCCTCCCGCAGATAGTGGTGGATACGCTGGATGGCTTGCCGATAGGCGGCGGCATCGGTGTGGTGCTGGACCGGCGCCAAGGCGCTCAATGCACCCCGCTGGGGGGGGGCCGGCCCCCCCAGTTGCCGGGCGAGCTGCTCCGCCTCCCCCGGCCGGAAGTGGCCGGCCAACCAGCTGCGGGCGAGCTGGTGATCCACCACCACGGCCCAGGGGTAGATCCCCACCGCCAACTCCGGCAGCCGGCCAGTGGCCGGCGGGAGCGGCGGTAACAGGGCGAGACGCCGGGCGAGGTCGTAGCCGAACCAACCCAAGGCGCCACCGGCGAACGGCACCTCGGCCGGCAGGGGGCAGGCAGGCAGCTCGGTCAGCAGCTCGGCCAGCAGCACCAAGGGATCGGCCTGGGAGATCTCGGGTAGTGCCGCGCCCCGCTGGAGGGTGGTCACCTCGCCCTGGGTCACCAGGGTCGCTATGGGATCGGCCACCAACAGGTCGTAGCGGCCGCCGCTGGCGGCGGGACGGCCGCTATCCAGCAGGGCGGACCAGGGGCGGTGGGCGAGATGGGCAAACAGCCCGCAGCTATCGGCGGCGCGATAGGGAAGCTCTTGCAGGAGAAAGCGTCGCTGAGTCATGGCGGGCGCCATTCTAAGCGAGGGCGACCGCTGTGGGGGGATCGGCTACGCCGCGCCGTAGTGGCCTCAATCCCGCTGCCAGGCGCGCCACCAGCGGACCATGCGGTGGCCAAAGGCGGCGGGGCGCTCGGCATAGATACGCCGCGCCAGGCGGTCCGCCTCCCGTCGCAACCACTGCTGGCTCTGGGTGATGGCAGCGGCCATGGCGTCATCGGTGGGGCGCCTCGGCCCCTCCTGGAGTAGCTCACTGAGGGCGGCCAGGTCGTGGTCATCCCCCAGCAGATCGGCCAGTCGATCCAGCTCCTGCTGCCAAGCAGCCATGGGGATGGGCCACAGCTCGGTGAGCAGTCGCAGCTGATAGCCCAGATCCTTCACCCGCTTGCGCCACTCATGGTAGCGCTCGGCACTCGGTGCAGCGGTGGCGGCCCGCCAGGCCCGACGACCCCGCTGGTAACTCCGCTCTAGCCCACGGAAGAGATCCGCCTCGGTGACGGCGGCCAGCGGCCAACCGGCCACCCCCCCCCACCAGGCGATCAGCTGCTCCTGGACCTGCGCGATCTCCGCCGCCCCGCCCCGGCTACTCCGCCGGCGGGCCGCCAGACGGCGCCCCATGGCGGCCGCGGCCCCAGCGGGTAGCCGCTGCTCGGCCTGTAACCGCTGCAACGCCTCCCGCAGCGCAGCGACCTCGCGCAGCGCTGCCAAGGCGTGGCCCATCTGCCGCAGGCGCTGATTCTCCGTCTGAAAGCGGTCGTTAAGACCGGAGCGCAGGAGACGCAATAGGGAGCGGCAGCGCTTAAACCGTTTGCGCGCCTCATGTACGCCATAGGCGCGATCAGGGTGGCGCAGATCGGCTATGGCCCCCTCGATCTGCTCCCGCAGGATGCGGTGCAGCGCCACCGCCACCGTCTCGCCGGTCTTGAATCGATAGCCCATCAACCCCTCCCGCCTCGCTAGTGCCGCCGCCCCAGCATACCCCCGCTTCACTCGCCTGTGGGGCGGTTGGCACGGGGCTGGAAGGTGACAGGGACGCTTCCCGGCGGCGGCCCTTTGCGGATCCCCTTGCGGATCCGCCCCACCACATGCATCTCACAGGCGCGGCAGTCAAAGGTGAGGGTCAGCCGCTCGTTGCCACTGACCAGGGTCATGGAATCGGCCTTGAGCTGCCCCTGGACCCCGGTCACCCCCTTGGCCTGCTTGGGACAGAGGGAGTAGGACCAGCGCAGGCAGTGTTTGGTGATCATCAGCGACACCTCCCCCCCCTCGGCGTGGGCCTCATAGGCGGGATCGATGAGCCGGACACCATGGCGCTGGTAGAAATCGCGGGCCGCCTGGTTATAGACATTCGTGAGATAGCTGAGTCTCTCCAGCGGATAGATCGCTGGCGGTAGGGCCTCGGCGCGCCGGCCCGCCCGCTGCCAGCCCTGCCGTCGGACCGCCTCCAACTGCTCCACCGCCGCCCGGCGCAGGCCGTTGACCACGGCCGCGGGGAGAAAGCGGGGAGCCGTCAGGTGCAGCTCAACCGCCTGTGCCCGGAACAGGGTGTTTCCCAACTTGGCCAACCCCTCCCGCAGCGCCGCCGCCGCCCGCTCCGGCTGCGAGGCCGGCTCCAGTGGCTGGGCCACCACCACCTCGGCGCTAAAGCCGTCGCTATCGCTGATGACGAGCCGGAGGCCATCGGTGATCTCAAAGAGCTGCCATTGCACATCGATGCGCCGCTCGGCGGAGCGCTTGGTCAAGGCCTGCTCCCAGGCGTGATCGCGATTGCGGAACAGCTCACTGCCCGGCCGCAGCCCCACCAGGGCGGTCAACGGCTCACTGGGCCAGATCCGCCACCCATCCGCCACCGCCGCCACCCGGTCGGCCTTGGTGCCACGCACCTCGCGCTTGTGCATGTAGCTAAGACCGTCGCCGTTGTGCAACGGCTCGCTGCTGGTCGCCTCAAACCACCCCTCCCCCAACCGCAGCACCTGCCCGATGGGGACCCCGCGGAAGGCCGGGGCATCGAACGCCCCCACCTCCCCCTGCCGACCGTGGAGGAAGTAGTCGGTGGTGCCACGATGGAAGGTCTTCTCTGGATCGGGCCGGAAAAAGAACTCCGTGCGACCGCTGGAGGCGGGGGCCAGCTCCGGCCGCTCATGCAGGATCTCATCCAGCAGCAGGCGGTAGTGGGCGGTGATGTTTTTGACGTAGGGGGCCTCTTTGTAACGCCCCTCGATCTTGAACGAGCGGATCCCGGCATCCACCAGTTCGCCCAGATTGGCGCTCTGATTGTTGTCCTTCATCGACAGCAGATGCTTCTCGAACGCCACCACCCGCCCCGCCTCATCCAGCAGGGTATAGGGCAGACGACAGGCCTGGGAGCAGTCGCCACGGTTGGCGCTGCGCCCGGTCTGGGCGTGGCTGATGTAGCACTGACCGGAGTAGGCGACACAGAGGGCACCGTGGATGAAGAACTCCAGCGTGGCATCGGTGGTGGCGTGGATGGCGGCGATGGCCTCCAGCGACAGCTCCCGCGCCAACACCAGCTGCGAGAAGCCGCAGTCGGCCAGGAAGCGCGCCTTCTCCACGCTGCGGATATCACACTGGGTACTGGCGTGGAGCGGCAGGGGTGGCAGGTCCACCATCAACAGCCCCATATCCTGCACGATGAGGGCATCCACCCCCGCCTCATACAGCTCCCACGCCAGCCGGCGGGCCGGCTCCAACTCGGCGTCGTGGAGGATGGTGTTGAGGGTGGCGAACACCCGCGCCCGATAACGGTGGGCAAACTCGGCCAGGTCGGCGATCTCGGCCACCGTATTGCCGGCGTTGGCCCGGGCGCCGAAGCTGGGGCCGCCGATGTAGACCGCATCGGCACCGTGCAGGATCGCCTCACGGCCGATGGCGGCGCTCTTGGCGGGGGCGAGGAGTTCCAGCTGCTGGGGGGGGAGCGACATGGTGGGGCATCCTCTGGCGGGTGCAGGCCGCCGGGTGGGGCTGAAGGGCGATCTTAGCGCCGTTCTCGGCGCCCTGCCGGCCGACTACCCCTTGCCCGCGCCACGGCCCCCCTTCTTGCCACCGCCCGTCCCCCCTTTAGCGGTCCGCTCGCGCCGCTTCTTGCCCACCGCCTTGCCAGATTTTTTCACCTTCTTCGGCCCCTCATAGCGCCCCTTGAGGCCGGGCAGCAGCCGCTGCTCCAGGTCGAGCCGCAGGTAACGGGCGATGGAGAACATCAGGTTCCAGTCGTTGGGCTCCACCAGGCTCACCGCCAATCCTGCCTCCCCCGCCCGACCGGTGCGCCCGGTGCGGTGGAGGTGGTGATCGCCGCGCCGCGCCACATCGTAGTTGACCACTAGCTGCATCCCCGGCAGATCCAGGCCGCGGGCCGCCACATCGGTGGCCACCAGCACCCGGATCTCGCCACGCCGGAGCAGGTCCATCACCCGGGCACGTTCACGCGGCTCCAACTCGCCGTGGATTACCGCCGCCCGCACCCCACGGACCCGCACCAGATCACTCACCCGAACCGCCCGCTCCCGGGTGTTGCAGAACACCATGGCGCGCTCGAACGACTCGTTGAGTAGCAGCCACACCAGCAGCTCCAACTTGTGGGCCGGGTCATCCGCCAACACCAGCTGCTGGTGGATCGCCTCCGGCTGGGTGCGCGGCGCATCGAGGGTGATGGTGAGCGGCTCCCGCAGCAGGCCGGCGGATAGCTCCTTCACCCCACGCCGGTGGAGGGTGGCGGAGAAGAGCAGCGTCTGCCGCTGGGCGGGGGCGTGACCGCAGATGGCCAGTACCGTGGGGGAGAAGCCCATATCGAGCATCCGATCCGCCTCGTCCAGCACCAGCACCTGCAACTCAGAGAGGTCGATCGCCCCCTGCTCTAGCTGCGCCAGCAGCCGCCCCGGGGTGGCGATCAGGAGTGCGGGCGGAGGGGTGGCGCGCGGGGAGGGGGTGGGGGCACCGCCGGTGACGATCCCTAGCGGTACGGAGGTGTGGGCGGCCAACTGGCGCCCCTGCCTCAACACCTGCTGTGCCAACTCCCGGGTGGGCACCAGCACCAGCCCCTGTACCCCATGCCCGGGGGCCTCGCTGAAGCGCTCCAACATCGGTAGCAGAAAGGCAGCGGTCTTGCCCGATCCGGTGGCGGCGGAGACCAGCAGGTCCCGCCCCTCCAGGGCGGGCTGCAACACCTGCGCCTGCACGGGCGTGGGGGCGCTGAAGCCCAGATCGGCGAGCGCCTGCTCCAGCGGCTCCGAGAGGCAGAATTCGGCAAAGGTAGCGGTTGTCATGGGCGGGCAAGATACAGCAAAAGCGGCTGCCATGGGTGATCACCGCCGGCCGCGCCCAAGGCGAGTGCCAAGCCGTCACTCAGGCGCTGCGCTCACGCACCACCGCCGGTACCAAGATGGTGAAACTAGAGCCGCTGCCGAGATGGCTACGCACGGTGATATCGCCCCCCAACATACGGCAGAGCTTGCGGCTCAGGGCGAGGCCAAGCCCAGTACCCCCGTAGCGACGGGAGGTGTCTGCCTGCGCCTGGGTGAAGGGGTTGAACAGCCGCCCCTGCTGCTCCTCGCTCATGCCGATGCCGGTATCGCTCACCTCAAAGCGCAACCAGCGCTCACCGGCCACCTGCTCGCCCCGAGTACGCAGGGTCACCACCCCCTCCTCGCAGAATTTGCAGGCGTTGGCGAGCAGGTTACAGAGCGACTGGCGCAGGCGCACCTGGTCCGATAGCGCCCGCCCCAACACCCCCTCCTGCTCCAACACCAGGCGGTTACGCCCCTTCAGCGCCAGCGGTTCGGCAATGGTCATCACCTCCTGATTAAGGGTGGCGATATCAAACTCCTCCAGGTAGAGCTGCATCTTGCCCGCCTCGATCTTGGAGAGGTCCAGCACGTCATTGAGCAGCGTCAACAGGTGGCGACCGGAGATCTGCACCTTGCGCAGGTCCGCCACCATGCCGTCGAGCTGACGGTCGTTCGCCTCCTCCTCCAGCAGCTCGCTATAGCCGATGATGGCGTTGAGCGGGGTACGCAGCTCATGGCTCATATTGGCGAGGAAGGCGTTGACCCCCTCATGGGAGTTGAACAACTTACGGTGGTTGATGTCACTGATACGGGCCAGCCGCTCCATGTCGTCGAGCAGCTGGGCATAGTCGCCCGCCAGACGGCGTAGCTCTGTCTGGAGGTCGGCGTGGCTACTGGCCCCATCGAGTACCTGGAGGGCGCGCTGAAGGGAGCGGTGTTCGCCCTTAAACAGGCGCAACGCTTTGTCATCTACCGGCATCGCTAAGGCTCCGGGGTCGCTGAAGATGGGTAACGCCTCCTTTCGGCAATCGACCGGGTCCGAGGTCGCGGCGCACAATCCCGCCCCCCCACTAGGCGCAGCCCCGCAGGGGAGTCGTGCGAGTGCATCTATCTATCGCAAAATGGTGACGAGATCCACGCGACCTGGCCGGTTAAGGGGCATAACCGGTCATCTCCAGGTAGCCCCGCCCCGCCAGCGGCGCCCCCTCCAGGGTGGTGGCGAGCACTGCCCCCTCCCAGTAACGCACCGTGAGATCCAGCTCCTGCTGGGGTAGCAGCGGGGCGATCCGCAGCACCCGCCCCAGGGGGGCCACCGCCATCCGCCAACCCACCGGATAGCGCCCCCCCTGCGGGCTCTCCCAGAACTGCTCTGGCTCTAGCTGGACATCCTGCGGGGTGAGGGGGTGTAGCTGGCCATCGACATCGATGATCGCCCCCGCGCTGTGGGGATCGACCGAGCCGTCGTGGCGCCGGAGGCGGTAGTACATCAACTCGCGGCCATCCTCCAGCTGGAGCGAAAACCAGTCCCAACCCTGCTGATCTGGGGCGAGCGCGCTGGTGCTCCACTCCCGATCCAACCAGCCGCTGCCGCTCACCGGGTGTGGCCCGCCGGCGGTGGTTGTCAGGTGACCGTGGGCACTCATGCGCGGCAGCGAGTAGTAGTAAGAGGCGTTGCCGACCTCGGCGCTCTTCTGTGACAGCCCCCCTTCCCCTTGCAGCACCACCGGCTTATCGGCCCGCAGGAGTAGATCGATGGCGACCCCAGCGGCGCTGGCCTGGAGTCGCCACTGCCCATCCCCCTGCTCGGCCAACTGCCAATCCTCGATCCAGACCTTGAACGGCGCCGCCTGCACCCCCGCCAGTTCGGCAGCACCGCGGGAGAAGCGCTCAAAGGCGTAGAAGTGGCCATCCACCCCGTCGCTGATGGCCAGGTGGCCCATCCACACCTCATGGGTGGCCCATGCCGAACTGCGCCGGACGGGGGTGGGGCGCAGACCGATGCGGAAGAAGGTGATCTGAAAGCCGTAGCGGCCACCGGCTTCATCCTCTAGGTGACCGGTGAGATACCACCACTCGTTGCGATAGTCGCGGTGGGCGCCGTGGTCGGCGGGAAACTGGAAGGTGCGCGGCCCGCTGGCGCGGGCAAACCCGGCACTCTCGCCCCCCAGTGCATTGGCCACCGCCATCGCCCGCGAGGGGGCAGGCGGGTGGGAATCGCAACCGACCAACAGCAGTAGCCCCATCAGCAGCCAGTAGTATCCCCGCCCCATCGCCCTACTCCTCCCGTAACGCCAAGGCAGGCGGAGTGCGGGCGATGCGCCAGGCGGGCCAGAGACCGGCCAGCAGCGCCGCTACCACGGCCAGCAGCAGCGCCTGCCCCAACACCTCCCAGGGGAGGGTCAGGGTCATCCCCCAGCCGAAGGCGCGGCGGTTGATCACCTCGATCAGGATCAGCGCCATCACCAGACCAAGAGGCAGCGCCAACACCCCAGCCGTGGCCCCCAACAGTCCGGTCTGGAGCCCCACCAGCCCAAATAAACCGGCCGGCGTCAGGCCGGTGGCCCGCAGCACCGCGTGCTCCCGCGCCCGCTCCAGGGCCAGGGCCATCAAGGCACTGAGGACACCGACAAAGGCGACCACGATGGCCAACAGGCGCAGCACGCGGGTGATGAGAAAGGTGCGGTCGAACACCTCCATGGAGGTGTGGCGGATGGCGGCGGTGGAGCGGATGAAGGGGCGCTGCGGTAGATCGGCCAGCGCCGCCCGCAGCCGCTGCTCCACCGCGGCCGGATCGGCACCCGGCCGCAGATAGAGGCCGGTACTAGAGAGCGCCTCATCCCCCCACAGGCGCCGGTAGTGGGCCAGGCGCAGCAGCACCACCCCCTGGTTGGAGCCGTACTCCCGAAAGATACCCACCACCGGCAGGGTGACCCCCTCCGCGAAGCGCCCGAGGTGGAGGTCATCCCCCACCGCCAACCCGCCCTGCTGGGCGAGCGGTTCGGAGATGAGGAGCCCGCTACCCTCATTAAAGGCGGCCCAGGCGCGCTCGGGATCCCCGGCCAACAGTGGAAAACCGGGCCGCCGCTGCGGGTGGGGCTCCAGGGCGAGGAGCTGCACCGGGCCACTGGAGCTGGCCACCGTCACCCGCCGCCCAAAGCTCATGGCGGTCACCTCGGGCAGGGCCTGCGCCCGCGCCACCACCTCCGGCAGCAGGGGGGCACTCTGACTGGCGGAGAGCCCCCCCGGCGCGGCGAGGTAGAGATCGGCCTGGAGTCGCTCGCCTAACCACGCATCGACGCTGCTCCGGAAGCTCTCCACCATCACCCCCACCCCCACCGTGGCGGAGATGGCCACCGCCAGGGCCGCCACCGCCACTGCGCTGCGGGAGTGGCCGCCGGCGATCCCCCGCGCCGCCTGCCGACCGATGGTGCCGAACCCGCGCCCAAGGGGCACCACGGCGATCCGCCCCACCCCCACCAGCAGCAGCGGGGCAAACAGGGCGCCGCCCAGCAGGATGAGGAACAGCGCCCCAAAACCGGCCACCAGACCGGGCAGCGCCAGCAACCCCCACCCCACCAGTAGCGCCACCAGCCCGAGGGCGAGGCGCTGACCGGCGCGCTGCCGACTCGCCAACTCCACACTGGAGCGACGGCGCACCTCCAGCGGCGAGATGCGGGCCGCCTCCATGGCCGGCGGCAGCGCCGCCAGCACACTCACCCCCACCCCCAACAGCGCCCCCCAGAGGTAGGGGGCGGGGGCGGGGAGGAATTCAGTGACCGTCAAGACAAAGTAGAGGTCGTTGATGGTACGGGTCACCAGCCCCACCAGCAGTCGCCCCAGGAGGTGACCCGCCCCTAACCCCAGTAGCGCCCCCAGGGCCCCGAGGATCGCCGCCTCCCCCAGCACCAGGACAAAGATCTGCCGCCGGCTCACCCCCACCAGCCGGAGGGAGCCGATCAGGGCGCGCCGACGCAGCACCGAGAAGGTGGCGGTGTTGTAGATGAGGAAGGCGCCGATCACCAACGCCAAGAGGCTCATGGCGGTGAGGTTGGTCTGGAAGGCGCGGGTCAGCGCCAGGTTCTCTTCGGCGTGGGCAGCGGCCGGCTGGATCCCCACCCCGGCAGGGAGCTGGGCGGCGATGGCCGCCAGCGTCTCCGCGCTGGGGGCCACCAGGTCCAGCCGATCCAGGCGCCCCTCCCGCTGTAGCAGCTCCTGGGCGGTGGCGATATCGGCAAAGACAAGCCCCTCCAGGCCAGGGGCCGAACGCCCCTCCAGCTCAATGAGGCCGGCCAACAATAGCCTCTGCTCCACCCCTGCGGCGGTGGCCGAAAAGTGATCCCCCGGGGCGAGGGCGAGCCGCTCGGCGGTGGTGGCCGCCATCACCACCGCCCCCGGCTCCAGCAGCAGCTGGCGTAGCGTCTCCCCGCCCAATTGGGCGGTATGGCGGCGCACCCCGGTCTCGGCAAAGGGATCGATGCCGATGAGTTGGAGCGGCTCCCCCGCCACCGTCAGGTAGCCCTCCACCACCGGCGCTGCGTCGCGCAGACCGGCACGCC
This sequence comes from Chromatiales bacterium, assembly GCA_003251535.1. GTDB lineage: Bacteria > Pseudomonadota > Gammaproteobacteria > Thiohalomonadales > Thiohalomonadaceae > SZUA-493. Next base: position 14,148 of record QKFD01000106.1, on the reverse strand, counting down.
GCAGCTGGAGATAGATCTGCTCAGGGAAGCCCTGCGGCCCCGCCACCACCTGGTGGGTGGCGGCGCCGGTCACCTCCTCCATGGCGAGACCAAAGGCGCGGCGGGCGCTCTCGTTGGCCAAGGCGACCGCCACCACCACCGCCACCCCGAGGGCTATCCCGAGCACCGCCAGGGTACTTTGACCGGCGTGGCGCAGCAGCTCGCGCCGGGTGGCGCGCAGCAGCAGCCTCATGTCGCCACCAGCTGGCCATCGTGCAGGGTGAGGAGCCGATCCCCCGCCTCCGCCAGGGTGCGGTCGTGGGTCACCATCACCAGGGCGCCGCCGGTCTCCTGGACCAACCCATTCAGCAGCGCCATCACCTGGGCGCCGCTCTCCCCATCCAGGTTGCCGGTGGGCTCATCGGCCAGCACCAGCGCCGGTCGATGGACCAGGGCGCGGGCCACCGCCACCCGCTGCTGCTCGCCCCCGGAGAGGCGATCGGGAAAGCTGTCGGCCCGGGCGGCGAGCCCCACCCGGGCCAGCAGTTCGGCCACCCGGGCCGCACCGTCCGGTAGCCCGTTCAGCTCCAACGGCAGGGCGACATTTTCGGCCACCGTCAGGGTGGGGATGAGGTTGAAGAACTGGTAGACAAAACCCACCGCCCGGCGCCGCAGCTGGGTGCGCAGCGGCTCCGCCAGGGTGGTGAGGGCTACCCCTTGCAGGAGGACGCTACCGCTATCGGGCAGGTCCAACCCCCCCAACAGGTTGAGGAGGGTCGATTTACCGGAACCGGAGCGCCCCAGCAGCGCCACCCGCTCGCCGGGGTAGATGGCCAGATCCACCCCCGCCAGCACCGGCCGCAGGCCACCCCCCTCGCGGAACTGGCGGGTCACCTGACGCAGCTCAACCAACGGTTGGGCGGCGCTCATGGGGCGTGCGTGGTGCTCAATGGAGTTTGATCTCCGGATCCACATGCCGACGCAGCAGGTGCACCAGACTGAAGAGCATCGCCCGCGGCCAACCGTAGAGGGCCGCCTGGTGCATCTTATAGAGCGAGAGGTAGACCAGGCGGGCGATGAAACCGGAGACCATCATGCTGCCGGTCAGATTGCCCATCAGGCTGCCGACGGTGCTGTAGCGCCCCAGGGCCACCAGGGAGCCATAGTCACGGTAGCTATAGATGAGCGGATCTTTGCCCACCAGCCGGCGGCGCAGGGTGCGATAGAGCAGCGAGGCCTGCTGGTGGGCCGCCTGGGCGCGTGGCGGCACGAGCCAGTCGGAGCTATCGTCCAGCGGGCAGGCGGCGCAGTCGCCGAGGGCAAAGATGTTGGGATCGGAGGTGCGCAACCGGCGATCCACCACCAGCTGGTTGATGCGATTGACCTCCAGCCCCGCCAACTCGCCGCACACCTCCGGCGCCTTGATGCCGGCCGCCCACACCTTGATGGCCGCCGGAATGGTGTTGCCGGAGGCGGTGTGGATGGCATCGGCGCTCACCTCCACCACCCGCTCGCCGGTGTGGACCTTGCACCCGATCCGCTCCAGCTCGCGCCGGGCCGCCGCCGCCAGCTCCGGCGGCAGTGCCGGCAGGATCTGTTCCGAGGCCTCGATCACATGCAGCTGGATGTGGCGCTCTGGATCGATCTCATCCAGCCCAAACTGGGAGAGCAGGCGGGTGACGTGGCGCAGCTGGGCCGCCAACTCGACCCCGGTGGCGCCGCCACCCACAATGGCCACCCCCAGCTCCCCCGGCCGGCTCGGACCGCCCTGGGTGTGGGCGTGCAGCATGGCGTCCAGCAGCCGCTGTTGGAAACGTACCGCCTGGTCGGTGGTATCGAGGAACAGGCAGTGCTGCTTGACGCCGGGGATGCCGAAGTCGTTGCTGACGCTGCCGACAGCGATCACCAGGGTGTCGTAGTGAAAGCTGCGGGCGGCGATCACCTCCTCACCGCGGTCGTTGAGCACCGGCGCCAGATGGACCTGACGGGCCTCCCGATCCAGCCCCACCATGCGCCCCAGCCGAAAGCGGAAATGGCGCCAGCGCGCCTGGGCCAGGTACTCCAGCTCATCCTCACTGGGGTCCATGGTGCCGGCCGCCACCTCGTGCAGCAGCGGTTTCCAGATGTGGGTCCGGCTCATATCGATGAGCTGGATATCGGCGAGCCCCCGACGACCGACGCTCTTACCCAGGTGGGTGGCAAGCTCCAGGCCGCCGGCGCCGCCGCCGACGATAACGATTTGGTGGCGCGGTTCCGGCATGGCATTGACCCTATAGAAAAGCGGCTCATTATAACCGCCGGTAGCACCGCTGAAGGGCACTATGTTGGGTCAGAAAGCCCCCTTTTGGCCGCTCCCCCCCTGTCGTGTTCCCGACAAGCGCCCGGCCTCGCCCCCCGCCAATTCAGCTAACCCCTTGTTACCCCGCGCTATCCTTCGATTGGTAAGGTCCTTGCAATTCACTCAGGTAAATCTGCACAGGAGAGACCTGATGGCCCTGGACACCCGCCTCATCGAAGAGATCACCCATGCCCTGAGCGAGGGTAGTGTTGTACCTGTACTCGGTCCCTACGCCCTGCGCGGCGCGGTGGCTGCCAGCGATGGTCGGCCGATGCCGGCCGATGGCGACAGCCTCATCGCCACCCTCACCGGTGGCCGGCCACTCCCCCCCAAGGTGGCCTACGAGTACTCACGGGCGGCGATGCACTTTGAACTCAAGAAGGGGCGCAACTTCGTCAATCGCACCCTCACCGAGGTCTATGGCCAGACCGAATGGACCCGCGCCCCGCTGCATGACTGGCTGGCCGGTTTCAAACCGCGCTATGTCATCGATCTCAACCGCGACACCCAGCTCCAGGCCACCTATGCCGACACCCCCCACACCCTAGTGGTAGGGCTCTCCCGTATTGGCGGCACCGACTACCGTTTCAAGATCTATCAGTTTGAGGCCGGCGCCTACCGCACCATCACCCAAGAGGAGGCCAACCCCGAGCTGCCGGTGATCTTCAAACCCCTCGGCACCCCCAGCCCGGAGCCCAACTACGTCGCCTCCGATGCCGATTTTGTGGACTACATGACCGAGCTGATGGGCGGCTTCGCCATCCCCAGCTTCCTCAAGCAGCTGCGCAAGGGCAAACGCTACCTCTTCCTCGGCCTGCCACTCACCCGCGACACCGAGCGGATGGTGATGCACGAGGTGCTCTACGGCCACGCCGAACCCGGCGGCTGGGCCTTCCTGCCGGCCCCCAAAAAGAACGAGATGCGCTTCTGCGATCAGCATCAGCTCACCCTCATCGACGCCGATTACGAGGAGCTACTCGGGCTGGCGTCGCCGGCCCGCGTGGCCAATGGCTGATCTGGCCGACTATCCCTTTGAAGAGGTGCCGGGGTTGGCCATGGACCCCGGTACCCTGTTCGCCAGTGGACCCATGGGCTTTGGGGTTGAGTATGCCGGGCTGCTACTACACTCCGCCTTCCAACCCATCTTCAGCCTGCTCCACCGCCGTGCAGTGGGTTTTGAGGGGCTGATCCGCGCCGCAGACGCTGGTGGCCAGCCGGTCTCCCCCGCCATGCTGTTTGAGGCGGCCCGTAGTGCCGGCCAAGGGGTCACACTAGATCGCCTCTGCCGCCGGCTCCACGTCCACAACTTCACCACCTTTCTCCCCGCCAGCGCCCCCGCCGCTGGCTGGCTCTTCCTCAATGTCGCCCCAGAGGTAGCCATAGGTGGCCACCGCTTAGGCCCCTTCTTCCACGATCTCCTGCAACAGTGCCAGCTACCGCCGGAGCGGGTGGTGGTGGAGGTGCTGGAGAGCGCGAGTGGCGAAGGGGGGCTGCGCGAGGCGATGGCCTTCTACCGCGATCTCGGCTGCCTGGTGGCCATCGACGACTTTGGCGCCGGCCACTCCAACTTCTCCCGACTGGTGGAGTTGCAGCCCGATATCGTCAAACTGGACCGCGCCCTGGTGGTACGGGCCGGGAGTGATGGGCGGGCACAGCGGATGCTGCACAACCTCGTCGCGCTGCTCCACGAGGCGGGTAGCCTGGTGCTGGCGGAGGGGGTCGAGAGTGAGGCGGAGGGGGTGGCCGTGCTCGATGCCGGTGTCGATCTGGTCCAGGGTTGGCTGTTTGGCCACCCATTGGCAGCCCCCCAGGTGAGCTGCGAGACCGCGGCCCTGGAGCAGCTCATCGCCGTAGCCGGGGAGGATGCCGAGGTGCTCGCCCGCCGCGATCAGACCCTGCTGGATGGGGCCTACCGCGCCTTTGAACAGGCACTACTACGCTATGCCGCGGGCCAACCGCTGGCGCAGGCGTGCAGCGGGTTGCTGGGACGGGCCGACGTACTGCGCTGCTACCAGCTAGATGACAACGGTATCCAACGGGGCAATAACCTGCCGGGCCGGGCCCGCGCCGCCCTTGAAGACCCCCGCTTCAAGCCGCTCCAGCAGGCCGATGGGGTTGACTGGAGCCGCCGCCCCTACTTCCGCCGCGCCCTCGCCAGCCCCGGCCGGATCCGCACCTCGCGCCCCTACTTCTCCATCACCGACGCCCGCCTCTGCGTCACCCTCTCCTGCACCGTCACCCGCGCCGCCGGTCGCCAAGTGCTCTGCTGCGATCTCGTGGCCTGAGTCAAGGCCGCTCAGTGCTGTCCGGCCAGGGCGATAAGGGCCCGGGCCTGGGTCACCACCCGCTCGCTGACGGCGCCATCGAGGGCGAGGCGCCACGCCTCTGGGATGGCATCGAGCCCATAGAGCGCCCCGGCGATCATCCCGGCGATGGCGCCGGTGGTATCGGCATCACCACCGCGATTGACCACCTCCACCAGACACGCCTCGAAGCTGTCGGTGGCAAACAGCCCTTGGAAGACCGCTTGCAAGGTATCGACAATGAAGCCGGTGGGGTTCTCCTGCGGCTTGCCCTCGTAGGCAAAGCGGGGCTGTTCCGCCAGTAGGTCGGCCACCGGCCCCTGACGCAGGGCGCCGCGGTCGGTGCCGCTTAGGGCCAGCTGCACCATGGCGTTGACACAGAGGGTACCGGCGTCGGAGAGGGGGTTGTGGTGGGTGATGCGGGCCTGGACCAGGGCCGCCTGGCGGATGGTGGCCGGATCGGCGCCAAAGGTGGCCAGCGCCACCGGCAGGACCCGCATGGCGGCGCCGTTACCGCCGTCAAACTCGTTGAGGGGGACCTCCGTGCGGCCGGTGCGCCGAAACTCGACGATCCCACGCCGGACGGTGTTGCCGATATCGACCGGCTTGCTCCGCATCCAGCCGTCGAAGGCCTGGGCGACACTCTGCGCCTCCACCCCACCCTGGGCCAGGATCGACTCCCCCAAGGCCAGGCTCATGGTGGTGTCATCGGTCACCTGTCCTGGCTTCAAGTGGAGCCAACCACCGCCCCGGATGTGATCATGACGGCCATAGGCGACGACGATCTCCCGTGGCGTCATAAACTCCACCGTCGCCCCCAGGGCGTCGCCAATAGCCAGCCCGAGATAGGCCGCTACGGCCCGCTGCTCCAGATCCGTCACACGCTCCCCCTGCCGTTATCGTTATGGATTGCGGGGGGGCGGGTCGGTGTCAGCGCGGCGGCATCCGGCGAGACACTCAGTTGCAGATGGGTCAGGCCCCTCCCCGGCCGGCCCCATTGTGCCGGCTCACCCCTGCCGCCCACAAGGCGGCCATCCCGACCTGGGCAGCACTACGCCTCGGGGCCGAAACAGGATGGATAGTCGTTGCACACCTCGCAGGAGGGGGCGCGACAGGTGTAGATCCCCTCCTGGTTGCAGAGCTGCTTGTAGAAGAACTTCTTCCACTTCATGTCGCGGTCGTTCTTCTCCCGCAGTAGCGGGAAGTTACGGGTGACGAAGGCGGAGACGTCCTTGCGCGACCAGAGCCCCAGGTCCTGCCAGAGGTGGTTGCCCCCCATGCAGCCGGTGGCCAGGATGGTGGCCATCCACTCGCTATCCTCGGTCAGCCGCGGCGCGTTGGCGAGAAAGAGGGCGATCAGCTCGCGCCGCTCCTCTTCGCGCCCCCCCGCCGGGGTGGCTCCCCCGCGGGGGACCCCCTGCGGCGGCAGACCGGGAAAGTACCAGCCGATAAACCGCTCGAATGCCGCAGCAGAGAGGCCCAGGCGGTCCGGCATCTCACCGTTGCCAGCCACCTGGGAGGCGAACATCCGCACCAGACTCTCGGCGTTACCGAGACCCACCGAGTAGTAGCTGAGCTGGTCGTAAGTATCCCGCAGCAGCGCCTCGTTGTGATTCAGTACGGCAACCATCTTCAGCCCTCCTCAGGGACCGGCGATGCGCAGGGCACCTCCGGCTTGGGACAGCGCTCAAGATCCAGAGTTGGCTGGAGTGCAGTGGGGGTAAGGCCGATCCAGGCCGAGACCGCCCGGGGATCAAACCCCACCCGACACTCACCGGCCACCGCCATCAGCGGCCGCCGGATGAGCAGTGGGTCGATCACCATGGCGGCCAGCGCCGCCGTCTCATCGAGCTGCTCCGGGACCACCTCACCACTCTTCACCCGCGGCGCCGTGCGGTTAAACCACTCCGCCACCGGCAGGCTGCCAAAGAAGGGGCGGAGCCGATCCGGGGTCCACGCCTCGCTGAGCAGGTTGTGGGCCACAACCTCGTGGCCCGCCTCCCGCAGCAGGGTCTTCTGCCGGGTGTTGTTGATACACCCCGGCTTTTCGAAGAACTCGACCTTCACGCCGCCCTCCCCCGGGCCGCCAGCAGCAGGGCGCTGTGGCGACGCCAACAACGGTGTGGGATACCCACTGGCGGCGTGGCACCACGCTGCCAGATCTCCTTCAGCCGGGCGATCACGGCCGCGCTTCCGCCAGCTGCCGCAACCGCTCCACGGGGATGCCGGTGAGCGAGCCGAGCGGGTTGAGGGGTTCACCGCTGGCGTCGAGGATCGCCCCTTCGATGGGGCAGATGCTGGCGCACTGCGGCTCGTCGTACTCGCCGTTGCACTCGGTGCAGAGCTTCGCTTCGATGATGAAGTGGGGCTTGGCCTCGTGGATCGCCTGATTGGGGCAGACCGACTCACAGGCAAAGCAGTTAACGCAGTGTTGATTGATGGAGAACGCCATGGCTCAACCCCCGTTACGCAATGGCCTTGGCATCACTGCCGACCGTGTTATCCACCAGCTTGCCGGCCGCCACCAACTCGGCGTAGACCGCTGCCACCGCCTCTTCGATAGGCTCCATGGCGTGCTCGGAGTTGGGCATGACGCCCGCGGCCTCCAGCTGCTCCCATGGTTCAAAGCCGATCTTCGAGCAGAGCACCACCTCACAACCGGTGAGCGCCTCAATGGAGCGGGTCAGGGTGGTATCCCGATCACCGCACTCGTTGGCCCCCGTACAGTAGAGATCGGTCTTGCGGTGGCCGATGAAGCGGACCCCCTGGCTGGAGGCCTCGTAGACCAGGAACTCTTTGGCGTGGCCGAAGTGCTGGTTGACCAGATTGCCACCGGCAGTGGCCACCGCCATCAGCACCGGCCGTGCGGTTGGCTTGCGCCGCAGGCTATCCAGGGAGACAAAGGCCGTCTGCGGAGTGCTCTTGCGGGAGGCGTTGAGCTGTTGGGTCAACTCCTCCTGCACCTTGGCCCGCTGCGTCATGGCAGCACCGTAGTCGATATCCATCTGTTCAATCTTATCCAGGGTAAACTCAGCACCGCGATCCTCGCCCAGCAGGCCCACGGCATCGGCCCGGCACTGGCGGCAGTGGCGCATCATCGCCATATCGCCGGCACAGGCGTCTTGGAGTGACTGCAACTCCTCGGCAGAGGGGCTGCGCTGGTGCATGATGCCGTAGTAGGTGCCATGCTCCTCCTCGGCGATGAGCGGCATGACGTTGTGGAGGAACGCCCCCTTGGCCTTGACGATCTTGCTCACCTCTTTCAGGTGTTCGTCGTTGACGCCAGGGATCATCACCGAGTTGACCTTCACCAGCACGCCGCGGGCGGTGAGCATCTCCAGCCCCTTCTGCTGCTGGTCAATCAGGATCTGCGCCGCCTTGCGGCCCCGGATACGGCGGTTGTTCCAGAAGATCCAGGGGTAGATCTTGGCGCCGATGTCGGGGTCAACACAGTTGATGGTGATGGTGACATGATCGATATTGTGGCGGGTCAGCTCCTCCACGCAGTCCGGCAGGTTGAGGCCGTTGGTGGAGACGCAGAGCTTGATGTCCGGCGCCTTCTCTGACAGCTCACGGAAGGTGGCAAAGGTGCGCTCGGGGTTGGCCAACGGATCGCCGGGGCCGGCGATGCCGAGGACCGTCATCTGCGGAATGGCGGCCGCCACTGCCAGGGTCTTCTTCACCGCCTGTTCCGGCGTGAGGAGTTCCGAGACCACGCCGGGGCGGGACTCATTGGCGCAGTCATATTTACGGTTACAGTAGTTGCACTGGATATTACAGGCGGGGGCCACCGCCACGTGCATCCGGGCGAAGTAGTGGTGGGCCTGCTCTGAATAGCAGGGGTGGTTCTGCACCTTCTGACGGATATCGTCGGAGAGGTGGGACAGGTGATCGGCACTACTGCCACAACCCGAGCTGCTGCACCCGGACGGCTTGGCAGCCCCTTCCAGTACGGTGGCGTTGCTCATCGGACTCCTCCCTCGAAGATCAGTTCGAGAGCGATTGAGCAATGGCCGTGCCAGAACATAACATATTGATTTCAAACCACAATCACAAAAGGGGTTGATCTCCTTGTCGCAAATCCAACGCCCGCGGCCGACATTTTTTGACAAATTGGTACCTCCCTTGTGCCTCCTGGCGTGTGCTCACCGCCCCTACCCTCCATCCGTAACCTGGAGGGCCAGCGCCGCGGCATACCGTAGGGCCGCCAGCCGTACCCCCGCACTAGCCCATCCTTGCCAGGGAGGCCCCCGCCGCCAGGAGTCGCTGTCATGACCCCCTCCCCCGGAACCCTACTCACCAGCGACTACGACCCGCAGCTGGTCCTCCTCTCAGTGGTGATCGCCGTGGTGGTCTCCTACACCGCCCTGGCCCTCGCCGGCCGGGTGAGCGACAGTGCTGGCCGCGCCCGGCGGCTCTGGTTGCTGGCCGGGGCGGCCACCATGGGGTTTGGCATCTGGTCGATGCACTTCATCGGGATGCTCGCCCTGCGTATACCGGTGGCGGTGAGCTATGACATCCCCCTCACCCTCATCTCCATCCTGCCGGCCACGCTGGCCGCCCTCTTGGCCCTCCAGATGGTGGGACAGGGCCCCCTCACCTGGCAAAGACGCGGCGTGGGCGCGCTGGCCATGGGGGGAGGGGTCAGTCTCATGCACTACACCGGCATGGGGGCGCTGGATCTGCCTGCCACCATCCACTACCACCTGCCCCTCTCAATCGCCTCCTTTCTACTCGCCACCGCCGCCGCCTGGGTGGCGCTCGGCTTTGTCCACCACCTCCACCGCCACACCTTCCGCGGCCTCGACTGGCGGTTGGCGGCGGGTGCCGGGGCGATGGGGATCGGCATCAGTGGCACCCACTACGCCGATGTCGCTGCCGCACAGTTCATCGCCACCAGCAACGCCCTCCATCTGGATGGCGGTTTCAACCCCACCGCCTTGGCGCTGGTGATCTCGACCATCACCCTGCTAATCGTGGCCATCACCCTGCTGGCCTCCTTCTTCGACCGCCGCCTCGCCCTCCAGAACCTGCTCCACGCCCGCCTGCTGGCCCGCACCAATAGCGCCCTAGAGCGGAAGGTGCATGAGCGCACCACGGAGCTGAAGCGGGCTAACGAGGCGTTGCAGGCCGATATCTTTGCCCGCCAGCAGGCGGAGGAGGCGCTGGCGACGGAGAAGGAGCGGGCCGAGGTGACCCTCCACTCCATTGCCGACGCGGTGATCACCACCCGGGCCGATGGGGTGGTGGAGTACCTCAATCCAGCGGCCGAACGGCTACTGGGTTGGAGCGCCAGCGCCGCCCGCGGCCACCATCTGCGCGAGATCTACCGTGTGGTGGAGGCGGAGTCCCGCCTGCCCCTGGAGGAGCCGGCGGGACGCTGCCTGCGGGAGCGGGCCGGGATCTACAGCAGTGAACCGCAACTGCTGCTGGCCCGTGGGGGCAGCGAGCTATTTATCGAGGACTCCGCGGCCCCCATTCGCCACCGCAACGACACCATCGTCGGGGTGGTGGTGGTGTTTCGGGATGTCACCGAGCGGCGCCAACTGGCACAGCAGCTCAACTACCAGTCAACCCATGACGCCCTCACCGGCCTCATCAATCGCCAGGAGTTTGAGCGGCGCCTGGCCGGCGCCTTGGAGCGCTTGCGGGTCGATGGCAATGGTCAGCACGCCCTCCTCTACCTCGATCTAGACCAGTTCAAGGTGGTGAACGACACCTGCGGCCACATCGCCGGCGATGAGCTACTGCGCCAACTCTCCTATGTGCTCTCCAGCCAGATCCGCGACTCCGATAGCCTCGCCCGCCTAGGGGGGGACGAGTTTGGGGTGCTGCTGATGGATTGCCCTGAAGGGAAGGCGCGGGAGCTGGCGGAGTTGATGCGCCAGGCGATCAACGGTCACCGCTTCAGCTGGGGTGAGCAGAGCTTCGAGTTGGGGGTGAGTATCGGTATGGTGGCGGTGGATCGCTTCAGTCCCGATACCGGCGATCTGCTCTCCGCCGCCGATGTCGCCTGTTACACCGCCAAAGATACCGGCCGCAACCGGGTCCACAGCTACCAGCCGGATGACACCGATCTGGCCCAGCGCCACAGCCAGATGCACTGGATCAGCCGCATCCATCGCGCCCTACAGGGCGACCGTTTCCGCCTCCATCTCCAGAGCATCCTACCCATCGGCCGCCACACCGGCCCACTGCACTTTGAGGTGTTGATCCGCCTGGAGGGGGAGGATGGCACCCTTATCCCACCGGGGGCCTTTATCCCGGCAGCGGAGCGCTACTCCCTGATGGGGAGTATCGATCGCTGGGTGGTGCGCCACACCTTTGCCGAGATCGCGCACCACTGTAGTGTCCGTCGCACCGCCCGCAGCTGCGTCTTTGCCATCAACCTGTCGGGCGCCTCGCTCTCCGACGACTCGCTGCTCGACTTCATCGAGGGGCAGCTCAGTGAGTTCAGTGTCTCCCCCGCCGCCATCTGCTTTGAGATCACAGAGACCGCGGCCATCGGCAATCTGGCCCGTGCCAGCCGCTTCCTCAAACACCTGAAACGGATCGGCTGCCGCTTTGCCCTTGACGACTTCGGCTCAGGCCTCTCCTCCTTCGCCTATCTGAAGAACCTGCCAGTGGACTATCTCAAGATCGATGGCGCCTTCGTGCGCGGCCTGCCACGGGAGCCGATGGATCGCACCATTGTGGAGGCGATCGTGCGGGTAGGCCGGGTGCTCGGCATCGAGACGGTGGCGGAGTTTGTGGAGACCGAGGAGCAGCTACGGGCACTAAAGGAGATCGGGGTCGATTTCGCCCAGGGCTACCTGATCGACCAGCCGCGCTCGCTGGAGACGGTGCTGCTGGAGATCGATCGCCCCCGGGCGGTGACCGAATAGCCTCCGCTAGGGGCCGGCCGCTGGCGCCACCAGCTCCCGCAGCAGGGCCGTGGCGTAGCTGCCGGCGGGCAGGAAAAACTCCAACAGGAGGTGGCCCTCCTGCTCAGCCGCCCGCAGCCCCTCCGGGATCACCCGCAGTGGCCGCCGCTCCTGTTGCAGGCCGGCCCGCTCCAGACCACGGCGCAGCGTCTCGCTATTCGCCACCGCCGCCAGCTCCAGGGCCAGCGCCTCCCCCTTGGCCTGCGGTGCACCGCTACCCCAGAGCGGACCGCTCGGGTGGATCTGGCCCGCGTCCAGCTGGGCCACCACATGGGGGGCATCGGAGCGGCCGATGAAGTGGGTGTGGCTGCTGGCGAGCAGCAGGTGTTCGCCGGCCAAGGCCCGGCCCCAGCTCCCCTGCTCCACCCGGCGTGCCAGCACCTGATTGAACAGCTGGGAGCGGGCGGCGGAGAGATAGAGACCCCGCAGGTGGCGATCCCGCTCCCGTAGCTCCCCGCGAAAGAGTGCCTCGGCCCGGCCCAGGTTGGCCCCCTGATGGCCAAAACGCTGCTCACCGAAGTAGTTGGGGAAGCCGTGGCTGGCGATGAGCGCCACCCGCCGTTGGAAGGTGGTCAGATCGCCAACGGGGGCGCGCAACAGGATACGAAACTGGTTGCCGGCCAGCCCGCCTCGCCGCAGGCGGGTCGGGTTACGGACCGCCTCCAGCACCGTGAACTCCTCCTGCCACTGCCCCCAGGGCGGCGTCTCGGTGGCCGATACCGGCACACTGAACCACTGCCGGGTGACCGCGTGGCGATCCTTGAGGCCGGCGTAGCCCACCTCCTTGGCCGCTACCCCCACCAGCTCCGCCAGACGGCGCGCCACCCACTCGGTGTTGGTCTCTCGCTTCTCGATCCTGAGCCAGAGCTGATTACCGCGCCCCTCAGGCAGATAGAGGGGGCGCTCATCGACCCAGAAATCCTCCGCCACCGCCCGCAGCCGCGCCCTCAGTGGGGGCGGGCCGTAGGCATACGGCAGCGCCGCCTCCTCCTCCCAGGCCGGGGCGGGCGCCTGCTCGCCATCGGGGGGCAACGCCTCGCTCACAGCGCCAGCAACAGGCAGACAGCGTGGGCGGCGATCCCCTCCTGGCGCCCGGTGAAGCCCATCTGCTCGGTGGTGGTCGCCTTGACGTTGACGGCATCCAGTGCCACCTCCAGATCGGCGGCCAGACGGGCCCGCATCAGGCTGACATGGGGGGCCAGGCGTGGCGCCTGGGCAATGAGGGTGATATCGACATTGCCGATCCGCCAGCCGCGACCGCGCAGTTGGGTCACCACCCGCCGGAGCAGCAGGCGGCTATCGATATCTTTGAACTCCGCACTGCTATCGGGGAAGTGGCGCCCGATATCCCCCAGACCCGCCGCCCCCAGCAGGGCATCACAGAGGGCGTGGATGGCGACATCCCCATCGGAGTGGGCGGCAAGCCCGAACTCGTGGGCGATCTCCACCCCACCTAGCACCAGCCGACGATCGGGCACGAAGCGATGGGCATCGAAACCGTGACCAACTCTCATAGGGACTCCTGTTGCTGTCGCAGATAGAGTTCCGCCAACGCCAGATCCTGCGGGCGGGTGATTTTAATGTTATCGGCGTGTCCCTCCACCATCCTGGGGGCGAGCCCCAGGCGCTCAATGGCAGCCGACTCGTCGGTCACCAGCTGACCGGCGGTTACCGCCTGGTGCAGCGCCTGGCGCAGGGTACCCAGACGAAACATCTGGGGCGTCAAGGCGCGCCACAGCCCCTCCCGCTCCACGGTGGCCACCACGTCGCCGCGGCCATCGGTCCGTTTGACCGTATCGGCCACCGGTAACCCCAGTAGGCCGCCCACGGCGTGGTCCGTCAATTCGGTAATGAGCCGATCTAGGTCCGCCGCCCGTAGGCAGGGACGAGCGGCATCATGCACCAACACCCAATCCCCTAGCGCGGCGTGGCTGGCCAGGAAATCAAGGGCGTTCAGTACCGAGTGGCAGCGTTCGGCCCCACCATCGGCACGCCATAGCGGCCGCTCCGGCAGGGTGATGTCGGCAAAGTAGGGATCGCCCGGCGTGATGGCAACCACCATACCTTGGATAGCGGGGTGACAGAGATGGGCCAGGGTGTGCTCGATCACCCGCCGCCCGGCCAGCGGCAGATACTGCTTGGGCAGATCGCCGCCCATCCGCCGTCCGACCCCGGCCGCCGGCACTACGGCCCAAAATCCAGGCTGACTCATGCTCGCACGCTCGTAACCAGTGTGATTGGGCGCCCTGCTAAGGCAGGTAGGCCTCTTCGGGATCGGGGCCTTGGGCCCCCTGCTCGGCGGCGGGATCGCGGACGATCTGGTAGAACACCTCGTCCTCTTTGATCATGCCGAGTTCGTTGCGGGCGCGCTCTTCGATCGCCTCCAGGCCCCGTTTGAGGTCCCGCACCTCGGCCTCCAGGGCACGATTACGCTCCAACAGGCGCTCATTCTCCGCCTGCTGCTGGACGATCAGCGCCTCGAAGTGCTGAATCTTTGGGATGCTGCCGTCGCCGAACCAGAGGCGATATTGAAGCAGCCCGAGGAACAGGAGCAGGACGAGAACCAGATATCTCATTAGGTGTCTGCTGCCCGTCCCTCGGGCCT
>QKFD01000073.1 GCA_003251535.1 Chromatiales bacterium | reverse complement strand
ACCCCTCGCCCCACGGACGGGTGGGGCGAGGGGTGGGGGCGAGGCAATCTGACCCTAATTGTTGGCGGTGAAATCGGGGGGGCAATCTTTATAATTGTCCCGCTCTGCGGGGGGCAGTGCCCCCCGCACCCATGGAGATCTCCCCACCAGAGGAAGCCGTTATGACCGAGCAGGAACAGCCCAGTCAGCCCCCCCAGCAAGTGAGTGATCTCGATCGACTGGTGCGCGCCGTCGAGCGGGAGTTTGATATCCACAAACGCCGCGCCCGTCTGTTGTGGGGGGGGATCATCGCCGCCGTCTTCCTCGCCCTGATGGTGGGGGCCCACATGTTTCAACTCATCGAGAGCATGTCCGACGACATGAACCGGATGTCCAGCTACATGGAGATCATGCAGGGCAAGATGCAGCTCATGGCCGGTGAGGGGGAGGTGGGCAACATGGGGACGATGGCCACCCGCATGGTGGAGATGGCCGGTGACATGAAGGCGATGCGCGGTGACATGGGCTCCATGTCAACGGATATGCAGGCGATGCGCGGTCAGATGGCCTCAGTGCCGGCGATGCAGCAGGATGTCAACCGGATGACCTCCAGCGTGCAGCGGATGCAGTACGACACCGACGCCATGCGCTGGGGGGTGTTGGGGATGCGCCACGACACCGCCAATATGGGCTATCCGTTCCAGGTCATGAACAACGTGACGCCTTGGTAGTTCGCTGATCAGGGCCGCGCTCCCGCGCGGTCCTCCACCCCGCGCCGTGCGGCGCGGGGCCTCCCTCAAACACCCGGGTGCGTCACCGATTGGTGGCGCATGAACTGCTCTAGCTCCTCCGCTGACAGCGGTTTGCTGAGGTAGTAGCCCTGGAACTCGTCGCAGCCGTGGTCGCGCAAAAACTCCAGCTGGACGGCGGTCTCTACCCCCTCGGCAATCACCTTGAGTCCCAAGTGGCGTGCCATGCCGATGATGGTGGTGGTGATGGCGGCGTCGTCGCGGTCATCGGGGATGTCGCACACAAAGGAGCGGTCGATCTTGAGCCTATCTACCGGTAGGCGCTTGAGGTAGGAGAGAGAGGAGTAGCCGGTACCGAAGTCGTCGATGGCGAGGGTGACCCCGAGGGCGCGCAGCTCGCTCAAGGTGCTGACACCCCGTTCGGCGTGTTGCAGGACAAACCCCTCGGTGATCTCCAGCTCTAGCAGCCGAGGGGGGAGGCTGGTCTCCGCCAATACCCGCCGCACCGTGGTAACGATATCGCCGTAGATGATCTGCCAGCCGGAGAGGTTGACCGCCATGCGCAGCTCCCCCACACCGTTGGCCATCCAGTCGTATGCCTGGTGGCAGGCGGTGGTGAGCACCCACTCGCCGATGGGATCGATGAGGCCGGTATCCTCTGCCAGGGGGATGAAGAGGGTCGGGCTCACCACGCCCCGCTCCGGGTGGCGCCAGCGCACCAGCGCCTCGACCCCCACTACCTGCTCATTGGCATCGAGCTGCGGCTGATAGTGGAGCAGGAGTTCGCCCCGCTCAATGGCGCGCCGTAGCCCCCCCTCCAGCTCCAGCCGTTCAAAGGAGAGATCGGTCAGCTCCGGGGTGTAGTACTGATAGGTGTTGCGGCCCTGCTCCTTGGCCCTATACATGGCGGCATCGGCGTTGCGGAT
This sequence comes from Chromatiales bacterium, assembly GCA_003251535.1. Lineage (GTDB taxonomy): Bacteria > Pseudomonadota > Gammaproteobacteria > Thiohalomonadales > Thiohalomonadaceae > SZUA-493. The sequence goes on along the minus strand of QKFD01000073.1, from coordinate 148,059 downwards.
CAGGGTGCGGGCATCCTCGCCGTCGCGCGGGAAGATACTGATGCCGATACTGGCGGCCACGAAGATCTCGTAGTCATCGATATTGAGCGGGGCCGCCAACCCCTCCAACAGGTGGTGGGCCACCGCGCCGGCGTCGCGTTCGTCGTGCAGGCCACCCAGCAGGAGGGTGAACTCGTCGCCCCCTAGGCGCGCCACAATGTCCTGATCGCGCGCACTGGCGGAGAGACGCTGTGCCACCTGCTGCAACAGCTTATCCCCCACCTGATGACCCAGGCTGTCGTTGACGTTTTTAAAGCGGTCGAGATCGATGAAGAGCAGTGCCAGCTGGCCGCCGATCCGCCCCGCGGTATCGGCAGCGGCGGCCAGGATCTCGGTAAAACGGGTGCGGTTGGGTAGGCCGGTGAGCGGGTCGAAGTCGGCCAAGTAGCGGATCCGCTCCTCACTATCTTTCTTCTCAGATAGATCGGTGAATAGCACCGCGAAGCGGGCGATGTGGCCCTCCTCATCCCGGATGGCGCTGACGTGTTGCCAGGTGGGGATGGCGTGGCCATCGGTGCGACGGTACCACACCTCTCCCTGCCAACTGCCCCGCTGCTCCACCAGGCGGGCCAGATCGCTACAGGGGGCCTGCTCGTCTCGCTCTTTGTCGATCCGCTCACAGAGATCGCGCCCCTGTAGCTCCTCGGCGGTGAGGCCCAAGCTGGCGGCGCCCGCGGCGTTGATGCGCAGGATGCGGTGTTGGTGGTCGAGGATGACAATCCCCTCATGGCTCTCGCGGAAGACTGAGGCCGCCAGGCGTAGCTCCTCCTCTGCCCACTTCCGCTCCGAGATATCGCGCCCCACCACCACTAGACCCCGGCGTTCCCCCGCTTCGCTGAAGATAGGGACCCGCATAACGTCAAAGATCCGCTGCTTGCCCTCACTACCGGGGATCGCCTCTTCACTGCGGGAGGGGGCGCCCCGCCGCCAGGCATATTCATCGGCCACCTCTGCTGCTAACAGTGCCTCCCGTAGCAACGGGCTGGTAAACGGCGTCAGCTCGGCCCCCTTCTTGCCGCGAAAGTCGGTACCGATGAGGCGGAAGGTCTCCAGGTTGGCGTGGTTGGACTCCAGCCAGTGGCCACCGCCATCCTTGAAGCAGATGATGTCTGGGGTCGCGTCTATCACCGTGCGCAGGCGCTCTTCGCTCTGGGCCAGCGCCTCGGCGGTACGGGTGCGTTCGGTGACATCGCGGGCCACCCCCACCACCCCCACCGGTCGGTTGCCGTCCAGCACCGGCCGCTCGCTGATCTCCAGGGCGATAGGGGTGCCGCTGTGGTGGTAGATCTCGATGGTGTAGGGCGGGACATGCTCGCCGGTGCGCACCTGTTGGGCGTAGGCCTGGGCGCGGCGGTTGCACGGGTGGTCGGTGAAGTAGCGCTGGAAGCCCTCTTTTATCTCCTCGGTGCCGTAGCCGGTGATCGCCTCCACGCTGCCGGAGAGATAGGTCACATTACCCGCTTCATCCTGGCGGTAGACAAAACCGCGGGCGTGCTCAAGGAGGGAGCGCTGCTCTGTGGCGAGGGTCGCCAGCTCGATGGTCTTCTCTACCACCGCCCGCGATAGAGGCCGGATCAGGCGCACGGTGCCGAAGCTACCCAGGACGATCATGAGGGCGATGGAGGCGACCGGGAGCGCCAGGATCTGCAAGGCGGGGGCGTAGAGGCGATCACTTGGTGCCACCACCGCCAACGCCCAGAGCTGCTCCACCGGGAGGAAGAAGATCACCTCGCCGGTGTCGTTCAGCGCCCCCGGCCGCACGATATTTGACTCCCCCGCCAGCGCCCGCCCTAACGCCTGGGCCAGTGCCACGGGCAGGCCGCCGTGGATCACCCCACCTCCGCCGGGGTGGGCCTCTAAGACGGTGTTGTCGTCACTATGGGTGAGGTAAGCGCGACTGCCGGGGGAGGCCTCCACTGCTTGGCGCAGCACCTGGATCAGCGGTTCGATGCGGAAGGCCACCACGTCGCTCCCCACCCGTTCACCGGTGGGGTTGAGGATGGGGGCGGTGATGAGCAGGTGCCAGGCGCCGGCAAAGGCGACCGGTCCCCGGGCCCGCAACTCGCGCCCTAACCCTTCCGCCTTTGGCAGCAGGGGATGGGGGATGGCAGAACCCACGGTGACGAGGGGTTGGCCGGCGAGATCCAGCCGGGTGATGCCGGAGATATCGCTGGAGAGGCGCATCGCGTCCGCCAGCTTGGGGACGGAGAAGCTGACCAGCGCCTCCAGCTCCATCTCGCCGCGGTAGTAGGCCTCTAGCCGTTCGCGGATGACACTACGGGAGGTGACTTGACGGGTCAGATCCTCCCATTTGGCCAGCAGTTGCGCCACCGCCAGGGCGCGCAGACGGGCGTTGTAGCCGGCCGACTGCTCCAGCCCGGCGCGGGCGTTGAGATAGAACGGCACTGCCGTCGCAAGCCCTACCACCACGCCGGTGAGCAGGATGCCCAGCATTGCGTAGGTGACGATGCGCCGGTGGACGCTGTGGGTCTCTCCCTTCACGGAGTCATCTTGGGGCAGGTGGGCTGGAAAGGCCCCACGGCCTTATGCGCGGCCGGGGACACCTGTAAGAAATCTGCAACGCTCGCCCCATTATGCGGCATCGATGCCGCCTCCGGGGAGAGGGGTTATGGATCTGCGGGGAGCCGCTGCAAGATGCGGAAAGTATAGGCGGGGCGATCGCCGCTGCCAGGATGGGGCTCGTTGAACTGCTCTCGCCACTGCTCGGCGGCAATGGGGGGGAAGTGGGCGTCGCCGGCCGGGCTGGCGTGGACCACCGTCAGGTAGAGCCGCTCCGCCCGTGGTAGCAGCTGACGGTAGATGGATTCACCCCCCGCCACCATCACCTCGGGGGCAGCCGCGGCGAGGTCGAGGGCCGCCTCTAGGTGGGGGACCACCTCCACCCCGGCGGGGTGAAACGCCTCATTGCGGCTCAACACAATGATGCGTCGTTCCGGTAGTGGGCGGCCGATGGAGTCATAGGTCTTGCGCCCCATCACCACCGGTTTGCCCACGGTGTGACGGCGGAACCACTGGAGGTCCTCGGGGATACGCCAGGGGAGGCTGTTGTCGATGCCGATCACCCCGTTTTCGGCCATGGCGACGATGAGCGAGAGGGTGGCCATGGGACTACACCGCCACCGGCGCCTTGATGGCGGGGTGGTGTTGGTAACCCTGCAACTCGAAGTCCTCGTAGCGGAACTCAAACAGCGACTCCACCGCCGGATTCAGCTGCATGGTGGGCAGGGGGTAGGGGGTGCGGGCCAGCTGGGTCGCCACCTGCTCCAGGTGGTTGATGTAGAGGTGGGCATCCCCCAGGGTGTGGATGAACTCCCCCGGCTGGAGGCCAGTGACCTGCGCCACCATCAGGGTGAGCAGGGCGTAGGAGGCGATGTTGAACGGCACCCCAAGAAAGATATCGGCACTGCGCTGGTAGAGCTGGCAGGAGAGGCGCCCCTCGGCCACATAGAACTGGAACAGGGTGTGGCAGGGGGGGAGCTTCATCTTCTCCACATCGGCCACGTTCCAGGCGCTCACCAGCAGACGGCGGGAGTCGGGGTTGTGGCGGATCTGCTCCACTAACTGGGTGATCTGATCGATGTGACCGCCCTCTGGGGTGGGCCACGAGCGCCACTGATAGCCGTAGATCGGGCCTAGCTCCCCCTGGGGATCGGCCCACTCATCCCAGATGGTGACGCCATGCTGGTGGAGATAGCTCAGATTGGTGGCGCCTTGGAGAAACCAGAGCAGCTCATGGATGATCGACTTCAGATGGAGCCGCTTGGTCGTCACCAGGGGAAAGCCGGCGGCGAGGTCAAAGCGCATCTGGTAGCCAAATAGGCTCAAGGTGCCGGTCCCGGTGCGGTCCTCTTTGCGGACGCCGTGTTCGCGCACATGGCGCATCAGTTCTAGATAGGGCTGCATGGTGTCAGGAGACCGGCTGAAGTTGCTTGATGCCGGGCCTGCGGTAGGCGGCCCAGAGCAGGCCGAGGCCCGCCATCAGCAGGGGTAGGGAGAGCAGCTGACCCATCGTGAGCCAGCCGAAGGCAAGATAGCCGATGTGGGCGTCCGGCAGCCGCACAAACTCCACCATGATCCGGAACAGGGCGTAGAGCACGGCGAATAGCCCGGAGACCGCCATCAGCGGCCGTGGGCGGCGAGAGAAGAGCCAGAGCACGCTAAAGAGCACCACCCCCTCCAGCAGGAACTCATAGAGCTGGGAAGGGTGGCGCGGCAGCGGACCGGCCGCTGGGAAGGCCATCGCCCAGGGGAGATCGGTCGGTTTGCCCCATAGCTCGCCATTAATGAAGTTACCGATGCGCCCGGCCCCGAGCCCGATGGGGACCAGGGGAGCAACAAAGTCGAGCACCTGGAAGTAGCGCTTCTGTTTGTGGCGGGCAAAGAGCCAGGTGGCCACCATCACCCCGATCAGCCCGCCGTGGAAGGCCATACCACCATTCCAGACGGCAAACACACTGAGCGGATTGGCCAGAAAGGTGGGGAAGTTGTAGAACAGCACCGAGCCGAGGCGGCCGCCGATGACGACCCCTAAGGCGGTGTAAAAGACGAGATCGTCCATCTCTGTCGGCGCCCACTGCCAGCGCGCCTGCCGGGCACGGTAGCGCCCCAACCACCAGGCACTGACAAACCCTACTAGGTACATGATGCCGTACCAGTGGATCTGGATATGGATGGCGCCGACGAGGGGCAGCTCGAACGACGGTAGGGCGAAGGCGACCGGATCGATGGCGGGGTAGGTCAACATGGCGCGCAGTATAAACGGGGGGAGCAGGGGCTACCACCGGAGTGATATTGCAGTTCGTGCAGGTTTACGGCCGGGCGATGGGGGCCAACTGGCCGGCGGTGAGATGGAGCAGGTCGGCTGCGCTCAACTCGATCTCCAGCCCCCGCCGGCCGGCCGAAACAAAGAGGGTGGGCCAGTGGGTGGCGGTGGCGTCCAGGAAGAGGGGGAGGCGGCGCTTCTGCCCCAAGGGGCTGATCCCCCCCACCACATAGCCGGTGGCCCGCTCCGCCTCCGCCACCGGCGCCATGGCGGCCCGCTTGGCGCCGGCCGCCTCTGCCAGCGCCTTCAGGTCGAGGGTCCCCGAGACCGGCACTACCCCCACCGCCAGCCCCTTGCCATCTAACTGCACCACCAAGGTCTTGAATACCCGGGTCGGTTCCACCGCCAGGGCCAGCGCCGCCTCCTCGCCATAGGAGGGGTGGTTGGGATCGTGCTGGTAGTGGTGCAGCTCAAACTGCACCTTGCCACGCTTGGCGGCGTTGACGGCTGGGGTCATGGGGCGATGCCTAAGTATCGGGTGGGTTAGGGGGTCTCTCGGCCACAGGCCCAACAGAGGGCAAACTGCGCTTCATTCATCTCGCCACAGTGGGGACAGCGCCACGGCTCGCCCGTGGCGGTGGGGGTGGCGTGGAGTTGGGCCAACAGTTGAGTCGCCTCTGGTAGGTCGCTCTCATGGAGCACCCACACCTCCGGCCAGATGGCGTCAGGCGGCAGCTCACCCACCGCCCCGGAGAGATATTGGTGGCGCACCAGGGTGGCGATACCGCGCGACTCCAGCAGCGAACTCAGCAGACCCGCTTGGATGGGATCGGGGTAGGTGTATAGCAGTTTCAAGGCTTGGCCCACCAGAACCACCAGACAATGAAGGCGATGAGTGCAACCCCTGCTAGGTTGATGAGCATGGTGCTAGTCCCTCCGGGTCGCTGATGGCTGCCCAGTTGGACCGCCGCCGCGCTTGGATGTTGTGCCCGCCGTTCCCTGTGTGTGGAGGCCGATCGGCGGTGACGGCGAGTCCATAGATATAGGGTATTGCGCAGATTGTGCCGGATATTGCACCCGGCGGCACCGCCGGTGGTGGTGGGCGGCGGTCGCGCAGGCTGCGATCCCCGCCGAGCTAAATGCCCAACGGGCCCCCACCCCACACCCGCTAAGGGGCGGCCATCTCGGCCGCTGCCTGGGCCGCTGCCCGTAGCGATTCATATTGACGGGCCCGGATCCCCTCCAGGGTCCCCTCCACCCGCTCGATGGGGGTCCCGAGGGTGCGGAGTACCGCGCCGGAGAGTTGCAGGCTCGCCTCCAATGTCTCGGGGACCACGGCGTTGGCGCCAAGGGCGCGCAATTGGTCGGAGTGGGCACCGTCGCGGGCGCGGACCAAGATGTGCAGGTCGGGCCAGAGGCGGCGCGCCACCTCCACGGTACGGCCGGCGGCCCAGGGGTTGTCCATGGTGATGAGCATCACCGCGGCCCGCTCGACCCCCGCCCGTTTCAGTACCTCGGCGCGGGCGGCATCGCCGAAGTAGACCGGCTCGGAGCGCTCGCGGCAGCGGCGTACCCGGGCGGCGTCGGTATCGAGGGCGACGTAGGGGATGGTCTGCTCCCGCAGCACCGCCGCTACTGTCTGGCCGACGCGGCCGTAGCCGGCGATCACCACATGGCTGCCGAGATCGGCCAGCTCACCGGGGTGGGCCTCGATGCGACCATCCACCGGTTCTAGCCGGCGCCCGGCCCAACCGGCCAGTGCCGCCAGGAGCGGGGTGATGGCCATGGAGAGCCCGGCGACGATCACCATGAACTGCCCCACTTCGTTGGAGATGAGGCCGTAGGTGACGGTGGCCTGGCCTATCACCACAAAGGCAAACTCCCCCGCCTCGGCGACAAACAGGGCGGTGCGCACCGCATCGTGGCGGGGCAGGCCAAAGGCGAGGGCGAGGCCGAAGGTGATGACCGCCTTGATGGCGATGAGGCCGCTGACCGATAGCACCACCCACAGTAGTTTGTCGGAGACGGCGCCGAGGTCGAGACTCATGCCGACGCTCATGAAGAACAGCCCCAACAGCAGCCCTTTGAAGGGCTCAATCTCCCCCTCGATCTGATGGCGGAACTCGGTCTCCGCCAGCAGCAGGCCCGCCAGGAAGGCCCCCAGTGCCATGGAGAGGCCGGCGTAGCCGGTGGCCAGGGAGGTGGCGAGGATGGCCAGTAGGGTCATGGCGGTGAAGACATCCACGCTGCGGGTCTGGGCCACGGTGCGAAACAGGTAGCGCAGCACATAGCGCCCCAGCACCAGGATGGCAGCCACCGCCACCACCGCCTTCAACAGCGCCTTGGCCACCTCTGCCACCACATTGTCACCGCCTTCACCGCCGAAGGCGGCCAGCAGGATGAGGATAGGGACCACGGCCAGGTCCTGGAACAGCAGGATGGCGAAGCTGGCGCGGCCATGGGTGGCGGCGATCTCCCCCCGCTCATTGAGCAGCTGCATCACCATGGCGGTGGAGGAGAGGGCGAGGCAGAGGCCGATGATGATGGCCGCCTGGAGGCCGTTGCCCCAGAACCAGGCCAGCAGTGCTACCGCCACTGCGGTTACTACCACCTGGGCCGCCCCCAGACCAAAGATGAGGCGGCTGAAGGTGCGCAGTCGCTCAAACGACAGCTCCAGGCCGATGGTGAAGAGTAGGAAGATCACCCCCAGCTCGGCGAAGTGGCTCACCTCGCTGCTGTCTGCCACCCAGGCGAGGGCGTGGGGGCCGGCCACGGCGCCGATGGCCAGGTAGCCGAGGATGGGGCTCACCTTGATGCGGCGGAAGAGGGGCACAATGGCCACCACAGTGACCAGGAATAGCACCGTCTCCAGCACGTAGGGGACGGCGATGGTGGGGGTATTGGCGTCGGACATGGGGTTGTTTAGCGGTCCAGGGGCTGTGGCCGGGGGCGTCGGCGCCCATGATACCGATTCCGGCGCCCCCCGGCCGGTGACGCGGGCGGTTGCAGCGGATAGACTTGCCCCCACTAAAAAAACGAGGGGGCGGGTGGTAATGGAGCAGTTTCTGGCGCAACTGACCGCCTGGAGCGGTTCACTCTCTGGGCTGTTGTGGGGCAATCCGCTCACGCTGATACTCCTCGTGGGGACTGGGGCCTACCTCACCCTGCGCATGGGGGTGGTGCAGATCACCGGCTTTCGCCACGCCGTGGCCCTGCTCTCCGGGCGTTACGCCGATCCCTCCCACCCCGGCGAGGTCACCCACTTTCAGGCACTCTCCACCGCACTCTCTGCCACCGTCGGCACCGGCAACATCGCTGGGGTGGCCACCGCCATCGCCTTTGGCGGGCCGGGGGCGCTGTTCTGGATGTGGATGACCGCCTTCTTCGGCATGGCCACCAAATTTACCGAGGTGACCCTCTCACTGCGCTTCCGCGAGGTGGCGGCGGATGGCACGGTGGCCGGCGGGCCGATGTACACCCTGCTGCACGGGTTGAAGATGCGCCGTCTGGCGATCCTGTTCGCCAGCTTTGCCCTCATCGCCTCCTTCGGCATTGGCAACATGGTGCAGGCCAACTCGGTGGTGGATGGGCTCTCCTACATCTGGCCGGGTCTGCGGGACGCCGCTTGGCTGGTGGGGGTGGTGATGGCCATCCTCACCGGCCTGGTGATCCTGGGCGGGGTGCAGCGCATCGCCAAGGTCGCCTCCACCATCGTCCCATTCATGGCCCTGCTCTATGTGGCGGGTGCCCTCATCATCCTCATCAGCCACATTGAGGCGATCCCCGCTGCCTTTGCCACCATCTTCAACGCTGCCCTCAACCCGTGGGCGGTAGGCGGCGCGGCGGTGGGGGAGGCGATCATGTGGGGGGTGAAGCGGGGCCTCTTCTCCAACGAGGCGGGGCTCGGCTCCTCGCCTATGGCCCACGCCGCCGCCCGTACCGATCAACCCATCCGCGAGGGGCTGGTAGCGCTGCTGGAGCCCTTCATCGACACCCTCATCATCTGCACCATGACCGGTCTGGTGATTGTGGTCACCGGCGCCTATATCGACCGCCCGGAGGAGCTGAAGGGGGCGGCACTCACCGCCTACGCCTTCTCCACCACCCTAGGCAGCGGTGGGGCGGTGGTGGTAGGGGCCAGCCTGGCGCTCTTCGCCTTCTCCACCATCATCGCCTGGTCCTACTACGGCGACCGGGCCGCCCACTTCCTGTTTGGGGCGGGGGCGGTGATGCCCTATCGGGTGGTCTTCACCGTGCTGGTGGTGTTTGGTGCCGCGGTGCCGCTGGAGCTGGTTTGGAACCTGGCCGACTCGGCCAATCTGCTGATGGCACTCCCCAATCTGCTGGCGCTCTGGCTGCTCAGCGGTCTGGTGGTGAAGCTGAAACGGGAATACTTCTCAGCAAAGGCGGATAGATCACCGTAGTGTATAGACGCAATGGCCCCCGGGCTGGTAACGCCCGCGGGGTTGCCTGGCGACCAACCACCCACTCTCACCTCTGATCCAAGGAGCCTCCTGCATGAGTGCAACCACTACCCCCTCCGGTCTCATCATCGAAGATCTGGTCGTTGGCAGCGGCGACCCCGCAGCCGCCGGGACGACGGTGACCGTCCACTACACCGGCTGGCTGACCAATGGCAGTAAATTCGACAGCAGCCTCGATCGGCGCGATCCGTTCCGCTTTCGGCTGGGGGCCGGGCAGGTGATCCGCGGCTGGGATGAGGGGGTGGCAGGGATGTTGGTGGGGGGCAAGCGCAAGCTCACCATTCCGCCAGAGCTGGGCTACGGTAGCCGCGGCGCGGGTGGTGTCATCCCCCCCAATGCCACCCTGGTGTTTGAGGTTGAGCTGCTGGGAGTCGGCTGAGATGGCCCACCCGCTACCTTCGACCGAGGCGGTGCTCGCCGATGTGGAGCGCGCCCTGGCGGAGGATGTGGGGCGGGGTGACCTCACCGCCGATCTCATCCCCACCAGTGCCCACGCCGTTGCCCGGGTCATCAGCCGCGACGAGGCGGTGATCTGCGGCCGTCCGTGGTTTGATGCGGTATTCCAACAACTCGACTCCGCCATCTCCATCGACTGGTCGGTGACGGAGGGGGAGCAGGTGGTGGCCGATAGTCTATTGGTCACCCTGGAGGGGCCAGCACGTCCGCTGCTCACTGGCGAGCGCACCGCCCTCAACTTCCTACAGACCCTCTCCGGTACCGCGACCCGGGCCCGCAACTACGCCGATGCGGTGGCCGGCACCCGCGTGCAGGTGCTCGATACCCGCAAGACCCTGCCGGGGCTGCGGCGGGCACAAAAGTACGCGGTGGCCTGCGGCGGCTGTCACAACCACCGCGTTGGCCTCTATGACGGGGTGTTGATCAAGGAGAACCACATCATCGCCGCCGGCTCCATCGCCGCGGCGGTGGCCCATGCCCGGACGGCGGCCCACGGGGTCCCCATCGAGGTGGAGGTGGAGACCTTGGCGGAGGTGGAGGAGGCGCTGGCCGCCAAGGCCGATATCCTGCTGCTGGATAACATGGGGGTCGCCACCCTGCGGGAGGCGGTGGCACTGGTGGGCGGTCGGGCCCGGTTGGAGGCGTCGGGCGGGATCAATCTGGAGAATATCCGGGCGATCGCCGCTACAGGGGTCGATTTCATCTCCATCGGCGCCTTGACCAAGGATCTCGTCGCCGTGGATCTCTCGATGCGCTTCTCCTTCGCCACCCCGGATTGATGCGCGGTGGCGGTGGCTCAGCTGCCGTCCGCCTCGCTGCTGGGGAACTGCTCAACCGGCACCGGCTGGCCAAAGAGGAAGCCCTGGAGCAGGTCGCAGCCGTAGCGGTGGAGGGTGGTGGCCTGGTGCGCCTCCTCTACCCCCTCTGCCACCACCTGTAGGCCGAGGCTGCGGGCCAGGGTGATGACGGCGGAGACGATGGCGCCATCCTCCGCGCTCCGCTCGATGTCGCGCACGAAGCTGCGGTCGATCTTCAGCTTATCGATGGCGAAGCGTTTGAGATAGGAGAGGGAGGAGTAGCCGGTGCCGAAGTCATCCAGGGCGATGCCGATCCCCATCTCCCGCAGCTCTCGCAACTTCACTACATTCTCCCGCGCCTGCTCCATCAACATCGTCTCGGTCAGCTCTAGCTCCAGTCCTCGGGGGTCGCCCCCCTCCGTCGCCAGGGCGTGTTTGACCATCTCGACGAAGCCCGGCTCACGGAATTGGCGCGGCGAGAGGTTGACCGCGATGGTGAAGTCACGCCGCCCCTGCTGCCGCCACTGCATCAGCTGGCGGCAGGCCGAGCGCAGCACCCATTCGCCGATGGGGATGATGAGTCCGCTCTCCTCGGCGATGGGGATGAAGTCACCCGGCGGGATGAGGCCCATCTCCGGGTGCTGCCAACGCAGCAGCGCCTCGGCCCCCACTAGGCGGTGGCTGCCCGCGCTGACCACGGGCTGATAGAAGACCCGCAGCTCACCCCGCTCCACCGCCCGCCGTAGGCCGGTCTCCAGCGCCAGGTGCTCCAGCGAACGGGCGTTCATGGCCGGGGTGTAGAGCTGGTAGCTGTTGCGGCCCACCTCCTTGGCGCGGTACATGGCGGTATCGGCGTTGCGCAGCAGCACGTCGCTGGTGAGGCCATCCTCGGGGTAGATGCTGATACCGATGGAGCAGGTGACCACCAGCTCTTTGCCCTGGATCAGCTGGGGCTGTTTAAGCTCCTCGATCACCCGGCGGGCCGCCACGGCGGTGTCCTCCGGATCGCCCAGCTCAGAGAGGATGATGATGAACTCATCGCCCCCCATACGGGCCACGGTGTCATCCTCCCGTACACAGGTGAGCAGGCGGCCGGCGACCCCTTTTAGCAGGTCGTCGCCGGTGTTGTGGCCGAGGCTGTCGTTGATCCGTTTGAAGCGATCCAGATCGATGAACAGGATCCCCAGCCGGCCGTGGGCGCGGTGGGCGTGGGCGATGGCCACCCGTAGGCGGTCGTTGAGCAGCCGACGGTTGGGCAGGCCGGTGAGCGGGTCGTAGTAGGCGAGGTGTTTGATCCGCTCCTCGCTCTCTTTTAGTTCAGTGATGTCGTTGAAGAGGGCGGCGTAGTGGCTCAACGCCCCCTTCTCATCGATGATAGCGGTGATGGTGAGCAGCTCGGGGTAGATCTCCCCGCTCTTGCGCCGGTTCCAGATCTCCCCCTGCCAATGCCCCTCGCTACGCAGTTTGCGCCACATGGTCTCGTAGAAGGTGTGGTCATGGCGGCCGGAGCTGAGGAGCGATGGGTTCTGGCCGACCACCTCTTCGGAGCTGTAGCCGGTGACGCGGGTGAAGGCGGGGTTGACCGACTCGATGATGCCGTCGGCATCGGTGATGAGGATCCCCTCCATGGAGGACTCCAGCACCCGCTCCGCCAGGTGTAGGCTGCGGCGGGAGACCCGCAGCGCCTGATCGCGCTCCTCCAGCGCCCCCTTCAGCTCCTCCACATAGGCGTGCTCGATGCCGGAGATGATGTCAAAGAAGCTGATGAGACCGACGAGATCGCCCCCCTCGTCGCTGATGGCCACATGGCGTACCCGCCGCTCCAGCAGTAGCCGGCGGGCGCCATAGAGGCTGCCGTCACGGGGGATGGCGATCACCGGCCGACTGGCCAGCGGCCCCACCGGCTCTGCCACCCGATGGTGGGCGACAAAGCGCACCAGATCGCGCTCCGTGACGATACCGAACTCCCCCTCCGGGTAGCGCACCAGCACCGCATCCACCCGCGTCTCGCGCATCAGTCGCGCCACCCCGGCCAGGCTCTCATCCGCCGCGACGGTGATGGGGGGGCGGCGGATGACCGAGGCGACTTGGCGGAGGTGGAGGTAGTGTTCAATGCCGTGGTTCATCACCACGTCACTCTGGGAGATGAAGCCACAACGCTGCCCCTGCTCGTCCACCACCAGGTAGTGGCGTACCCGATCTTGGAGGAAGCGGGCCACCACCTCCTGGAGGCTCGCCTCGCGGGAGATGGTCAACACCGGCTGGCTCATCACCTCACCCACGGGGCGCAGGAAGGCGTTGGGGTCGTTGAAGTCGAGGGCCAGGGCGTCGCGTTCGGTCCAGATCCCCACTGGCCGGTTATCGGTGACCACCACCATGGCGGAGCAGCGCGCTGCTTGCATCTGCTGCGCCACGTCGCAAAGGGGGAGCGAGGGATCGCACTCCAGCAGGGTGGTGCCGATAACATCGGCCACGCGCAGGGTCGGGGAGGCGAGGGTAAGCGCTAGTGCCTCATCGGCAGCGGCTTCTAAGGCGGTGAGATTCATCGGTTCGATGTTCCGGCGCTGTGAAACGGAGCGGGTTCGTCGCCTCCTGCGGAGGGTTTGGCAGCGGATGGGGCTGCGGCTACCGTTGCTCTCTAGCGGTTGACGATACCACAACCGCCCGTCCCTGACGGTGCCTCTATATAGGGAGTGGCGGATGACCGACAGCCGGGTTGTTTGCCATAGTGGTGAGGTGCGATCCCGCCCTCTTTGGAGCTACCCCGATGCGCTACCTCTCTACCCTACTGCTGCTGGGCTACTGTGCCGTGGCCCAGGCGAGTGACTGCCCCGCTGCCCTCGATTTTAAGCTGCGCCCGCTGACCGGCCAGGAGCCGGTCCACCTCTGTGAGCAGTATGCCGGCCAGGTGGTGCTGCTGGTCAATGTGGCGAGTAAGTGCGGCTATACCCCGCAATATGAGGGGTTGGAGCAGCTATATGAGCGCTACCGTGCACGCGGTCTGGTGGTGCTTGGCTTCCCCTCCAATGACTTTGGTGGCCAGGAGCCGGGCAGTGAGCAGCAGATCCGCGAGTTTTGTCGCCTCACCTATGGGGTGAAGTTCCCCATGTTCGAGAAGACCCATGCCGCCCAGGAGCGGGCCGATCCGCTCTACCGCCGGTTGGCGGAGCTATCGGGCGAGTATCCGCGCTGGAACTTTCATAAGTTCCTCTTAGATCGGCATGGCCAACTGGTGGCCAGCTGGCCCAGTGCGGTCAAGCCGGAGGATCCCAAGGTGATCGAGGCCATCGAGCGGGCGCTGCAAGAGGGGCAGTAGCGGCGCGGCTGGGATGGCGTGGGCGTCATATAGGCTGGCTAAGCTGGGCGGCTTCCCTAAACGTCATGGAGGAGTTGTGCCAATGAAGCTGTCGTCCCTCGCCGTCGGTGCCCTACTCGCCGTCACCCCGTGGGTGGTGCAGGCGGCCGATCCCGTCACTGGGTCGCGCGAATATAAGCTGATGCTCGACCCTACGCTGTTCAGTGGTAACGCCACTGCGGCGGTCATCGCCTATTGGGCCGATCTGGAAGACCTCATTGAGAGCCCGCCGTTCGATCGCTCTACCGATGGCAATCTCGATAGTGTCAGCAAGAGCCGCACGGTGCGCTTCTTTGACACCCCGGGGAGCTGTGTGCTCAATCACGATGGCTACATCTTCCGGGAGCGGGTGGAGGGGACCGATCGGGAGGTGACCTTGAAGTTCCGTTCTGCCGATCGCTTCATCTCCCACTACAAGGATATGAGCGGTAGCAACAGCGGCGCGCAGACCAAGTTTGAGGAGGACATCAGCGCCCCCTTTACCTCCAAATACTCCCACTCCACCACCCAGCCCATCAGCAGCAGCAAGAACCTCAACTACATGGATGACCCGGTGGGGCTCTACCCGGGCCTTGAGGATCAGGACTACAACCTCAACGAACCCATCGCCGTGGTGGGGGGGCTCTCGGTCTATGAGCAGGTCTATGCCGATGCCTACGTTGACCTTGGGGCGCTGGATGCCGAGTTCTCGCTGACCCTCTGGTACCCCTATCAGGGGGCGAGTACGCCGCTGGTGGCGGAGATCTCCTTCAAGTATGAGGACGCCAGCGCGGACTACTCAGAGAATGTGGTCAATCGCGCCCAGGTGCTCTATACGGCGATGCAGGGGATGAGCCCCTGGGTGGCGCCCAGTGCACTGACCAAGACCGCCTTTATCTACGCCTATAACCCCAGCTTCTGTTACTGAGTGGGTGGCGGCCCAGGGGGCGTGCCCCTGGGCCGTGGCCCCTACCAGGTGATGGGGGGCAGCGGGGTGACGATGGGGAACTGGGGATTGGGCTGGGAGGCGGGTCCATTGACCAGGGCAAAGAAGGCGGCATATTGCCCCTCACTGCCGGCGATCTGCACCAACCCCTGCTCCACCGCCGCCATCGGTGAGAGCTGGCCGACCCAGAGCTGTTCGAGCACCTCGCGGGCTAGCAGGAGAGTGGCGTCAGCGGTCAGCTCCAGCTTGTTCAGGACGTAGCTGATGGCGCCATTCTCCACGAGTAGGCGGGCGCGAGAGGTGGAGGCATCCCGCTCCGCCACGATCCAGTTGAGGGCGATGCGCCCCCCTTTGCCGGCCAGCGGCCCATCGAGCCGCACCCCCCAGCCGTCAAACAGCTGCTCCAAGGTCATCGCCTGCACCAGCGAGAGGCCGGCGTTGGCGCTGACGCTGCTCTGGATCCCGCTGCGCAGCTCATAGGCCCCCATGAGGAAGAAGTTGCGCCAGGTGGAGGTTTCCGCCTGGTAACCCAGCTGCTCTAGGGCGTCGGCCTGCAACTCCTTGGCGGCGCTATTCTCCGGTTCGGCATAGACCACATGTTTGGTCACCTGGGCGACCCAGCGGTACTCACCGGAGTCGAACGCCTCTTGGGCGCGCCGTAGCACCTCATCCGCGCCCCCCATGTAGCTGACGTAGAGCGGCGCACTCTGCTCCGGTGGTAGCTCCCAGAGGTCCGCCGGGTTGCCGTCAAACCAGCCGATGTAGCGTTGATAGACCGCCTTGACGTCATGGCTTACCGAGCCGTAGTAGCCGCGGCAGTACCACTCGCTGGTGAGGCTCTCCGGCAGCTGGAACTGCTCGGCGATCTGGATGCCGGTGTAGCCTTTGTTGATCATCCGCAGGGTCTGATCGTTCAGATAGCGGTAGAGATCGCGCTGTTTGGCCAGGTAGTCCACCAGCCGCTCCGGGGTGTCGCGCCAGCGCGGCCAGTGGTGTTGGGCAAATAGCACCTGCGCCTCTCGGCCGAACAGCTCGATGGCCTGGTCGAGATATTTGCTCCAGCTGAGGGCGTCGCGCACCTTGGCACCGCGCAGGGTGAGTAGGTTGTGTAGGTTGTGGGTGGCGTTCTCCGCCATGCAGAGCGCGTGGTAGCGGGGGAAGTAGAAGTTCATCTCCGCTGGCGCCTCGGTGTTGGGCGTGAGCTGGAAATGGATCTCTAGCCCATCCACCACATGCACCGTTGGCTGCCCATCGTCCTGTGCGCAGATATTCAGGGTGGGGGGGAGGAGGGAGATCCTGCCGGTGGATTGGGTCTTGCCCAGGCCGGCGTCTACCTGTAAGCGCGGCCCCTTGGGCAGCGGCGCGCCGTACATATATTGCGCCCGCCGACCCATGGCCGGGCCGGCGTAGACATTCTCGCTGACCGCCTCCTCCAGGAAGCCATCCGGGGCCAGGATCGGGGTGCCTCGGGCCGTCGCCTCCGCCGCGCTGATCACCCCCTCTACACCGCCGAAGTGATCGATATGGCTGTGGGTGTAGATCACCCCCATCACCGTCTGCCGCTCCCACCCCTGCTGGACCCGGTACTCCTGATAAAGCTCTAGCGCCGCCTCGGCGCACTCACAGGAGATGAGGGGATCGATGATGATGATGCCGTTGTCGCTCTCGACAATGGTCATGTTGGAGAGGTCATAGCCACGGACCTGATAGATCCCGTCGGTGACCTGGAAAAGACCGCAGATGTCGTTGAGTTTGGCCTGACGGTAGAGGCTCGGGTTGATGCTATCAGGCGCCATTGCATCCTGCTCGAAGGCGAGATAGCTGGGCATATCCCACACCACCCGCCCCTCCGAATTGCGGATGAGGGGCGGCGAGGGATCACCGAGGCGGCCGCGTTGGGCATCTTCAAAATCCTGCCGGTCACTAAATGGCAGGGTCATGTAGACCTTGCCATTGGCCTCGATGGTCGCTGAGGTGGCGGGCTTGCCTTCATAACATCCACACATAGTCATGCTCCTTGTGGCGGTGGCTGGGTCCGGGTTGTGCGACGGCGGCGGATGGGGCTGCCTGTGGCTGCGTCCATCCGAGCCCGTACACTAACGGTGCCGCCTAGGGAGATCCTTGTGACATTCTTACGATATTTTTGCAGTCAACCTTCTGTTGCGCTTTGGTATGGCCGCCCTCGGGTGCCTTAGGCACCTGTCGTGCCTATGGCCCGGGAACGTCGAGTGGTGGTGGGGCCGGTGGCCGGCACTATCCGGTTGAGGGGTGCGGCTCAATCAAGCGGGCCATATCGGCCCGCCGGGCCACCATCTTCTCCGCCAGTCTTGGGCTGCCGCCACTCTCCGCGATGACCTGACGAATCTGGGCGTCGGTGATCTGTAGCACCACCATGACCGCCTGTTTGAGCGCAGTGGGGTCCATGTCGGCAAAGAGCATGGCGGCGCGTGGGTTGCTCTCGTGACAGCGCATCCCGGTGAGTTCATGGACCTGCGGGCCAAACGCCTTGCCCTTGGGATCGCCCTGGGCGCGAAACTCCAGGGCGCCACCCACATCGAGGGTCAGCACTTGGCCGTTGACGACCCCTTGGTTGTCGCCATCAAAACCGACCGCATCCCAGTTGGCGGTCCAGGCGTGGACGCCAAACCAGCGCTGGGCCTGTTGACGCTCGCTTTCATTGAGGTGGGCGACACACCGCTTGTCGAGTTCGACCCATTCGGTGGCGATCTCGGTAGGCGCTTGGGTGACCACATAGCTCAAGGTGGGGGCGCCTGCGAGTTGATAGAGCCGGGCGGCGATGAGTTCATTGCGGGCGTGCGCTGGCGACTCCAGCGTCTTCACGTAGTAGCGTCTGCCGTGGCTATCTTGAAATAGGCCCGCCGGGTTACTGCCCAACTGCCCGCCAACCCGCTGCATGGTGGTGGTATCGATCACGGGAAACTGGCTGCTCAACGCCCTGCTCAGGCGTGGGGAATCGGTTGCGTGCGCCGCACTAGGGCCAGCTGCGATGGGGTCTCAATGGCCCCTTTGCGCACCCGGCGCACGGAGCGGATCGCCTCGTCCGGCGCCATGCCAAGCTCCACCAGGAGCCGCGCCGCCATCATCCCGGCCCGGCCGAGGCCACCCTTGCAGTGGACGAGCACATCAGTGCCGGCACGCAACAGGGTGCGGATCTCGGCACCGTGGGTGGTCCACTGCTGTTCAAAGCCCTCGGTGGGGATGGAGTAGTCGGCAATGGGCAGATGGCGCCACGCCATGCCCCGGCTCTGGATCTCCTGTCCGAGGTGGGGCACCTTGAGCGCTGTCAGCTCGGCGGGCTCCACCAGCGTCAATATGAGCTTGGCGCCCCACGCCGCAATGGCGTCCAGGTCCACTCCTAGGTCGCGCTCCCAGGCCCCGGTGGCGGCAAAGCGGTCGTGCTTGCCGGGGCAGAAGGTGATACCGATCCGCCCATGGGATGGGGTGGCACGCACCTCGGCAATCTGAAGGGGGTGGCTCTGACTCGTTCGCACGCCTGCCATATATCTCGCTCTATGGAGTGATCGATTGGGCCGCCGGAGAATAACATGAACGGCCGATGGGGCTGCTTGGGGTGGGGGGCGCTGCCGTCGGTGGGCGAGCGGTCAACTGCTTGCTTCTGGCCCCAGCCAATGTTTACACTTCTCGCCCTCTTCTACCAAACCACTGCAAAGGAGGATCCGATGACCCACTCGATGATCACTTTTGCAGGCCACGTCGGCGCCTAACGCCCACCGTTTACTCTCGCGGTTCGCATTGCCCGGCTTCGGCCTGCCACCACTTCCAATCGCCAAAATTTTGTATGGAATGGGGTTTATGGGCAATTGCATGTCATCCGCGCCTGCGCGGATCTCCACGGGTATGCCAGCGCTATGCTGGCGATCGATGCCTACCTGCAACCGCCGCAGGGGGGCCCATCGATGATTCTTCTACAACTCTCCGCCGCACAAGGACCCGCCGAGTGCGCTTTGGCGGTGGCCAAGGCCTCGCTCCGCCTACAGACCGAGGCGCAGCAGCTCGCCGTTGAGGTCCGTGTCATTGAGACAGAGGCGGGCGAGCGCCATGGCACCTTCCGCTCTGTGCTGCTCTCGCTAGAGGGGGCGCAGGCCGATGAGTTGGCCGGTCGTTGGGAGGGGACGGTGCAGTGGTGTTGCAGCAGTCCCTACCGTCCCGGGCAGCGGCGCAAGAACTGGTTTATCGGTGTCGCCCGTTTTGCTGCACCGGCCGCCGCTATGGAGAGGGCGATCCGGTTCGAGACCCTCCGCGCCTCTGGCCCTGGTGGTCAGCATGTGAATACCACCGAGTCGGCCGTGCGTGCGATCCATCTCGCCACGGGCATCAGCGTGAAGGTGCAGTCCGAGCGCTCGCAGCACGCCAACAAGCGCCTCGCTCTACTCCTCATCGCACAGCGTCTGGCCCAGGTAGAGGCCGAGCAGATAGGCGCGCTGCGCTCCAGGCGCCGACTCTCCCATCACCAGGTGGCGCGGGGTAATCCGACTCGCACCTTTCGCGGTGAGCAGTTTGAGCCGGCATGAAGCTCGTCGAGATCGCCGTCACGCTCTCCATTGAGTGATATTCAAGAGGCCCCTCAGAGGGGTCTCCTACGGGCAGGCTCTCCCCCGTTTGATAAAGGAGAGCATTTGCATAGGCGTGTGTCCCATGGTTAAGAAATATCAAGCGCAGTGGTTTCGAGCCGACCAGCAAGCGTAGAAAGGGATTCCCATCAGAGACCCATGTGAAGAAGGGTCAGCGGGTCGTGCATGGCGAGAAGGAGCTTGTGGAGAAGCTCGGTCGAGGGGATCCATGCCCCTGCGGCTCCGGGAGGTTGTTTCAAACGGTGCTGTATGCAAAGGGGGTTGTTTCGACGGCATGAACCGCAAGCACTACGTCCGCTGATAGAGCGGTTGTGGTCTCTATGGTGAAGGTCCGGTTCCGCGAGCACGCCGTGCTTGCGGAACCTTATTCACGGCGCGCGCGTTAGGTAGATTGCTATGCCGCTCCAGACACGGCTGATGGCATCGTGCTCTCTGGTTGGTGAGGGTAGTGGGGTCGCGTGGGCCTTCTATAGGATTGGCCTGTTTAACGCGCTGGGGGAGGGGTAATAACCGATGATGAGGGATCGGGTTATGGTGGGTGGCACCGTCACCTGATAGTAAAACTGGGGGGATAGAGTACGGTGGTGGCCGCTCACACAATAGATGAGAGAGGCGAGGGAGCCAGCATTGAGGGATATAAAACAGAAAAGCCAGTGATGTCTGGGACACCACTGGCTAATTCTCTACTTCTCAAATTGGCGCGCCCGGAGAGATTCGAACTCCCGACCGCCTGGTTCGTAGCCAGGTACTCTATCCAGCTGAGCTACGGGCGCTGAAAGGAGCGGAATTATGTACGCGCTCCGGCATGTTGTCAACTACTTCTATCCTGCAATTTGGCGGAGAGAGAGGGATTCGAACCCTCGATGGAGTTTTGCCCCATACTCCCTTAGCAGGGGAGCGCCTTCGGCCACTCGGCCATCTCTCCAAAGAGCCGGAATGATACGCTCTTCCGGTTCTTTCATCAAGGCAGGAACCCTATAGAATCACGCCGGGATCACACCGGACATCATTCAGTATCGACTGGCTGCTGCTGTTTCTCGCGCTGGATGCGCTCGTAGATCTCTTCCCGGTGAACAGAGACGTCTTTCGGTGCATTGACACCGATCCGCACCTGATTGCCCTTGATACCCAGGACCGTCACCGTCACTTCGTCACCAATCATCAGGGTCTCACCGACCCGCCGAGTCAGAATTAACATCTGTCCGTCTCCTTGTTCAAACCCACCTAAAGTTGCAACCAATACTCACTGGTGCCGTTTACGCATCGCGTTCCCCAGGGGGAGCAGGATGTTTCCTCAGAAAATTGCACACCGGACTGTGAGCTCGTTGCCGAAACGCAAATGCCTTCTTATGACGAAGGCTTATTTATTGTTGGGATCCTTCTCCAGCTCGAACGCGCTGTGTAAGGCGCGCACGGCCAACTCCTGATACTTCTCATCGACCACCACCGAGATCTTGATCTCGGAGGTAGAGATCATGCGGATATTGATGCCCTCATCCGCCAAGGTCTTAAACATCGTGCTGGCGATGCCAGCGTGGGAGCGCATTCCAACGCCCACCAGCGAGATTTTGGCGATCTTGGTATCGCCGGAGACGCTTTTTGCCCCCAACGTCTCTGCCACCTGTTGCAGCAGTCGCAGCGCCTTATCGTAGTCGTTGCGGTGGACGGTGAAGGTAAAGTCGGTGGTTAGACCATCCGCTGCCACGTTCTGGATGATCATGTCCACTTCGATGTTGGATTCACCGATGGGACCCAGGATCCGATACGCCACCCCCGGCTGGTCGGGAACTCCTTGGATGGTGAGTTTGGCCTCGTCCTGGTTGAAGGCGATTCCGGAAATGAGCGGTTCTTCCATTCCTTCTACCTCATAGGTGATCAAGGTTCCGTTCCCCTCTTGGAAGGAGGAGAGGACCCGCAGGGGGACGTTGTACTTGCCGGCAAACTCGACGGAGCGGATCTGCAACACCTTGGAACCCAGGCTCGCCATCTCCAGCATCTCCTCGAAGGTGATGCGTTCGAGGCGGCGCGCCTCCGGTACGACCCGCGGATCGGTGGTATAGACCCCATCCACATCGGTGTAGATCTGGCACTCATCGGCCTTGAGGGCCGCAGCCAAAGCAACTGCTGTGGTGTCAGAGCCACCGCGACCAAGGGTGGTGATGTTGCGATGTTCATCCATCCCCTGGAAGCCAGCCACCACCACAATGCGGCCGGCGGCGAGATCGGCGCGCATGTGCTCCTCATCGATCTTGACGATGCGCGCCTTGTTAAAGGCGCTGTCGGTGAGGATGCGCACCTGGGCACCGGTGTAGGAGCGGGCATCTTGCCCCCGCTGCTTGATGGCCATGCAGAGTAGGGCGATGGTCACCTGCTCGCCCGTGGCGATGAGCACATCCAGCTCGCGCGGATCGGGCTCCGACTGCGCCTGTTTGGCGAGGGCGATGAGGCGGTTGGTCTCACCGCTCATGGCGGAGACCACCACCACCACCTCGTGACCCTGGTTGCGGTATTGGATCACCTTCTGTGCAACGTGCTCGATCCGCTCGACGGATCCCACCGAGGTGCCACCATATTTCTGGACGATGAGCGCCATGGAAATCAGTCCGAGTTCAGGGTAAAAAACCGGCGATTAAACACGAAACCGGTTACTTTGTGAAGATTGGGTTTCATACACCCATCCGCTCCGCCACCCACTGGGCCACCGAGGCGAGGGCCTGGGGCAGGGCGCTGGGGTCATTACCCCCCGCTTGGGCCATGTCGGGGCGACCACCACCCCGGCCACCGACTTGGGTGGCGACCATATTCACCAGGTCGCCCGCCTTGACCTTGGCGCTCTCCGCCTTGGTCACGCCGGCGATGAGGCTAACCTTGTCACCCTCCACTGCGGCCAGTACCACAGCCGCCGCTCCCAGCTTGTTCTTGAGTTGGTCCACCATCTCGCGCAGCGCCTTGCTATCGACCCCTTCAATACGGGCCGCCAGTACCTTGATGCCGGCGATCTCCAGCGCCTGGCTGGCGAGATCGGAGCCCTGGCTACTGGCCAATTTGCCCTTGGCCTGATCCAGCTCCCGCTCCAGCTTGCGGCTACGCTCCACCAGCTGCTGCACCCGCTCCAGCAGGCCGTCGCGGTTGCTCTTGAGGAGCCCGGCGATCGCCTCCAGCTGTCCTTCGGCGGAGTCGATCCAGGCCAGCGCATTACGTCCGGTGACCGCCTCGATGCGGCGCACCCCGGCCGCCACGCCACCCTCGCTCACCACCTTGAGCAGGCCGATGTCGCCGGTGCGACCGACGTGAGTCCCGCCGCACAGCTCGGTGGAGAACTCCCCCATGCGCAGGACCCGCACGGTATCACCGTACTTCTCGCCAAACAGGGCGGTGGCACCGCTCGCCAGCGCCTCATCCACTGCCATGAGGCGGGTCTCTACGGCATCGTTGGTGCGGATCTGCCGATTGACCAACCGCTCCACCTCTGCGATCTGGGCAGGGCTCAGCGCCTCGAAGTGGGCAAAGTCAAAGCGCAGCCGCTCGGCGCTCACTAAGGAGCCCTTCTGCCGGACATGCTCCCCTAGCACCTGCTTCAGGGCGGCGTGGAGCAGGTGGGTGGCCGAGTGGTTATAGGCGATATCTTGGCGCCGCTCGCCGGTGACTCGCGCCACCAGCTTTTGGCCGCTGCGGAGGTTGCCGCGGGTGACGGTGCCGATGTGGACAAAGGTCTCCCCCTGTTTCTGGGTGTCCTGCACGGCAAATTGGCTCTCCTCCGCCTCCAGCAGGCCGCTGTCGCCGATCTGGCCGCCGGACTCGGCGTAGAACGGTGTGGCGTCTAGTACCACCACCCCCTGCTCGTCTGTAGCGAGATGGTCTACCGGCTGGCCATCGCGGAACAGGCCGATGACGGTGGCCTCTGCCTCTAGCCGGTCGTAGCCGTGGAAGGCGGTGGGGCCGATCTCACCGGCCATGCTGGCGGGATCGATATCCCCCATCTTGAACTGACTGGCCGCGCGGGCCCGCTCCCGTTGGGCCGCCATCTCCCGTTCAAAGCCGGCCATATCGAGGCTGAGGCCCCGCTCGCGGGCGATATCGGCGGTGAGATCCACCGGGAAGCCGTAGGTGTCATAGAGGGTGAAGACGGTCTCGCCGGCGATCTCTTGGTCGCTGAGGGCGGCAATGGCCTGCTCCAGCAGCCGCATCCCCTGATCCAGGGTCTCGGCGAAGCGCTCCTCCTCCTGCCGCAGTACCCGCTCCACCTGCTCCCGCGCCCGCTCCAACTCTGGATAGGGGGCACCCATCTGGAGGCAGAGGGGACCCACTAATTTGTGGAAGAACGGCTCGCGCAGCCCCAGCTTATGGCCATGACGGATGGCGCGCCGGATGATGCGGCGCAGGACATAACCGCGCCCCTCGTTGGAGGGGATGACGCCATCGGTGATGAGGAAGGCGCAGGAGCGGATGTGGTCGGCAATCACCTTGAAGGAGGGGTTGTCCGCCTCGTAGTGGCCGGCCAGCTCACCCACCGCCGCCAGCAGCGCCTGGAAGGTGTCGATCTCATAGTTGCTATGGACATGCTGGAGCACCGCCGCCAGCCGCTCCAGACCCATGCCGGTGTCTACCGAGGGCTTGGGCAGCGGAGTGAGCTTTCCCTCTTTGTCCCGATCAAACTGCATGAAGACCAGGTTCCAGATCTCGATGTAGCGATCGCCATCGGCCTCCTCGCTGCCCGGCGGGCCGCCGGGGATGGAGGGACCATGGTCGTAGAAGATCTCAGAGCAGGGGCCGCAGGGGCCGGTGTCACCCATGGACCAGAAGTTGTCTTTGGCGCCGATGCGGGAGAAGCGGCTGGCATCCACGCCGACCTCTTTCAGCCAGATATCGGCCGCCTCATCGTCCTCCTCGAAGACGGTGACCCAGAGCTTCTCCGGCGGCAGACCCATGGTCTCGGTGAGGAACTGCCAGGCGAAGCGGATGGCGTCGCGCTTGAAGTAGTCACCGAAGCTGAAGTTGCCCAGCATCTCAAAGAAGGTGTGGTGGCGCGCGGTGTAGCCGACATTCTCCAGGTCGTTGTGCTTACCGCCAGCGCGTACGCAGCGCTGCACCGAGGTGGCCCGCTGATAGGGGCGCGGTTCAAGGCCGAGGAACACCTCCTTGAACTGGACCATGCCAGCGTTGGTAAACAGGAGGGTCTGGTCGTTGGCGGGTACCAGCGGACTGCTGGCCACCACCTCATGGCCATGGGCGCGGAAGAAATCGAGAAACGCCTGGCGGATGTCTGCGCTCTTCATAAGGTCCGTTCACATTCGGTTTGCGCCCACCGCTCAATCCTCGTCGTTGTTGAGGACCGAACGGATCTGGTCGCTGGTAAAGCCCCGATAATGGAGAAAGCGGGCCTGCCGCGCCCGCTCTTTGGGATCACTCGGCAGACCCGCCCCGAATTTTTTGCACCGTTCACGTTCGGCACGAGCCCTCCAATCCTCCTCCATGAGGTCGAGATGGCGGTTGATGAGGGCATCTTCAATCCCTCTTTCCCGCAGTTCCATCCGTATTCGGGCGATCCCGTAGCCCCTGCCGCTGCGGGCGGTAATGAAGCTCTCGGTGAATCGCTCGTCGCTCTGGAGGCCCTCCTCGGCGAGGCTGACGAGGCAGAGTTGAATCGCCTCGTCACTGTGCCCCCGGGCCCGCAGCTTGGCCATCAACTCCCGTGCTGAGTGTTCCCGCCGCGCCAGTAGGGCGAGGGCGGTGGCCCGTGGGTCTGGCTGCGGCTGGCTCAGTCCTCCGTCTCCGCCGAGGCGCCCCCTTCTTCCTCGGCGACACGGGCGGTGACGATGTTGCGTCCACGGATCTGGGTCTCGATCTCGGTGGCAATTTCCTTATTTTCTTTGAGGAAGTTGCGGGCGTTGTCCTTGCCCTGGCCGATGCGGTTGCCGCTGTAGCTGTACCAGGCACCCGATTTATCCACCAGCCCCTCGCGCACACCGATGTCGATGATCTCCCCCTCGCGGGAGATCCCCTCGCCATAGAGGATGTCGAACTCGGCCTGGCGGAAGGGGGGGGCGACCTTGTTCTTGACCACCTTCACCCGGGTCTCGGAGCCGATCACCTCATCGCCCTTCTTGATGGAGCCGATGCGGCGGATGTCGAGTCGCACCGAGGCGTAGAACTTGAGGGCGTTGCCGCCGGTGGTGGTCTCGGGGTTGCCGAACATCACCCCGATTTTCATACGGATCTGGTTGATGAAGATGACCAGGGTGTTGGAGCGCTTGATGTTGGCGGTGAGTTTGCGCAGCGCCTGGGACATGAGACGCGCCTGGAGGCCGACGTGGGAGTCGCCCATCTCGCCCTCGATCTCCGCCTTGGGGGTGAGGGCCGCCACCGAGTCCACCACCACCACATCCACCGCCCCGGAGCGCACCAGCATGTCGGTGATCTCCAGTGCCTGCTCACCGGTGTCGGGCTGGGACACCAGCAGGTCGTCCACATTGACCCCCAGTTTGGCGGCGTAGATGGGGTCGAGGGCGTGTTCGGCATCGACGAAGGCGCAGGTGCCGTTGAGCCGCTGGGCCTGGGCGATCACCTGGAGCGTGAGGGTGGTCTTGCCGGAGGACTCCGGGCCGTAGATCTCAATGATGCGGCCCCGCGGCAGCCCCCCCACACCCAGGGCGATATCGAGCCCCAGGGAGCCGGTGGAGACCACCTCCACGTCCTGCGGTCCGGCGTCGCCCATGCGCATCACCGAACCTTTGCCGAACTGCTTCTCAATCTGGCTCAACGCTGCGCTGAGCGCTTTGCGCTTGTTATCGTCCATTCACCGCCTCCGAAAGCGACCGTTGCCCGCGGGCCAAATCCGGGCCCCAGTGGGAGAAAGGCGGTGATTATTTCATATAAGAGCGGGCCGATCCTAGCAGCCTGTCGGACATGGGGGGCGGGCTGCGGCGGGCGCTGGCCGGCCCTGCCGGGGGCAAAAAGCGGTGATCTGACGTCCGAGTCGTTTGCCGGGATTTAGCCCCTCCAGCGGCGAGAGGTCAGCGCAGTGACCAGCTACGCAGGACACGGTAGCGCGCCCCTTCGGCCAGATTGGCCGACTCCACCAGGTGGAAGGCGTCCACGTCCCACAACTGGGGCAGTACCTCCAGCTGGCCGGGGGCCCGGGTCGATTTGCGCAGCAGTGTGACGTGGGGGATGAGGGCCCGCTCCTCGGTGGCTATCCCACATTGGCGCACCTGGCCGTTGAGGGCGCTGGTGAGCTGTTGCAGCTGAGGGGGGCAGCTGGTGCAGCCGAGCCACACCACCCGTGGTCCAGGGAAGTAGCCGAGGCGGTCGAAGGTGAGCTGGAAGCGCGCTACGGCCACCTGTTCCGCCACCTCCTCGATGCAGGGCAGCTGCTGGGGGGTGACCTGGCCGAGGAAGCTGAGGGTGAGATGGAGGTTATCTGGGTGGACCCGCCGGCCGCCGGAGCGGCGTACCAGGCGCGAGGTGATGCGCCGCATCTGCACCCGCAGCTCCCCGTCTGGCCAGAGGGCGAAGAACATCCGTCCGCCATCGTTTGGAGGCTCATGGGGTGAGTACATGCAGCGCTCCTTCTAAGGCCAGGATGGCACTCCTGTAACGTACCTCGCTGCGATCGCCGGGGAGTTGATGGGAGGCGGTGAGGAGCGGTCCGTCGCGCTGGGCCCAACCAAACCAGACCAGCCCCACCGGCTTGTCGGCACTGCCGCCCCCCGGGCCGGCGATGCCGGTTACCGCGAGGGTCAGCTCGGCCCGGCTGCGGACGAGGGCGCCAGCCGCCATCGCCTGGGCGGTGGGACCGCTGACGGCACCATGTTGGGCGATGGTGGCCGGGTCAACCCCTAGCATCTCCTGCTTGGCCTCATTGCTATAGGTGACAAAGCCACGGTCAAACCAGGCGGAGCTGCCGGCCCGGTCGGTCAGGGACTTGGCTATCAATCCCCCAGTGCAGGATTCAGCGGTGGCGATCCGGAGTCCGGTTGCCAGGAGGCGCTCGGCGAGCCGTGCCACCAGTTGGGTGATCTCGTCGTCCATCAGCGGCCTTTCTTGTTGTGCGTTCCGCCGCCGGATTTTGACCGAGGCGCTTGACGCGGATAGAGGAGTGTTACTGAATATAGCAAGTGCTGACACAGCTGCCCCGGGGAGTCCCGGACCTTGCTGGAACTACTGAACCTACTGCTACCCAACCGCCTGCCAGGGGAGTTTCGCTCCTCGGGCAGCTCCGCACGCCCGCAGAGCGGGCAGTTCGATGCGCTGGTGGACACCGCCTCCCAGGAGGAGGGGGCGCCGCGCGTGGTGCGCGAGCTGCCGGCCCAGGCCGACAGCAGTGAGCAGATCAACTACGCCAACCTACTGCGCCAGGCCCGGCTCCAACGGGTTGGTGGGGTAGAGTCGCGTGACCTTCCCCCCACCAGCACGCCAACCGGGGCCCGGCTCCAGCGTGCCCTTGCCGCCTATCGGGAGCAGGCCCAGCTGGCCGATGCCTCGATGGGGGGCGGTGAGCTGGTGGGGATAGATCTCTACGCCTGATTCCCCACGGCCCACCCTCGCCTCCGACCGCGGTGACCGGCCGATGTTTCCCAACGGGCTCGGTGGCGGGCGCTCACCCAAGCAGTTCGCGGATAGAGACCCCCACCGCCCAGCGTCCACCACCACTCT
The DNA here is from genome assembly GCA_003251535.1 of Chromatiales bacterium. Taxonomy (GTDB): domain Bacteria; phylum Pseudomonadota; class Gammaproteobacteria; order Thiohalomonadales; family Thiohalomonadaceae; genus SZUA-493. Next base: position 119,952 of record QKFD01000073.1, on the reverse strand, counting down.
CCTCCGCCCGTACCACCTCCACAATGGCCCGCAGGGGCGGCACCAGCGACCGATCGGGTGCCAGGCGTACGCTCAGTAAGGTCCCCGGCGTCACCGCCTGGTCACACTCGATGAGGAGACCGCCGCCGCTCAGGTTGCGGGCGGTGCCAATGAAGGGGCTCCCCGCAGGGTGGGGTGTCACCTCCACCGGACAATCGATGACCATGCGGATGAACCGGCGCTTCTCTTCGACCTCCCGGCTCGCAAACATAGCGCTATCCCCCTTAGGTAGTGCAGTCCTTTTGGTAACAGATGCTCCCCGTGCAGGCAACCCTTCCCTCGGTTGCCCCCCTGCCCATGGGATTTTCGGTAGACTTGCCGCCCTATGAACCAGGCCACCGATACCTCTTTTGCCAACCATACGCCGATGATGCAGCAGTATCTGCGCATCAAGGCGGAGCAGGCGGACAAGTTACTGTTTTATCGCATGGGCGACTTCTATGAGCTGTTCTATGAAGACGCCCGCCGCGCCGCCGAGCTACTCGATATCACCCTCACCCATCGCGGCCAGTCGGCCGGCACCCCCATCCCCATGGCGGGGGTGCCCTACCACGCGGTGGAGAACTATCTGGCCAAGTTGGTACAGCTGGGTGAGTCGGTGGCCATCTGTGAGCAGGTGGGCGATCCGGCGCTGGCCAAAGGGCCAGTCGAGCGCAAGGTAGTACGGATCGTCACTCCCGGCACGGTTACCGATGAGGCACTGCTGGAGGAGCGGCGCGACAACCTGATCCTCGCCCTCAGCCGACGCAAGGGGCACTACGGGTTGGCGGTGTTGGATCTCTCCGGCGGGCGTTTCATTGTCAGCGAGTTGGCCGGTGAGGAGGCGCTGGCGGGGGAGCTGGAGCGGTTGCGCCCGGCGGAGCTGTTGATCCCCGAGGATTTTCCCCTTGAGCTGCTGGGGCGTCGCCGTGGTCTCCAGCGGCTGCCGCCGTGGCAGTTTGACCCGGCCAGTGGCGAGCGGCTGCTCTGTCGCCAGTTTGCCACCCGCGACCTCAGTGGTTTTGGTTGCGCCGAACTGCCCCTGGCCATCGGTGCCGCCGGTGCCCTGCTCACCTATGTCCAGGAGACCCAAAAGGGGGCACTCCCCCACCTGCGCGGCCTGGCGGTGGAGGCGCGGGATGAGGCGCTGATCCTCGATGCCGCCACCCGCCGCAATCTGGAGATAGAGACCAGTATCGTCGGCAACCCCGCCAACACCCTGGTGGGGGTGATGGATCGCACTGCGACGGCCATGGGGGGGCGGCTACTACGGCGTTGGCTCAACCGGCCGTTGCGGGGGCGGGAGATACTCACGGCACGTCAGCTGGCGATTGCCGCGCTGTTGGAGCGCCCAAGCCATCCCGAGCTGCACGAGACCCTGCGGGCAGTGGGGGATATTGAACGGATCCTGACCCGAGTGGCGCTCCGCTCCGCCCGGCCGCGGGACCTAGGGCAGCTGCGCACCGCCCTCGGCATCTTGCCGCAGCTACGCGCTCTCATCGAATCGCTGCCGGCCGCTCGCCTGGAGCAGCTGAAGGAGGCCATTACCGCCTACCCCGAGCTGCACGAGCTGCTGTTGCGCGCCCTAGTGGAGAGCCCGCCGCTACTCACCCGTGATGGCGGCATGATTGCCACCGGCTACGACCCCGATCTGGATGAGCTGCGCACCCTGCGGGACAACGCCGGCCAGTACTTGGTGGATCTGGAGCAGCGCGAGCGGGGCCGTACCGGTATCGGTAATCTCAAGGTGGGCTTCAACAAGGTCCACGGTTACTACATCGAGATCACCCACGCCAATAGCGACAAGGTGCCGGACGACTACACCCGTCGCCAGACCCTCAAAGGGGCCGAGCGCTACATCACCCCAGAGCTGAAGCGCTTTGAGGAGAAGATCCTCTCCGCGGCCGAGCGGGCCCTGGCGCGGGAGAAGGCGCTCTACGAGGGGCTGTTGGACCTGCTGGGGGAGGCCTTGGCGCCCCTCCAGGCCACCGCCGCGGCGGTGGCGGAGCTGGATGTGTTGGCCTGCCTGGCGGAGCGGGCCGATAGCCTCAACCTCACCTGTCCCCAGCTCACCCATGAACCCGGTCTGAGCCTGCGGGGTGGGCGCCATCTCGTGGTGGAGCAGGTGTTAGAGGCGCCCTTCGTTCCCAACGATATCGACCTGAGCGACCAGCGGCGGATGTTGATCGTGACCGGCCCCAATATGGGGGGCAAGTCCACCTATATGCGGCAGACGGCGCTTATTGTGGTGCTGGCCCATATCGGCGCCTTCGTCCCGGCGGCGGCCGCGACTATCGGCCCGTTTGATCGCATCTTCACCCGTATCGGCGCCGCCGATGACCTCGCCTCCGGCCGCTCCACCTTCATGGTGGAGATGACCGAGACCGCCAATATCCTCCACAACGCCAGCGCCCAGAGTCTGGTATTGCTGGATGAGATCGGCCGCGGTACCGGCACCTTCGATGGCATGTCGCTGGCCTGGGCCTGTGCCTATGAGTTGGGTCGAGTGGTGCGCGCCTTCACCCTCTTTGCCACCCACTACTTTGAGTTGACGGCACTGCCGGAGCAGATCCCGCTGGCGGCCAACGTCCACCTCGATGCCGTGGAGCACGGCGATACCATCGTCTTCATGCACGCGGTGAAGGAGGGGCCGGCCAGTCAGAGCTACGGGCTCGCCGTGGCCGCCCTGGCCGGAGTCCCCAAAAAGGTGGTGGAGCGGGCGCGGCGGCGCTTGGTGGAGCTGGAGAATCGCTCGGTCCGCGAGCGCAGCGAGCAGCAGCCGCAGCTGGGTCTGTTCAGTACGCCGCTGGCCGAGCCCGAGCCCCAGGCGGACCTGTTGCGGGAGGCGTTGGCCGCCATTGAGCCCGATCGGCTCAGCCCCCGTGAGGCGCTGGATACGCTCTACCGTCTGAAGGCGTTGGAGTCGCAGTGAGTCGGACGCCGTTACCGCTGCTCTATCGAGATGAGCACTATGTGGCGGTGGATAAGCCCTCCGGGCTGCTGGTCCACCGCAGCGCCATCAGTCGTGACGAGAGCTTTGCCCTCCAGCGGGTGCGGGATCAGCTGGGGCAGCATGTCTACACCATCCACCGGCTGGATCGCGCCACCTCCGGGGTGCTGCTGTTTGGCCTCTCCTCGGCGGCGGCGCGGCAGATGTGCGATCTATTCGCCACACGGGCGGTGGCCAAGCGCTACCTGGCCATCGTCCGTGGCTTCGCCCCGTCTGCGATCACGGTGGAGCGACCGGTGCGGGAGGAGGAGGGGGGGAGCTACCAGGCCGCGGTGACCCACTTCCGGACCCTGGCTACGGTGGAGCTGCCCATCGCCGTGCCGCCCTACGCCAGCGCCCGCTACTCCCTGGTGGAGGCGCACCCAGAGAGCGGTCGTCGCCACCAGATCCGCAAGCACCTGCGGGATATCAACCATCCGGTGATCGGCGACGTGAATTACGGTGACCGCCACCACAACCACATGTACCAGCAACAATTCCTCAGTCGCCGCCTGCTGCTCATGGCGCGGACCCTCAGCTTTGCCCACCCCTACACCGGGGCGCTGGTGAGGTTGGAGGCGCCCGTCGCGCCGGAGGTGGTGCCGTTGCTGACACGGTTTGGTTGGGCTGGGATGGGTTAGCCGCAGGCCGTGGGTGGTGGTAACCCGCCAAGAAGCGGTGGACAGGCGCCGGTGATCTAGGCAGGCTGGCCCTACCTCCGCCTGGGTAGGCGGTCGGCGGCTCTGATGAGGGGTAGCGGGAAGATGTGGCAATGGATAAGGCGCTGGCGCGGTCGGCCACTCTCCATGGATGAGGTGGGGGAGCGCTATGCGGATCAACTTAAACACCAGATCCTCGGTGCCGAGGTGAGCTATGCCGATGGGGTGGTGACCGTCGCCCTGTCCGGTAGTGAACAGCCATTGCGGGCAGGGGTGGATAACATCTACGCCCTCTATCGCTCCCATCCTCGGCAGTTGGAGGAGATCCTGGCGGGCTATGTCCACAGCCTGCGGGAGATGGTGAACAACCTCGATTTTAAGGTCACCGCGGCCCAGCTCCCATCGCTGTTGCCGGTGGTGCGTTCTATTGATGTCGTGGATCCAGAAGGGGCAGGACCGCAGGCGATCCACCGCCCTCTGAGCGACGGGTTGATCACCGCGCTGGTGGTGGACCTCCCCAACTCCATGTTTTATCTCACCCCAATCCAGCAGAAGGGGTTGGGGCTGGCAGAGGCGGCGCTATTCGAGCGCGCCTTGGCCAATCTCGATGCCATGCTCCCGCCGGGGCCGGTGGAGTTTCCCCAGAGCGAAGGGATCTACCAGCTCACCCTGGATGGTAGCTATGACGCCTCGCTGCTCCTGCTACCGCGGGTGCGGGAGGCGTTGGCGGCCCAGTGCATCGAGCCGGTGGTGGCGCTACCCGCCCGTGATCTGGTGGTGGCGGTCTCGGGCCACAACCATAAGCTGGTGGGGGCGTTGGCGCGCATGGCCGCCAATAACTTCGAGGCGGCGGACCACGCCATTACGCCGCGGCTCTATCGCTGGTTGCCCGCGGGTTTAGAGCCGCTCCAGGTGGCGGTGAGTGCCCGTTTGGAGGCGTAGCGGCGGTTGCCACCACCGTTGCCGGTCCGCATTGTGGCTCTGTCGTGTACCCCTATAACCGCCGTCGCCAGAGGGTATTGGCCTAGCGGCCCCCGTTTAACCTCCGTGTCCCTGTAGAACAACCCCGATTCCACCCCCTACCTGAGTAGCGATATCCCTGATGGCCTTTTCCCACGGTTACCCGTTTGATCCCACCTATGGCTACGATCTGGAGCAGCTGCTGGGGATTGAACCTCCACCGGAGCCGGCGGGGTTTGGCGACTTTTGGCAGCAGCGCTACCAGCGCGCCGCGCTGGTGGATCCGCAACCTCAGCTCATCGCCAGTGGCCGTGAATATGGCCCTTGGCGCATCAAGGAGCTGACTTACCACTCCACCGAGGGGGCAGTCATCGGCGGTTGGGTATTGGTCCCCCATGGTGTGCCGCGGCGGGGGTTTGTGGTGGGCCATGGCTATGGGGGGCGGGGTGGGCCTGATCTCGATCTCCCCTTTCCCGATGCGGTGCTGCTCTTCCCCTGTTTTCGCGGCCTGGGACGCAGCCGCAGTGCCCGCTGGCCGCAGCAGCCAGAGCGTCACGTGCTGCACGGCATCGAGAGCCGCCACCACTATCTCGTGGGGGGCTGTGTCGATGATCTCTGGTTGGCGGTGACGGTGCTGCTCCAGCTCTTTCCAGCGCTGGCCGATCACATCGGCTATCTTGGTATCAGCTTTGGCGGGGGGGTGGGTGCTTTGGCGCTGCCGTGGGAGCCGCGGGTCACCCGCGCCCATTTCAATGTCCCCACTTTTGGTCATCAGCCGTTACGGCTGACCCTCCCCACCTTGGGAAGTGGAGACGCCGTGGCCCGTTACTGGCGCGATCACCGTCACGTAGCCGACACACTAAGCTACTACGATGCGGCCATTGCGGCACGGTATCTGCGCAAGCCGCTCCACCTCGCCTGCGCGCTGTTTGATCCGGTGGTGGCCCCGCCGGGGCAGTTTGCCATCTACAACGGACTCCCGGGCCCCAAAACCCTCTTTCTGCTCGATGCCGGTCACTTCGACTATCCGGCGCGGGCGGCCCAAGATGCGGCGCTGAAACGGGAGTTGAAACCCTTTTTCGAGACGTTATGATTCTTCGTTCCGTAGAACCTCTCGCTACCGTCGCGGCTACCTGCCCCCTGGGCGCTGCTGGGCTGCCCGAGTGCACCGCGGCGGTCACCCCGTTGACCGGCCTGGCGGCCGCTAACAGCAGCGGCGAGGTGGCTGGGGCCGGCGAGGGCGGCGAGATGAACCGTGAATATCACTGCTGGTACTCCCCGCGCATGGGACGCGATATGGAGCTGCTGGTATTTGGCCACGCTGGGGCCAAGGTGCTGGTCTTCCCCACCCGTGATGGTCGCTTCTACGAGTACGAAGACCTGCGCATCGTGGATGCCCTGGCCCCTCGTATCCTGGCGGGTGAGCTGCAACTGTTCTGCGTCGATAACGCCGCCCACGAGAGTCTCTACTGCTTCTGGCGCCACCCGGCTGATCGGATCCGCTGCCATATCCAGTACGAGGAGTACCTGCTGAACGAGGTACTGCCGTTGATGGCGAGCAAGAATCCCCACCCCGTCACCATCGCCCACGGTCTTAGCCTCGGGGCGTTCCACGCCGTCAACATCGCCCTGCGCCACCCCCACCTGTTCCAGCGGATCTGCGCCTTCTCCGGTCGCTACGACCTCACCCTGGCGGTGGAGTGTTTCCAGGATCTGTTCGACGGCTACTACGACGAGAACATCTACTACCACACCCCCACCCACTTCCTCCCGGGACTCGCCTGTGATTGGCGCCTCAGCGCCCTGCGTCAACAGGCCATCACCCTGGTGATCGGCGAGGCCGATCCCTTCCTCCACAACAACCTGCACCTGCTCCAGATCCTGGGTGATAAAGGGATCGATGCCGCCCTCCATCGCTGGGAGGGGCGTGCCCATCGGGGCTACTACTGGCGGCGGATGGCCCCGCTCTACCTCTAAAGCCCCCCTCCAGCGGCGTCTGCCCAGCCGAGGTTGGCGGCCAGCGTGGGCCACGGGTTACGATGCCCACCTTTTAGCCGACCCTGCGGTGCGCTCCCGCGCTGGCCGGGGTGGGGCTAGTCACAGGTGCGGTGGGGGATGGCGCGGGTCAAGTTCGTCATAGCAAACCGGTTTGACGGGTTGGGGGGGCGGCTCATCACCCTCCTCCTGAGCTTGGGGTTGGCGGAGCAGATCGGGGCCCGCTGTCTGCTGCACTGGCCCAACACCTGGGACCTCAGTGGGCGTTCGCTGCCCTGGCTCTTTGGGGGCCCGCTGCTAGAGCCGTTTCTCTCCGAGACCACTGGGCATCGCATCGCCGGCCTAGATCTGCTGCGCCACGATGGCCTGACGGCGCTACGCCTCATCGGCCACCAGGACCAGCTGGAAGCCGATGACCTCGAACGGTTCGATGCCATCTGTCTGCGCAGTGCCAGCCCAGCGGCCATCGCCACGCTGCCGGGATTCGATGTTGCGGCGGTCAAGCGGGCCTGCGCCGACCAGTTTAGGCGGCTCCCCCTCCATCCTGCGGTGGCGGAGCGGATAGCGCGCTACCCCCACCTCTCCGAGTTGGCGGGGGCGATCGGCGTACAGGTGCGGCGCGGTGATCTGCTGCGCCATCAATCGGCGGTCCACCGCACGCGCATGATCGATCTGGAGCGCTACTTCTCTGCCTTGGAGCGCCATGGCGAGCGGGCGATCTTCCTCGCCTCGGATAGCCCCGCGGTGGTCCGTCAGTTTCGCCGCCACTTTGGGCCGCGCCTGCTCACCCTGCCGCGCCACTGGTGGGTGGGCTACTCCCGGAACGGGCGCCGTGACCTGCAACAGGCGCTCTGCGAGCTGCTGCTGCTGGCGCGCTGCCCCCACATCGTCGCGGGACCCAGTAATTTTCCCCGCGCCGCCGCCCTCATCGGCCAGAGCCACTATGAGCTACTGCCGCCTGCCACCACTAGCGCGGAGTGGGAGCGGGTGCGGGGCTATTGGGAGCTGTGATGGGGCGAGCGGGTCGGCCGATTTGCAGTTCCCGCGAAAACAGGCAACCATGCGCGGCATGTTGAATCGCATCCGTTGGCGCGCCAAACGACTCCTCGCCCGTTACCACTCCCAGGGGGCGGAGGAGGCGATCATTCTCTCGGTGTTGGGCGGGCAGCGATCAGGTTTCTATATCGATGTTGGGGCCCACCACCCCATTGACTACAGCAACACCTACCGCCTCTATCAGCGGGGGTGGCACGGCCTCTGCCTGGAGCCCAATCCGGCGCTCCTCCCCAAGTTCAAGGCGGTGCGCCCCCGCGATGTGGTGGTGGCGGCAGCGGCGGCCCACTACGACGGCACGGCCTCTTTCCACCTTGGCCACCACTCGGTCCACAGCTCACTGACCCACAGTGCGGCGCGCCACACCGGCACACTGGAGGTGGCGGTGCGGCGCCTGGCTGGGCTGCTGGAGGAGCTGGGGCTGCACGAGCCCATTGATCTCATCAGCATCGATACCGAGGGGACGGAGTTGGAGGTGCTGGAGGGGCTGGATCTGACACGGCATCGACCACGCCTCATCGTGCTCGAATACAACACCGCTGCCACCATCAATCTCGCCGCCCAGCCCTACCTGCTGGAGCACGGCTACCAGATCCTGGCGGTGACCTGCTGGAACATTATTGCCACCGATCGTCTGGAGCAGGACTATGCCAGCCTCTGCCCCCAGCGCCGTCGCTGAGTACCCGCGCCGATGTCGTTGAACCGATGGCTGCGCTGGCGCCTACTCGATCTCAGTGAGCGGGTGAGGGGGTGGATCACGCTCTCCACTATCGCCAGCTGGCGCCATCGGGCAGCGCCGCCGGACCCGGTTTGGGAGCGGCGCAGCCAGATCGCTACCAGCTGTCCCGATAATGCTGCCATCCCCCGGGTGGCGGCGGCCGGCCAGGCCCGGGGCCGCTGGATCACCATGCACAACGGCCTCCAGGTGTTGCGGCTCGGTTACTACGGGCGGGGCATGGCGCAGCTGCTGCGCCAGAATCGAGGGGTGCATGAGCCGCAGGAGGAGCGGGTCTTTGCCCAGGTGCTGGAGACCCTACCGCAGGATGCCACCATGCTGGAGCTGGGGGCCTACTGGGGCTTCTACTCCATGTGGTTTCTGACCCATGCCCGGGCGGGGCGGGCGGTGCTGGTGGAGCCGCGCCTGGCCAATCTGGCGGTCGGCCGGCGCAACTTTGCCCGTAACCGGCTCCATGGCACCTTCCTCCGCGGCTGGATCGGTGGTCGTAGCGGGGTGGGGGAGCGGGGGATCCCCATCCTCACGGTGGACCAGCTCTGCCAGCGCTACGCCATCCCATTCCTGCATATCCTCCACGCCGACATCCAGGGGGCTGAGCTGGAGATGTTGCAGGGGGCCACGGAGAGTCTGGCGGCCGGTCGGGTGGGCTACCTCTTTATCTCCACCCACTCCACCGCCCTCCACCGCGCCTGCCTGGAGTTTCTGCAGGAGCGCCACTTTACCCTCCTCGCCAGCGCTGATACGGAAGAGAGCTACTCGGTGGATGGCCTCATTGTTGCGCGCTCGGCCAGCCATAGCGGAGTGGAGCCGCTCACCGTTGCCCTACGCCCTGGCCCGCTAGCGGAGGCCGCTCTCCCGCCAGAGGGGGAGAGGTAGTGGCGCCGCGCCCCGGCGCCCGCTGGTTGCGATCGCTCTACACCACTGCCACAACGGCTTGGGCCCTGCACCGTCTGCCCACCAGTCGGCCGCGGCCGGTGGTGGTGGCCCCCTTGGGGCGGGCACTTCAGCGCGACTATCTGGTCACCTCCAGCGGCGGGCTCTATCTCCTGGCCGAGGGGGTCATTCGGCGGCTGTTGCGCCATAAAATCTACGGTATCGCCCTGGCGCCCCCCCACCTCTACCTGGCGGTTGCCATCGGCCTCTCCTCCGTGGTGGTGCGCTGTCGCTACGATGCCCTGCGGGCGGGACGGGGGGCGCTTGCCATGGAGCGGCTCTACACCCAGCAGGCCACCGATCTGAGTGATCGCATCCACGCCCTCTCCCTGGCGGAGGAGGGGTTGTGGGTGGCCAATACGGGTCGCAACACCCTCTTACGCCTGGATCCCCAGGGCGCGGCGCAACCGCTGGAGATCCCACCCTTCTACGACCGTTTTGGGACCCCGCTCTACTACAACGTCAACCACCTCAACAGTGTCACCGCCCTCCCCGGCGGGGTGCTGTTTGTGGCCAATCGGGCCGGCGAGCGGTCGCTCATCGGTCTGTTGGCGGGGGGGCGGGTCCGCTGCCATGGGTATCCGCGGATCGGGGTCCACGACGCCTTTCTCACCCGCCGTGGCCTGCTGTTCTGCGACACCTTCGGTGAGCACGCCCCCGGTCCCCCCTACAGTGGGCGGGTGATGCTGGCGGGGGAGGCGCTGGACGAGCCGTGGTTCGCCCGCCGGCAGGGGATCGTGCGGGGGGTAGCCGGTGATCCGGAGGGGGAGCTGCTGGTGGGTAACTCGGTACGGGGCACCCGGCAGGAGCGGTTCCACGGCGCGGGTTCTCTAATCGTTCTCCAGGGCGGCGAGGTCACCGGTGAGATCCCCCTGCCGGGGGCGGCCCAGATCTATCAGATAGTGCAGACCGATGGGGGCACGGTGCGCCCGCCTCCGGCGCCGACCCCGGCCCTTGCCTGCGACCAGCTGAGCGCGGCGCTCGGTCCAGCGCTACTGGATGAGCCGCTCCTTCCCCTCCCCGCCTACGTGGCGCTCAAATGGGGGCGGAGGGGCGGGGAGGGGTGAGCCAAATCGAGGTGGGTTGACCCCACTCGCTCATCTTTGGGCCGTAGCTTGCCCCCCGCCAGTGGCCATAAGGTTTTCCCCAGAGACTGTGGATAACTCTGTGAGTCCTTTTGGGGCAAGAGGCGGGGAGCCGCACACCGCATGGGGCTGACTTAAATTGGTCAAATTTTGACCTGTTGGGGAGTTCCACGAAGAATCAATTAGTTACACGCTTAGCGCACCCCTTTCAGGCACGCCGTGGCCGCTGTTGTCAACCCCTTGTCAGCACCATAGCTGCTGTGCATAACCGGCAAACCCGGGATCAGTGGGAGGTGTAGGGGAGGGCCCCTTGGCGCAGGGCCGTCTGTTCAAATCGCTCTATCGGCTGCGGTTCACCAAACAGGAAGCCTTGGAAGATCTGGCAGCCGTTGCGTACCAGGAACTGCTGCTGGGCGGCGGTCTCCACCCCCTCTGCCACCACCGTGAGGCCGAGGATGTGGCCCATGCTGATGATGGTCTGGACGATGGCGGCGTCGTTGGGGTCACTGTTCAGATCGCGCACAAAAGAGCGGTCGATCTTTAGCTGGTCCAGGGGGAGCTGCCGTAGGTAGGAGAGGGAGGAGTAGCCGGTCCCGAAGTCATCCATGGAGAAGTTGACGCCGATCCCCCGCAGCTGGCGCATCTTGCCGATGGTGTCGTCGATGTCATGCAGCACCAGACTCTCGGTCAGCTCCAGTTTGAGGCGGGAGGGATCGGTACCGCTCTCCTCTAATAGGGTGCGCACCTGCTGGACAAAGTCGGCCTGGCGGAACTGGCGCGGGCTGACATTGACCGCCAGGGTGAGTTGGCGGGTGGCGGGGTGCCCCTGCCAGCGCCGCAGCTGTTCACAGGCGCTGCGCAGTACCCAGAGGCCGATGGGGATGATGAGCCCGGTCTCCTCCGCCAGGGGGATGAGGTCATTGGGCTGCACCAGGCCGCGGCTGGGGTGGGCCCAACGCAGCAGCGCCTCGGCCCCGACCACCCGGTGGTTGGCATCCACCTGCACCTGATAGTGGAGTCGCAGTTCATTGCGATCGGCGGCGCGGCGCAACTCCGCCTCGGTGGCCGCCCGTGCCTCCAGCGCCGCCTGCATCCGCGGATCGAAAAAGCGCACCGTGTTGCGACCGGCCGCCTTGGCCTGGTACATCGCCACATCGGAGCGTTTCAGCAGCTCATCCAGGTTGTCGCTGTTCTCCATGAAGAGGCTGAGGCCAACGCTGGAGGTGCAGTGGTACTCCTCCTCTAACGGCTCATCCTGGCGGTCGGCGGGCAGATTGAAGCGGTAGGGTTCGGCCAGCGCCTGCTGGATCTTCTCCGCCACCCCCTCCGCCTGGGCGGCCGCCACCGCCGGTTCGCTGTGGAGATCCTCCAGCATCACCACAAACTCGTCGCCCCCCATACGGGCCACCGTGTCCCGCTCCCGCAGACAGGAGGCGATGCGTCGCGCCACCTCCACCAGCAGCTGGTCACCGACATCGTGACCGCGGGTGTCGTTGAGGGTCTTGAAGTGGTCCAGATCGAGAAACATCAACGCCCCGTGGCGGCTGTTGCGACTGCTGGAGGCGAGCGCCTGGCGCAGGCGGTCATGGAGCAGCCGCCGGTTGGGTAGGCCGGTGAGGGGGTCATAGAAGGCGAGGCTGCGGATCCGCTCCTCCGCCTCTTTGCGATCGGTGATATCGGAGAAGGCCCCGACATAGTGGGTCACACCACCCTCTGGCCCAGTCACCGCGGTGATGGTGAGCCATTCAGGGTAGATATCGCCATTTTTGCGCCGGTTCCAGATCTCCCCCTGCCAGTAGCCATCCCGCTCCAGTTGACGCCACATCTCGGTGTAGAAGCTGGGGGGCTGGCGACCGGAGTTGAGGATGGCCGGGGTGTGGCCAATCACCTCGTGGGGCTGATAGCCGGTCAGTTCGCAGAAGGCGCGATTGACCCGCAGGATGGCGCCGTGGAGATCGGTCACCAACATCCCCTCCTGCGATTCAAAGGCGGTGGCGGCGATGCGCAGCTCCTGGTCGGCGCGGCGCCGCTCGCTGACATCCTGCTTGAAGGCCATCAGCCGTCCATCGGAGAGGCGCACGGCGTGGATGGCGGCCCAAAAGAGGGCGCCATCGCTGCGTTGTAGCTGATATTCGCCGTCGGCCCGCCCCTCCTCCTTGACCCGCTGAAAGTAGCTCCGGGCCGCCAACCGGCCCCGGTCCGGCACGATGTCGTCGAAGGTGAGGGCCAGGAGCTGCTCGCGGCTATAGCCGAGGAGGGCCACCGCCGCCGAATTGACCTCCTGGTAGTGGCCATCGGCATCGGTCACTAACACCGCGATGGGGGCGCTCTCCACGTAGGAGCGAAACTTGGTCTCGCTCTCCTTGAGCGCCTGCTCGGCACTGCGTCGTTCGGTAATATCGAGCAGGGTGCCCACCATGCGCAGCGGTGCGCCGTAGGGATCCCGCTCTACCACCCGGCCGCGATCAAACACCCAGATCCAGCTGCCGGTGCGGTGGTGCAGGCGGTACTCCGCCTCATAGAACGGCTGCTCACCCTGGAGATGGGCGGTGCGGGCGTCCTGCCGGGCGGTCAGGTCGTCGGGGTGGACCAGGCCCTGCCAGTGGTCGGCCGTGGAGTCGAACTCTGCCAGGGGGTAGCCCAGCATCTCTACGGTGCGGGCATTGATGGTGATCTCGCCGCTCGGCAGGTGCCAATCCCAGAGCCCGAGGTCGGCCCCGGCCAGGGCCAGCTCAAGCCGCTGTTGTGACTGGGTGAGGCGCGCCTCCAACTGGGCCCGTACCCGGGCGTGGCGCATGGCGCGCATCAGGGCGTCGCCATCGAATCCCCCCTTGACCAGATAGTCCTGGGCCCCCGCCTCCAGCACCTTCAGGGCAAACTCTGGGTCGTCGTGGCCGGTGAGCACCACCACCGGGGTGTCGCGCGCCGCGTTGCGGGCCGCTGTGACCGTGGCCAGGCCGGCCGAGTCGGGCAGCGAGAGATCCAATAGGATGAGATCCATCGGCTGCTCCGCCAGGCGCTCCCGCGCCTCCGCCAGCGAGCCGGCCCAGGTCACATTGCAGTGGCCGCCGCTGGCGGCGCGCAAGGTGTGCTGCACCAGCAGTGCATCGCCCGGTTCGTCCTCCACCAGGAGGATGTGTAGGGCGTCAGGCAGCGACATCAGCCCGCTTCCGGCAGGCGTACCAGCACGAACCAGTAGGACTGGACCTGGCGGATCGCCTCGACAAATTGCTCCACATCCACCGGCTTGGTGATATAGCCGGCAGCGCCCAGCTGGTAAGAGGCGACCACATCCCGTTCGACATCGGAGGTGGTGAGCACCACCACCGGGATCTCGTGGAGGGCCGGATCGGCCTTGGCCTCGCTGAGAAACTCTCGGCCATCCATCCGCGGCATGTTGAGATCGAGCAGGATGAGATCGGGACGCGGTGAGCCGGAGAACGGACCTTGGTGGCGCAGAAACTCCAGCGCCTCCACCCCATCTATGACGTGGTGTACATCGCACAGAATGCGATTCTCGCGCAGCGCTACCCGCACCAAATGGGCGTCGGCCGGTTCATCCTCCACCAGCAACACGATGAACGGCTTGGGTTGTTTTTGAGTCACGTATGGGTCCTGTTGGGTAGATCAATCACGACGGTGGTGCCCCCACCGCTACTCTCTGTCAAATGGATGCTGCCGCCGCAGCTCTCAACGATGCGCCGCGCCAAGGCGAGCCCAAGGCCGGTGCCGGCGTCAGGACCGCCGGGTTGGAGCCGCTCGAAGACGCGGAACACCCGCTCGCGGTACTCGGCGGGGATCCCATGGCCGTTGTCGCAGAGTTGCAGCTGGAGGCGGCCCGCGCCCCCTTCGCCCACGCTGAGGGCGATGCGTAGTGGGCGCTCTGGCTGGCGGTAGCGCAGGGCGTTGTCGAACAGTGCCAGGAGTAGATCGGTGAGGCGGGGCGGATCGATGGGGAGCGGTGGCAGTGAGGCCAGATCGATCTGCGCCCCGCTGCTACGGATCTGCGGGGCCAACCGCTCCAATACCCCCTGCACCACCCCATCGGGGTTAAGACTGGCGGGCTCCCCCCGCGGCTCGCTGGCCGCTAGATAGAGTTGTACATCACGCACCAAGGCCCGCAGCCGATTGGCCCCCTGCACAATAAATTCCAGCGAGAGGTTGGCCTCCTCATCCTCCAGGCGCCCGGCCAAGCGGCTGTGCAGCCGTTGGGCAAAGCTAGTGAGGCGACGGGTCGGCTCCTGGAGATGGTGGGCCGAGATCTCGGCGAAGCGGCGTAGATCGGCATTGGCGCGGGCCAGCGCCTCCTGGGCCTCCTGGCGCTGGCTCACTTCGCTGGAGAGCTGGCGGTGGCTCTCACCCAGCTGCCGCGCCATGGTGTTGAAGGCACGGGCGGTCTCTGCCAGCTCGTCGTTACCCAGCTCAGCGACCCGGTGGTCCAGCTCGCCGCTGGCGAAGCGGAGGCTGGCGTCGCGCAGGGCGATGAGTTGGCGCACCAGGTGGCTACCCAACAGCCAGGAGAAGAGGGCCACCAGCCCCATCTCCATGGCCAGTAGTCCCAGCGCCCAGCGCCACGCCTCTGCCAACGCCTGTTCAAGGCGGCGGGTGGAGAGCCCCAGTTGGAGTCGGCCATAGGGGAGACCGGCGACGTTGATCGCCTCCTCCCAATCGAGCGAGCCATCGGTGACCTCCGCCACCCGTTGGTCCGTGTGGAACGGACCGGCGGGCGGGTGGCCGGCGGCGGCCAGGGTGCGGCCGCTACTGTCGAGGATGCGCAGGTAGTCGAACTGGTGGGCCGCCATGACCTCGGCGACGATGCCGTCGAGGGTGGCGAGGTCCTCGCTGATCACCGCATCTCGGGCACTGGCGGCAATGAGCCGCCCGGCCAGCTGCACCTGCTGCTCCAGCTCCTCCTCATTGGCCTGCCGCAGGTTGTGCAGGGCGCTCATCACCACCAGAGGCAGCAGCAGCGCCTGGATGAGCGCTACGCCGAGGATGGTCTTGGTGCGAAAGCGCATGGTATTAGGGCCGTGGGGCGGCGAACTGTTGCAGCCGATCAATGCCCAGGCTGCGCACGTCGTCCCACTCGGCATCGGTGGCCGGTTCGATGGCGGCGAACGACAGCGGCGCCAACAGTTGGCGGCCCGCCTCATCGTCCGCCAGAGAGACCAGCGCCGCCGCTACCCGTGTGACGACCTCGGCGGCCACCCGAGGGTGGGCGGTGAAGGGGTGGGGGGTGTAGCTGGCGGTCTGGGTGAGCACCCGCAGCTGCGCACGGATCTCCGGTGGTGCCGCCTCCAGGGTGCGGCCGATGCCACCGCCCGCCTGATAGAGGCCAGCGGCGACGGCGCGATAGGCGGAGTCGTGGGAGATCACATATTTGGAGTCGATGGTGAGCCCTTGGCGGGCAAACTCTGCCTGGGTGAGGATGGAGGCGGCAAAGGCGGCCGGGGCGGGAAAGACCACCGTCTGTCCCTTGAGGTCGGTCAGCTGCCGGTAGGGGCTATCTTTGGCCACTACGATGATCCCCACCAGCGAGCGCCCCCGCTCATGGGCGAAGGCGGTATAACCGACACCGCTGTGGAAGACGGTGTAGTGGTAGGGATTCATGTAGGCGAAGTCATACTCGCCCTGTGCCAGCCTGCGCTCAAAGGTGGGGATGTCGGGGGCGGTACTGAAGCGCAGTGCCACCCCGGCGCGCCGGCCCACCTCCGCCAGTAGCGGCCCCCACTCCCGTGCCAGGCGGGTGGCTGCCTGCTGCGGCACGATACCAAAGGAGAGCACCGGCGCGGCCTGCGCCATTGGTGCGACAACGAGCAGTAGGGCGATGAGCGGGAGCCGCTTGAGATATCTCATGGGGCGCTCCTCGGCGCGGCGGCGGGAGGGGTGGGGCGCTCCTGGGCCGGTAGGGTGAAGCGGAATACCGTCCCCTGGCCTTCGCCCATCGACTCCACCCAGATCCGGCCACCGTGGTGTTCGACGATCTTGCGGCATAGTGCCAGGCCCACCCCGCTGCCCTCGTAGCGGCTGCGGGCCTGGAGGCGGGAGAAGACCTGGAACAGGCGATCCACCTGGGCCGGATTGATGCCGATGCCGTTGTCGGCGACCGAAAAGAGCCACTCCCGCCCGGCCCACTCGGCGCTGATCTGGATGAATGGGGTGTGGTCTTGGGGCTGATATTTGAGGGCGTTACCCACCAGATTCTGGAATAGCCGGGTCAGCTCGTCGCGGCTGGCGGTGAGTTTGGGCCATAACCCGCTCACCTGGATCTCGGCCTTGGTCTCGGCAATGGTGGGTTGCAGGAAGGCGAGCGCCTCCTCCAGTGTCTCCCGGCTCTCCAGTAGGGCCAGCGGTTCCGTCTTGCGGCCGACGCGGGAGTATTCGAGCAGCGAGGTGAGCATCAGGTCCATGCGCTTGGCGCCGTCGCTGGCGAAGTGCAGGAACTGTCGGGTCTCCTCCTCCAACTGACCGGCCAGCGCCCGCTCCAGCAGCTGCATATAGCTGGTGACCATGCGCAGTGGTTGGCGCAGGTCGTGGGAGATGGCGTAGGCAAACTGCTCCAGATCGGCATTGGAGCGCTTCAGCTCCAGCTCTGCCTGGTGGCGGTCACTGACATCGGCCCCGATGCTGAGCAGTTCGATGCAGCGTCCCTCGTGGTCGAGGAGGGGGCGATTGGTCCAGCTGATGAAGACCCGACTGCCATCCTTGCGCATGTTTTCGTTCTCATTGCGCTCGAATTGCTCGGGGTGGCTGGCGATCTCTTCAATCATCGCCGCTAGGTCGGTCTGTTCACCGTCGGTCGGGACGATGGTACCGAGGACATTGTGTCCCTCTAGCTCGCCTGGCTCATAGCCAAAGAAGTGGCGGCCAAACTCGTTGATGTAGCGCAGGGTGCCATCGGCGTCCCAGCGGATGATGATGTTATTGGCCCCCTCCACCAGCTCGCGGTAGTCCACCTCCTGGGCCCGGCGTGCCGCCTCGGCTTTGCGCCGTTCCGTGATATCGGTATAGGTCAGGAGAAAACCGCCGAGGGGGGCGGGCAACGGCTGGCTATGGATGGCGAGCCAACGGGGCGGGCTGTTGTCCCGTTGGAGGCCGAGGATCAGGTTGCGGAGCGGCTCGCCACTACTCTGGGTGACGGCCGCCGGGTGGGCGCTGGGGGCCAACCGCCCACCCTCGGCATCGAGCAGTGGCCAGCCCATGCCACCGCTGGGATCGGCCACCATCTCGGCCTGGGGGAGGGCCAGGATCCGCTCCGCCGCGGGGTTACAGGCGGTGATGCGGCCGGTCTGGTCGTGTATCACCACCCCCTCGGGGAGTAGGGTCAGCAGGGTGTCGAGGCGGCCTTGGCAGAGTTGCAGCTGCTGTTGCAGCGCCTGCCGCTCTCGCTCCAGCTGGAGCTGGGTGCGGCCGCTGCGCAGTAGGTGAAACAGCAGTGCGGCCGCCCCGAGCAGGGCAAATAGGCCACCGATGGGGGTGATCCAGGCGCTGCCCACCGAGGTGGCGACGACGCCATCGGACTCCAGCATGGGGGCAGCGGAGAGCGTGAGGGGGTGGGTGATGACGGAGAACATGCCAAGTAGGGCAGAGAGACGGCTCAACCGAAGGCCTCAAACGGGTTGGAAGCTCGGAGTGCGGGGAGGCTCCGCCCATCCCCTCTCAAATTAGTAAAGATAAATCCGAACTTGTAACAGGATCCTTAACGCCCATCATACTCGTTGGCGCGGCGAACGGCATCTGTCGTTTGGGGTGGGCGTGGTGGATAGGGGGCTGCCCTGCGCCCCGTTGCAGCGGGTCAGCTGTGGTGTGGGTGGGGGGAGGCCCCGTGGGGGCCTCTGTCCGCTGGTTGGGGCTCAACCATCCAGAGGCAGGTAGATATCGGTGACCGCCGCGCTCTCGGCGACATCTGGGAAAAAGTGGATACGTTGCAAAAAGATGGGGAAGTCGCGGAGGCCCTCGCCGCTGTGTGGCAGCCACTCGGTGTAGAGATAGCGGATGCTGTCGCGCAGGGTGGTGTCGGCGCCGCTATGGCGCAGGCGGGCGCAGCGACCGCCGGGCAGGGTCTTGCTGACCATGCCGTTGTCGTCAGCCGTGGGGTGGTAGGGGGTGGCCACCCCGAGATCGAGGCGGTACTGCGCCGCCGCTACCTGTTCGGGGTCGTTATAAAGGATGTTGAAGGTGGCACTGACCTTGGGGGAGAGCTGGTGCTGCTTACGCCACGCGATGAAGCGGCGGATCGTGTCGCCGAGTTGCTGGGGGGCGCCATGGTGTTCTAGCACCGCCAGGTGGGTCTCAGGGAAGTGGACAATCGTCACTTGGTCGCCCCTGGGGGTTGGGTTCATGTGGACTCTCCTCAGTTGTTGCAGCGGCCGGTAGATGGCTGACCACGCGGCCCACTGCGGTCGTTGACGGAACTCCAGTGGGGTCTGGCCGACCTGCCGTTTGAAGGCACGGGCGAACGCGGCGGGCCCTTGGTAACCACTCTCCAAGGCGATCTCGATGACCGATTGGTGGCGAAAGGCGAGCCGATAGGCGGCCCGTTGCAGGCGGCACAGCTGGATGTAGCGATAGACCCCGATCCCAAAGTAACCGGCAAACTGCCGGTGGAAGTGGTACTTCGAGAGGCTGGCCCGCTCGCTCAACTGCGCCACAGAGAGCCGGGTCTCCAGATGGCGATCAATGTAAGCGAGCACCTGCCGGAGGCGGTCGTGGCATGGGGGGGTGCGAGCGGTCAATGGGATCTCTCCTTGGCGTTGGCGAGCCTAGCGAATCCACACAGCGGAGGCTTGACCGATATTGCGCATCTGCGTCCCCGCCGGTCAGGGGATGGGGGGCGCGACCTCTCCCCTTAGCCACTCACTGGGCGGCTTGCGAGCGGCGGGAGCGGCTTAGTGTTCGGTGCGGATCGGTAGGCGGATACGGAAGGTGGAACCCTCCCCGGGTCGGCTCTGGACCAGGATCTCACCCCCATGTTTATGGACAATATCAAAGGCGATGGAGAGCCCCAGTCCAGTCCCTGCGTTGACATCTTTTGTGGTGAAGAACGGTTCGAAGATTCGATGGATGATCTCGGCCGGAATGCCACAGCCGGTGTCGGTCACCTCAATGACAATATGCTCCCCCTCGCGCTCGGTTTTGATCTCGATGCGCCCTTGCTGCTCAATGGCCTGGGCCGCATTGAGCAGCAGATTCATAAAGACCAGATTGAGCTGTCCTGTGTTACAGAGGGTCTCGGGGAGGTCGCCATAGTGGGTGGTGATAGTGGCCTTGGGTTGCAGCTCATTCCAGACGATCTTCAGCGTGCTCTCCAGGCCCTGATTGAGGTTAGACATCTTGAGTTCACACTCATCTAGCCGGGCAAAGTTGCGCAGGTTTTGGACGATCTGTTTCATGCGATCACCGCCATCCAGTGATTCGGCGATGATCTGCTCGATGTCCCCCAGGATATAGTCGATGCCGGAGAGTTGGCGTTGCCTCTCTATCTGGACCAATAGATCGGTCGCCGTGGCGGAGGAGGCGACGGAGCTACTGCGAATGGTCTCCTCCTGGGCGTGGAGGAAAGACAACACCTTCTTGGCATACTCGCTCAGGGTGCATAGATTGCTGATGACAAATGCCAAGGGGTTGTTGATCTCGTGGGCTACCCCCGCCGCCAGTTGGCCGATGGAGGCCAGCTTCTCCTGCTGCAACATCCGCGAGTGGGCCATCTTCAGCTCTTCATAGGCATTTTCCAGTTCGGCTGTCTTGCGCTTGAGTTGGTCGTTGAGCTGGCCCAACTCGATACTCCGGACCCTGACCTCCTCCGCCAGGGCGACGCGATGGGTGACATCGCGGCACACCTCAACCCCGGCGATCATGTTGCCCGCCTCATCGAACAGGGGAAAACAGGAGTTCTCCCAATGGGTCACCTTCCCATCCTCGGTGAGGGCGGTGCGGTGAACCGTGGTGGGGTGGCCGGTCTCGAACGCCTTGAGGATGCCGCACCCCTCACAGATCCGCTCCCGACCCTCGTAAGTGGTGTAGCACTTGGTCCCGGCCTGGCTCCCAAAGGCCTGGGTCATGGCGTGGTTCTGATAGATGATGTTGAAATCTTTGTCTTGGATGGTGACCCCATCGGGGAGTGTATCCAGGACCTGTTTATGCAACGAAAAGTGGGTCATCGCTTTGACTCCTCGCGCCAAGGTCACAGACCTCGACAGATGGCTGCCGGGGATAGGGCAGCATCGTTGATTCAGCATCCTGCTCCGGTTGGGTATGGCTGGGTAGGCCAACATGGAGTGGCATTGCGTTCGCCTCAACGGTGGTCACCACCCTTGGGGGAGTTTCTACCCTTACCCTCATCACGCTGTGCGCTAGAGGCAGTGCTTAGGGGATCAGCGGATAGCTGGGGGTCCGCCCATGAATGTTCGTAACCCCCCTCTTTAAATAGGTCTCCAACGGGCTGAGTGCCACTGTTTGCAAGCGGTCTTGGTGTGGCGTGCTTAAACGCCCCTGGGCGGCGGGGGCATCTAGCTGATTATAGGAGCCTTGCTTCCGCTAGTGGGAAGGGGGTGGGGCGGTGCGGTAGGGGTTGGCTTGAGACTGGGGGGGGACCGCCTCTGGGGGGTATCCACTGCCGTTTCCTGCGCGGAGGGGCCCGCTCGTCGGCCTGCTGAGGCGGGGGGCGGGGAGGCGGGTGAAACTTAATATATGTGGCTCATTTAGATCCAATTCGACGCCGTTGGCGGCTAATTGAGCAGTTGCTAATGCGCTAAGGCATTGGCATATTCCGGGGAGTGATCGCCCAATCCCAGCGGGCGATGTGCACCGTTTGGGTAGACCGGCCCCAGCGCATGAGAACTGTGAGATTTCTGGTGGTAGATGACTCGGCCATGGCGCGTCGGCTCATGGCCAATGTCATTCGCAGTAAGCTCGGGGCCGATAGGGTCTACACCGCTGCCGATGGCCGTGAGGCCATCGCGCTGCTGGAGCGGGAGGAGGTCGATATCATCATTTCGGACTGGAACATGCCCGAGGTGAGTGGGGATGAGCTGCTGCTCCATGTGCGCAGGCACCCCAGGTATCGAGATACCCCCTTCATCATGGCCACCACCAATAACCAGCGCGACTTCATTATTACGGCACTCCAATTGGGGGTGACGCAGTACATCATTAAGCCCTTCACCGCCGTCGATTTCGAACGCAAGATCCGCGCCTCCTGGAGCACGGCGATGAAGCGCAGGAGTGAACGTTTTGCCGCCCTGCCCGGTCACAATGCAACATTAAGTTGTGCCGATCAGCAGGCGTATGCCGCCGATCTCATCGATCTCAGTAGTTCCGGTGCCTTGGTGCGGGTCGCCTACGGGCCACAGGTGGCGCTCTATGGTCACTTCCTACTCTCCATTGCCATGGGCGATGAGGCGAGCGGGCGGCGCTGGACGGTGCAGCAGCTCCCTGCCCAAGGGGTGCGACTGGAGGCGGACGATCCTAAGCTACCGACCTGCCTGCTGGCCCTCCAGTTTATCCCCGAGCAGATCGACCGCCAGGTCGCTGCCGATTTGGCGTCGTTGATGCGCTTCCTGGAGGGGCGCACCCCTGGCCTAATCCAGAATAGCTAAGCGCTGCGGAGGTAAATCTGGGTTAAACGCAGGATCTCGGGCGTCCACTGCGTTTAACAGAGCAGTACCATGGCGCCACCTCCCCTCGAACTATGGGGGCGATCTGATCGCCTGCGCCCCTCATCCCTTCTGCCGCGGACTTAAGATCCCATGAGCCCAGATACCGATCCCCTCGACTCGATCCTCCATACCCGTCCCTCGCCGTGGCGGCGCCGGGTGCGTCTCCTCTTCTGGCTGCTGTTGGTGGTGGGGATAGGCGCCAGCTGGCTCTATCTGCGCACTGGGGGTGAGCGGGGCACCACGCGCTACCTGACCGAACCGGCGACGGAAGGGCCGCTGTTGGTCACCGTCTCCGCCACGGGCAATTTGCAGCCCACCAACCAAGTCGAGGTGGGGAGCGAACTCTCCGGTCTGGTCGAGCGGGTCCTAGTGGATGACAACGACCAGGTGACCCAGGGCCAGGAGCTGGCCCGGCTCGATACCGCTCGCCTACAGGACCAGGTGGCCCAAGGGGAGGCAACGGTGGCCGCCGCGGAGGCGACGGTGGCGCAGATGCAGGCAACGGTGGTGGAGGCGCGCGCCAATCTAAAACGGTTGCGGCAGATGGCAGAACTCTCCTCGCGTGCCGATCTCGACACCGCCGAGGCGAGCCTGAAGCGGGCCATCGCCAACGAGGCGAGTGCCCATGCCGCCGTTACCCAGGCCCAGGCGGCCCTGCGCTCTCAGCAGACCAATCTCGACAAGGCCTCTATCCGCTCGCCCATCGACGGTGTAGTGCTGTCGCGGGAGGTGGAACCAGGGCAGACGGTGGCCGCCTCGCTACAGGCGCCGGTGCTCTTCACCCTGGCGGAGGACCTGGCGCAGATGGAGCTACAGGTGGATGTCGATGAGGCCGATGTCGGTCAGGTGATGGCCGGTCAGCAGGCCACCTTCACCGTCGATGCCTGGCCAAACCGCCACTACCCGGCGGTGGTGACCCGGGTGAGCTTCGGCTCCCAAACCAAGGATGGGGTGGTCTCCTATAAGACCTTGTTGCGCGTGGCCAATGATGACCTCTCCCTGCGCCCGGGCATGACCGCTACCGCTGAGATCGTCACCGCCCAGCGAGAGCGGGCGCTGGTGGTGCCCAACGCCGCCTTGCGCTTCAGCCCGCCCCAACAGGCCGCCGCCAACAGCGGCTCCACTAGCTTTGTCTCCCGCCTGCTACCGCGGCCGCCACAGCCGGCCAATCGCAACCACAGTCGCGGCAATGGGGGTACTGGGGAGCCGCAGATCTACGTCTTGCGCCAGGGGGAGGCGGTGGCCGTATCGGTAACGCTAGGGGTGAGTAACGGCCGGGTGACTGAGATCCTGGCCGGTGAGCTGGCGGCGGGCGAGGCGGTGATCGTCGATGCCGAAACGGTTGGCAAATGAGCACGCCGCCCCTCATCTCGCTGCAAGGGGTGACCCGCAGCTATGGCACTGGCGCCGCCGCCTTTCAGGCGCTGCGCGGGGTCGATCTGGCCATCGCTAAAGGGGAGTTTGTGGCCATCATGGGGCCCAGTGGATCGGGCAAATCGACGGCGATGAATATCATCGGTTGCCTCGATACCCCCAGCAGCGGTGCCTACCTATTCCGCGGTGCCCACGTGGAGCAGATGGATCGCGATCAACGGGCGCTGTTGCGGCGCTACTTCCTCGGTTTTGTCTTCCAGGGGTTCAATCTGCTGGCCCGCACCTCGGCCCAAGAGAATGTGGAGCTGCCGCTCCTCTACCGCGGGGTGGCCACCCGGCCGCGCCGTCAAGCGGCGCGGGAGGCGCTCGCAGCGGTGGGCCTCTCCGGTTGGGAGGGGCACACCCCCGGTGAACTATCCGGCGGTCAGCAGCAGCGGGTGGCCATCGCCCGCGCCTTGGTCTCGCAGCCGATGGTGCTACTGGCCGATGAGCCCACCGGCAACCTCGACACCCAACGCAGCCACGAGATCATGGAGCTGATTGCCACCTTGAACCGCGAACAGGGGATCACCGTATTGATGGTGACCCATGAGTCAGAGATGGCGGTCTACGCCCAGCGGGTGGTGCACTTTGTGGATGGTCGGGTGGCGAGTGACGAGCGCTCGGAGGGGGTGAGCTAATGTGGTGGAATACCATCATCCTGGCGCTGCGTTCTATCCGGCGCAATCTGCTGCGCTCCTTTCTCACCGTGCTGGGGGTGGTGATCGGCGTCTCGGCGGTGATCACCATGGTCACCCTGGGCAACGGGGCCACCCAAGCGGTGGCCGATCAGATCTCCAGCCTGGGCAGCAACCTGCTCATCGTCCGCCCTGGTCAGCGGCTCGGTCCCGGGCGGGATAGTGCCGGGGCGCCCAACTTCAAGTTGGCCGATGTCGAGGCCATCGCCTCGCAGATCAACGGCCTCAAGGCGGTGGCGCCCACGGTGGGGCGCAGTGGTTCGGTGGTCAATGGATCAAAAAACTGGTCCACCACTCTGACGGGCACCACCTCCGCCTGGTTTGTCACCGGCAACTGGCAGTTGGCATCGGGTCGGCTCTTCAGTGAGGCGGAGGAGCGGGCCGGTGGGGCGGTGTGCATCATGGGGGCCACCTTGCAGCGGGAGCTGTTTGGGCGGCTCGATCCAGTGGGTAGCGCTGTGCGGGTGAAGGGCTTCTCTTGCAAGGTGATCGGACTGCTCGCCTCTAAGGGGCAGTCAACCATGGGGATGGACCAGGATGATGTGCTGGTGATGCCCATCCGCACCATGCAGCGGCGCATCAGCGGTAACCAGGATGTGGCCACCATCATGGTGTCGCTGGCCGATGAGGGCAACATCAGCCGTGCCACCGAGCAGCTCAATGGGTTGCTCCGGGAGCGGCGCAACATCTCCGATAATGAGGATGACAACTTCTCGGTACTGGACACCCGCCAGATCGCCGAGACCCTCTCCGGCACCATCCGCGTCATGACCCTGCTCCTCGGCGCGGTGGCGGCGGTGAGCCTGCTGGTGGGGGGGATTGGCATCATGAACATCATGCTGGTCTCGGTGACTGAACGGACCCGAGAGATCGGGGTGCGCCTCGCCATCGGCGCCCTGGAGCACGAGGTGCTGCTCCAGTTTCTCACCGAGGCGGTGGTGCTATCGGCCTTTGGCGGGTTGGTGGGGATCGCCCTCGCGGCCATTGCCTCGGTCTCGCTGGCCAGCGCCATGGGCTTGCCGTTCCTCTTCAACCCCAGCATCAATCTGCTCGCTTTCCTCATGGCGGTCACCATCGGCGTGCTGTTTGGTTTTGTCCCTGCCCGACGGGCCGCGCGGCTCGATCCCATTGAGGCGCTGCGTCATGAGTAGGGAAGGGGACCGCCGGGTTTGAGGATTGACGCTACGGGTATCCTTTTGGGATAGTCGGACACCCGGCCGTCGGCGCTCTGCACCTCTTCGGAGGGCCACACGGCCCTCTGGAGTCGTAGGCGAGGCCATGTATATACCGTCGCACTTTGATGCGCCTGGGATCGATGCGATGCACGCGCTGATGGTGGCGCATCCCTTGGCAACCCTGGTGACCCTCAGCGCAGGCGTCATGGATGCCGATCCCGTTCCTCTCCATCTTGAACCCGCTGAGGGGCAGCAGGGGAGGCTCTATGGCCACGTGGCGCGGGCCAATCCCCTCTGGCAGGGTTTGACGCCCGGGGCGGAGGTGCTGGCGCTGTTTCACGGTCCCAATCACTATATCTCCCCCACCTGGTATCCCACCAAACAGCAGCACGGCAAGGTGGTCCCCACCTGGAACTATCTGCTGGTGCAGGCGCGTTGTGCGGTGCAGGTGCGGGAGGATCGGGAGTGGTTACGGCGTCAACTGGAGCTGCTTACCCACCGCCTAGAGGCGAAGATGACCCCGCCCTGGACGGTGGCAGATGCCCCGGCAGAGTTTACGGAGCGGCTGTTGGGGGCCATTGTGGGCCTGGAGTTGACCATTACCCGGCTCACTGGCAAGTGGAAGCTGAGCCAGAACCAACCACTGCAAAATCGAGAGGGTATTGTGGCGGGTCTCACCGCTCTGGCAGACCCCGCAGCGCAGGAGATGGCCGGCTGGGTGGGGCGTCACGGCGAGCCGCCCTCCCCGTAATCGGGCGTGGGCGAGCCGGCGGCGAGACACCGACGATGGCTTCTTTTTGGGTTTTTTATACAGACCATGGCAGGTCTTTCCAACCGCTTCAACGCGCCCGTGAGTGGGTGCTCGGAGACCGGGAATGAACGAGATTGATACACAGAGCCTCTGGCTCACCGAGCTGGATGATGCTCGCAAGCTGATCTTCCTTGCGGCCCTTGGGCACGCCCTGACGGTGGTCGGGCGCAACAGCTATGAGATGTTTGGCAGTGGGGTCGATGAGCCGGAGCAGCTGCGGCTCATCAACGAGATCATGCATCGGGTGATGGCCTGTATGCACCGGGTGGCGCTCGGCAAGGGGGACCCCGCGCTGGAGCGGGTAGTCGCCAGCTGGGTCCTCGGCGCCGAGGACCCCAGTATGGGGCGGATGTTAGATTGCGCCTGGCGCACGGCGAAGGATGCGGTGACCGCACCACCGGCTGCCGCCACTGCGGGCGGGGCCGCTTAAGCGGCCTCCGCCCTCGACCTGTGGGTCGGCCGTCTCAACCGAGTTCAAAGGTGGTCACGCCGAACACCCGCTCTAGGGTGATGGCGGGTGGCGCGCCCAGATACATGCGGGCGGTGCCAAATACCTCGCGCATCTCCAGCTCTGCGGCCAGCGCCATGGCGGCGGCGTGGGGCTCCGGTACATCCAGATAGATGGCGGCGCCGCTCTCTGCCTGATCGCAGAGAGCGGCGAGTAGGGCGGTGGCGCCAGCCCGATCATCGGCGAAGAGCGGCCCCACCTTCCAGCCGCTGCGACAGCGGCGGATGGTGCCGTAGCCTGCCACCTCGTCACCTCGTAATAGCACCCGGGTGGTGCTCTCCGGCAGTGCCAACCAACACTCCAAGAATCGCTCCCGCGGGGCCGGGAAGCAGGTGCGGTCGTATGCGAGCAGCGCCGCACGGGCCACGCTGTCGGGCGTTGCGATCCGTTCGTGCGGTGCGCTGATGGGCCGGTTGAGCCACTCAAAGCGCAGATTGCGATAGGCGAAACGGAAACCGGAGCGGGCGTAGTTCTCCTGCTGGGCAAACACCCCGTCCAGCCCCACCACCTGACCGGCAAGGCGTGCCATGGCCTGCTGCCAGAGGGCGATCCCATGGCCCTGCCCCCGGGCCTGGGGCACCACAATATAGAAGCCAAGGAAGCCAAAGCCGCCGTAACTCACCGCCGAGATCCCCCCGATGGGCTCCCCCTCCTGTAGCGCCACGAGAAAGCCGTCGGCCGCTTGGGCGCGAAAGCAGGTGGCATCGTGTAGGCCGGGGTTCCACCCCTCGCGGGCGGCCCAATCGACCATCAGGTCAACCTCGGCAGCGGTGGCTGGGCGGATCTCGATAGGGGGTGGGGTCACGGTGGCGGGCTCCTGGTCGCAGAGGGAAAACGGTATCTCCGTATGGGGGCCGCTGCAAGCTACCTGCGCCCCCTTAGGGGTGGGTCTGGCGCCGGTCACCGGGGAAGGTCTGCTTGGCCTGCTCGTGGTGGGCCAAGAGGATATCGAGGGCCTCCTGCGGCGTTGCCACCAGATGGAACAGCTCAAGGTCCTCAGGACAGATACAGCCGTGGGCAAGCATCTTATCCCCCATCCAGTGGATGAGCCCCTGCCAGTAGTCGCGGCCGTAGAGCACCACCGGGAAACGGCGGATCTTGTTGGTCTGGATGAGGGTGAGCGCCTCGAAGAACTCATCCATGGTGCCGTAGCCGCCAGGGAAAATGACGTAGCCGATGGCATATTTGACAAACATCAGCTTGCGTACAAAGAAGTAGCGAAATTTGAGCCCGAGGTCCTGGTGGATATTGGAGGACTGCTCGTGGGGCAGGTGGATGTTGAGGCCCACCGAGGTCCCGGCATAGGGCTTGGCGCCACGGTTGCCGGCCTCCATGATGCCGGGGCCGCCGCCGGTGATGACGGCGATCCCAGCCTGGGAGAGGCCGCCGGCCACCTCCACCGCGGCCTGGTAGTAGGGGTCTGCCTCCTGGAAGCGGGCACCGCCAAACAGGGAGACCGCCGGCCCCAACTCGTTGAGGGTCTCGATGCCGTCAATGAGCTCCGCCTGGATGCGGAATATGCGCCAAGTCTCGGAGGTTCGCAGATCTTCCATTCGGTTTGCCTTTCGTGGAGTCGGACTGAGAGGGGGCCTACTATCCACCGCCCGGCCGTTGGGGACAACCGGCGGTGGCGAGCATGGCCTGGACTGGCGGCCTTAACAGGCTAAAATCGCCCCCCTTGTTCACTACCCTGCCGGAGTCCGCCGTGCCGGAGCGTCTTGCCCAAATCCACCACTGGCTGCGCCATGATCTCGGCCTGGCGGATTATGAGATCACCCCCGCCTCTGCCGATGCCAGTTTCCGTCGCTACTTCCGGGTGCAGCTCCCGGAGGAGAGCCGCATTGTCATGGATGCCCCCCCTGAGCGGGAGGATAGCCACCCCTTTGTCACCCTCGCTCGCCGTCTCCGGGCCATCGGCCTGCATGTGCCGGAGATCTACGCCGAGGCGCTGGATCGGGGTTTTCTGCTGCTCTCTGATCTTGGTACCCGCCAATATCTCGATGAGCTGAATCCTGAGAGTGTGGAGCGGCTGTATGGCGATGCCCTCGGTGCCTTGGCCGCCCTCCAGGCCTGTGGCCCCCAAGCCGGTGAGCTGCCCCCCTACGACCGCGCACTCCTCGCCCGGGAGATGGCGCTGTTCCGCGACTGGCTGTTGGTGCGCCACTTGGGACTCACCTTGAGTGAGGCAGAGGAGCAGATGTTGGAGCGGCTGTTTGAGCGGCTGATCGAAAATGCCTTGGAGCAGCCGCAGGTGGCGGTCCACCGTGACTACCATTCGCGCAACCTAATGGTGAACCGCCACAACCCCGGCATCCTCGACTTTCAGGATGCGGTGTGGGGCCCCGTAACCTACGATCTCGTCTCCCTCTTGCGCGATGCCTATATCGCTTGGCCGCGGGCCCAGGTGGAGGGGTGGGTGGTGGGCTACCACGACCTCGCCCTCGATCACGGCATCCTCCAAGCGCCGGCTGAGGCGCAGTTCCTGCGCTGGTTCGATCTCATGGGGCTCCAGCGCCATCTCAAGGTGGCGGGGATCTTCGCCCGTCTGAATCACCGCGATGGCAAGGCGGGCTATCTGAAGGATATCCCCCGCACCGTCGGCTACCTCCAGGAGGTGGCGGCTGACTATGGGGAGATGGCACCGCTGGCGGAGTTCATTGCAGAGCGAGTCATGCCGCGACTATAAACATGGAGTGTTGACCAGGGATCGACGCACCGGCCGCGGAGGGGGTCACTCTTGCCGTTTTCCCCCCTCCAGTGGCATGGTAGCGCTCGCTGCGTCGGTTAACCCCGAGGATAAGGGGGGCCGACAAGGAACTCAGGAGGAGACTGCATATGCCCCGTTATTGGAAATTTGGGTTGGCCAGCTGGCTGTTGTTGCTACTGATAGGGTGTGGGCCCTATACGTTGAAACCGGACCAGTCGGTGGCGACCCCCACCGTCAAACTGCTGAAAATGGGGACCGACTACGTGGCCCTCATGGATCAGCGCTATCGGCTGTACTTCGATATCTACAATCCCAATCCCTTCGCCCTACCGGTGGAGAGCTTCAACTATCACATCATGATCAATGGCGAGCTGTTCGGACGTGGTATCACCGACGGCGGCTTTACCATCCCGCCCCATGAATCGGTGCGGGTGAGTGGCAATATCATCGGTAAAGATCTGGAGTGGGCGCTGCCTTTCATCCCGGAAGATAAGGGACAGATGGGCAATTTTGATTGGGAACTGTACGGTGGATTTATCTTCATAGGACAGCCCCAGGTGCTCCCTTATGTCAGCTTGGGGCATCTGGCGGCCTCTCGCCCCGTGTTGAATTAGGCGTTGGCGCGTAGTGGGGCAGGCGTTGTCCCGCCCCACTACGGGGCGCTTAGGTGGGGGGCTAGGGATTTTCGGGCATAAAAAAAGCCACCCGGAGGTGGCTTTTTTGTAGGTCCGGAGGACCTGGGTATCTGGTGCCGAGGAGAGGACTCGAACCTCCACGGAGATTAATCCACTAGTACCTGAAACTAGCGCGTCTACCAATTCCGCCACCTCGGCAAGGTGACTTCATTTCACTTCCCAGTCATCGGGAAGGCGCGCACTTTAAACCGCTGTGGCCTTGCTGTCAACGGTTGTGTTTGGCAATGGCCAAATTTCTCTCTTCCGCCTGTCAGCGAGTGGCCGCCTTTCCCAGCGCTGGCTGGTAGAATAGATGGTTTCAGCAGCCCACCCCAACCTACCCCAGGCAGCCGATGGCCCAAAAACGCCGCAGAAGAAACCGCAAACAGACCCCCCAAGTCGAAGATCCCTACCGCGTCCGCGAGGCAGAGAAGTACGAAAACCCCATCCCCAGCCGGGAGTTCATTATGGAGCTTCTGGAACGGGCCGGAGTGCCTCTCAACCGGGAGCAGATCGCCAAGGAGTTGCAGCTGCGGCAGCCGGAGCAGCTGGAGGCGCTGAAGCGGCGTCTGCGGGCGATGGAGCGCGATGGGCAGCTCATCTATAACCGCCGTGGCGGCTATGGGCTGGTCCATAAGATGGATCTCATCCGGGGCCGTGTCATCGGCCATCCCGACGGTTTCGGCTTTGTGGCCCCGGAGGATGGTTCGGACGATCTCTTCCTCACCTCGCGGGAGATGCAGCAGGTATTTCACCGCGACCGGGTGGTGGTGCGGGTCACCGGCATCGATCGGCGTGGTCGGCGCGAGGCCGCCATCGTCGAGGTGTTGGAGCACAACACCAAGCGGGTGGCGGGACGCTACTACAACGAGTCCGGGGTCGGCCAGGTGGTGGCGGACAACAAGCGTATCCCGCTCGATATCCTGGTGCCCACGGAGAACGCCTACGGCGCTCGCCATGGGCAGATGGTGGTGGTGGAGATCCTGGAGCAGCCGCAGCGTCACCGGCTACCCATCGGTCGTGTAGTGGAGATCCTGGGAGAGCACATGGCCCCAGGGATGGAGGTGGATATCGCTATCCGCACCCACGACCTCCCCCACGACTGGTCGCCGCTGGTAGAGCTGGAGCGGGAGGAGCTGCCGCGGGAGGTGCCAGAAGAGGCCAAGACGGATCGGGTGGATCTCCGCTCCCTGCCGCTGGTCACCATCGACGGCGAGGATGCCCGCGACTTCGATGACGCGGTATTTGCCGAGCGGCGTGGCAAGGGGTGGCGTCTGGTGGTGGCCATCGCCGATGTCTCCCACTATGTGCGGCCGGGCAGCGCCTTCGATGCCGAGGCGCGGATGCGCGGGACCTCGGTCTACTTCCCCGGCCGGGTGATCCCGATGTTGCCGGAGGAGCTATCCAACGGTCTGTGCTCCATCAATCCGCAGGTGGATCGCCTCTGCATGGTGTGTGACATGCAGGTGAGCGCCGCGGGTCGGCTCGGCAAGTATCAGTTCTATCCCGCGGTGATGCGCTCCCACGCCCGCCTCACCTACAACAAGGTGGCGGCGATGCTGGTGGAGGGGGATAGCGCGCTACGGGAGGAGTATGCCGCCCTGCTCCCCCACCTGGAGGCGCTCTACGCCCTGTTCCAGGCGCTGCTGGGACAGCGCAAAAAGCGCGGTGCCATCGATTTCGAGACCACCGAGACCCGCATCGTCTTTGGTGAAGGGAAGAAGATCGAGCGTATCGTGCCGGTGGTGCGCAACGATGCCCATCGCCTCATCGAGGAGTGTATGTTGCTGGCCAATACCGCCACGGCCGACTTCCTCTCCAAGGGGGAGATCCCCATCCTCTACCGCGTCCACGAGGGGCCGCCGGCCCACAAGCTGGAGGACCTGCGTGCCTTCCTCAAGGAGCTGGGCCTCTCCCTGGGCGGCGGCGACAAACCCCAGGCACGGGACTATGGCGCCCTGCTCGACTCCGTAAAACACCGTCCCGATGCCCATCTCATCCAGACGGTGATGTTGCGCAGCCTCTCGCAGGCGGTCTACTCCCCGGAGAACCATGGCCACTTCGGTCTCTCCTATGAGGCCTATACCCACTTCACCTCCCCTATTCGTCGCTACCCGGACCTACTGGTCCATCGCGCCATCCGCCACCTGATCAGCGGCCAGCCGCCGGAGAGCTTCCGCTACGGGATGGCCGATATGGTGGTGCTGGGCGAACACAGCTCCATGACCGAGCGGCGGGCCGATGAGGCGAGCCGCGACGCCACCGACTGGCTCAAGTGTGAGTTCATGATGGAGCGGGTGGGCGAGGAGTTTGATGGCATCATCACCGGGGTCACCGGCTTTGGCATCTTTGTCGAGTTGAACGACATCTATGTTGAAGGGCTGGTCCATGTCACCGCCTTGCGCAACGACTACTACCACTTCGATCCCGCCAAGCATCGGCTGTTGGGGGAGCGCACCCACAAGACCTATCGCTTGGCCGACAAGGTACGGATCAAGGTGGTGCGGGTCGATCTCGACGAGCGCAAGATGGACTTTGAGCTGGCCGCGGCGGAGTTGGCCTAGATGGCAGAGACGGGGTTGGTGTGGGGTCTGCACAGCGTGCAGGCGCTGCTCGCCCGACCCGGTTCGGTGGTGGAGCTATGGACCGATAGCGCCCGCCACGATCAGCGACTCGCTGCCCTACAGCGGGAGCTGACCACCGCGGGTATCGCCTGGCAGGAGGTGGGGCGGCGTGAGCTGGATCGGCTCGCCTCCGGCGAGAACCATCAGGGGGTGGTGGCACGGGTAGAGCTGCGCCCCGCTGGCAGTGAGCGGGATCTGGAGCAGCTGCTGGTGGATCTGACCCTACCCCCCTTTCTGTTGGTGCTGGATGGGGTGACTGATCCCCACAATCTCGGTGCCTGCCTGCGCTCTGCCGATGCCGCCGGCGTCCAGGCGGTGATCGCCCCGCGCGACCGCGCCTGTGGCCTCACGGCGGTGGCGCGTAAGGTGGCCTCCGGCGCCGCCGAGAGCGTGCCGTTTATCCAAGTCACCAACCTCGCCCGCACCCTGCGCTTTCTCAAGGAGAACGGGGTGTGGGTGGTCGGCACCGCGGGGGAGGGCGAGCAGTCGCTCTATGACACCCAACTCACCGGCCCCCTGGCCCTGGTGCTGGGGGCGGAGGGGAGCGGGTTGCGGCGCCTGACCCGTGAGGTGTGCGATCTCCTGGTCCGTATCCCGATGGCCGGTAGCGTGTCGAGCCTCAATGTCTCGGTGGCGGCTGGGGTGGTCCTCTTTGAGGCGCTGCGGCAGCGGGGTGGGGCCGGCTAGGCGCGTTCTGCTGGTGCGGCTCACTTGCATGGTGACAGGCCGCGCCCGCCTCTTCTTCTAAGGGGTGGGGGTGAGGCGCCGCTGATAGAGTCGCGCTGCCGCTAGTAGGTTCCTGCCGAGGGCCAGGCTGCTGGCCAGCCAGAGGAGGGCGGCGGGACGTGCCAGTGGCGGCCAGATCAGGGTGGCGACCAGGAAGGCAAGGGCGGCGAGGTGGAGGTGAAACTGGCGGCGGGCATGGGCGTCGGGGATCACCTGTTTCATGTGGGGCACCTCCCCTAGGGGACGGCCCGCCTGCTGGAGCTGGTTGTTGAGGTGGAGCCAGACCAGGAAGGGCACGATCTTATAGAGCATCCCGCTCATCACCGACACCCCAAATCCCACCAAGAGCAGTAGACCCGCCAACAGCTCCAGCGATGGTGCCCAGCCGGGCAGCGCCAGTCGCCCCCACCAGGCCGCCGCCGCCGTCAGCAGTGCCCCCACCCCAAGCCGCCAATAGTCCACCGTTACGTCTGCTAAGCGCCGCCGGCGCCGCTGTTGGAGTTGCACCGTAGTGAGGGCGAAGGTGACTGCCCCCGCGGTCAGTAGCAGGGCCGGTAGCCAGGCGACATCCTCCCCACCATTGGCGCGCAGCAGGCTCCAGCCGGCGAGGGCCAGCACCATGGCGGGCAGCAACCAGCGCTGCATCGAGCGTGGGTATTCAGGGGTGACCTGGAACATGGGCACCACGGTGTAGGCCACGGCTACCACCAGCAGCAGGATCCAGCCTAGCGCCCCCCAAGCGGCATGGAGATCGGTGAGTTGACGGCGCAGTGCCACCTCCGGCAGTGCCCAACCGGCCAGTAGGAGTAACCCGAGGAGGGCGGTGATGGCGAAGGCGGCCAGCGCCCACTGGATGCCGCGGGTGGTGGCGTGGTGGGAGCGGTTACCCCGCAGGGCGTAGAGGGTGGCCAGCAGGAACAGCAGGGCGGCCATCCCCAGGAGCGGTAGGGCGATGACCAACGCCAGCGGGGTGGCGGTGACAAAGCCGGCCGCGAGGGCAAGGGTGCCGGCGGTAAGGGGGAGGTGAATGAGACGGGCGGTGAGGCGCGGACGGGGGAGTGGGGCCGCGGCCAGCACCGGCAGCAGCTGCTGGATCGCCCCCACCATCACCTGGGCGGCGAAGCCGAGGGTGACGAGATGGGTGGCAGCCAGCATCCCAGGGCTCCAGCGTGAGAGCAGCAGCTCCGGCCCCTGCCACAGCAGCAGCAACGCGGCGGCAGCCAGCAGCAGCGGGGCGGTGAGGAAAAAGCGTAGTGGGACCGCCAGTGGCGGGCTCTGGGCGAGGGAGAGGGCGGCGATGTTCATGGCCACCCTCTATGGCAGACGCCAGATGATCAGCTCCACCCGCCCCTCCTCTCGCACCTCATCACGCCAGGCGAAGCCGCGGCGGGCGAGGTTGGCGTAGAGCAAGCAGGGATCGCGCCGGTGGCGTAGCTGGAGCTGCTCTCCCGGTGCCAGCGCCTCCGCGGCCGCTAAGGCGGCGGTCAGCGGCTCGGGCGGCTCCAGTGCGCTGACATCTAACCACTGGCGTTTCATGCGGCAACCAGCCGGGTCATGCGGTCAACCACCGTGGCTGCCGGGAGCAGGCGATCGCTCATGGGGTAGAGGATCTGCTCCTCCTTGGCGTTGTGCTGCTGCATCAGGATGAGCAGGGTGTCGGCCACCCCGAGGGTCTCCTCCGCGTCGCCGCGGGCCAGGGCGTCGCCCATGGTGGCCAGTAGGGTGCGTATCTGTTGGTGTTCGTAACGCATGACCTGAGTCGGACCATGGGTGCTGCCGCTGGCCTGCTCAAAGGTGGGGAAGAGCACCTCCTCCTCCTGGGCGAAGTGGTGCTCCAGGGCGCTGCGGAACGCCTCGAATGCCTTGCCTGCGGCGCTTAGCTCGCCCTCGGCGGTGAGCTGCTCTAACGCGACGAATAGCTCATCGCAGCGTCCGTGGTCGTCGCTGAGATAGCGGCCAATGGTGGTGGTCATGGTGGGCTCCACTCAGTGGGGGATGGTGGAGCGACTATGGCGGGAGGGCGGCGGAGAGCGCCTTGATCTAGATCAAAACGGGTGGCCGGTTGGCCACCCGTGGTGAGGCGGTTATTGCGGCGGCATCTGGGTTGGCATCTGCGGCGGCATCTGGCCCGGCGGCATCATCTGTTGGCGCCGATAACCCATGTTACGCGCCGGCCGGCCGTCATTCTCCATGGCGGCCAGCTGTTCACGCTGGGTATCGGTGAGTAGATCAAACGCCTGGTTGCGGGCCGCCACCAGGTTACTGATCCCCTGTAGGCGCAACTCGAATACCTTGCGGTAGGCCTTGTCGATGGCGTCACCATCCCACCGGCCCGCGCCGTAGAGGCCTTGGAGGGTGCTCATCGCCCCCATCATCTCGCCCATGTGCTGGGCCTGTAGATTGCGCAGCTGGTCCATGATGCTACGCACCTGGTTCCGCTGATCATCGGTCAACTCCAGGGCCCAGATGGAGGAGAGGGCATCCGGGCCGGGCACCATGCCCGTACCACCCATGCCGCTACGCCCCCGGGCACCGCCGAAGGGTCGGTTGGTCATCGCCTGGCCCACCGGCCCGGCCCCCATCTGCGGCATCATGCCCGCCATCTCCGGGGCCATGGCGGGCTGCTGCATGGCCGCGTTGGCACCGTACGGACCAGGGGGCGGCGGCACCGTACCGGCGTCGTCGGTGAACTGCTGCGCCAGGGCGCTGGTGGCGGTCAGCAGGAGGGCGGAGCAGAGGATCGAGATCGATTTGTATGACATGGGGTGGACTCCTTGCGAAGGTGAGGGGCTTATCAGGCCGCTAGCGCATCCCGAACCCGGACGAGCAGCACCCGAACCTGGCTGGCGAAGCTGTTCAATGCCTCCTGCTCGGCCAGGCCGAGGACCGGCACAGGGTCCATAAAGGCCACCACGATACCGGCAGGATCCTCTCGCACCAGCACGTTACAGGGCAGCAACAGGCCGATATCGGCATCGTGCTCAATGGCCTGGTGCGCCAGTTTCGGATTGCAGGCGCCGAGGATGAGGTACCCCCCCTGTTCGACGCCAAGTTTCTCCTTGGCAACACGCTGTACGTCGATCTCGGTGACGACGCCGAATCCCTCCTGTTTGAGGGCCTCGCGCACGCGCGCAACGGCATCGGTAAAGGGACAGGTCAGGGTAGTTGAGAATCCGTACATCCGTTGACTCCTCGTTATTGGATTTGGGGGAAGCGGAGGGATTGTCCCACTATTGTGGCCGTTTTTCCCCAGGGGCCGTGGCGTTTGCGCCGTGACTATGCCCCACAGGGTAGGAAGAGTGCTAGCGGGGGGGAAGGTTCCCGGTGGCAAGCAGCCAGGGCCCAAACTCATCGGCTGGTAATGGAGGGGAGTATAGGTAGCCTTGAAGCCGGTCGCAGCCGAGGGCGGCCAGGGTTGTCGCCTGTACCTCTGTCTCCACCCCGGCCGCTGCTACGCTCAAGCCGAGCTGATGGCCGAGCTGGATCAGGGCGTCTACCCGATCATGGCCGCTGCTCTCCGTCGTTAGGCTGGCGACCAAGCGACGGTCCACCTTGAGGATATCGAGCGGAAAGCGGCGCAGATAGTTGAGGGAGGCGTAGCCGGTGCCAAAGTTATCCACCACCACCTGGACCCCCAACTCCTTGATAGCCCGCAGGCTGCGGACCGCCCCCTCGGTGTCGATGGACAGGGTGCCTTCGGTCAGTTCGAGCTGGAGGCGGGTCGAGGGTAGGCCGGTCTCCTCCAAGACACCGCGCACCAGTTTGGCCAGATCCTGTTCGTGGAGCTGGCGGGCCGAGATGTTGACCGCCACCGTCAGGGCATCGTGCTCATGGGCGTTGAGGCAGGGCCAGCCGGCTACCCCTTGTCGGCACGCCTCCAGCAAGGCCCAGCGACCCAACTTGATGATGAGCCCATTCTCCTCCGCCAGCGGGATGAAGCGCGCCGGGGGAAGCAGCCCTAGTTCTGGATGGCGCCAGCGCAGGAGTGCCTCGGTACTGCTGATGGCACCGCTAGGGAGATCGAGCTGCGGCTGGTAGTAGAGCAGTAGTTGACCCGCCTCCAGGGCGAGGCGTAGCCGTCGCTCCAGATCGAGATCGGTACCGCTGTCGGCGGCTGTAGGTAAGAGGGTTGGGCGGTGGCGATTGCGGCCGGCCCGCTTGGCGATACGCATCGCCTCCTCGGCTTGGGTCAAGGCAGAGCTGAAGTCCGGGCCATCCTCTGGAGAGCGGCTGCTGCCCAGGCTGGCGGTGAGGTAGATCTCCTGGTCATCTTGCTGGAAGGGGGGGCCGAGCAACTCGTGGGTGGCCTGTACCGCATCGCGTACCCCTTCACTACCAGGTTCCGCCAGGAGCAGGAACTGGTCGCCCCCTAAGCGACCCACCGACTGGCGGCCAAAGCGGGTGGCGAGGCGGGCGGCGACGGCCCGTAACAGTCGATCGCCCGCCTGCATCCCAAACTGTTCGTTGATGAGGCGGAAACGATCGAGGGCGATCACCACCAACGCCAAGGCGCCACCGCGCACCAGCCGCGCTTGGGCCAGGCGGCAGATGGCTGCCCGGCCTGGGAGCCGCGTGGTGGCATCCAGCTCCGCCACCTGCTCTAGGCGGGTGCGATTGCGTAGCTCCCGTGCCACCACCGGTACTAGGCGGTGGAGCTGATCTTTCGAGATGTAGTCGGCTACCCCGCCCAGCACCGCCTCATCGCCGGCCTGTTCACCGAGCTGGCCGGAGACGATGACGAACGGCAGCTCCGGGCGCACGGAGTTGGCCAACCGGAAGGCGGAGGCGGAGTCGAAACGGGGCATGGCGTGATCACACACCACCAGATCCCAGGGCTGCTCCAGCGCGCCACGCAACGCCTCGGGGGTGTCCACCCGATAGGCGTCTACCTGGAGGCCAGCCTCCCGCAGTTCGATGGCGATCAGTTCAGCATCATCGGGCGAGTCGTCAACAATCAGCAGCCGTATGCGAGCGCCGTCAGATAGATTGAGCCGGTCGCTCCCCATGGTGGTGTCCTCTGCAACAAATATGTCATCTGTTTAGGCTTATGGTTCTGGAGGCATGGTGACCGCTAATGGGTCAGATGACATAGCGGACGGACGCTGATGCCGGTGTCAGATTCTGTCCTACACGGGGGGCGGTCACCGGGAGGGGGCCAGTGAGGTAGTGCCACCCAGGAGGGGGTGATAGGGGCGTGGCTTGCCCTGGCCGGGGGGAGTTTCTACTATGGCGCCTCTGATGCATTTGTACCCCTTCCAGCATGACACTATGCCGCCTCTTGCTCATGGTGCCTGGTGGGGGCTCCCCTTCGCTTAGCCTGTTTAGCAGCGGAGTCTGCTGTTCAACCACTGGAGGGGCGGAGTGAGCCATCTGCTATGAAGCAGATATCCGTGACCACCGGGTGGATTGATTGCTTGTGATGGATCACCACCCCCACTCACCGTTGATCTCTCATATCAGATGAATCGCTGGCTATACCGCGCTTTGGTGGGTCTGACTCTGGCCATCACCCCCATCTCTAACAGTATTGCAGAGTCGGTTGATCCCGACCTCGAAGAAGAGGCAGAGCTGCTCGACCTGCTGGCCGAACAGACCGAGATCGCTACCCGCTCTTATCTCAATAGCGACTATGTACCGGGTATGGTCACCGTCCTGCGGGGTGACGACCTGGCCCGGCGGGGTGCCCGCACGGTGTGGGATGCCCTCGGGTTTGTACCGGGCGTGGTGCCCATCATCCCCTCTATTGGGGCACCGCGGGTAACCGTGCGGGGTGTGGGGGCAGTGGGCCCTTACCGGGTAGAGGGCTACATCAAGGTATTGCAGAACGGCATTGCCCTCAATGATGACGTCAATGGCCTGGCCGATGCGGCAATGTTGATGCCGTTAGCCCAGGTGGAACGTATTGAGGTGATTCGGGGACCGGGTTCGGCACTCTATGGTGAGTACGCAATGGCTGGGGTGGTGAACATCATTACCCGTAGTGATGAGCAGCGCGTCTTCCTCTTTGGGGGGAGTGAGCAGAGCTACGGTGGCGGGGCGATAGTGGCCACCGGTAATGACCGTTTTCGACTCTCTCTTAATCTGTCCCAGTGGCGTAGCAGTGGTGCCGATATGGAGGCCGGTCCCGACGGGCTCTATACCACCGGGGTGGCTGCCATTGCCGAGAGTTCCTATGCCCCGGGGCCCGCCAATGAGGAGATCCGGGGACGCTATGGGGTGGTGCAGCTGACCGCCGGGCAGTTCAGTCTAGTGGGGCAGTGGCACGAGGCGCGGCTCGGTGACTATTTCGGTGTTAATCACTATCTGCCGCCCGACTCTGATCGGCTAGTGGACACCCGACAGATTACCTCTTTTGAGGCACGTCAACGGCTGGGGCGTGGGCATAGTCGGATCGAACTTTATGCCGGTGAACGGCGCTACCGTCTGAAGAAGGATGGCTTGTTTGCCGGGACCGCGCTGCTCTTCTCGGGTCAGGAGGGGGACGATGTAACCGTAAGCCTCGACTACGAGGAGCGGCGTCGTTACTACGGTGTTGACTGGTTGCTAGAGCAGGGGGCGCACCGTCTATTGCTGGGGCTCCAACAGGCGGATAGCCGCACCCTGCAAGACAGTCAGTCATATAATTTTTTAGTGCTCCCAGACGGCTCCATCGAGATCGGGGATACCTGGTACAACTACGGCTTATCTGTTGTCGCCGGCACCACGCGGCACATGACCAGCCTGACCTTGCAGGATGAGTATCGGGTGAGCGATGCCCTGAGTGTCACCTATGGCGCACGTTACGACCACTATAGCGACACCGAGGCCAACTGGTCGCCCCGTATTGCGGCAGTGTGGCGGTGGGATAGTCAGCAAACACTGAAGGCGCAGTACAGTCACGCCTATCGACCTTCTACCTTTCTGGAGCAGTCGGCTAGTGCGGAGGGGTTACCTTCGGTCACGATGGAGACGGTGGAGTTAGGCTACGCCGCGCGCACCGAGCATAGTTATTGGCGTCTCTCTGCTGCCCACTCCAATGTCGGCCATGTGGTGATTCAAGAGGTCAGAGTGCCCTCTTTCGTCAGTGGCGAGAAGATGGAGATCAACTCGCTGGAGTTAGAGGGCGGGGTCAATCTCGGTGCCGATCTCTCCGTGACTGGTTCGTTGGCACGGCTCTGGTCTGATCTCTCTGGAAAGGCGGGATCCATTCCCGGATCCAGTGATTGGTTGGCTCGACTGGGGGGGCAGTGGCGCGCAACAGCGGGGCTATTTGCCAATTTGGAGATCAACCATGTCTCCAACTTCAACCGCGAGCAGGCCGATCCGCGGCCGGCAGCCAAGGGCTTTACCACCGCTGATCTTACGCTCACCCAGGAGAGTCGCTACGGCCTCACCCTGCGGGCTGGCATTGCCAACCTGTTCGACGCCGATGTGCGTTTTCCGGCCTTTCTCGTAGGTGGGGAGACGGCAGAGAGCTACAGCTTGAGTTATGCAGATGACCTTCCGCGTCCGGGTCGCACCTGGTGGATTGAGGTGAGTCAGGCGTTTTAGCGCGGAAGGCAAAGTAGGTAGCAGGCAGTCTCTGAACGATTGGGCTTAGGCAACCGATGACGCGCGGGCTTTTCCTTACGTTATTTAGTTTTACCTTGGTGATCCAGTCTGCCCTCAGCACGGCGGCAGAGTCGGCTGATCCCGCCTTATTGGAGGAGGCGGAACTGCTGGAACTGCTGGCAGAGCAGACCGAGATCGCCACCCGTAGCCGCCTGAATAGTGACTATGTACCGGGCATGGTCACTATCCTTCGCGGTGATGACCTAGCGCAGCGTGGGGCCCGTACCGTGTGGGATGCACTGAGTTTTGTCCCTGGCGTGGCGCCAGCCATTACCTCGACTGGGCTACCACGGATCACGGTGCGAGGTATTGGGGCCGTGGGGCCCTATCGGTCAGAGGGGTATGTCAAGGTATTGCAGAATGGGATCCCCCTCAATGACGATGCCACCGGTTTAGCCGATGCCGCCCTGTTGCTGCCGTTGGCGCAGGTCGAGCGCATTGAGGTGATCCGGGGGCCGGGTTCTGCGCTCTATGGCGAATATGCGATGGCGGGGGTGGTCAATATCATCACTCGCAGTGATGAAGCACAAGCCTTTTTGTTTGGGGGGAGTGAGCAGACGCTGGGAGGGGGCGCGATAGTCAGCACGGGTAACGAGCACTTTCAACTTTCACTGAATCTTTCTCAGTGGCGTAGTGAGGGGGCTGATATGACCGTGAAATCTGATGTGATCTATTCAGTGGGGATGGATGATATTGCACAAAGCTCCTATGCCCCCGGGCCAGCCAATGAAGGGATTCAAGGGCGCTACGGCGTAGTCCAGCTCACTGCCGGGGGATTTAGTTGGGTGGGGCAGTGGCATGAGATGCGCTTAGGGGACTACTTCGGGATCAACAATGCCCTTCCTCCCCCTACCGATCGGGCGGTGAATGTCAGTCGTATTGCCAGTTTTGAGGCGCGGCAGCGCCTGGAGAGTCGTTATGGTCGCTTAGAATTTTATGTTGGTGAGCGGCGCTATCGATTGAAAAAAGAGGACCAGTTTGTCGGCACGACCATGGCTTTCTTCGGGGTCGCAGGGGCGGATCTGGTGAACTCTATTGACTATGAAGAGCGGCGTCGCTACTCCGGTGTGGATGGGTTGGCGGAGCGCGGACAACATCGTTTGCTATTGTCTCTTCAACAGGCGGATATCCGCACATTGCAGGACCAACAGCGATTTGATTTTCGCCCCTCCTCTGAGGCGTTTGCAGCGTTTGGCAGTTTGCTGAATAGTGCCACCTACCCCATTCCCGAGGGGACCACCCGCCATACGGCCAGCGCCACTTTGCAAGATGAGTATCGGGTGAGCGACGCCTTCAGTGTGACCTATGGTCTGCGTTATGACCGCTATAGTGATGTCGATGATCATTGGTCACCGCGTCTGGCTGCCGTGTGGCGTTGGGATGACCGGCAGACGGTCAAGGCCCAATACAGTCGGGCCTATCGGCCACCGACCTTTTATGAATTGGCCTTCCATCCCAATGGCTTGCCAGCCGTCACCATGGAGACCCTCGAACTGGGTTATCTTGCCGGACGCCCGCATGGCCATTGGGGGCTCTCTGCCGCCTACTCAAAGGTGGGGCATCGGCTCATGTTAAACATGATGAATGAATTCGCCCGTGGGGAGCTGGCCGAAATCTGGTCCCTGGAGCTGGAGTGGGAACATCTTTTGGGACCCGATCTCTCTATGACCGGCTCGCTGGCGCGGCTCTGGTCCGAACAGGAGGGCTCTAGCGGTGCCATTCCTGGTTCTAGCGACTGGTTGGCGCGCTTGGGGGTGCAGT
The DNA here is from genome assembly GCA_003251535.1 of Chromatiales bacterium. Lineage (GTDB taxonomy): Bacteria > Pseudomonadota > Gammaproteobacteria > Thiohalomonadales > Thiohalomonadaceae > SZUA-493. Next base: position 77,180 of record QKFD01000073.1, on the reverse strand, counting down.
GGCGAGCCGCTGCTGGGCTGTTCGCATCGTTGGACAGCAATAGCGTTTCCAACTTCTACCGTGAACAGGCCGATCCCCGTCCAGCGGCCGATGGTTTCACGACGCTCGATCTCACCCTCACCCAAGAGACTCGCCGTGGCCTGACGCTGCGGGCAGGGATCACTAATCTGTTGGATGCGGATGTGCGTATCCCCTCTACTCTCAACCCCGATGACGGCGACTCTGGGCTGGTGAGCTATATCGATGACCTTCCGCGTGCTGGTCGCACCTGGTGGATCGAGCTGAGCCAAGCATTTTGAACGGGTGCCAGCCCTCAGCAACCTGCGCGCATCGGGGACAAATATAATGTCTTACCTTGCAGGCCAGCAGTGATCGCCCGCTACCATCTGTAACTGATGGCGGGCAAAGTCGATGAGTTGCGGAAAGAAGGTGAGAAAGTCCTGTTCCAGCGGCTCATAGTGGGCGACCAACGCCTGGGCGGCGCGCCCCAAAGGGGTGGGGCGGCGAACGCGGGCCGCGATGCGTAGGCCCGCCTGCTCTATCCCCGCAATGGTGGCATAGGGGGAGAGCCAATCCTCTTCTCGCATCCTTCTGAAGGGGTGCAGCTGCGCCTCATCCAACCCCTGTGGCTCTTGCGCCATGAGGGTGTAGGTGTGGCGGATAAACTCCGGGAGCGGCTGGTGGGCGAAGCGGGACCAGTGGCGGCTTAAAAAGTGGTCATAGCTGAGATCGACAATAATGCCGGCGAAGCGGCGCAGCTCACCCTCTATGCGGGCTCGACTGGCGCGTGTGGTGGCATGGTCATCGGTGAATTTGTCGATCTGCCGGTGCTGCTCAATCCCCTTTACCACCGCCCCTGAGAGGGTGGCCGGGGGGTTCCCTTTGATGAAATCGCCTAACAGGTTGCCGTAGATCGACTCGGGTGTGCGTTCGGCGAGATAGATATGGGCCAGGTAGTTCAAGGTCTCAAGTGGCTCGTCGTGTGCTTTGGCCCCTTGGCTGGGCGGTACTACTCCCCCGGCGGGGGGAGCTGCGCGCCGCAGTGAGGGCAATACCTGACCTCGTTAAAGAAGCCAAACTGAACGGCCCCACACTGCGAACAGAAGCGCGCTATCCGCGGACCAAGATAGGCGAGTTGTCCCACCAAAATCCAGAGTACCAGCAGCTGGAGGGGGGAGGCGCGAGGCGGCGGAACCAGGCCAAGCTACCGAGGACCCCAATACCCCAAATCACCACCCCACCTATCCCCCTGAACACGGGTAACTGCACTAGCTCCTGCATCTAACACCACTCCGTGCATATCAGGGTACGGCAGCCATCTTACTCAATGAGCGGGCGGCGACTCCAGCGAGCGGCGAGGGCCGAGCCGGAGAGGTTGTGCCAGATGCTGAAGAGGGCGCCGGGGAGCGCCGCTGTTGGGGAGAAGTATTGCAGGGCGAGGGCGACCCCAAGACCGGAGTTCTGCATCCCCACCTCAATGGCGAGGGTGCGGCTAGTGCGCTCGCTATAGCCCAGCCAACGGGGGATCCAGTAGCCCGCCAGTAGTCCGAGTCCATTGTGAAGCGCCACCGCCCCCAGCACCGGGAGCGCCAGGGTGTGCAGCCGGCTGTGGTTGAGGGCCACGATGATGGCAATGATGAGGACGATGGCCACCATCGATAGCGATGGAAAGAGGTGCTGCCAGCGCCGTCCCCTCACTCCGCCGTAGCGGTTGACCCACATCCCCAAGAGCACCGGCAGAAAGACCATCTCCAGGATGCTGATGAGCATCTCCAGCATCGGCACGGGGATGCGCTGGCCGATATAGATCCAGGTCAATAGCGGTGTCGCCACGACTGCCAGCAGGGTCGAGAGGGTGGTCAGGGTGATGGAGAGGGCCACATCGCCCCGTGCCAGATAGCAGATGACATTGGAGGCGGTTCCACCGGGACAGGCACCCACCAGCACCAGACCGGCACCCAGCCAGGGATCGAGACCCAACAGGCGGCTGGCGAGAAAGGCAAACAGTGGCATCAGCAGGAACTGGAGACCGGTGCCCAGGGCAACGACGGCGGGGCGCTTGAGTACCGCCTGGAAGCTCTGGGGGGTGAGGGTGGTCCCCATGCCAAACATGATGAGCCCCAATAGGGGGACGATGGCCGGTTTTAACGCCATGAAAGGCTGGGGCCAGCCGAGGGCGAGGGCGGATACCAAGAGGGCGGCGAGGGGGAAGAGCTGGACCATAGTCACGGAACTGTCAACGGGTGCCCGTCTTCATAACGTGTCAGGGCTACGAGTGCAAGGCGTGCGTATCGGTTGCTGGCCGGTATGGGGCCGCGGGTTGGTTGAGGTGGCGGGGGAGGGCGCGACACCTGCGTCGTAGATTGACAACCAGTTTCCATATATGGAAACTGGTTGTCGTTTTCTGACGGCGACTTGGAGGTGTTCTCCCATGGCAACAGATAGCTCTCCCCCAGCAGGATCTGCCGACCCTGTGGCATCGGCACTGACCGAGATCATGCTGGCGGTGTTTCGAGTCAATGGCCGGCTATTGGAACAGGGTGATCGGCTAGTGGCCCCCCTAGCCCTTACCAGCGCCCGTTGGCAGGTGCTGGGGGCCGTGGCGTTGGCCGGCGAGCCCCTCTCCGCCCCGCAGATTGCCGAGGCGATGGGGGTGACTCGGCAGGGGGCGCAGAAACAGCTCAACGCTTTAGAAGCGGCCGGTATGTTTGCCCGGCATCCCAATCCGCGCCACCGGCGCTCACCGCTCTACGCCCTGACGGATCTCGGCCAACGCACCTTCACCGAGGCGATGGCGCTACAGCAGGGGTGGGCAACGCGCCTCAGCGATGGTTTGCAGATGCAGGAGCTACAAGCCACGCTACGGCTCCTCGATCGCCTCTATGAGCGGCTGGGGCGCCAGGGAGATACCCCATGAGAGCCGCTATCCATGCCGGGGTTGGGGTGGCGGCCATGGTGACTATCGCCAGTTTCTGGATAGCCACCTTCAGTGTGGAGCTAGGGGGAGAGCCCGCGGCAGTGGCCAGTGTGAAGCGCGCCATCCTTTATGGTCTTGGTCTGCTTATCCCTCTCATGGCCGCGACCGGGATCTCCGGCGCCCGCCTCAGTCGTGGGCGCAGCAACGAGCTGCTGGTGGGCAAGCGGCGGCGGATGGCACTGTTAGCGGCCAATGGGCTGTTGCTGATGGTGCCCATGGCGATCTTCCTCGATGCCAAGGCGAGCGCCGCCGAGTTCGACACCCTGTTCTATGCGGTACAGCTTATGGAGCTACTGGTGGGCCTGCTACAGCTGGGGCTGCTAGGGATGAATCTACGCGCAGGACGGCGGCTAGCGGGACGATAGAGTGGATTGGCAGGGGGCCCACCTCGGCTCATCTCCCGCCCCCCTCGTTGCTGACCATTGCCGTCACCACCCGCTCGATCACCTCCCGCTGAGCTGGGGTCGCCTCTGAGTAGAGGTGAAACAGTTGGCGCAGGCCGGCAGGGAGTTGGGCAAAGAGGGGATCAAACTCCGCGTGTTGCTCATCCATCCAACCACGCGGCTTCCCCAACGCCCGCTCGAATTGCCGGGCAATGCGATCACTCACCTCGCCTGTACCACTCTCCAATAGGGCCGTGAGGCCCTTCTCGCTCATCTTGGCCTGCTGCAACACCGCGGGGAGCACCGCCTCGCCACTGGCCCGCAGGTGCTCCACCGTCAGGAGCAGGTTCTGAAAGCGCACCGCTTGGAGACTGCGGGCCTGCTCCCGGATGGGGCCGTTGCCAAAGGTGAGCCAGCAGGCGGAGCAGCCGGTGAGTTCAGCGATGAGCTGTAGATCGGCTGGGTGGGGGATGGCGAAGCCGGCCTCATAGCTACCGAGTCGGCTGTCGCTCCAGGCCGCCCGTCCGTTGGTATCGGTCGGTAGTCGTTGGTTGAGGGCGCCGGTGAGATCGGACTGTTTAGCAAAGCCACCCATGCTGCGGGCTTGGGCGATGCGACGCCCGATCTGGACGGCGTAAGGGTCCTTACTGCGGCTTGTGCGCCCCTCGTTGGCAAGGGACGTGGCAGATTTGGGGTGTGCTCGGCTCATTTTGATTTTTTCAAAAACAATATTGCTTTCTCAAAAAGCGGGGGTATACTATGCAGCAACTGAAGGCGGTGGACCATACGGGTTGACCGCACTAGCAATAGATGAGCCCCTAGCCATGATTTTTTCCCATCACATCCTCGTCGCAGCCCATCCGCACGGCCTATGGTCGCAGCGGCTGCTGACCCTTGGGTGGGGGGCAAAGGTGGCGCTATTCGCCCTACTCCATAGGCTCGGCCACCATGGCCGGCACCATCACCTCGGGTTGGCCCATAGCTAACCGGACCCTCGGCATCGTTTGGCGGAGGGTCCCCTGATAGGACTCTCCTGCACCGGAGCCATGTAGCCCTCGGTGGGAGTCCTGCTTGCAGGCGCTTCCGCCGAGGGCTTTTTCGTTCCTTGCGGCAGCTTCATTGAGATCCCGCTGTGGCGGGCCGTATCGCACGGCCCAGCGATGCGGGGTTGCGCCTGCCATAAGCCGTTCAATGGTGGCTGTAGCTCAGCGGTTAGAGTTCCGGATTGTGACTCCGGAGGTCGTCGGTTCGAATCCGATCAGCCACCCCAAATATGGGTGTTCCCCAGGGGGAGATCCAACGAGGCGCCGGTCCCTACTCAATCCAGGTGATCCGGTCGCTCGGTGTTATCACCGTCGCCTCATGGAGGTCCCACTGTGACGGGCCGTATAACACGGCCCAGCGGCGCGAGGTCGCGCCTGTCGTAAGCCGTTCAATGGTGGCTGTAGCTCAGCGGTTAGAGTTCCGGATTGTGACTCCGGAGGTCGTCGGTTCGAATCCGATCAGCCACCCCAAGTATGGGTGTTCCACAGGGGGGAGACCCGGTGAGGCGCCGGTCCCGACGCAACTCAGGTGACCCGGTCGCTCGGTGCTATCACCGTCGCATCCGCCTGTGGAATACCACCTTTGTAACTGCGCAGCTGGTGGAACGGGTAGACACGCCAGTCTCAGAAACTGGTGTCCGTGAGGACGTGCGAGTTCGACTCTCGCGCTGCGCACCAATTTGTCTCCGCGCGGGTGGCGGAACGGTAGACGCGCCAGCTTGAGATGCTGGTGCCCGTTCAGGGCGTGCGAGTTCGACTCTCGCCCCGCGCACCAATAAACCATGCCCCCTATCGGTCGATGGGGCGATATGGACCCGCCTGCGAAATGGGGAGTGGGACTCGAAGGGGCGTGACACAAAAGCCCATTCTAGTCTCATTGTGACCCGCAAATACAAACATATTTCACAATTGTAAAGGTGGTCGCTTCGCCGTATTCTAGGACCGTAGACAACGGTCGACGGCGCTGCTGCTTCAGCCATACCTTTCCGTTTACTGAAGTGGCTAATGCCGCCTCCTCATACGCCAAAGAGAGGAGATCGCGGCCATGAAAACCATGACACGCCTTTTCCGCGGCCTCTTCGCCGCCCTATTTAGCCTGATGTTTGCCCTCGGTGTGAGTCATGCCGAGGCCCTCACCCCTTACGATGCCGCACATGAACTCTATGCCGCGGGCATGGGTAACTTGGTGGAGCCGATCTCACCGGCTGGCCTCGTCACCACCAACAGTATCCCTTTGGGTTTCCTCATCGAGAGCAATGGGGATCTGATGGGGGTGCTGATCGACTTCAATGGCGACTTCTCCGTTAGTGAAGTGACCGGTTACACCGACTTCATCCCGCTGACCCTGACCATGATCACCGGTACCGGTGCCGAGGAGCCGGAGATCACCTCCTTTACGCCGGTGGATCTGGCGGGCTTTGGTGATGCCCAGGGGGTCCATAACTACGTCCTCTCCAGCCTCTTCAATACCCTCGACAGCTACATGCGTGGCTATGCCGATAAGGTCAATGGCCCGGCTGGGGTCAACGTGCGCATTGACTTCTACATGTGGATCGATGCCCATGACGACCCGCTTTACATGGGCGCAGTGGAGATCCCTGAGTACTTCATGACCCTGTTCCAGAACTTCTAACCACCTCCTGCCGGCCACTATTGACGGCCAGCGGTTGCGTAGAAAAGGTCCAGGTAGCCCTCGCCCCCCACCCGCGCCGGTTGTGGCGATGGGGGGGCGAGGCTGCCCACTGTGCCACTGATGGGGGAGCGGCCATGGGCGCAGAGGGCCCCATCGTCTAAGTCAAGGTCTGTCCCATGGATACCAATACGGCAGTGGGGGGGCCCTCGACCGTCACCACCCCGAGTCTGCGGCAGCTGTTTGCCCATCTTGAGCAGCAGGCGGCGCTACTACCGGTGGTGCAGGTCTCCACCTTTAGCTGTGGATCGGACAGCATCATCCAGCCGCTCTTCTCCGCCGATGGCGGTGTCGATAGCGAACTCTTGACCCTCGCCTTACTCAAGGTGATGGGGCCGGAGGGCTATTACTGCACCCACACCCCACCCGCTACCACCCAATCCACCCCAGAGAGGCAGGCGCAATGACCCGCTCGCTACCCTCCCTTGGCCGGCTGCTGGCCCTGCTATTTAACCTCTGTGCGCTGGCCACGGCGGCGCAGGCCGATCCCGAGGGCGAGGCGCTCGCCCAGCAGGTGTTTGAACGCCCTCAGGGGGCCCAGCTCAGCTCCAGCCTCACCATGACCTTAAGCGATGGTCAGGGGGCACTGCTGGAGCGGCAGATGGTGCTCTATCGCCGGCGCGCCGCCGATGGCGCTGTCCAGACCCTGATCCGCTTCACCGCCCCGGCCGAGATCCGGGCCACCGGCCTGCTCTCCCTGGAGACGGCCGCTGGCGTGGTGACACAGTGGGTCTATCTGCCGGCCCTGGAGCGGGTCCGCCGCATCGATGCCGGTCGGCGTGGTGGCCGTTTCGTTGACTCCGACTACTACTACGAGGATCTAGGGGAGCGATCACCAACAGACGACCGGCATCGGCTGTTACGGCGCGAGCAGATCAATGGTGTGGAGTGCCTGGTACTGGAGAGTGTGCCGCGCCAGCGCGGCCACTCGGTCTACCGCAAGCGCATCAGCTGGATCGACCCTGAGAGTCTGCTGGCAGTGCGGATCGACCTGTTTGAGAAGGGGGATGAACAGCCAACCAAACGCTGGCAGCTCCAGCGGCAGGAGCAGATCGATGGCTACTGGAGCATCGTTGACAGCCGCATGACCGAACTGGCCAGCGGCCATCAGACCCGCCTACAGGCGGTGGGGATCCACTACGATCGCCCGCTGCCCGAGGCCCTCTTCTCCCGGCACAGTTTGGAGGATCCGCAGCTGGAGCGTCTCCTGCTGCCCTAGCCTCAACCGATAGGGGGGGCGTGACATCTCACCTCCTACCCATTCAGGGGGAGCCGAGCGGCGTGAGAGGCGCTAATATTTATGGGTTCTTAACGGGGGGCGTGCGGCTCCCTATCGCATCTTTACGCCAGACCCCCGTAACCTCCTGACCTCGCTTCCGTAGCCGGTACCATGAGCCTAACCGAACCCGCTGATCACGACCGCCTGTTAGTGGTCATTGAGGATCAGGCCCTGGCCGCCCATCTAATACGGCATGGGGCGGCCCTCGCCCGTGCCCTAGAGTGCTCTTGGGTGGTGCTCTACTCAGCACCCGCGGAGCAGCCGCTGGCCGAACCCTTGGCCGAGGCGGTACGGGCAGCGGAGCACCAGGGGGCGGAGACCGTGGCGCTGCGGGGCCCGTTGCGCTCGGATGGGATCCGCGAGTTTGCCGCCTCCTGCAACGGCCAGATGGTGATGCTGATGCGGGGTGACAACCCCCGCGCCTTGGCCCGTCGCCTCGCGGCCCGCGCCCCGGAGCTGACCCTCATCCATCCGCCCATGGGGGGCCGGGTGCGCCGCCTGCTGCCCCGTTTGCCATCGGCCCACCCCGACCTGCCGCAGCGTTTTCTGCTCGCCACCTTGGCGGTGTTGGCCAGTAGCCTCATCGCCTGGCCGTTGAACCGCTGGATCCCCACGGCCAATCTCTCACTCATCTTTCTGGTGGGGGTACTGTTTGCGGCGGTGCGGTTGGGCCGTTCGGCCGGGATCTACGCCGGCGCCATCTCCTTTATCAGTTTCAATTTTCTGTTTACCTACCCCCACTTCACGCTCTGGGTGGAGCACACCGAGGACCTGCTGGCGCTGGGGGTCTTCCTGCTGGTGGCGCTGGTGGTGGCCAATCTGGCGGCGCGGGTGCAAAGACAGCTGGAGACCATCCGCAGCGGTGAGCGGCGCACTCGGCTGCTCTACGACTTCAGCCGCCGTATCACCGGCGCCGTGAGCGGTGAAGACCTGGCCCATTCGGTGGCCGGTTACCTGGCGGAGACCCTGCAAGGGGAGGCGGTGGTGCTGTTACCCCAACCGCTGGGACCACCGGAGGTGGTGGCCGGTGCCCCCACCGGTAAGGAGACCCTCACCCCGCCAGAGCGGCAGGTGGCACTCGCCTCCCTGGCGGAGCACCGGCCGGCCGGTCGTGGCACCGATATCGAGGCGGCCTGTGGCTGGTATTTTGTGCCGCTACACTCCGGGCGCACCGCCCTTGGCGTACTCGGGGTGACCCTGCCGGAGGGGCTCAGCCCCAACCAGGAGGAGCGCCGTCTGCTCACCGCCATGCGCGACCAGACCGCCCTCGCCCTGGAGCGGATGCACCTGGTGGAGGAGCGGGATCGCGCGGCCCGGCTGTCGGAGACCGAGCGGCTGCGGGCGGCGCTGCTCTCCTCGGTCTCCCACGACCTACGCACCCCGCTTGCCACCATCATGGGGGCCGCCTCCAGTTTGGTGGAGCTGCGCGAGGCACTCTCGCCTGAGGAGAGCCGTGAGCTGACCGAGCAGGTGCTCACCGAGAGCGAGCGGCTCAACCGCTTTGTCCAGAACCTGCTGGATATGACCCGTCTCGGCCATGATGCGGTGCGGCCCCGTTTTGACTGGTGTGAGCTGAAGGACATCATTGCCGAGGCGACCCGCCAGCTGCGGCGCCCGCTGGCGGAGCGGGAGCTTTCTGTCGAGGTGGACCGCAGCTTCCCGCTGGTGTTCACCGACCCCACCCTGCTGCAACAGGTGTTGATCAATCTGCTAGAGAACGCCGCCCGCTACTCGCCGGAGGGGAGTCCCATCGCCCTCTACGCCCGGCGGGTGGTGGACGAGCTGGAGATCCAGGTGTGTGACCGCGGCCCCGGTATCGATCCGGCAGAGCGGGAGGCGGTGTTCGACATGTTCTACCGGCTGCGAGATGCGGAGCGGCGGGGGGATCGCACCGGCCTTGGGCTCGCCATCTGCCGCGGTCTGGTGGATGCGTTGGGCGGCAACATTGAGGCCCGTTCGCGGGAGGGGGGCGGAACTTGTATTCGGGTGGTGCTACCGCAACGGCGCGCCCAGCCGGAGGCGGCGGAGGAGCGGATATGAGCGGTGAGCATGGGCGGCGGCGCCTGCTGGTGATTGAAGACGACACTCAGCTGCGTAAATTTCTGCGCATCAGCCTGGGCGCCTCTGGCTTCGCGGTGGATGAGGCGGGTAGTGGCGGTGAGGGGCTGACCAAGCTGGGGAGCGGTGACTATGACCTCATCATCCTCGACCTCGGTCTGCCAGATGTGGATGGCCAGGAGCTGATCGGTGCCGTGCGGTCGGTGCGCCACACCCCCATCATCGTCCTCTCCGCCCGGGCCGCCGAAGAGCAGAAGGTGCGGGCGCTGGATGGGGGGGCCGCCGACTATGTGAGCAAGCCGTTCGGGATCGCCGAGCTGACCGCCCGCATCCGCGCCGTGCTGCGGGCGCGGCGCGAGAATCCGGGCGTTCCGCCGCAGCTGGAGGCGGGATCGCTACGGCTGGATCACCTGCGGCACGAGGTGAGTCTGGCGGGCCGCCCCCTCAAACTGACCCCCAAGGAGTTCGCCCTCTTGGCGCTACTCATGAGCCATCCGGGGCGGGTGTTGACCCATCGCCACCTGCTGAACGAGGTGTGGGGGGAGCGCCACAGCGAAGATACCCACTACCTCCGGGTCTACATCGGCCAGCTGCGGCAGAAGCTGGGGGATGACCCGGCGGCCCCCCGTTTCATCGCCAATGAGCCCGGTATTGGCTATCGCTTTGTCGCTGCGGAGCCGCCACCGTGAGACGGCGGGCTCGGCAGGAGCGCTATACCCTCCCACCCGCGCTGGCCGCCTTCGGCCTGATGTTGATGTTTATCAGCGTCACCATGGTCCCCCCCATCGCCGTGGAGATGTACTACCAGGATGGCGATCTTGACGCCTTCGTTGACTCCTTCCTGGTGATGTTGGGGGTGGGGCTCGCCTGCTGGCTGCCATTTCGGGAGTACCGACTGGAGATCCGCAACCGCGACGGCTTCATGCTGGTGGTGGCGGTGTGGGTGGCCGCCTCACTACTGGCGGCGCTACCGTTCCTCATCGCCGATGATCCGCAGCTGGAGTTCATCGATGCGCTATTTGAGGCGGTCTCCGGCCTCACCACCACCGGCGCCACGGTACTACCGGCCGTGGATGAGCTGCCCCACGCCTTCCTCTACTACCGTGCCCAGCTCAATCTGCTGGGGGGGATGGGGATCGTGGTGTTGGCGGTGGCGGTGCTGCCGATGTTCGGCATCGGTGGGATGCAGCTCTACCGCGCCGAGACGCCGGGGCCGATGAAGGAGGATAAGCTCACCCCGCGCATCACCGAGACCGCCAAACGGCTCTCGCTGGTCTACGCCGGTCTGGTGCTCTCCTGCATCCTTGCCTATCGGCTGGCGGGGATGGATAACTTCGATGCCGTGGCCCACGGCTTCTCCACTATCGCCCTCGGCGGCTTCTCCACCCACAGCGATAGCTTGGGCTGGTTCAACAGCCCCGCCATCGAGCTGGTGGCGGGGATCTTTTCTCTGCTCGCCGCCATCAATTTTGCCCTCCACTTCCTCATCTGGCGACAGCTCGACCTACGCCCCATTCTGCGCGATGCCGAGGTGCGCTTCTTCTTTTGGGTCATGGCCGCATTGGCGCTGCTGACCTGCATCTGGCTCTACGGCTCCGGCACCTTCGGGCTGTGGGAGGCGTTCTACCACGGGCTGTTCCAGTCCCTCTCATTGGTGACCGACAACGGCCTCACCAGTGGTGGCTATCCCACCACCTGGCCGGCACCGCTGGTGTTGATGTTGATCATGGGGAGCTTCTTCGGCGGGACGGTGGGCTCCACCTGCGGCGGCATCAAGGCCATGCGCTTTCTAGTGCTGGCCAAACAGAGTCTGCGCGAGCTACGGCTGTTGATGCACCCACGCGGTAGCTTTGTGATCAAGTTGGGCGAGCGGCCACTGCCGGAACGGGCAGTGGAGGCGGTGTGGGGGTTCTACTTCCTGTACGTCTTTGTCTACTGCGTCCTCTCGTTGGCGGTGGCCGCCACCGGTCTCGATCTCGTCAGCGCCTTCGCCTCGGTGGCGGCGGCGCAAAACAACATGGGGGTTGGCTACGGCGAGACCGCTAGCCACTTTGGCAGTATCAATGCCGCCGCCAAGGGGTTGCTGGTGATCGCAATGCTGCTAGGGCGGCTGGAGCTGTTCCCGCTATTTCTGATGGCCATGCCGGAGTTCTGGCGGCGTTAGCCCGCCAACTTAAGCCGGCCCCACCCGCCTCGCTGCCGGGGTGGGTGGGGCCGGTAGCCCGATTAATTGACGCTCAACACCACGCTTTTGGTTGCTTTAGGCACTGACTGAGAGCGTGCTGCTGCTGATGCTCTCAATGCTGCTGTTTTGACGATAGCGCTCCAGTAGGGCGTTGATGGTGAAGGTGAGGGCATCCTCGCTGCTCTCAGTGCTGGCCACCTGTTCGCTGCTCTCCTGGGTATCTTCGGCGCCGCTCGGCGGCGGCGGTGGCGGGCGGTGATTGGCCATGGCGGCGGCTAACTCCTCGCTGGTGACGGTGCCATCACCGTCGCTGTCGGCGTCGCTGAACATCTCCTCGATACGGGAGCTATCTTCGCTCGCCGGGCCGCCCATGCCTTGCATGGCAGTGGCAAACTCGGTGGCGTCGAGACCACCGCTACCATCGGTGTCGGCGCTACTCATAAACGCCTCAGCCCGATCGGTGGCGTCCCCCTCATCCGGCGGGGGCGGCGGTGGCATATCGGAGCGGGCCAGCAGGGTCTCGCTGCGCATCTGATCCAGCAGCCCCTGGAACGCATCCTGCGCCTCGCTCTGACTGAGGGCGCCATCACCGTCGCTGTCCAGGCTGGCAAACAGCCCCTCGGCGGTGCTGCTATCGTCCGTCCCCACCAGGGAGAGGAACTCCGTTTGGCTGATGCTGTTGTCTTGATCGCTGTCGGCCGCGGCCAGCAGCTGTTCGGCGAGTGTCTCGGGCTGTGCCCCGCGACTGCGCGTCGCCCCCATCATGGCGGTACTGTAGCCGCCGCTTGAGATGCTGTTGATCATCGTCGGATACCTCTTTTCGGTTCCGTGTGAAGGTCGATGCAGCGCTGGGCTTCCCGCCCAGCGCCGCCGGCTGCACCCCCCTCTACCACCGGGAATGCCCGTTCCACCATGCAACTCAACGACCGAAACGCCCCGTCTAGGTGCAAAGGTTTGTAAAGGTCGGTGAAGGCTGGTGAACCTGATCGCCCCGGCAACCCCTCAATTCAGGCGTCACCCCGCTCCGCATGTAGCTCCAGGTAGCGGCTCAGCTCCGGCGGCATAGGGCGGCGGAAATCGTTTGCCGGTCCAAAATCCCCCCCTCTGCCGGGGCCTGGGCGGTGGCCGCGGCCCGGACCGAAATCGGGGCCACCACGACCGAAGTCATCGCCATCGCGCTGGAGCTGCTCCCGCTGTTCCGGGGTCAGCAGCTCATAGACCTGGCGCTCGGCGGTGATGCGCAGCCGGGCCAGGGCGCTCTCGGTGGTGCCGATGGTCTCCGTCAGCTTGGTGGCCGCGGCCTCGTCGTAGTCAGGGGCAAAGGCCATCTCCCGCAGGGCCTGGCGCGCCTGCTGGAGCTGCTGCCGCAGCCGGCGCAGCTCCGGTGCCTGGGCGTGCATCAGGTTGAATACGGCGTCATCCTGGGCCTGACTAAGATCAATCTGATGGAGGAACGGCAGCCGCATCTCACCCGCCATACCGGGCGGTGGCGGGGGGGGCATCTGCATCCCGGGGCCACCCGCTTGACCACCACCTCCCGGCGGGCAGGCGATGGCAGCGAGGGGTAGGGTGATGGCGATGGCAGCGGCCAACAGCAGGCGCTTGGAGGAGGGCAAAAGGTGGGACATGGGTCGGACTCCTAAAGGGTGGCTAGAGAGTTGGAGTGCGCCGCGTTTTGGCGACGATGCCATCATCGACGGCGACCAGGTAAAGCGCCGTCAGGGGGAGGTAAAGGTGTGTAAAGTCCAGGGGATGGCGCAAGTTGCAGCGGTTTTACAGCGGTAAAATCGGCCCCACATCTGCCTTGGCGCGCAGCCCGTTAGCGCCCCTCCTTACTCCCGCTGTTGGTGGTGTGATGACCCAGATCCTGCTAGTCGATGACGACGCTGTATTAGCGTCCATGCTCCAGTCCTATCTCTCCCATGAGGGGTTTGAGGCCACCGTGGTACACAGTGGTGAACAGGGGGTCCGCGAGGCGCTCTCCGGTCGCTACGCCCTGGTGGTGTTGGATGTGATGATGCCCGGCATGGGGGGGATCGAGGCGCTCGGCCTGATCCGCCGCGAGAGCCGGGTGCCGGTGTTGATGCTCACCGCCCGGGGCGACGATGTTGATCGCATTGTCGGGCTGGAGCTGGGGGCCGATGACTATGTGCCCAAACCCTGTACCCCGCGCGAGCTGGTGGCGCGGATCCGCGCCATCCTGCGCCGCACCCAAGCGGGGGGGGATGAGGATGAGGAGGCCAATGCCATCACCGTCGATGGCCTCACCCTCTGGCCCCAGCGCCGTACCGCGGCACTGCGGGGCGAGCCGCTGGCCCTCACCAGCACGGAGTTCAACCTTCTGGAGCTGCTGGCCCGCCACGCCGGGCGGCCGGTGACTAAGGGGGATCTGTCGGAGCAGGCGCTGGGGCGGCCGCTGGCCCGATTTGACCGGAGCATCGATGTCCACATGAGCAGCATCCGTCACAAGCTGGGGGAGCGAGAGGGCGGGGCCGCCTGGATCCTCACGGTGCGTGGGCTCGGCTATCAGCTGGCGAAGGAGTGACGCCGTGGGGCGGCTCTTCTGGAAACTCTTTTTTGCCTTCTGGCTCTCCCTTATTGCCGTCGCCTTTGGGGTGGGGGTGGCGGTCTGGATCCATCGTGATAACGCCCCCCAGGAGACGCTGGCGGTGGCCGTAGGCGGGCCGCCGACCCTGGTGGTGCGCAGTGGCGCGGCGGTGTTGGCGGCGGCAGGGGTAGAGCCACTGCGTGAGCTGCTGCAAGAGTGGGAGGGGCCATTTCCCCTCTACGTGGTCGATGCCGCCGGCAATGAGCTGTTGGGGCGCCCGATCACCCCGGCGACAGTGGCCGATGCCGGTTACCTGGCCGACTCCGCCGATCCCCGCCGGGCCGCTCGGCGGGTGGTCCTCGCCTCCGGTGATAGCTATCTGCTGTTTGTCCCCATCGGTGAGGCCGCAGCGGCGGCGGCGGTACTGCCGCCGCCGCCGCCGGGGAGTGGGGGCCTGGAGCGTGCCGGGCCGCCTCTGCCGCCTGTTGGAGGCCACCACCATCCACCTGGGGGGCCGCTCTCCCCCTGGTTACCGTTGGTCATCGGGCTGGTGGCCAGTCTCCTATTTAGCGCCCTGTTGGCCTGGTATCTCACCCGACCGGTACGCCACTTACGCCACGCCTTTGATGCCGCAGCGGCGGGTGATCTTGCGCTACGGGTGGAGCCGCTGCTGGGGCGACGGCGGGATGAGATTGCCGATCTCGGGCGGGAGTATGACCGCATGGCGACTCGGCTACAGGCGCTCATCGGCGCCCAGCGGCGGTTGTTCCACGACGTCTCCCACGAGTTGCGCTCACCGCTGGCGCGGATGCAGGCGGCCATCGGCCTGGCCCATCAGGCACCAGGCCAGCAGGGGGCAGCGATTGAGCGTATCGAGCAGGAGGCGGGGCGGCTCGATCAACTGGTGGGGGAGCTGCTGACTTTGGCGCGCTTGGAGTCGAAGACCGAGGGGATGCCGCCGGAAGAGGTGGATCTATTTGCCCTGGCGGAGGAGGTGGCCGCCGATGCCCAGTATGAAGCCCAGGCCTATGGTGGTGAGGTGCGCTATAGCGGGAGTGGACGGGCCACCCTCTGGGGACGGCAGGAGCTGTTAGCGCGGGCGATGGAAAATGTGGTGCGCAACGCGGTGAAGTACGCCGTGGCGGGCGGGCCGATCCAGATGGAGGCGGAGCTGGCCGCGGAGGGGCGGGCGTTCTGTCTGCGGGTCAGTGACCGCGGTCCTGGGGTGGGCGAGGCGGAGCTATCGCTGATCTTCGATCCGTTCTTCCGTAGCGCTGGCGGCGGCGATGGCTATGGCCTAGGGCTGGCCATCGCCCGGCGGGCGGTGGAGGCCCATGGGGGGGAGATCACTGCCCGCCAGCGTCCCGGCGGCGGTCTCCAAGTGGAGATCCGGCTCCCTTTGGCGGTGGATGGGGCTTAGGGGGTTTCTCCCACGCGCAGCAGGGGCGTGGTCAGTTTGGCCGCCGCCTGGGGCTGCTCTATCACCTCCACTACGCCATTCGCCGGACCGGGTGAACTGACGGTGATGGGCGAGCTGCCCGGGCGCTCCGGGGGGAGGCGGGCATAGCCGATCACCTGGTCGCCCTCTAACCAGTAGAGCGTGAGGGGGACGCGGGTCTTGCGATTCCAGAACTTGCGCGGCTGGCTGGTGGGGAAGCGGAACAACATGCCGTCATAGCGACCTGGTGGCAGTTCACCAGAGAGGCCGCGGGTCCACTCTTCAGGAGAGTCGGCCAGTAGGAGCCGCAGTGGGCGCCCCAGGAGCATGTAGTCAACCGTTGCCGGCAGGGGTTCGGCCGCGGCGGTGGTGGCGGCAAGCAGGGGTAGGGAGAGGAGTATCTGGCGCATGGAGGTAAAGATTAGCCCGGATAGGGGGGTTCGGGGAGGGGGCAATGGGCCCTTTATCGCCTCCAAGGGGGGAAGAGCGGGGGAGATGTGGTCTATGTCGATTTTCATCTACGGTATCGCTTGCGCCATCTAGTGCAGGCCGATAGAATTCGCCGTTTTCGCGGCCCTCCTTGGGCCGCCCACTCCTTGCTCCGACCACACCGTCGGGGCTGTCCAATCCGTAAGGAGCCACAATGCGTCACTATGAGATCGTGTTTCTGGTCCACCCGGACCAGAGCGAGCAGGTTCCCGCCATGATCGAGCGTTACCGCTCGACCATCGAAGCGGCCGAAGGCCGTATCCACCGCCTCGAAGATTGGGGGCGTCGTCAGCTGGCCTACACCATTAATAAGGTGCATAAGGCCCATTACGTGCTCATGAACATCGAGTGCAGCGTCAGCACCATGGAGGAGCTGGAGTCTGCCTTCCGCTTCAACGACGCCGTTATTCGCCACCTCACCATCGCCCGTGATGAGGCCGTCACCGAGCCCTCGCCGCTGGTGAAGTCCCGCGACGAAGAGCGGGGTGATCGTGAAGATCGCGGCGACCGTGGTGACCGCGAAGATCGTGGTGACCGCGAAGATCGTGAGGAGCGCAGCGAGCGCCGCTCTGCTTCAGAAGAGGAGGCCGACGAGGCCGCTGAGTAAAGGGTGGAGAACCGCCTGGCCATCGCGGGTGAGCTGGTCGAAACGACCGAGCGCCGCGTCACGCCAGCGGGTATCCCCATCGTTCGCTTTCGTCTGCACCACCGCTCACGCCGCCTAGAGGCGGGTCGGGAGCGTCTGGTGAGCTGCGAGCTGCAAGTGGTGGCCTGTGGTGAACCCCTGGCCTCCCAAGCGCAAGCGCTCAACGTGGGCGATTGGGTACGAATCACCGGGTTTTTGAGCCGTTCCGACCACCGCCACGAGCGACGTCTTGTCATCCATGCCGAGACCATCGGGCGGGGTGAACGGCAACACGACTGAGGATAGCTACGATGTCTCGTTTCTTTCGTCGCAAGAAGTTCTGCCGCTTCACCGCTGAGAAGGTGAAGGAGATCGATTACAAGGATCTCGCCACCCTGAAGAACTACATCACCGAGACGGGCAAGATTGTGCCGAGCCGTATTACCGGCACCAAGGCGCGCTATCAGCGTCAGCTGGCTGCCGCCGTTAAGCGGGCCCGCTACCTGGCGCTGCTGCCCTACTCCGACTCCCATAAGTAAGCGGGTACGCCTCCTTCGGAGGGCAAGGCGGTTGTTAGCGGGGAAGGATCACCTTTTCCAGCTAGAATTCGCAGCGCTGCCGAGGAGAGGATGTTGACCCATGAGAGCGCTCGCTAACTATGTGATGCGGGGGCCGGCCCAGGCTGCCTTCATTACGGTCCTGTTCGGGCTGCTGGGTGTCATGGTGGCACCGCTCTGGATTGTGAGTGGTGCTGCCGTTGGTCTGGTGACTCTTGCCCGAGGGCGTCAGGCCGGCTGGCAGGTGGTCTGGCGGGCGATGGTCGCGGTCATGGTGGTGGGCGTAGTCCTCCCCCCCCATGACCTGACGCAGGGGATCAGCCTGGCCTTGGCGATGGTGCTGATGGCCTGGGGCCCGCTGTTGATCATCGGCGGCAATCTGCGCCGTACCGAGGCACCAAGCCGGTCGTTGTTGTTGGCCGGGCTGCTGAGCTTGGCCACCGTAGTGGGGTTACATGCCGCTGCGGGGGATGACCCGGTTGCCTGGTGGGGTCGGCTGGTCACCAGCGCCCTGGCGCCGATGGAGCAGACCTCGCCGCAGGTGCAGCAGATGGAGCAGGGGCTGGTTGCCATGGCCCCCTTCATGGCGGGATTTGTCGGTTGGGCCCTGCTGTTTGCCATCGCCATGATGCTGCTGTTGGCCCGTTGGTGGCAGGCACTCCTCTACAACCCCGGTGGGTTCGGGCAGGAGTTCCGCCAGCTGCGGCTGGGGCGGCCCTTTGCCATCCTGGTCCTAGTGCTGCTGGCGATCTCCGCCGCAGAGGGGGGATGGATGGCACTGTTGGCAGGCAATATCCTCATTGCTGGCGCCACGCTGCCGCTGTTGCAGGGCATTGCCGTAGTCCATGGGCTGGTGGCGCATAGTGGTGGCGGCCGTGGTTGGCTCATCGGGATGTACACGCTCATCGTGCTGATGCCGCAGACCGTGCTGCTGCTGATACTCGCGGGGGCGCTAGACAACTGGTTCGATTTTCGGGTTTTCTTCGGCGCGCGGGACGATGTCTGAAGGGGCGCCGATGACCCCTACTAACTGAGGTGCAAGATGGAAGTTATCCTGCTCGAAAAGGTGCGCAACCTGGGTAACCTGGGTGAGACCATCAAAGTGAAGGCCGGTTACGGCCGCAATTTCCTCATCCCGCGTGGTAAGGCGGTGATGGCTACGGCCGATAACCTGGCCAAGTTTGAGGCGCGCCGGGCCGAGCTGGAGAAGGCCGCAGCCGCAGCTGTCGCCGATGCCCAGGCCCGTGCCGACAAGCTGAGCGAGCTTGGCAGCATCACCATCACCCAGATGGCGGGTGACGGCGGCAAGCTGTTTGGCTCCGTAGGCGCCTCCGATGTCGCCGATGCGATCTGCGCCGCTGGTCTTGAGGTGGAGAAGCGCGAAGTGCATCTGCCGGAAGGGCCGCTGCGGTTTGTGGGTGAGTACGAGGTGGAGATCTCCTTCCACAGCGATGTGGCCCAGAACATCGTCGTCAATATCGTTGCGCAGTAACCCCCTCCTGACGGCCGTGCCCCCGGGTACGGCCGTCTCCCTGCCTATGGCCGCGCAGGTTGCGATAGCCACCGCTCATTGACGCACTGGAGGCCACAGCGCCCTCATGCAAGAGCCCATCGTTGCGCCCGAGTTTGATGCGGCCACCGCCGCGTTAAAGGTCCCCCCCCACTCGCTGGAGGCGGAGCAGGCGGTCTTGGGCGGTCTCATGCTCGACAATGGGGCCTGGGATCGCGTCGCCGATCTGGTCACGGAGGTGGACTTCTACCGCCGCGATCACCGGCTCATCTTCACCGCCATCAAAAAGCTCTCGGAACGGGATAGCCCGTTTGATGTGGTCACCCTGGCGGAGTGGCTAGACGCCAACGGCGAACTGGATAACATCGGCGGCCCCGCCTATCTCGCCTCCCTCGCCAACAACACCCCAAGCGCCGCTAACATCAAGTCATACGCCGCTATCGTGCGGGAGCGCTCGGTGTTGCGGCAGCTTATCTCCATCGCCAACGAGGTGGCGGATAGCGCCTTTAACCCCAATGGGCGCACAGTCCAGGAGCTGCTGGATGATGCCGAGAAGCGGGTGTTCGAGATCGCCGATCAGAGCGCCCGTTCACGCAAGGGGTTTGTCGCCATGCGTGACCTGCTGGTGGCGGCGGTGGACAAGATCGACCAGCTATTCCAGCGCGATGAGGCGATCACCGGGATCCCCTCCGGTTTTGCCGACTTCGATGAGAAGACCTCCGGCTTGCAGCGCTCCGATCTCATCATCGTTGCGGGTCGCCCCTCTATGGGTAAGTGTGTTGAGGCGGGTACCGAGCTGGTGTTGGAGGATGGCCGGGTCGAGACCATCGAGGCCATCTACCGCCGCCGGCAGGCGCGACTGTTGACCCTGGACGGGGCGTTGCAGCTCCAGTTCACCTCTCCCTCAGCCTATGTCGATGATGGCCTGAAGCCGGTATTTCGGGTAACCACTCGCCTGGGACGCAGTGTGGCGACCACCGCCAGCCACCCCTTCCTCACCACCGCGGGGTGGCGCCCGTTGGCAGAACTCTCCGTGGGGGAGGCCATTGCCCTGCCCCAGCGCCTGCCGGTATTTGGGCGTCAGCCGATGCGGGAGTGCGAGATCACCCTGCTCGCCTGCCTATGCGGGGGAGGGGTAGTGACGGATCGGCAGTATGGGTTGCGCCACGCGGCGCCACCGGTGCAGCACGCCTTCCGCGAGGCGGCGCAGGCCTTCGGTGGTTTGCAGGTGATACACCACCAGCACGGACGTGAGGGTGTGCCGGAGCTATGGCTGGAGCCGGTTGCCGCTCGGCCGGCCGCCCCTCAGCGCTGGCAGCCAGCCGCCCGTGGTCCCGCCGCGGCGGTGGCCGTCGCTATAGAGCACTACCTCGATGAGGCCGTGGAACCCGCGCCGCGGGAGGGGTGGGGCGAGTGGTTGGAACGCTTGGAGATAGGGGCGGTGGGGGGGCCTGAGGCCCGCCTCCCGGCCCCCCTCTTCCAACTGCCGGAGCCGCAGCTGGCGCTGTTGCTCAACCGTCTGTGGGCCTGCGCTGGAGAGGTAGCGGTTGAGAGGGCAGAGATCGCGCTGACCACTCCTAGCGAGCCGTTAGCCGGCCAGATCCAGCATCTGCTGCTGCGTTTTGGCGTGGTGGCGGCCCGTTGGCCGGCGGCTGGCCAGTGGCGGATCACCCTCCGCGAGGCGCGCTCGCTGCGCCGCTTTGCTGAGAGTATCAATATCCTCGGCCAAGAGGCGGCGGTAGCCCAGGCAGTGGCGAGCGCTGAGGGGGCAGCCAGCCCATGGCGAGAGGCGGGTGATATTTTGTGGGATGAGATCAGCGCCATCGAGCCGCTGGGGCTGCGACAGGTCTACGACCTGACGGTGCCGGAGAGCCACAACTTCATTGCCAACGATATCTGCGTCCACAACACCACCTTCGCCATGAATATTGCCGAGAACGCGGCCATCCGCAGCAAGGTGCCGGTGGCGGTCTTCTCCATGGAGATGCCGGGTGAGCAGCTGGCGATGCGTATGATGTCCTCCCTGGGGCGTATCGATCAGCATCGGGTGCGCACCGGCAAGCTGGATGATGACGACTGGCCGCGCCTCACCTCGGCCGTCTCTATCCTGGCCGAGACCAAGATCTTTATCGATGACACCCCCGCCCTCACCCCGACCGACCTGCGGGCTCGGGCCCGGCGGTTGGCCCGTGAGCACCCCGAGGGGCTCGGTCTCATTGTCATCGACTATCTCCAGTTGATGCAGGTGGCCGGCGGTGCGCGGGAGAATCGCGCCACTGAGATCTCCGAGATCTCCCGCTCGCTAAAGGCGCTGGCCAAGGAGCTGCGCTGTCCTGTGGTCGCCCTCTCGCAGCTGAATCGCTCCTTGGAGCAGCGTCCCAATAAGCGCCCGGTGATGTCCGATCTGCGTGAGTCGGGCGCCATTGAGCAGGATGCCGACATCATCATCTTCATCTACCGCGATGAGGTGTATAACCCCGATAGTCCCGATAAGGGGACGGCGGAGATCATTATCGGCAAGCAGCGTAACGGCCCCATTGGCACTGTCCGCGTCACCTTCCTCGGGCAGTTTACCCGCTTCGAGAACTTCGCCCCCGGCGCCTACGGTGGCGGCGAATACGAGTGAGCCGATGCGTGCCACCCGTGCCATTATCGATCTCGCTGCCCTCCGCCATAACCTGGCCCAGGCCCGGGCCGCTGCCCCCGCCACCCGTATCATGGCCGCCATCAAGGCCAACGGTTATGGCCATGGCCTGGAGCGCATTGGCCACGCCTTGAGTGACGCCGATGCGCTGGGCGTTGCCTGCCTGGCGGAGGCGCAGCGGTTACGGGAGGTGGGGGTCACCACGCCCATCGTCCTCCTGGAGGGGTTCTTCGATGCCGATGAGCTGCCCCTCATCGCCCAGCTCGGTCTGGAGACCAATCTGCACCACGAGCCGCAGCTGCTGGCCCTGGAGCAGACCGAGGTGGCGCAGCCCATCACCGTCTGGGTCAAGGTGGATACCGGGATGCACCGGCTCGGCTTTGCACCGGAGGAGGTGGGTCTGGTGGTGGAGCGGCTGCGGCGTTGCCGCGGAGATGTCCGGCTACGGGGCTTCATGACCCACCTCGCCTGTGCCGATGACCTCGACGACCCCCTTACACCGCTACAACTAGAGCGCTTTGCCGCCGCTACGGCCGGTTTGCCGGGGGAGCGGGCCATCGCCAACTCTGCCGGTCTGCTCGGTTGGCCGGCGGCGCGGGTTGAGTGGGCGCGACCGGGGATCATGCTATATGGCGTCTCCCCCTTTCTGGGCGGACGCGGTGAGGCGGAGGGGTTACGCCCGGTGATGACCCTCACCTCCCGGCTCATCGCCCGCCACACCGTAGCCCGCGGTGAGGCGATCGGCTACGGCGCCACCTACCGCTGTGCAGGACCGACCTTGGTGGGGGTGGTGGCAGTGGGCTATGGTGATGGCTATCCGCGCCACGCCCCCAGCGGTACCCCGGTGCTGGTCAACGGTCAGCGGGTGCCCCTCATCGGCCGGGTCTCGATGGATATGATCACCGTCGATCTCAGTGCGCAACCCGAGGCAATGGTGGGGGATCCGGTTATCTTGTGGGGGCGGGGGCTGCCGGTAGAGGAGGTGGCCGAGATGGCAGGGACCATGGCCTATGAGCTGCTGTGCGGTGTGGCACCGCGGGTGGCAGTGGAGGAGACCGGATGAGAACGACCCTAATCACCTCCGACACGGCTCGCCGTGACGCCTGGGGTTGAGCCGTGTTTCCGCAGGTGGGGGTAGGGGCCATCTTAGTGCGTGACGGCGCCGTCCTGCTGGTGCGGCGTGCCCGTCCACCCCACCGCGGGGAGTGGGCCATTCCAGGGGGCCGAGTCCAACCAGGAGAGCCGCTCGCCGTCGCCGCGGCGCGGGAGCTGTTGGAGGAGACTGGGGTGCAGGCACGGATTGGGCCGCTGCTCTACCACTTTGAGCACATCGAACACGACCCCAGCGGGCAGCTGCGCTACCACTATGTGGTGCTGGATTTCGCCGCCGACTATCTGGCGGGGACGCCACAGGCCGGGGATGATGCCGCAGAGGCGCGTTGGGTCCGCTTCGATGAGTTCTCGACGCTGCCTATCAATGCCACCACCCGCCAAGCCCTAGCCCAACTCTTGCCATAGGTCGTGATGCCATGAGCCCTGCTATACCTCCCTATTTTCTCGCCTCACTGCTGCTACTCCCGCTGCTCTCCGGCTGCACCTTAGATGGCGGCAACCCTGGCGTGCGGGTGTTGGTATTGGTTCTGCTGCCGATGGCGCTGTTGGCCTGGCTCCTCTGGCGCCTGGTGCAGGGGGGAGAGGGGCGGCGTCCAGGGCGCCCCGATCTCCCAGAACAGGATGATCAGGAGTAGGGCGTGGCCAAGGTTAAGGCAACCTACGTCTGTAACGCCTGTGGCACCCAGCTCACCAAGTGGGCCGGGCAGTGCCCCGATTGCGCTGCTTGGAACACCATCGTCGAGTCGCGGCCGGAGCCGGCGAAGAGCGGTGGGCGGTTCGGCGGCTTTGCCGGGGTAGCAGGCCAGCTGGGGGTGCAACCCCTGGCGGAGGTGGCGCCCGATGAGGTGGTCCGTTTTCCCTCCGGGAGCGACGAGTTTGATCGGGTGTTGGGGGGCGGTTTGGTACCCGGTTCGGTGGTGCTGCTGGGGGGTGATCCAGGGATCGGCAAATCGACCCTGCTGCTACAGACCAGCACACGTCTCGCCCGAGGGTCGAGCTGTCTCTATGTCACGGGGGAGGAGTCGCCGCAACAGGTGAGTCTGCGGGCCCACCGCCTAGGCCTCCAGGCCGGTGAGGTGCGTCTGCTGGCGGAGACCAATGTGGAGCGCATCATCGAAGCGGCCACTAGCGAGCGGCCACGGGTGTTGGTGGTGGACTCCATTCAGACCATCTTCACCGCCGAGTTGCAGTCGGCCCCCGGCTCTGTGGCCCAGGTGCGGGAGAGCGCCGCCCAGCTCACCCGTTTTGCCAAGGCCAGCGGCACCTCGCTATTTTTAGTCGGCCACGTCACCAAGGAGGGGCAACTGGCCGGGCCGCGGGTGTTGGAGCACATGGTGGACACCGTGCTCTACTTTGAGGGGGATCCAGGGAGCCGCTTTCGGGTGGTGCGGGCCTTCAAAAATCGCTACGGCGCGGTCAATGAGCTGGCGGTTTTTGCCATGACCGACAAGGGGCTGAAGGAGATCTCCAACCCCTCGGCCATCTTCCTCTCGGGCCACGAAGAGCCGGTACCCGGCAGCGTGGTGATGGTGACCTTGGAGGGGAGCCGGCCACTGCTGGTGGAGGTGCAGGCGTTGGTGGATGAGAGCCACCTCAACAACCCACGCCGGGTGACCTTAGGGCTGGACCAGAACCGCTTAGCGATGTTGTTGGCGGTCCTGCATCGCCACGGCGGGGTTCCCACCTATGACCAAGATGTATTCGTCAATGTCGTGGGGGGAATGCGGGTGGCCGAGACTGGGGTGGACCTGGCGGTGTTGCTGGCGGTGCTCTCCAGCCTGCGTAGTCGTGCGCTGCCTTCGGGTCTGGTGGTGTTTGGCGAGGTGGGGCTGGCCGGTGAGATCAGGCCCGTGCCAAACGGCATAGAGCGACTCAAGGACGCCGCCAAACACGGCTTCACGCGGGCGGTGGTGCCTGCCGCCAATGCCCCTAAGCGGGGCGCCGTGGCAGGGCTAGAGGTGACGCCGGTTAAGCGGTTGGCGGAGGCGCTGGCGGCGCTGTGAAGGAGCGCGTCAGCGCTCGCCACCACCAGCCAGTTCGATCAGGTCCCGCTCCAGTAGCTGTGGATCGCCAAGATTCAGCTCCAGCAGGCGCCGCAGGTGGGCGATGCTCTCCAACTCGATGTGATCGCACCGGAAGCCGATGTAGTTGCCGCTGGTGTGGGCGACCCCACCCGTCATGGAGATCACCACGTCACCCTGACCCAGCAGCAGCTCTAGGCTACAGCCCGCGGCGGCGGCGGTATCGTCCCAACCAGCGGGTCGGGCAAAGAGCGCGCCCTTGAGCGATACATCTACTAGCGTTGAATCAAAGGTACTCCCACCGCAGTGCAGCCGCGCAACACCGTCAAATGGGATGCGAATGAAGCGCCGCTTTTCCTGATCCGGTGGGAGGTTCATCGGCAGGCCACCTATTGCAGGTAGAACTGCATCTTGACGTTACCTATCTGAATGATGTCGCCATCAGTCAAGACCCAACTCTTGTCGCCTATGGAGACGCCGCCCACCTTGGGTGAGTGCTCGCCCTCCAGATGGGAGAGGAAGAAACCCTCATTACGGTGGGCGATCACCGCCGTCTGCACCCCAGGCTTACCGAGATTGGTCAGCTTGCGGTTGAGACTGATGGTTTTGCCAACATTCTGCCCGGTGATGATCTGTAGCCAGGCCGACTTACGTTGGGCCTGCGCCTCCGGTACATCGGCATCGGGCGGGGGCTCTGGCAGCTCATCCGAGGCCTCAGCGGCTGTTGCCTCCGCCGCCGGGGGCGGTGCTGCCACTGGCTCCGGTTCGGGGTCTGCCTCGAAATGCTCCCCCTCTTCCAGCTGTAGATGGTGTTTGCCGATGCGGATAATGTCGCCGGGCTTGAGGGCTTTTTCACCCGTCACCCGCTCTTCATTAACAAAGGTCCCTTCTTGAGGGGCGAGATCGCGGACTGCAACCCCCTCTTCCGTCACCAGCACAATAGTGTGGCGCGGCTGAAGGGCCAAGCTGTCGACATGGATGTCACATTCCGGATCGCTGCCCACGAGCAGGGAGCCCGGCGCGAGCGGGATGCTTTTCAGCTCCATCCCCTTAAACGACAGCACGAGCCTGAACACTTGAGCTTTCTCCAATAACCCCTTGTGTGCGCAGATTATAAGGGCGTTGAGGACGGCATTGTACAACCTTTTATCCGCCGACGGCGGCACCTTGTCGCAGAAAACGGTTTCAGGTCACGCTTCTCTGACCTCGTTAGGGCTCCGCGGTTGGAAGGTGGGATCGATGCGGGCGGTCTTTACGGTGTTACCACTCACTTGCACTATCTCCACTGGATAGCCCCTCAGTAGGATACTGGTTCCCGGTTCTGGGATGCTCTCCAGGTACTCGGTGATCAACCCATTGAGGGTCTTGGCGCCGGCGGTGGGGAGCTGCCACTCCAGGAGCCGATTGAGTTCCCGAATGGAGGTGGCCCCATCCACCAGATAGGTGCCGTCCCCTTGGGGGACTAGGATCCGGCTACGGGACGCCGGATCGGTGGTGAATTCGCCGACGATCTCCTCCAGGATGTCATCGAGCGTCACCAGGCCGCGGATGTCGCCATACTCGTTGACGACCAGACCGATGCGGCGGCGCTGCTGCTGAAACTGCATCAACTGATGGTTGAGGGGGGTCGCCTCAGGGATGAAATAGGGCTCCCGTATCACCTCCATCAGATGCTCGCGGGATAGCTCGCCGCGGCGCAGGGGGCCAAGCAGGTTACGGACGTGGAGGAGCCCCACCACGTTGTCGATATCACTGCGGAAGATGGGCAGGCGGGTGTGCTGGGTGGTGGCCAGCTGCTTGATAATGTCATCCCAATCCTGCTCCAGATCGATACCGACGATCTCGTTGCGTGGGATCATGATGTCCTCTACCGTCACCTTCTCCAGGTCGAGGATCGATAGCAGCATCTGCTGGTGGCGCTGCGGGATGAGCGCCCCCCCTTCATTCACCACCGAGCGCAACTCCTCTCGGCTGAGCGGCTGCATCCCCCCTTCACCTGGGCGCACCCCGAGGAGGCGCAGCAGGGTATTGCTGATGGCGTTGAGGGCCCACACCAGTGGCCAGGTGACGCGCATCAACAGGCTGAGGACAAAACTGGCGGGAAAGGCGAACCGCTCTGGATGGAGTGCCGCCAAGGTCTTTGGGGCCACTTCAGCAAAGACCAAAACCACCACGGTCAGGATGCCGGCGCCGATGGCGATCCCAGCATCTCCCAGGAGCTGAACCGCCAGTACGGTAGCGAGGGAGGAGGCGAGGATATTGACGAAGTTGTTGCCCAGCAGGATGAGCCCGATGAGGCGATCGGGTCGCTCTAGCAGCGCCAGGGCGCGCTCTGCCCCATGGTGGCCGTTGCGGGCCAGGTGCTTCAGCCGGTAGCGGTTCAGACTGATGAGGCTGGTTTCCGAACCGGAGAAAAAGGCAGACAGCAGGATCAGGGCTAGTAGAACGCCCAGCAGTAGTTCGGGGGGGATATCGCTGGGGATCCCTTCCAGCTCAGGGCCGGCGACAGGCGGCGGCTCGCCGTGGGTGATGCTCAATGCGGGTAGATACCTAGTTGAATTGGCCCTATCACTACCGGCCTTGGTCCACTTCTGTCAAGTCGGGGTCGGATCCAACTGGGGGGACCGGCACCCTCCAGGCACCCGTTGCAGGCAGAAAAATCCCTGCTGTGGGCGGGGCCAGGGGGGGGAGGAGTAGGCTGGGGCATGGGGTATAGTCTGGGGTTGGCTCAGCGGCGCAAAATCAATTCTAAGACCATTTTACTGCCAAAATAGGCCATCATCAGCACACCGAAGCCTCCCAGGGTCCAGCGGATGGCGGTGCGACCACGCCAGCCGAACTGCCAACGTCCCCACAATAGCACCGCGAACACCACCCAGCCCGTCACCGAGAGCACCGTTTTGTGGAATAGGTGCTGGCCGAAGATATCTTTCAGGAAGGGGGTGCCGGTGGCCAAGGAGAGGGTCAACACCAGCCACCCCAGGCCGATGATGTCGAAGAGCAGCGACTCCATGGTCTCCAGCGGCGGCAGGGCGCGGATAAAGCCACCAGGCTGGCGGTTGCGCAGGTGGCGGTCCTGTATCGAGAGGAGGAGCGCCTGGCCGGCGGCAATGCCCAGCAGGCTATAGGCGATCAGCGAGAGCAGGACGTGGGCCTCAAGCCCGGGACTTGTTAGGGTAAGGTGGAGCGTCTGGGTACCCAGTATCAAGCGGGCTAGCTCTATTACACCTGACACCGGCAGGACCACCACACCGAGGTTCTCCACCGGGCGGAAGCAGCTGGCGCCGAGCACCATGGTGGTCATCAGCCAGGCCACCACGGAGAGGACGTTGAAGAAACCCAGACTGAGGCCACCGGGCAGTACCACTGCCTCATAGAGCAGGAGGGCGTGCAGGGCAGCGCCCAGGGTGCCGAGTAACAGCGGCAAGCGGTTGGATTCGCTGAGCGCCGCGGTGCCATGGGTGAGGCGACGTGCCAACAGCAGGGCGCTCGCGCCATAAAGCAAAAGGAGGATGACGACGGCGATGGATTGCATTGAAACTGGGATCCTCAGGTGAATCGCTGCTCACAGTGGAAGCAATGTTGCTGGATTCATCGACGCTGTTGGGGGCGGGCAACCAGCTGAGTGGGGCCGGTGGGGTGCGGAGCTGCAACCATAGTCCGTGCTGGCCGCCATCCCTGTACTGAGTTGCCGCGGGTTCCAAGATGAATTGGTCCCATTCGCGGAACATGTTCGCATAGCTGGGCTAGGGGCCGGAAGGGCCTGCCGTGCCGGAGGGGGCGGAATGGGGCGGTTGTTGCCCTATTGCACCATTTTTTACCATTTCCTGGGGTGCCGGCTGGTCCATTTTGGTGTGAAATAAAATGGTCACGGTTGGGCCGGGGCCCCGGGGCCGTCGGCGCAGTGTATACCGAACCTTATTGCTTGGAGATACCGGGGCATGGCTCCAGTGGGCGAGACGATGGAGTTGCGAGTGTTGGGTTGTAGTGGGGGCATTGGCAACGGTCATCGCACCACCTCGTTTCTGCTTGATGGCGAGATCCTGATCGACGCGGGGAGTGGGGTAGGGGATCTGACGCTGGCGGAGCTGGAGCGGATCCGGCACATTTTTCTGACCCACTCCCACCTCGATCACATCCACACCATCCCGCTGCTGGTGGACACCGTATTCGACGCCCTGGCCGAGCCGATCCATGTCCATGCCGAGGAGCGCACCCTGCAAGCGCTCAAGGATCACATCTTCAACAATGTGATCTGGCCTGACTTTACCCGGCTCCCCCACCCGGAGCAGCCGGTACTGCGGTTGCTGCCCATGGCCCCTGGGGAGCAGGTGATTTTGGGGCGGCGGCGGTTGGAAATGGTGCGGGTCAACCATATCGTTCCTACCGTTGGCTATCGGGTCACCGGCCCCGGCGGCGTCTTTGCCTTCAGCTCTGATACCACCACCAACGATAGCTTTTGGCAGGAGCTGAACCGCGGTGACCGGCTGGACCTGTTGATCGTGGAGTCGGCCTTCTCCAACTCTGAATTGGAGCTATGCCGCCTCGCACGTCACTACTGCCCAACCCTGCTGGCCGCCGATCTGGCCAAGCTGGAGCACCGCCCGCTCATCTACTTGACCCACGCCAAGCCGGGCGAAGCGGAGAAGATCTTTACCGAGTGCCGTGAGCTACTGGGGGAGCGTATCGGCCACTTGACTGGCGGCGAGGTGTTTCGCTTCCCGTTATAATCCCCCCACTCTTGAGCGCCCGCTCTCTATAGCGCCGGCCTCGCCACCCTACGTCAGCCCTGCGGAAAAACGATGTTCGACGGACTCACTGAACGACTTACCCAATCCCTGAATCGCTTACGTGGTTCCGGCCGCCTCACCGAAGAGAACGTCAAGGAGACCCTGCGTGAGGTGCGCATGGCGCTGCTGGAGGCGGACGTAGCGCTGCCGGTGGTGCGTGAATTTATCGACCATGTACGGGAGCGCGCCGTTGGGCAGGAGGTGCTGAAGAGCCTCACCCCGGGCCAGGCGCTGGTGAAGATCGTACATGACGAGCTGGTGGCGCTGATGGGGGAGGCCGAGGGGCTGCAACTCAACGCCCGCCCGCCGGTCGTGATCCTGATGGCCGGCCTCCAGGGCTCTGGTAAGACCACCACCGTCGGTAAGCTGGCCCGCTTCCTCAAGGAGCGGCATAAGAAGTCAGTGCTGGTCACCTCGGCCGACGTCTACCGCCCGGCCGCCATTGACCAGCTCGCCACCTTGGCCCGAGAGGTGGGGGTGGAGTTCCAGCCGAGCGACCCCTCCCAGGACCCGGTGAGCATCGCCCGTCGCGCCGTGGATGAGGCCCGCAATCGCTACCTCGATGTAGTCATTATCGATACCGCCGGCCGGCTTCACATCGATCAGGAGATGATGGATGAGATCCGGCGGGTCCATGAGGCCATTGAGCCCACCGAGACCCTGTTTGTGGTCGATAGCATGACCGGTCAGGATGCCGCCAACACCGCCCGCGCCTTTGGTGAGGCGCTGCCGCTCACCGGTGTGGTGCTCACCAAGGCCGATGGTGACGCCCGTGGGGGGGCCGCCCTCTCGGTGCGCCATATTACCGGTCGCCCCATCAAATTCCTGGGGATGGGCGAGAAGAGCAGCGCGCTGGAGCCGTTCTTCCCCGATCGCATCGCCTCGCGCATCCTCGGCATGGGGGATGTCCTCACCCTGGTGGAGGAGGTGCAGCGGCGGGTTGACCGCGAGCAGGCGGAGAAGCTGGCGAAAAAGGTCACCAAGGGCAAGGGGTTCGACCTCCAGGACTTCCGCGACCAACTGAGCCAGTTTCAAGGGATGGGCGGGATCTCCGCCTTTGCCGACAAGCTGCCGGGGATGGGCCAGATCGGCGACGACAAGATGGTCCAGGGAGATAAGGAGATGCGACGCATCTCGGCCATTATCGACTCCATGACCCCGACCGAGCGGCGCAAACCGGAGATCATCAACGGCTCCCGGCGTCGGCGCATCGCTGCCGGTTCAGGCACTCAGGTGCAGGATGTCAACCGTGTGTTGAAGCAGTTCAAAGATATGCAGACCATGATGAAGAAGTTCTCCACTAAGGGGGGGGTCGCTAAACTGATGCGCTCCCTAAAAGGGCGGCTGCCTCCAGGCATCGGTTTTTGATCAATTTTGCTAAGCTGGTACGCCCTTTCGCGGGGCGTCTACTCAAGGCCGTAAACTTGAAACCAACGGGAGAGATTCGGGATGAAACGTTTTCTTAAGGCTGTCGCGCTGACCGGCGCGCTGGTCATCGCCCCCTATGCTGGCGCCGCTTCCTTGGGCGATGTGCTGGGGTCCATTGCCGTCGGCGAGGCCAATCGGATCCAGACGCAGAGTTGTGACGCTACCTCCTACGGCGCGGTGCCGGGGCCGGTCTCCGGTACGGCTACCATTAGTGTTTACGACTGTGAGACTGGCTATAACCAGAACACGGGCGCCGTGACCATGATGGCCGACATCACCTTCAACAACTACTCCACTACGCCGGGCCTCTCCTCCAACGGCACTGTGCGGGTACAGGTGGAGCTGATCGGCTATACCTCATTCAGCTACACGCTGGATAGCGTCAACGGTCCCATCGTCTACACCCTTGATGGCACTGACCACACCGTGGAGTTCGAGAGCTATAGCGTCTCTGGCGCTATGAATGCCTCTTACATCGATGATCTCGTCTTCTCCGGTGGCGCGTGGGTTGATGGCCAGTACTGGGCCGCTGGCGCCGACAACTGGGGCTACGTCTGGGGCGGTTGATCTGTCCGCTTGCGGTGAGGGGGTCTCCCCTCACCGCTTCATCGCCTCTTCCCGCACCGCTCATCTTCAGTTAAACTTGCCGACTTTCTCGACGGCGGGCCCCTCCGCTGCGTATCTTGTATCGCCCCAATATTTAAGGTGAGTTGAGCCAATGGTAACCATTCGGATGGCCCGTGGCGGCGCCAAGAAGCGCCCCTTCTACAGCATCGTCGTAACCGACAGCCGCAATCGTCGTGACGGCCGTTTCATCGAGCGCCTGGGGTTCTTCAACCCTATCGCTTCCGGTCAGGAGGAGAAGTTCCGCATCGACCAGACCCGGCTTGAGCACTGGCTGGCTCAGGGTGCACAGCCCTCCGAGCGGGTTGCCAGCCTGGTCAAGGCACACAAAAAGGCCGCTGCTGCCGCGGCTTGATGGCAGTTGTCTGCGGGGGCCCGGTCAGGTGTCCAGTGAACAGCAGGCCGCTGATGACTATGTGGTCATAGGCCGGATCTCAGGGCTATTTGGGGTCCGCGGCTGGCTCAAGCTCTTCTCCCATACCGAACCCCGCGACAATATCCTCAACTACTCCCCCTGGTTCCTGGAACAGGCGGGGGAGTGGCGCCCCTATGAATTGAGTGACGGCCGTCCCCAGGGTCGGGGTGTGGTGGCCCATCTGGCCGGTTGTGATGACCGCGAGCAGGCCGCTGCACTGGTGGGTTGCAACATCGCCATCCGGCGTGAGCAGCTCCCCCCCGCTGAAGAGGGGGAGTACTACTGGGGCGATCTCACGGGGCTCGCGGTATTTACCCGGGACGGGCAGCTGCTCGGTCGGGTGGATCACCTGTTCGAGACCGGTGCCAACGACGTCATAGTGGTCAAAGGGGAGCGCGAACGCCTCATCCCCTTCATCGCCGACGTGGTGTTGGAGGTAGATCTCAGCGGGCACCGGATGACGGTTGACTGGGATCCGGAGTTCTGATCCGCCGTGCGGATCGATGTAGTGACTATATTCCCTCCGTTGGTGGAGGCGGTGGCGGCCCACGGTGTCACCGGACGGGCGGTGGAGCGCGAGCTGTTGGCGCTCCACTGCTGGAGTCCGCGTGACTACAGCGACGACCGCTTCCGGCGCATCGATGACCGCCCCTACGGGGGTGGGCCGGGGATGGTGATGGAGTATCTCCCGCTGATGCGGGCGGTAGCCGCGGCGCAGGCCGCCGATCCCCGTCCGGTGCGGGTGGCCTACCTCTCGCCCCAGGGGCGTCCCTTGGACCAGGCGGGGGTGGAGGAGTTGGCCGCCCGAGAGCGGCTGCTGCTGGTGGCCGGTCGCTACGAAGGGGTGGATGAACGTTTCATCGCGGCGGCCGTGGATGAGGAGTGGTCCATCGGTGACTACGTCCTCTCCGGCGGCGAACTGGGGGCGATGGTGATCATCGATGCCGTGGCCCGCCAGTTGCCGGGGGTGCTCGGCCATGAGGCGTCGGCCGCCCAGGACTCATTCGTCAATGGCCTGCTGGACTGCCCGCACTACACCCGACCCGAGCTGGTCGATGGTCGGGCGGTCCCTGCGGTACTGCTCTCTGGTGACCACGCGGCCATCGAGCGGTGGCGCCGTAAGCAGGCACTGGGCCGCACATGGCAGCGGCGGCCGGAGTTGATCGAGCGGTTGGCGCTCGACGAGACGCAGCGTGTGCTGCTCCAGGAGTACATCCAGGAGCAGGATCTTTGAAGCTTTGATGTACAATTGAACGATTTTTCCGGGAGCAGTGACATGAGCAACATCATTAAGCAGCTGGAAGCGGAGCAGATGACCCGCGAAGTGCCCTCCTTCGGGCCCGGCGACACCCTGGTGGTTCAGGTGAAGGTGAAAGAGGGCAACCGCGAGCGTCTCCAGGCGTTCGAGGGGGTCTGCATCGCTCGCCGCAACCGTGGCCTCAACTCCGCCTTCACCCTGCGCAAGATGTCCCATGGTGAGGGGGTGGAGCGGGTCTTCCAGACCTACAGCCCCACCGTGGAGAGCATCGTGGTAAAGCGTCGGGGCGATGTCCGTCGCGCCAAGCTCTACTATCTCCGTGGTCGTACCGGTCGGTCGGCGCGGATCAAGGAGAAGCTGTAATCCGACGCGCACCCCGGCCACGGGGTGCCCGGGAGAGGTCGCAGGTGCGCCACATCCCTCTTTGTCACAGCCTGAAAGGCGGGTCCCGGCCGATAGCGGTCGGTGCCCGCCTTTTTGCGATCCTGCTTACCCTCCAGTGCGCCATCGCCAACGCCGCCTCTCCCGAGGAGGCGAACCAGCTGGTACGGGGTGGTGCCTCGGCCTCGGCGCTAGAGATGGTGACGCGGGAGCAGCCTGCTGCCAGCCTGGATGCCAATGGCTGGCAGGCGTGGGAGCGAGTGCGGTTGGCCGCCTTGGCGGAGCAGGAGGCGTGGCAGGCATTGGAGACGCGCATCTCCAGCTACGGACCGGATATCCCCGATGAATTTGTCGCCCGTGCCAATGGCTACCGCCTGCAAGCCCTGCTCCATTCAGGGCGGGGGGCGGAGGCGCGGGAGATGCTACGGGCAGCGCTCTGGCAGGGGGTCGCGCCGGATAATCAGGCCCGCCTGCGCCAGGCGGTGATCGATAGCTACCTCGCTGATGGCCGGGTAGCCGATGCCTACGCCGCATGGCAACGGCTCCGGCAGGACTATCCCCAAAGTAGTGAAGAGCTACAGCTGTTGGGGGCGCGGGTCTGTCTGCTGAATGCACGGCCGCTGGAGGCGCTCACCCTGGTGGCCGATCTCGATCGCTCCGAGGCACGCTCTCTGGGTCTGTTGGCACGGTTGCGGGCTGGGCGGCTAGCCCCTAAAGCCGCTATCGATGAGGCGCGTGCGGCCATCGCCTGGAATCCGGATGAGGCGCCCATCTTGCGCGCCACGGCAGCAGAGGCGGCCCACGCCGCTGGGGACCGGGCGACGGCCATCGTCATGCTGGAGCAGCTGTTTGCCGGGCCGGATAGCAATGGCGATATCTTCCAGCTGTTTGGCTTAACCCCTGATGCGCTGTGGGATGCCTACCTCGGCCTGGCCCAGGTGGCGCTGCAACAGGGCCATATCAGCGGTGACGAGCAGGTGCTGAAGGCCGCCGATGCCAGTGCTAAGACACCCGTCCGGCGGCGTGCACTATTGGCCCAAGTGGCCCTCAAGGGGGGCACTGTTGAGCGGCGAGAGCAGGCGGCAAAGGCGTTTGATGAGGCCATCTTGGCGTTGCCGGATGGTCGGCGGCTACTCACCAAGTTGTGGCTCCACTCCGCCCGTTTTGCCAAGCCTGAACAGCTACCCGTTAGCGTGCGCTCCCAGCTAATGGCGCTCGGCGCCTTGGCCCCGGTCGGCGCCGCCCCAGCGGCACCGCCGACCTCCCCAGCGGCGGCCACCCCACCGAGCGCACTCCAGGGATCCAAGGTCGAGCGCGCCCGTATTGCCATCGCTGCCGGGGATCTCACCACGGCCACTACCCTGCTCAAGGAGCGGGTCTCGGCGGTGCCAGCGGTGGGACAGGAGGAGGCAGAGGCGCTCCTGGGTGCCCTCCTGCTCCTCAGACCACGGGACGAGGCGACGGCAGGTGAGTTGCTTGACCGCTATGCCACCGGTATTCAAAACCCGCGCTTGAAGCGGGAGGCGCTATTTTGGTTGGCGGAGTCCCGCCTGGCCCAGGGGCGGGATGGTGAGGCGGCAGAGCTTTATCTGCGGGCAGCGCTCTTGCCTGGGGCTGAGGCCCGTGATCCCCTCTCCCAGAGTGCACGCTTTCAAGCGGCCCGCGCCTTTATCCGGGCCGATCGGCCGGCAGAGGCCGCGGCGCAATATCAGCGGCTGCTGGAGACCACTGACGATCCAGACATGAAGCGGCTCTTGCAGCGCGCCTTGGACCAGCTCTGATCCCTCTTTAAGGGTGTCGTCCCAATAGCGGTCGAGTCTGCCCCTCTGTCCCCATGAGGATCATCGCCGATGCCCTCTGCCCTACTGGCCGTGCTCTCCACCCCGCTGCCTGCTGGCTGGCGTATTGCACTGCACGGCGATGAGCAGGCCCTCCACGCCGCCGAGCTAGTACCCCCTAGCACGGCGTTGCAGCCCCCTGCTACCCCGTTCGGTATGGCGGCCGCCGCCGCTATCGACCACTTCTTTGCCGGGACGCCGATCGATCTCCCCCTCGCCCCCAGCGGTACCCCCTATCAGCAGCGGGTGTGGCAGGCGCTGCTTGCTATCCCGCGGGGGAGCACCCGCCAATATGGCGAGATTGCGGCTGAGTTGGCGAGCGGGGCGCGGGCCGTGGCGGCGGCGTGCCGTGCCAATCCCATCGTCTTACTGATCCCCTGCCATCGAGTGGTGGCGAGTAGTGGGATCGGCGGTTACATGGGGCGTACCGCCGCCATAGACCTCAAATCTTGGCTGTTGGCGCATGAGCACAACCCCTGAACGGCCAGTATTGGAGGCGGAGGATGTGGCCGCTATCGAGCGCTTTATCGACGCTATGTGGCTGGAGCGCGGTCTGGCAGAGAACACCCTGGCGGCCTATCGGCGCGACCTAGAGGGGCTCTGCCGCTGGCTTGTCGGGCAGGCGGTGCGGCTAGTTGAGGCCGATAGGGCGACCCTGCTGAACTACCTGCGAGTGCGAGGGGAGGGGGGGGCCAACCCGCGCTCCAATGCCCGCCTACTCTCCACCCTGCGCCGTTTCTTCCGGCACCTGGTGCGGGAGGGGGGGCGGCAGGAGGATCCTACTGCCCGCATTGATAGTCCACGCCTGGGCCGTAGTCTGCCGAGATCGATCACCGAAGCGGAGGTGGAGCGGCTGCTGATAACGCCCGATCCAGCCGATGCGCGGGGGCTGCGGGATAGGGCGATGCTGGAGACCCTCTACGCCAGTGGACTGCGGGTATCCGAGCTGGTGGGGCTCACCCTGCCGCAGGTCAATCTGCTACAGGGGGTGGTGCGGATCGTGGGGAAGGGGAGCAAAGAGCGGTTGGTGCCGTTGGGTGAGGAGGCGCTGAACTGGATCGAACGCTATCTCAGCGAGGCGCGCCCGGCCCTCAGCCTAGGACGACCGAGTGACCACCTATTTGTGACCCGGCGCGGTGGTGGCATGACGCGGCAGGCCTTTTGGCAGCTCATCGTCCGCTACGCCGAGCAGGCCGGGATCCAGAGTCACCTCTCGCCCCACACCCTACGCCACGCCTTTGCCACCCATCTGCTCAACCATGGTGCGGATCTGCGGGCGGTGCAGATGCTGTTGGGCCACAGCTCCCTCTCCACGACCCAGATCTATACCCACGTGGCCCAGGCGCGCCTCAAGGAGCTGCACCGACTCCATCACCCCCGCGGCTAGGCAGACCACACCCCGCTATACAAGAAATAGGGTGGCCAGCCCGAGGAAGGCGAAGAAGCCCACGACATCGGTAATCGTGGTGAGCACCACGGAGCCGGCCAGCGCCGGATCGATACCGAGGCGACGCAATAAAAAGGGGAGAACGGCGCCGGAGAGGGCGGCGATCAGGAGGTTGATCACAATGGCGCTGCCGATCACTATCCCCAACGGCGGGCTGTCGAACCAGGCGACCGCCACCGCGGCGATCACCAGCGCCCAGATCAGCGCATTGAGTAGCGCCACCAACAGCTCTTTGACCATCAGGCGACGGGCGTTATAGCTCCCCACTCGACCAAGTGCCATACCGCGGATGACGATGGTCAGGGTCTGGCTACCCGCGATGCCCCCCATGCTGGCGACAATGGGCATCAGGATGGCCAAGGCCACCAGCTTCTCGATGGTGGCGTCAAACAGACCGATCACCCAGGAGGCGATGAAGGCCGTCACTAGGTTGAGTCCCAGCCAGACGGCGCGCCGGCGGGAGGAGGCAAACACCGGGGCGAACAGGTCCTCCTCCTCGTCGAGGCCGGCCATGCTCATGATCTCGTGGTCTGCCTCCTCCCGGATCACATCCACTACGTCATCGATGGTGATACGCCCCAGCAGCTTGCCCCCCTCGTCCACTACAGGGGCGGAGAGGAGATCGCGCCGCTCGAACAGCTTGGCCACCTCCCGTGTCGGGGTGTCGGCCGGGATCCCCTCCACATCCCGCACCAGTACCTCTGCCACGGTGAGGGAGGGGTCCTGGGTGAGGAGCGAGGTCACCTCCAGTAGCCCCAGATAGCGGTTGTGGCGGTTGACCACGATGAGGGCGTTGGTGTTCTCCGGGATCTCACCGCGCCAGCGCAGGTAGCGCAGTACCACATCGAGGGTGATGTCGGCCCGCACCGTCACCGCATCGACGTTCATCAAACCGCCGGCACTATCCTCGGGGTAGGAGAGCACCGCCTCCAGGCGCAGGCGGTGCTGGGCGTCCATCGCGGTGAGGATCTGCTGGATCACCTCCTCCGGCAGCTCTTGCAGGATATCCGCCAGGTCATCGGTGTCGAGCTGCTCGGTGACCTCCAGCAGCTCGTCGATCCCGAGCTGGTGGACTAGGCGCAGGAGCACGTCATCACTGACGTGGGTGAGCACCTCGCCACGCCGACCCGCCTCCACTAACGACCAGATAATGTGGCGCTCGTCGCTGGGCAGCGACTCCAGCAGGATGGCGATCTCAGTGGGGTGACACTCCCGCAGTAGCCGGGTAGCGTCGTTGACCGCACCGCTGAGGAGCGCCTCCCGCAGATTGTTGAGCCGCTCTGCGGTGTCGTCGTGTTCCCCGATGTCGGCCATCGATCTGGGATCTCCCAATACGTGGGCTGGAGCGGTGGTGGTATGGGGCCCCGGCTGGGGGGCTTATAGCGGTAGGGGCGAGCGGCTGAGGGGCGCGCCGGGGCCACTTTCCCCACACCGGCCCGCCGCCCGGTGCGGGTCGGGCGGGGATGGGTGCAATAGGGGAGGCCGTCAGTGTAGCAAGCGATGGGGCTGTGACAAAGGTGCTGAGCTGTCCCTATACCCCTTAATTCAAGGCGTTAATCTCCTCCATCAGCCCCATGACCGCGGCGCTATCGCTGCACTCGACCAGCTGGGCAACCCGCGGCCGCAAGCGGCTGGTATCGCTCTCCAGGACAACCCGTTTTACCTCCAGTAGCGCCGCTGGCGGCATCGAGAGGCGGGAGACCCCAAAGCCAAGCAGGGTGCGGGTAAAGAAGGGATCACCCGCCACCTCACCACACACCGCCACCGGGGTGCCAGTCGCCTCGCCAGCGGCGGCGGTGAGCTGGATGAGGCGCATGACAGCGGGGTGGAAGGGATCGAATAGGTGGCCCACGGCCTGGTCCATCCGATCGGCGGCCAAGGTGTATTGGGTGAGGTCGTTGGTGCCGATGGAGAGGAAGTCGAGGCGCTGGGCAAACTGTCGGGCGCAGAGGGCGGCGGCGGGGACCTCAATCATCCCGCCCAGGGGGAGGGTGGGGTCAAACGGGTGGCCGCGCTGCGCCAACTCGCCCATCGCCGCCGCCAGCATCTGCCGCACCTGGGCCAGCTCCTCCAGGGTGGTGAGCATCGGGATGAGCAGGCGGATGGGGCCGTGGGCGGAGGCCCGCAGGATGGCCCGTAGCTGGGTCTTGAACAGCTCCGGCTCCTTCAGGGAGTAGCGCACCGCCCGTAGACCAAGGGCGCTGGGGCAGCTGGGGGCGATCTCGCCACCGACCTGTTTATCGGCACCGGCATCCAGGGTACGGATGGTGACCGGTGCGCCGGACAGCGCCCGCACCACCGCGAGGTACTGCTCGAACTGCTCCTCCTCATCCGGTGGCTGCTCCCGGTTCATATAGAGGAATTCGGTGCGGTAGAGCCCCACCCCAGCCGCCCCCACCTGGCGGGCCGCGGCGATATCCGCGTCCAGCTCGATGTTGATGGCCAGCTCCACAGGTACCCCGTCACGGGTCCGGCCGGGGACATCCTTTAGCTGCCGCAGATCGGCCCGCCGCCGCCGCTCTTGGGTCTGGCGCTGGCGATAGCTGGCGAGATCCGCCTCCGTCAGCCCGGTGAGCAGGACCCCGACATGGCCATCCACCACCACCATCTCACCGTCGCGGATGAACTGGTCGGCGCGGTGGACCGCCACCAGCGCCGGGATACCGAGGCTACGGGCGAGGATGGCCACATGGGAGGCGGTGCCGCCCCGTTCACTGACAATAGCGGCGACGCCATGGCGGTGGAGGGTCACCAGCTCGCCGGGGGAGAGGTCATCGGCCAGGATGACCCGGTCCGGCTCCTCGGTGGGGCCCAGCCGGTCGTGGCTACCGGGCCCCTTCAGCAGCAGAAATTGCACCCGGCGCACCACATGCTCGACGTCGTCGCGGCGGGTGCGTAGGTAGGGGTCATCGATCTCGTCGAATACCCGCAGCAGCGTCTCCTGCTGGAGTTTGAGGGCCCACTCGGCATTGAATCGCTGCTGGCGGATGATCTCCGCCGGGGCGCCAGTGAGGGCCTGATCCTCCAGCATCAACAGGTGGGCATCGATGAAGCCAACGATATCGCTGGCGATGGCGGCCGGGATCTGTTCGCGGATGGCCCGCAGTTGGGCGCGGGCCGTCTCCAGGGCGGCGGTGAGGCGACTGATCTCCTCCTCCACCCAGTGGGGGGCGATGCGGTATTGCGGGATATCCAGATCACCGTGGCGCACGATACGGGCCCGGCCGATGCCGATCCCACGTGATACTCCGGTGCCCAGCAGGGCCAGCGGCATGGCGACACCTCCTGGGTTCGCCACGGTGGTGCGCCACCGTGGTGTAGTGGTCGAGCGTTAAGCGGCTTCGCCGAACCGCTGTTCAATCAACTCCTCAAGGCGAACCAGCGCCTCCTGCTCATCCTGCCCCTCCACGGCGATCTCAACAGAGGTACCGCAGGCCGCGGCCAACATCATCACCCCCATGATGCTCTTGCCATTGACCGTGCGGCCGTTGCGGGTGAGGGTCACCTCGCAGGAGAACTCTGAGGCGAGTTTGACAAACTTGGCGGCGGCCCGCGCGTGGAGGCCGAGCCGGTTGATGATCTGAACTTCTTTAGTGAGCACGGGCTGCCTGTTCCTGTTCCTTGCAAACCAAGACCACCCCATCACGGCCCGCGCTGGCCGCCTTCTCGGAGAGGGCATCCAGACCGAGCTGGGGATAATTGAAGACGCGGATCAACATCGGCAGGTTAACACCAGAGACCACCCGCACCCGGCTCGCCCCGGCGTCGGCCAGGGCACAGGCGATGTTGGCGGGGGTCGAACCGTAGAGATCGGTGAGTACCAGCACCCCATCGCCATGATCCAGCCGCTCTAGCAGCCCCTGGGCGCGGGAGAGCACCCGTTCCGGATCGCACTCCCGTGAACAGGCCATCACCTCCACCGGGAGGGGGCAGTTGCCGAGGGTTCCGGTGGCGGCCTCCACCAGTGCCTTGCCCAGTTCGCCGTGGGCCACGACCAAGAGTCCAACGTTCATGAGAGCTCCCGGTGTCTGCTCAGTGCCTTGGTTCTGCCGATGCTGCTGAAGTGGGCCGCCAGCCGCTCGACAATATAAACCGAGCGGTGCTGGCCGCCGGTGCAGCCGATGGCAACCGTCATATAGGAGCGGTCTTCGGCTTCAAACTGGGGCAGCCAAGCTTCGAGAAAAGTCTTGATCGAGCCAAACAAACGGTCAACCTGGGGCTGATGTTCGAGAAACTCAATCACCTCCGGATCCTTGCCGGTCAGGGGCCGCAGCCGGGGCTCCCAATGGGGATTGGGTAGGCAGCGGACATCAAACACGTAGTCGGCGTCCACAGGCACGCCATGCTTGTAACCGAACGACTTGAACAGCACCGACATGGTGCCGTCACCACTGCGGCCCACCCGTG
Organism: Chromatiales bacterium; assembly: GCA_003251535.1. GTDB lineage: Bacteria > Pseudomonadota > Gammaproteobacteria > Thiohalomonadales > Thiohalomonadaceae > SZUA-493. Next base: position 36,032 of record QKFD01000073.1, on the reverse strand, counting down.
CCCGCACCAGATCACGTAGCTGATGGACATTGGTGTGGCTGGTATCGACCCGCAGATCGGCGTTGAGGGAGATCTGCTCCAGTAAGAGCCGCTCATGGCGGATCGCCTCCGCCAGGGTGATACCCCCCCGGGTGAGCGGGTGGCGGCGGCGGGTCTCGCTGAAGCGTTTCAAAAGGGTAGCGTCGTCTGCATCGAGGAAGAGCACCTTGCACTCCAGGGTGCGTCCCCGTAGCTCCTTCAGGATGGTGGGGAAGGAGGCGAGGTCGTTGGCCAGGTTGCGCACATCGATACCCACCGCCGCATCCTCGTAGGGGTGATGGCGGTCGGCCTTGACCATCTCGTCGGCGAAGGCGGGTAGCAGGCTCGCCGGCAGGTTGTCGATACAGTAGAAGCCGAGGTCCTCCAGGACATCCAATACGACCGACTTGCCGGCACCAGAGGTGCCGCTTACCACGAATAGTCTCATCGCGGCTCCTGCTCTTCCATCAGCCGCCGCTGACGTTCGATGAAATCCCAGGCGGCATCGTAGCCATTGAAATAGAGGATATGGTTACGGACCGCCGCCTCCACTAGCACCGCGAGGTTGCGGCCCGGGGCGACAGGGATCTGGATCAATGGGGTCTCCACCTCCAGTACCGAGGTGGCTTGGCGATTGCCTTCCAGGCGATCGATCTTGTTAAGCTCCTCCACCGACACCAGGCTCACCACCAGGCGCAGGTTCTTGCTCTCCTTGATGGCGCTATCGCCGAACATGGCCCGCACGTTGAGCACGCCAAGGCCACGCACCTCCAAGAAGTCCCGCAGCAGCTCTGGACAGGTGCCGCGGAGGGTATCAGGGGCGACCCGGGTGAATTCGGGGGCATCATCGGCCACCAGACGGTGACCGCGGGTGATGAGTTCCAGCGCCAGCTCGCTCTTACCCACCGAACTTTTGCCGGTGAGCAGCACCCCGATCCCCATCACATCCATGAACACCCCGTGGAGCACCACCCGATCGGCCAATAGCCCGGAGAGGTAGTAGTCGAGGTGTTCCACCAGCTTATCGCTGGAGAGATCGGAGCCGATCACCGGGGTGGCGCAGAGATCGCCGCGGTTGACCATCTCCAGCGGCACCTGCTTGCCGCCGGCGACGACGATGGCCGCCGTCTCCGGTGCAAACAGCCGGGCCAGGGCATCCTCATAGGAGTTTTTACCCAGGCCGTGCAGGTACTCCAGTTCAGACCCCCCCAAGACCTGGATCCGGTGGGGGTGGATGAAGTTGAGGTGGCCTACCCAGGAGAGGTTGGCGGCGTCCTGGGGGGTGATGGAGAGGTCTCGGTCGGCCCCGTTGCGCCCCGCCAGCCAACGCAGCCCCAACCGCTTCTGGTAGGTCTCGAACAGCGTCCGGACGGTGACGGGGGTCAAGGGCATATTAGTCAGCGCTAGGGCGCCACTCAGTGAGTAGGTGGTGGATCTCCTCGTTGGAGGTCGCTGCCCGTAGGCGGGCGACAAACTCCTTATCGCTGAACATTTCGGCCAGATGGGCGAGTAGCTTTAGGTGCTCTTCGGTGGAGGCCTCCGGAACTAGGAGGCCGAACAGCAGATCGACCGGTTGGCCATCGATGGCGTCGAAGTCGATCCCCTGCTCCAGCTTGACGAAGGCGGCTGTGGTGAGTTCGTTGCCCTTCACCCGGCCGTGGGGAATGGCTACCCCATGGCCGAGGCCGGTACTCCCTAACCGCTCCCGGGAGAGGAGGCTATTGAATACCTCCGCTTGGGGTAGGGTGGCACCCTCAGCGAGGAGGGCGCCTAGCTGTTCCAGCACCCGCTTCTTGCTCGCTGCCTGGGCGTTGCAGCGGATGCGGTCAACGGTTAACAGGTTGGCGAGCAGCATGGCTGTGCATCAGTTGGGTGATCAGCCCTCGAAGGTACCGTTCTTGGCGGTATCGCCGCGGGGGTGTTTGGTCACCTTCTCTTTGTGCTTCTTGATCTGGCGATCGAGTTTGTCCACCAAGGCATCGATGGCCGCGTACATATCCTCCTCCACCGAGTCCGCATACAGATCGTTGCCGGTGATGTGGATGGTCGCCTCCGCCTTATGGCGGAGCTTCTCAACGCTCAGGATGACGTGCACATTGGTCACGTGATCGAAGTGGCGCTCAAGGCGCTCCAGCTTGTTGGTCACATAGTCGTTCAGCGCGGGGGTGATTTCCACGTGGTGACCGGTGAGGTTGAGTTGCATGGTTATGCTCCTTACTAGGGAAAAAGCGCGTTAGGCCAAGCGCTTACGTTCATTGGATGGAGGTATGGCCATCGCCTCACGGTACTTGGCTACCGTTCGGCGGGCGACGTTGATGCCTTCTTTGGCGAGGATTTCGGCGATCTTGCTGTCGCTTAAGGGCTTAGCAAGATTTTCCTCCGCGATGAGCTTCTTGATCAATGCGCGGATGGCCGTTGAGGAGCATTCTTCTCCACTAGCAGTCCCCACATGGCTCGAAAAGAAGTATTTCAGCTCAAAGATGCCACGGGGGGTATGCATGTATTTACGGGTGGTGACGCGGGAGATGGTGGACTCGTGCATCCCCACCTCCTCGGCGATGTCCCGCAGCACCAGCGCCTTCATGGCCACCTCGCCCTGTTCGAGGAAATCCTTCTGGTGCTCGACGATGCTGGTAGCCACCTTCAACAGGGTCTCGTTGCGGCTCTGTAGGCTCTTGATGAACCAGCGCGCCTCCTGCAAGTGGTGCTTGAGGGTAGCGCTCTCGCTCTGATTGGTCACCTTCTTGATGAGGTTGGCGTAGCTGGCGTTGATGCGCAGGCGCGGCGCAGTCTCGGGGTTGAGTTCAACCCGCCACGCCCCTTTGTGTTTACGCACGATGACATCCGGTACCACATACTCCGGCCGCCCCTTGGAGATCTGCCCACCGGGGCGGGGGTTGAGCGACTGGATGAGCCGGATCACCCGCGCCAGCTGCTCCTCCTCCAGCTTCAGCTTGCGCTTCAGGCCGTTGTAGTCGCGGGAGGCGAGCAGATCAAAGTGCTCCTCAATGAGCACCAGGGCGTCGGCCCGCCAGGGGGTGGTGGCTGGGATCTGCTTGAGCTGGATGAAGAGGCTCTCGCGCAGGTCACGGGCGGCCACCCCGGGGGGATCGAAGTTCTGCACCGTGTGCAGCACCGCCACCACCTCGTCAAAGTCAACCGTCAGATCGCTACTCAGCCCCTCGTGGATGCTCTCCAACGGCACGGAGAGAAAGCCATCCTCATCTACGGCGTCGATGATCGCCTCGCCGATGCGCTGGTCCAGCTCGGACAGCGGGGTGAGACGCAGCTGGAAGGAGAGGTGCTCATGCAGGGTGTCGCCGCTGGCGTCGCCGATCTCAAACTCGCGGTCGTCGTCGTCGGGGGCACCGCTGCCGGTGTTGATGTTGTCGTAGATATCCTCCCAGGCACTGTCCACTGGGAGGTCGTCGGGGATCTGCTCCGAGCCAAAGCTGTCGGCCTGGTCGTAACCATCGGCCTCATATTCGGTCTCGGTATTACCCTCCGTACTCTCGTGGCGCTCGGTGGCCTCCGGCAGCCGCTCGTTCGACTCGGCCCCTTCGGCGAGGGGATCGCGCTCGTCGCTCTCCTCGGATACCTCCAGCATCATGTTGGAGTCGAGGGCCTGCTGGATCTCCAGATCCAGTTCAATGGTGGAGAGTTGCAGGAGGCGGATGGCCTGCTGCAACTGCGGGGTCATGGTGAGGTGCTGCCCGAGGCGGAGCTGCAGCGACTGCTTCATTCCGGACATGGAGGTCTTATTAGGGGGTGCGAGGACGCAGGTCTGTCATGGGCAAGTAATATGCCACAGATGGGGGGCAGGGGTCACAGTCGGAATTCCTGACCCAGATAGACCTCCCGTACTTGCTGGTTCTCCAGCAGTTCAGTCGGGTTCCCCTCGGCAATTACAACCCCCTCACTGACGATATAGGCACGCTCACAGATCCCGAGCGTCTCACGCACATTGTGGTCGGTGATGAGGACGCCAATCCCGCGATCCCGCAGGTGGCGGACGATGCCCTGGATATCCACCACCGAGATGGGATCGACCCCGGCAAATGGCTCATCCAGCAGCATAAAGCGGGGTTCAGTGGCGAGCGCCCGGGCGATCTCCACCCGCCGCCGCTCGCCACCCGAGAGGCTCATCCCCAGGCTGTTACGGATGTGGCCAATGTGCAGCTCGGCCAGTAGCCCCTCCAGCCGCTCCTGTCTGCCGGCGCGGTCGAGGTCGCCACGGGTCTCCAGGATCGCCATGATGTTGTCGGCCACGCTCAGTTTGCGGAAGACCGATGCCTCCTGCGGCAGGTAGCCAATCCCGGCCCGCGCCCGTTCATGCATGGGGGCGTGGGTGATATCCCCCTCGTCCAGCCTGATCTGGCCATCGTCGCTCTGCGCCAGACCGACAATCATGTAGAAGCAGGTGGTCTTGCCCGCCCCGTTGGGGCCGAGCAGCCCCACCACCTCGCCGCTCTCAATGGCGAGGGAGACCCCCTTGACCACCTGCCGCGCCTTGTAGCGCTTGGTCAGGCCGCTGGCGATCAGGCGGCTCACTGCGGGCTACCCGTAGCGCCCTGCTCATCCCGCGGTTGGAGGATGACTTTAATCCGCTCCCGCCCCTGGCCCGTGGCCTGAATGACGGCGGTAGCGGTGTCGTAGACGATCTTGGCGCCGCTGAACTCATCTCCCCCCTGCTGGAGGTGGGCATCACCGGTGAGTTCCACCTTGTTTTTGATCACCAGGTACTCCAAATGCTGGCCGTAACCAACAATCTCCTGGGCATCGGCCGCCGGCTGCTGGCGGAAGTGGACTGGCGTACCCTCCGCCACCACCCGCGATAGCTCCTCCCCCTCCCGATAGAGGGTGAGGGTCTCCGCCGTCAAGTGGAGGCTCCCTCGAATGAGTTCGACGTTGCCGCGGTAGGTGCCCACCCCGCTATTGCGATCCAGCTCAAAGCGATCGGCGGTGATGGTGATGGGCTGTTGCTGATCCTCCGGCAGGGCCAGCGCCAGGGTGGGGAGTAGTAGCAGCAGACTAGCGAGTCGGTACATAGCGGCTCTGTACGGCGTGCAGCAGTTCCACCCGCTCTGCGTCCAGATAGGCACGCATCCCCACCGCCTCAACCCGTGAGTTGGGTTCGGTGACGGTGAGTGGGGCATCGGTGGCGGCGGTGCGCCGAGCGGTGTCGATCAACATCTGCTCCGTAACCAGTTGCAGGGGGTGTTCCCCCGCCTGGGCGAGGGTGACGTTCTCGATGAGTTCCACCTGGTGGAGCTGCTCAAACACCCGGGCACGGGCGGCGGTCACCTCCCAGGGGGGCTCATCGGGCCGGTACAGTACAAGGTGAGGGGTGGTCACGTCCACGACCGGTTGATCCCGTAACCGGATCAAGTGGGTGGCCGTGAGCTGCTCCCGGGGCCGGCCCTCTGGATCCATGGTAACGGCGGTGAGATTATCGATGAAATAGTCCGGGACGGGGAGGCCCTCCGCCCCGTCCGCCACCGGCGTGCTGCCGTGCTGGCGCAGCAGGGTACTTGACCCTGCCAGCACCACCAGCAGCGTGACCAGCGCCAGTGCCGCCCACCGGTTCACGGCAGCAGGTACTCCGCCAGACGCGGCGCCAAGGTCCCTTGGGCATCCATGATCAATTCACATAGCTCCCGTGCCGCACCGCGCCCGCCGGGGGCGGTGGTGCTCCAGTGGGCGTGTTGGCGCACCAGGGGGTGGGCATCCTGCACCGCCACCGCCAGCCCCACCCGCCGCATCACGGGCAGGTCCATCACGTCGTCTCCCATATAGGCAATCTGCTCCGGTGCCAGCTTAAGGCCAGTGTATAGCTCCTCAAAGGCCGGCACTTTGTTGAGGCGCCCCTGATAGACGTGGCGGATCCCAAGGCTCTGCATCCGATGGGCTACCACGTTTGAGGTGCGGCCGGTGATGATCGCAATCTCCACCCCACTCTCCATCAGCATCTTCATGCCATGGCCATCGCGGGAGTAGAAGGCTTTGTACTCCTCGCCGTGATCGCCGAGATAGAGGCTGCCATCGGTCAGCACCCCATCGACGTCGAACACGACGAGCCGGGTCTGGGCAGCCCGGTCGAGGATATCTTTCATTATGTCCGTTCCTCCTGCGGGCCGCGCCGCCTGTCGGCGCGGCGCTGCAAGTGTACATGAGCCCCCGAAGGCGATATCAAGGTGGTGTAAGCGAGGCGGGTGGCGCCCCGTAGCAATGTTGTGGCGAGAGAGGGGGGAAGAGGACCGATGATCGAGGGCATCCCAGAGGTCATCCAGGCCGATCGCTCGCATCTGGCGCAGCCGGTGAGGGGGAGATATGCGCTCCTCTATCTGTGTTTGGGGGGCCTGTTTATCTTGTGGCGGGGCAGCCCGTTACTGGCCCAGCTCCACCTCCCTCCCTGGTGCAGTGCACTGATGGGGGCCTTTTGGCTGCTCTGTGGCCTGTTATTGGCCGCCTGGGGGTGGCTGGGGGCACTACGGTCATCGCGCAGGCCGGAGGGGACGTGGCAGGCGGACTACCCCTGGGACCCGCAGGGGCGCTGTGCCGAGCTACCTGGCGATCTCATCGCGCAGCAACTATTGCCGGTGCCGCTCCTGCTGGCACCACTGCTGGCCCTGCACGGGTGTTGGTGGTCACGCTTGTTAGCGGAGGAGGTGTCTGCGCTGCTGCTCATCCCGGGGGATCTGTTTCTGCTTTGGTTCCTGCTGCCGCTTCTCTTCCGCCTCGGCCAACATGGGCTGAAGCGGGGTAACCGGCTGCGCTTCACTAGCTGCCCTTGGGCACCGGGGGAGCCGATGCGGCTATTCTTCCGTCCCAACCGCTACGGGCCGTTAGTGGCGGAGCTGTGCTATGTGGAGGAGTGGTTCGATACCCGGCAGGTCCGGGGCCGGCAGATCCAGCGGCGGCTCTGGCTACTCCACTATCGCCAGCGCTGTCGCTGTATGGCGGCGCCTGCCAGCGAGGAGGTGGAGATCCTGTGTGAACTGCCGGCTGAGCCTAGTTGGGTCAACCAGCTCGGCGGGGACCCACGGCGGATCCGCTATTGGCTGTTGCGGCTGGGCCCTCAACCGCCGGGGCGGGGCCTAGTGGCCGAGTTTCTCTTGCCGGTCTATGGGCGTCCCTCTGCGCTGGCGGAGGTCCCGCCATCACCGATTGGGGCGCGCCCAGGTGGGGTGAATCGTGGCGGTGAATAGGCGCCTCCGCGTTAGCATCAGCGGCCGCCAGCGCGCGGCGGGGCGGCAGAGATCACCTTTAAAATATGGGTGTAAGGTACGGGCTCGCGGTGGTTGCTTGCGGTTGCCCCTCCCGCTGCGGCCGTCAATCGCTCCGCTGATATACTGCCCCCACCTGAGTTGTGAATATAGGATCGTATCCCCTTGTTCGAACCTGTCGCTGCGCGCTTGGCGCGCCTTAAGGATGCCGGCCTGGCCGGGCTACTAAAACGGAGCCGCGTAGGACTCGAAAAAGAGGGGTTGCGGGTTGGCGGCGATGGCTATATCGCCCAGACCCCCCACCCATCTGCCTTGGGCTCGGCCCTCAAGCACCCCTACATCACCACCGACTACTCCGAGGCGCTGCTGGAGCTGATTACCCCCGCCTTTGTCGATAAGCGGGCCCCCTTGGCCTTCCTCGGTGAACTACACCAATTTGTCTATCGCCACATCGGTGATGAGCTGCTGTGGGGGGCCAGTATGCCCTGCCGCTTGGCGGGCGAGACGAGTGTCCCCATCGCCCACTACGGCAGCTCCAACTCCGGGATGATGAAGACCATCTACCGGCGCGGTCTCGGCCATCGCTATGGCCGGGTGATGCAGGTGATCGCCGGGGTCCACTTCAACTTCTCGTTTGATGACGCCTTTTGGGAGGGGCTGCACACGCTGGAGGAGAGCCCCCTGCCGCTCCAGGAGTTTATTGCGGAACGCTACTTCGGCGTGCTGCGCAATCTCCAGCGGTTGGGGTGGTTGGTGCCCTATCTATTCGGCAGCTCGCCGGCGGTCTGTAAGTCGTTCCTCGATGGCAAGGAGACCCGGCTGGCGGAGTTTGATCAGGACACCTATTACGGCCCCTACGCCACCTCTCTGCGCATGGGCGATATCGGCTACCAGAACAACAAGGAGTTCGAGATCGGCGTCAAGGCGTGCTACGACGGCCTAGAGGAGTATGTCGATACCCTCTCCTATGCCATCAACACCGCCTACCCCGGTTATGAGCAGATAGGGGTCCAGGTGGCAGGGGAGTGGCGCCAACTCAACGCCAATATCTTGCAGATCGAGAACGAGTACTACAGCACCGTCCGCCCCAAGCAGCTGCTGGAGGGTAACGAGAAGCCCACCGTGGCGCTCCTCCGGCGCGGTGTGCGCTATTTCGAGCTACGCTCCTTAGATGTCAATGTCTGGCATCCGCTGGGGGTGAGCGAACCCCAGCTGCGCTTTTTAGAGCTGCTCTCCTGTCTCTGCCTGTTGGCGGAGAGCCCCCGCATCCGCCCCTGGGAGCGGGCCGAGATCGACAACAACGAGTTGGCCGTGGCGCACCACGGGCGCGAGCCGGGGCTGCAATTGATGCGGGATGGCTCTCTGCAACGGCTCACCGATTGGGGCGAGGAGGTCTGTATGGCGATGCTGCCCCTCTGCGAGTTACTGGATCAGGATGAAGCGGGCGCCCCCTACGCCACCGCCTTGGCGGAGCAGCGGGCCGCCCTGGCCGATCCCTCGCGCACGCCGTCGGCACAGGTGTTGGCAGAGATGCGTGCGCACGGTGAGGGCTACTACGACTTTGCCCGCCGTAAGGCGCTGGAGCACCGGCAGACATTACTCGCGCAGCCGGTGGATAGCGCCGAGCAGGCCACACTGACGGCATTGGCCGAGCGCTCACTGGCAGAACAGCACCAGCTGGAGGCGGAGGAGCAGGAGGAGTTTGGGAGCTTTCTTGCCCGCTACTTTGCCCAGGGCCAGGGCCTCTGATGGCGGGCTAGAAATGAAAAAGGCGCCCACGGTGGGGCGCCTTTTTGGCATCTGGCGGAGCGGACGGGACTCGAACCCGCGACCCCCGGCGTGACAGGCCGGTATTCTAACCAACTGAACTACCGCTCCAGGAAGCCGCGCATTATCCAGATGGATTGGGGGGGCGTCAACAGGGGAGAGCAAAAAAGTTCCAGATACGAAAAAAATAGCACCCTAACCCTGTGGGGTGTGGGCAATAAGATTGTTAGACTGCGGCGATCAAAATGGGTGGTCCAGGCGTGGTCTACGGATTTGGGGTCGTCCGCCGGGCGGGAGAGTGGTTGGGTGGGGCATCCACCGATGGCCTATCTTTCTCTCGCCGAGCGTGCGCCAGGTCCGGGCCCTCTCTGGGGGGATTACCCCCCGTGGGGGAGCGACGCTGGACCAACGACAGAGTGATTTATACCTACCAATTGGGGCCCTGGGGGGGAGTGCAATGAAATCTCAGTTGTTCTGGCGAGTGGCTACAGTGGCTGCTCTGGCGGGCTTGGGTCTAGCGCCACAGGCGATGGCCCAGGAGACCGACGTGGTCATTGAGAAGCACACCGAAGGGGTGGATGCGGATACCATCCCGGGGCCGGTGCTCACTATTGGTAACTCGGTCGCCTGGACCTATGAGATCTATGCCAGCGGTGGCCGCACCCTGTACGACGTTGTGGTGACCGACGACCAAGGGGTGGTCGTCACCTGCCCCAGCACCACGGTAGCCGGCGGCCTCTCCATGGTCTGCACCGGTAGCGGGACTGTGGTGGTCGGCCAGTACAGCAACATCGGTACGGTGACCGCCAACCTCATCTCCGGTGACGCCGGCTCCCAGGTCAGCGACACCGACCCCAGCCACTATTATGGGCAGGCGGCCCCCTCCATCGCCATCGAGACCAGCACCAACGGGGTCGATGCCGATACCCCCACCGGGCCAGTGGTGCCGGTGAGCAGCACCGTCAACTGGGAATATTTGGTGACCAACATCGGCGCCAGTGCCCTCACCAATGTCTCAGTGAGCGACGACCAGGGGGTATCGGTCGTCTGTCCTGCCACCGATCTGGCTATCGGCGCCTCCATGACCTGCACTGCCAGCGGGGTAGCGCAGATCGGGCAGTATGCCAACGTCGGTATCGCCAGCGGCGAACTCCCCGACACCTCGGTGAGCGTGGCCACCGATCCGAGCCACTACTACGGCCAGATCATCTCCCTGGAGACCGCCACCAACGGCGTCGATGCCGATCTCCCCATCGGTCCGGTGCTACAGCTCGGCGATACGGTCAACTGGACCTACACCGTCGTCAATCCTGGCCCGGCGACAGTGACCAACTTGGTCGTGAGCGATGACCAGGGGGTGGTGGTCACCTGCCCGGTGACCACCCTGGCCGCCGGTGCGAGCACCGTCTGCACCGCCACTGGTGTGGCGGTGGTGGGGCAGTATGCCAATGTCGGTACCGCCACGGCCGACCTCCCCTCTATGGAGGTGTTGACCGCCACCGATGCGAGCCACTACTACGGCAATCCGCTGACCATCGTCAAACTCACCAACAACCAGGATGTGGTGGCTGCCCCTGGTCCGTCGCTGCGTTACGGCAGTGCCGTCACCTGGCAGTACGAGGTGACCAACAACGGTAGTGAAGATCTCTCCTCCGTCTCCGTGACGGACGATCAGGGGGTCACGGTCAGCTGTCCCCAGACGACGCTCACCATCGGCGAGTCGATGACCTGTACCGCTAGCGGCAGTGCCGTGGTGGGACAGTACACCAACGTCGGTACCGCCAGCGCCCAAAACGCCAGTCTCGACTACTACATCTCCTCCGATAGCAGCTGGTACATGGGCATCCCCTATGACTTCGGTGATGCCCCCGACTCCTACGGCACCTTGATCGCCTCCGATGGGGCCCGCCACCAGCTGCAAGGGGGGCTCTACCTCGGTAGCTGCGTCGATGCCGAAGCAGATGGCCTGCCTGCCGCCACCGCCGATGGTGATGACCTCAATACTGGGGTCGGCCTCCTGGGTAGCTGCGCCAGCGCCGGTGACGATGAAGATGGGGTGACCTTCCCGAGCCCCGTCGTGGCCGGGGCCAACGCCACGGTGACGGTGGTTGCCAGCGGCAGCTGCACCCTCTCCGCCTGGATCGACTTCAACGGCGATGGCGATTGGGCCGATAGCGGCGAGGCGCTCTTCCCCAGCGGGACCGCCCTCAGTGCCGGTAGTAACAACCTCACCTTTGCGGTGCCTAGCACCACGGTGGGCGGTGATCTCCTGAGCCGCTTCCGCTGCACCACCGACGGGCCGGTCTCTTATACCGGTAGCGCCTCTGACGGCGAGGTGGAGGACCATCTGGTGAGCGTGGTGCCGCAGATCGCGGTCACCGCCAGCAAGAGCGTGGCCCTCACCACCGATGTCAATAGCGATGGTTGGGTCAACCCGGGCGACACCCTGACCTACACCATCGTGATCGATAACGTCAGCGCCTACCCCGGTTATGCCCTCGTCTTCACCGACACCCCCGACGCCAACACCACCCTGGTGGTGGGTTCGGTCACCACCACTGCCGGTAGCGTGACCAGCGGCAATGGGGCGGGGGAGACCACGATAGGGGTTGACCTCGGTACCCTGGCCAACGGTGGCCAGGTCACCATCACCTTCCAGGTGACGGTGGGTAGTGGCTTCACCGTTGCCAACTCCACCGTCTCCAATCAGGGGAGTGTCAGCGGCACCAACCTACCGGCCACCCTCACCGATGATCCCACCCAGGCGGGGAGCAGTGATCCCACCCTCGCCACCGTGCTGGTGCCCACCACCGTGAGCGCCAGCAAGCGGGCATCCCTGGTGGTGGATCTCGATCACGACCTCAACCCGGATCCCGGTGACACCCTCGGCTATAGCATCACCATCACCAACACCGGGAGCGTGGCCACGCAGGCCCTCCAGTTCACCGACACCCCCGATGCCAACACCACCCTGGTGAGTGGTTCGGTCACCACCACCGTGGGTAGTGTCACCACCGGCAACGGCGGCGGCGACACCAGCGTGGTAGTAGACATCGGTTCGTTGGCGGCGGGCGCCAGTGCCACCATCGCCTTCCGGGCCTTGATCAACGACCCGTTGGCGACAGATGTCACCGAGGTGAGCAACCAGGGCGAGGTGAGTGGTGACAATGTGGCGGCGACCCTCACCGATGACCCGACGGTCACCGGCACCGCCGATCCGACGGTGACCCTGCTCTATGTCCCCATCCCCACCCTCGGGGAGTGGGCCGCACTGCTGCTTGGTCTGCTGCTGTTGGGTGGCGCTCTGCGGCGCTTGCGCGCCTGACCCGGCACGGCCCGGGGCGGATTTTCCGCCCCGGGCCGCCGCCATCCCCTGCGGTCAGATCGCGCCGGCAATCTGCCGCACAGCTGCCGGAATCGTAGTAGCCTTCGGAGATAGGCCCTCCTCCTCCTCTCTCCTCCGGCAAGGGGCAGAACAATCGTGGCTCCACTCGCATCGCAGGACCAACGGCAGCAGGCCTCCGGCTTTGCGCCGCGCATCGCCCTGGTCACTGTCTTCATCATGACCCTCAGCGCCTTGGCCGTAGGTGGGATCGTCTTCAGCGAGGTCCATCGGTTACTGATCTCGGAGCAGTCCAACGCCCTGGAGGAGAATGCCCGGGTCATCGGTCTCCAGCTGCGGCGATCGCTCGACAGCCTGAGCACCGACGTGCGGGTACTGGCGGGGACACCCCCCATCACCGGCCTCATTCGGGCCCATCACAACGGCGGTTGGGACCAGCAAGACGGCTCCAGTGACAAGGCCTGGCGGGATCGTCTAGCCACCATCTTTACCATCACCATTGCCAGCCACCCCGGTTACGCCCAGGCGCGCTATATCGGTCTGGCCAATGGGGGCCGCGAGCTGGTGCGGGTGGATCGGATCGGCGATCAGGTGGTGCGCATCGCCGATGATGAGCTACAGCGCAAGGCCCACCGCGACTATGTGCAGCAGGCGATCCGGCTCAAGCCGGGGGAGGTCTCCCTCTCGGCCATCGATCTCAATCAAGAGCACGGCCATATCGCCGAACCGCACCAGCCGATGGTGCGGGCCGCCACCCCCATCTACGACGGCGGTGAGGTGTTTGGGGTCGTCGTTGTCAATCTCGATTTCAACAGCGTGGTGGCGCAGCTGCGTCGCCACCTCCCCACCCCGAGCACTCGCCTCTACCTCACCAATGAGTTGGGGGACTACCTGGCCCACCCCGATCCCAGCCTCGCCTTCGGGTTCGATCTCGGGACCCGCCACCGCATCCAAGAGGTGGTGCCGCGGTTGCAGCGGATGTTCGACGGTAGTGCTGCCGAGGGCCAGACCGAGACCTGGCGCGAGGGGGAGGATGACCTGATGAGTTTCATTCAGGTGCCGGTGGATCCGCTCCACCCCCAGCGCATCGTTGGGGTGCTGTTACAGGCCCCCTATGCCGAGGTGGTGCGGGACATCGCCCCGCTACAGCGGCGGCTCTTTATCCTCTCCTGTGCCCTGATCCTCTGCGCGGCGTTGGTCACCATCCTCATCGTCCACTGGCAGATCCGTCCCTTGCGCCGTCTGACCCGGGTGGTCACCCGACGGGGCGATGGGGAGGCCGACTTCTCCGTCCCCAGTTGGGCGGCTCGGGAGGTACAGGTCTTGGCGCAGGCGCTCACCGATATGGATCAACAGGTGCGCGACCACACCCGCGCCCTGGAGGCGGCCAACCGCGAGCTGGAGGCGTTCAGTTACTCGGTCTCCCACGACCTGCAAGGGCCGCTGCGGGCCATCAACGGATTCAGTCAGGCGCTGCGGGAGGATAACGGCGAGCAGCTGGATGAGATCGGCCGTGGTCACCTCAACCGCATCCAGGGGGCCACCCTGCGGATGAATGCCCTGGTGGACGGTCTGCTGCGCCTCTCCCGCCTCGCCCGTAGTGATCTGCAAATCAGTCCGGTGGATCTGAGCGCCCTCGCCTGGGATGTCATCTATCAACTGCGCGAGGGGGAGCCGGGGCGGGAGGTGGCGATCTACATCGAACCCGGGCTCCAGGCGCTGGGGGACCCCAACGCCCTGCGACTGCTGCTGCAAAACCTGCTGGGTAACGCCTGGAAGTTCACCCAGCAGCAGGCGACGCCGCAGATCCAGTTTCAGCGTATAGAGCGTGCCGGTCAGACGCTGTTCATGGTCCGCGACAATGGCATCGGCTTCGATATGGCCTATGTCCATAAGCTGTTTAAGCCGTTTGAGCGGCTCCACGCCGATACCGCCTTTCAAGGGACCGGCATCGGCCTGGCCACCGTCTGGCGCATCGTGGAGCGCCACGGTGGCACCATCCAGGCAGAGGGTGCCCCCAACATCGGCGCCACCTTCTACTTCACACTCCCCCCGCCGCCGGGCATGGTGGGTCCCACCGGCCCTTGAGACCCCGGCGCCGGGGGCGACAAAAATAAATTTTTACTCGCACGCAGGGGGGAACGGGGCGCGGCCGTATCAAGGACAAGCCCGCTAGTTACGTCCACCAAAAAGGAGACGCCCCCATGATCCGACCCACCTTCACCGCCCTCCTGGGCGCAGTCATTCTGTTTGGCAGCCAGCAGGCGGCGGCCGTTGATCTCAATCGCAGCGGGAGCTACCAGACCGGCCGTGGTGGCAGTGGCCAATATCAGAGCCAGGTGCAGGGTGGCCGCGGCGCAGGGCTGCAACGCCAGCAGAGTGTCACCACCTCTGGGGGGCGCACCCTGGAGCGGAGTGTCGATAGCAGTTACGACCGCAGTAGTGGCACCTTCAATCGCAATGTCAGCGGGGTGGGCGGCGGCAGCCGTAGCGTCTCCGGTAGCGCCCAAGGGGGGAGCTTTGACGCAACCTATGAGGACAGCCGTGGTCACAGTGGGAGCGTGACCGGCACCACCACCCGCGACGGCAGTGGCAGTGTCAACCGGAGTGGCAGCTACAGTGGCAGTGGTGGCCGTAGCGGTACCTTCTCCTCTAATCGCAGCGTCAATGGTGAAGGGGGGTGGAGCCGGGGTGGTGAGGTGACCACCAGTAGCGGCAACAGCTACTCACGTCAGGTTGATGGGGCGGTTGATCCCAGCACCGGTACCTACACCCGTAGCGTCACTGGACCGGGTGGGCGGGTCCGCGGGGGGGGTGTGACCGTGACCCCCAACAACTAACTCCAATCCCTTGTCGAGGAGCGTGACGAGATGAGAAACCTCTCCATGATGTTGGTCCCGGCGCTGGCCGCCGCCCTGCTCGCCATTGCTGGCAGTGTGGTCGCCGCCGAGGGTAGTGGCAGTGTCCCGCCGCGGCTGTTGGAGCGGCTGAAGGCGATGGATACCGATGGCGATGGCGCCATCTCCAAGGCAGAATTCCTCGCCAATGCCGAGCGGCGTTTCCAGCAGCTCGATACCAATCACGACGATGTTGTCACCGCCGAGGAGCTGCGGGCCGTCCGCGCCAATCGGCTGCCCTAAACCGTGGTGAGCAGAGTATCCGTCTGTTGCGCAGCCCATAAGAAGGGGGCACCTGACCAGTCGCAGAGTCGTGGGCGCAAACGCGCTACGCCGACCACCCCTCCCTGCTGAGGGGGCGCTTCGCCCTATCCCCGCCGCTGTGGTGGATAGGGCGCACCCCGGCGACTGAGATGTGAAACCGGCTATGGGGCAGCAGGCGAGTGACGAGGCATTGATGGCGCGGGTGGCCACGGGGGATGCTGGGGCCTACCGTCTTCTAGTGGAGCGTCACCTAGGGCGCGCCCACGCCATCGCCCTACGGGTCGTAGGGAACCGGGCCGACGCCGAAGATGCGGTGCAGGGTGCCTTCACCAAGGTGTGGGTGAGCGCCCCTAGCTGGCAGCCTGGGCGAGCCGCCTTCACCACCTGGCTCTACCGCATCATAGTGACCACCAGCATCGATACGATTCGCCGTCGGCGAGGGGAGATCGATGCCGACGCCGCCCTGGAAGAGCTGCCGGATGAGGGCCCTGGGAGCGAGGCGCAGGTGGCGGCCGCGCAAGAGGCGGAGCGGGTGCGGGCGGCAGTGGCGGCCCTGCCGGCCCGCCAGCGGGTGGCAGTCACCCTCTGCTATTTCGAAGAGTTCACCAACCCCGAGGCAGCGCAGATCATGGGCGTGCATGTGAAGGCGCTGGAGGGGCTGCTGGTGCGGGCGCGCAAGCTCCTGCGGCGCACCCTGGAGTAAGCCGGAGATGCCAACAATGAACCATGCAGATGACAGCCATACGGACGACCCCCTGATCCGTCGCCTGCGCGCCCAACATCCAGCGCCGCCAGCGGCCGATCTGGCCCAGCGGATCGTGGCCCACGCCCTGCGTCAGCCCCAGCGCCAGCCGCTATCGCAACGGCTACACGCCGCCCTCTACCGCTTCTTCGGCGAGTGGCACTACGCCCTCACCTTCAAGGCCGGACTGCTGGCCGGTTTTGTACTGGTGGGGTTGGTGGTTGGCCATCTGGGGCGGGGGCCGGCCGCGGGTGAACTGGATCCAGTGGCGTTGGCGCTGGGGACGACCGCGGCGTGGGAGCTGCAACCATGAAGCTGCGTCTCCTGATCGGGTTGGTCTTGGCGCTCTCGCTGGCGGCCAACGCCTTCCTCGCCGGCTGGCTCATCAGTCTGCGCGCCCTCCCGGGTCAGGGGGCGCAGATCCGCGAGCTGATCGGGCGCCTAGGGGGGCTGCCCGATGCCGACCGACGGCAGGCCCTCGCCCTGGTACGTGAGCGCTGGTCCACCTTGACCGAGCAGATCCAGGCGCTACGCGATGCCCACTTCCAACTGCGCGATCTGGTGGCCAGTGAGCACTACTCCCGCGCCGAGGCCGAGGCCCAACAGGCGCGGGTACGCGCCGCCACCACCACCCTCCAGAGCACCGTGCAGCAGATGGTGCTGGATCTGGCCGATCGCCTGCCGGCCGAGAGCCGACACGAGCTGTTTCAACGCTGAGGCCGCACCCCGCCGCCCCGCTAGGGGGCGGGTTCAGCACCGGCTCTCCCCGTCCTCTGCGCACCACCCCCTGGCCTTTCCCCTCACCTGCGGCCACAATCCCGCGCTACTATCCCCCTCCACTCACCCCCAGGTCAGGAACGACAAGGCCCGATATGTCGAAAAGCCTCTATGTTGCCGGCGCTGCCCCACGCAGCGGTAAATCGATCGTCTCCCTCGGTTTCATGGAGCTGCTCTCTGCCAGCGCTGGACGGGTCGGCTTCTTTCGGCCGGTGGTGGTGGACCAGAACGATCCCGCCATCGCCCTGATGTCGGCCCGTTACGACCTGCGGGAGCCGCCCGAGGCGCTGTTTGGCTGCACCGAGGCGGAGGCGCGGGACCTGGTGGCGGATGGGGAGGAGGAGGAGCTGATCACCCGGGTGCTGGGGCGCTTCCGCGCCCTGGAGGAGCGCTTCGATCAGGTGGTCGTGGAGGGGACCGACTTCTCCATCTCCATCCCGGGGCTGGAGTTTGATTTCAATGCCGAGCTGGCGCGCCACCTCGGCTGCCCGGTGGTGCCGGTGCTCTCCGGGGCGCAGCGCAGTTCGGCCGAGCTGGCGGATCAGGTGCGGGTGGTGGTTAGCTCCCTGGCGGACCGCGGCTGCGATGTATTGGCGGCGGTGGTCAACCGGGTGGCGCGCCGCCAGCGCGATGCCATCGCCCTCGATCTCAAGGCGGCGGTGGCCTCCACCCCGGTCTACGTGTTGCCGGAGCACCCCATCCTCGATATGCCGACGGTGGGGGAGGTGGCCACCGCCCTGGGGGCAGAGCGGCTCGGCGGGCCGGCGGATGCCCTCAATCGGGAGATCGCCCACTTCAAGGTGGCGGCGATGGAGCTGCCCCACTTCCTCGATCACCTGGAGGAGGGGAGCCTGGTGATCGCCCCGGGGGATCGGGCCGATATCATCCTCGGCTGCCTGGTGGCCGATCGCTCCCTCGCCTACCCCCAGGTGGCCGGTATGGTCCTCACCGGCGGCCTGCTGCCGGAGCCGCAGATCCGCCGCCTCATCGATGGCCTGGGCAACATCTCCATCACCATGCTAGGGGTGGCGGGGGATACCTTCTCCACGGCGATGGCGGTGGGGGCGGTGGAGTCCCATCTAGGGCCGGATAACCCGCGCAAGGTGGCCGCCGCCCTCGGTGTGCTGGAGGGGCATATCGATGGGCCGGAGCTGTGTGACCGCATCAATCTCAAACGGCCGGCGCGGGTCACCCCCCTCCAGTTTGAGTATGAGCTTATCCAGCGCGCCAAACGGCGGCGGATGCACATCGTGTTGCCGGAGGGGAACGAAGAGCGGGTGCTGCGGGCGGCGGAGATCCTGCGGCTGCGCGAGGTGGCCGACCTCACCCTCTTGGGGGAGCCGGCCCGCATCCGACGGCGCATCGCCACCCTCGGCCTGCGCCTGCCGGACCTACCCATCATCGATCCGGCCCGCTCGCCGCTGCGCGAGCGCTACGCCGAGGCGCTCTATATGGCGCGGCGCCACAAGGGGATCACCCACCAGATGGCGTGGGACATGGTGGAGGACCTCTCCTACTTCGGCACCATGATGGTCCACACCGGCGACGCCGACGGCATGGTCTCCGGCGCCGTCCACACCACCCAGCACACCATCCGCCCGGCATTCCAGGTGATCCGCACCGCGCCGGGCCACAACCTCATCTCCAGCGTCTTCTTGATGAGCCTGCCGGATCGGGTCCTGGTCTACGGCGACTGCGCCGTGAATCCCGACCCCAGCGCCGAGGAGCTGGCGGAGATCGCCATCAGCTCCGCCCGTACCGCGGCACGCTTCGGCATCGAGCCGCGGGTGGCCATGCTCTCCTACTCCACCGGCAGCTCCGGTGAGGGGGCGGCGGTGGAGAAGGTGCGCTCGGCCGTGCGCATCGCCCGCGCCCGGGCACCCGACCTGAAGCTAGATGGGCCGATCCAGTACGACGCCGCGGTGGATGTGGCGGTGGCCCGCACCAAGTTGCCGGAGAGCGAGGTGGCGGGGCGGGCCACGGTCTTCATCTTTCCCGACCTCAACACCGGCAACAACACCTACAAGGCGGTGCAGCGCACCTCCGGCGCGGTGGCCATCGGCCCCATCCTACAGGGGCTCAATAAACCGGTGAACGACCTGAGCCGCGGCTGCACCGTGGCCGATATCGTCAACACCGTGGCCATCACCGCTATCCAGGCGGCGGGGGATCAGTCGGTGGGGGAGACGCCGTAGGGTCCGCCATCTACTCCGGTAGCAGCGGTAGCTCGAAGTAGAAGCAGGCACCGCGCGCCGGGTGCTCCACGCCGATGGCGCCGCCCATCGCCTCGACGATGGCCCGGGAGATGGCCAGGCCGAGGCCGGTGCCACCGCGGCGGCGGGTGGAGGAGCCGTCGGCCTGGGCGAAGCGTTGGAACAGCCGAGGCCGAAACTCCTCCGGCACCCCCTCGCCCTGATCGCAGACCGAGACCCGGGCGCGATCACCATGGCGCTCCACCGACACCTCCACCTCACTCCCCTCCGGCGAGAACTTGGCGGCGTTGGCCAGCAGATTGCCAAGCACCTGCACCAAACGACTGCCATCCACCTCCACCGCCGCTGCCGGTAGGGCGTGGACCACCCGGATGCGCACATCGAAGGCGGCGGCCAGGCCGCGCCCCATCTCCACCGCCTGCTCCACCAGTGTCATCAGGTCGTGGCGGTGGAGGCGGAACTCCACCTTGCCCGACTCCAAGGTCTTCAGATCCAACAGGTCGTTGATGAGGGTCAGCAGCCGTTCGCTGTTCTTCATGGCGATGTCGATCAGCTCATCCCGATGGGGACCGGCGAGGCCGCCGGTGATGAGCGACAGCGCCCCCACCAGGGCGGTGAGCGGGGTGCGCAGCTCATGGCTGATGGAGGCGATAAACTCCGCCTTCATCCGCTCCACCGCCTTGCGCTCGCTGATGTCCTGGGTGATGGCCACAAACACCGGCGGCTGCTCCTCCGGCGAGTAGTGGAGCCGCGCCTCCATCGGGTAGCGGCTGCCGTCGCTGCGCTCAAACTCCCCTTCAAAGGTGATGCTCTCCGCCCCCTCCAGGCAGAGCCGGATCTGCTGCTCCATCTGCTCGTTGTTGAGGGTGGGGCAGATGTCGAGCGGCGTCATGTTGAGCAGCTGTTCCAGGCTGTAGCCCAGTTTGCGCCGGCCGCCGCGGTTGACCTGGATGAAGCGCAGGGTCTGTGCATCGGTCACGAAGATCTCATTGGGGGAGCGGTCCAAAATCCGTCCTAACCGCTCGGTGAGGGCCTCACTGCGGCGGATGTCGGTCACATCCTGCACGGTGCCGATGATGCGTAGCGGCTGGCCGTGGCGGTCGCGGTCGATGCGGGCATACTCGCGCAGGTGGGCCACCTCGCCTTGGCGCAGGATGCGGTACTCCACGCTGTAGGGGTCGCCACCGTAGGCCGCCTCCAGCTCCCGGTCCAAGCGCTCCCGATCGAGCGGATGGATCAGCTCCACCAGCCGGTCGAGGCTCGGCTCGAACGACTGCGGCTCGAAACCGAACAGCCGGAACACCTGGTCCGACCAGATCGTCTTGCCACTCTCTAGGTTCCGCTCCCAGTTGCCCATCCGGGCGATGTACTGCGCCTCCGCCAGCTTCTCCCGACTCTCCCGCAGTGCCTCCTCGGCCCGCTTGCGATCGGTGATATCGATGAGATTGACCAGCACCAGATCGGAGTTGCCGTAGTCCGGTACGGTCAGGCGCAGCAGGAGATGCAGCTCCTCACCCCGCAGATTGCGGTTGGTGGTCTCGCAGGCGTAGTGGTCGTTGCCCTCCATCAAGGCGATAAGTTGCTCACCAAAGCAGGGGAGGCTGTTGGGGGCGATGAGGCGGCTCAGGGGTCCCAGCAGCTCCTCTTTGTGGCGGGCGCCAAACAGCTGCAAGGTGGTGTCGTTGACATCGATCACCCGCACCAGGGCGGTACAGTGGCGCAGGAACTCCGGGTGGTCGTGGAAGTAGGCGCGTAGATCGCTCACCCCTTGGGCGCGCAGCCGCTCCACCTCCTGGCGGGCGGCAGAGAAGTCCTCCTCCCAGATGGAGACCGCGTTGGTGGCGAATATGTCGCGGTAGCGGCGTTCGCTGGCGCGCAGGGCGGCGGCGGTGCGCACCTGCTGGGTCTGGTCACGGGCGATGCCGATGATGCCGTCACGGCGGCCGTGGGCGCCAAACAGGGGGATGAAGGTCAGCTCCAGGTCGCGCTCGCCGGTGCCCACCGCCAGCCGTGCCTCCACCCGGATCGCCTGACGGTGCAGCCACGCCTCCTGCTCCTGTTTGGCGCAGAGCTGGAAGAGATCGGTACGGCTCGGTAACCGCTGGGCCAGCTCCAGGCTGCTGCGCCCCTGGACCTGCCCCAGCTCCAGTCCTAGCAGCAGGCGGGCCGGTCGATTGAGGGCGCGCCAGCGCCCCTCGCTATCCTGGATGAAGGCGGCGTCCGGCAGCAGTTGGACCAGCGGCGCCAGGGGCGCCAGCTCCAGCGGAAAACTCATTGCACCAGCGCCTCCAGCCGCTTGGGCGACTGGGGACCCAAGGCCACCCGGGTGATGCGGCCGTCGCTCACCTGCACTACGGTAGGGGTGGCCAGGATCCCGAAGCGGCGCGCCGCCTCCGGATAGCGGCCGACATCGACCTTGAACACCCCAGTGTGGCGGGCCGCCAGCTTCTCCACCACCGGCGTCATGGTGCGACAGGGGCCGCAGTGGGGGCTGTAGAAGTAGAGCAGGCGCGGCGCGGTCGCCTCCGGCAACAGGTCATCGATGGGGGGGGCGCTCTGGCCGGTGAGGCGGCGGCTCTTGACCACCACCCGGAGCTGGGCGAGGAGGATGAGCAGTAGCAGACCAAACAGCAGATAGGGTAACCAGTCCATCTTTGAGCTATCTCCGGGGCAACGCGGGGCGTCAACATAGCGCCCTAGGGGCATCGGTACCATAGGCGGCGGACCCATTTTATGTCATTGCACTATCCGTTCTGGGTCTGTGCGGCCCGCCGCGGGTCTCTCAAGCGAGCCAACCAACAGGGGGAAGATATGGCAGTCCATCTCACTAAACAGCACATCATCGACCTGAGTAAACGGCTTGAAAGCTCCGCCGCCATGGCGCCGCTGGCCGGTTTCAAGGCGCAGGTGGTGCTGGTGCTCGACATCTCCAAATCGATGAATGGCCTCTACCGTTCCGGGGTGGTGCAACGGGTGATCGAGCGGCTGCTCGCCCTCGCCCTCAACCTCGATGACGATGGCCGTATCGATGTCGTGCTGTTCGGCACCCGCGCCTATGGCCTGCCGGCGGTGACGCTGGAGGAGTTTGAGGGCTATGTGGAGCGGGATATCCTGGCCAACTACCGTATCAACGAGGCGACCCGCTACGCCCCGCCACTGGAGCTGATCCAAGGGCGGTACGTCGGTGCGGGCGGTGATCCGGTGTTTGTCATCTTCATCACCGATGGCAACAACTCCGATAAGCGGGAGAGCGAGGCGATCATCCGCAGCCTGGCCGAGCACCCCATCTTCATCCAGTTTGTCGGCATCGGCCGGGAGGATTTCCCCTTCCTCCGCAAGCTGGATGACCTAAGCGGCCGACTGGTGGACAACGCCGGTTTCATGCACGCCGACGACATCGATACCCTGCCGGATGACGCCCTCTACCAGCGGCTGCTCAACGAGCTGCCGGAGTGGGTGGAGCGGGCGCGGGCGGCGCAGATCCTGCGTTAAGGTGGTTGGCAGGGGCGGGGCGGGCGGTCCAGGATCGCCCCTCCCTGCCCATTCCCAGGAGTGCAGCTATGACCGAGACGCCTCAGCGGGCGCTGCTGATCGCCTTTGAACAGTTCCTCACCACCCCGCTGGCGCTACGCCTGGCCGGCGACCCCAACCGCAGCCCGGAGCTGGAGCTGCTGGATCACTTCCGGCGCACCGCGGCCGAGGTGCCGGCCTACCGCGCCTTTCTTGCCGAGCATGGGATCGACCCCGCCGCGCTGGAGAGTTGGGAGCAGTTTCAGCAGCTGCCACTGGTGGACAAGGGCAACTACGTCCAGCGCTACCCGCTGGCGGAGCGCTGTCGCCACGGTCGGGCGACGAGCTGCGACATGGTGGCGCTCTCCTCCGGCTCCACCGGCACCCCCACCCCCTGGCTCCGCTCCCTGAGTGATGAGCTGGCCATCGCCACCCGCTTTGAGCAGATCTTCCACGACAGCTTCGCGGCCGATCGCCACTCCACCTTGGCCGTGGTCTGCTTCGCCCTCGGCAGCTGGGTGGGGGGGATGTTCACCGCCCAGTGTTGCCGCCTCCTGGCGGCCAAGGGCTACCCCATCAGCGTGGTGACACCCGGTAACCAGCGGGAGGAGATCTTCCGGGCGGTGGAGAGTTTGGGACCGGCCTATGAGCAGGTGGTGCTGCTGGGCTACCCACCGTTCCTCAAAGACACCATCGACGCCGGTCGCACCCGCGGCATCGACTGGGGCCGCTACCGCCTCAAACTGGTGATGGCGGGTGAGGTGTTCAGCGAGGCGTGGCGGGATCTCGTAGGTGAACGGATGGGGGGGCGCGATCCGCTGCGCGACACCGCCTCCCTCTACGGCACCGCCGACGCCGGTGTGCTGGGCAACGAGACCCCCCTCTCCATCGCCATCCGCCGCTTTCTGGCGGCGCGGCCGGAGCTGGCGCGGGAGCTATTTGGCGAGTCGCGCCTGCCCACCCTGGTGCAGTACGACCCGCGCAGCCGCTACTTTGAACAGCGGGAGGGGACCCTGCTCTTCTCCGGGGACAACGGGATGCCGCTGGTGCGCTACCACATCGGCGATCGGGGGGGGCTGTTTGACTACCCGACCCTGCTGGCGCGCCTGGCCCCGCACGGCTTTGATCCGGCCACGGCGTTGGGGGCGGAGGGGCGCGGTCACCACCCGCTGCCCTTTGTCTATCTATTTGGCCGCAGCCAGTTTGTCGTCTCCTACTTCGGCGCTAACGTCTACCCAGAGAACATCAGCGTCGCCCTGGAGCAGCCCGAGGCGAGCGGCTGGGTGACCGGCAAGTTTGTGCTGGAGGTGGTGGAGGATGCGGACCAGAACCGCCGCCTGCGGGTCACGGTGGAGTTGGCGGCGGGGGAGGCGGCAAGCGCGCAACGCGCCACCCACCTGGCCGAGCTGGTGGAGCGGCAGCTCTGTCACCTCAACAGCGAATATGCCCACTACGTGCCCGCCGCCTACCGGCCACCGGAGGTGGTACTGCGCCCCCTGGGGGACCCTGACCACTTTCCGCCGGGGGTGAAACACCGCTACACCCGGCGCCCCGCCACCCCACCCGGTTAGGGAGGGGGGGCGGCGGGGGAGAGGAGGCTGGGGCGGTCGCAGTGGCTGCGGCATAATGGCGCACCGCTCGCCCTATGTCCCGTCATGAGTCCCAACCAGCGCCGTCGGCTCCCCGCTCTGCTCTCCACCCTGCTGTTGCCGGTGGCCACCTCGGCCGCCGAACTGCGGCTGGAGCAGGCCAGCCTCGCCGCCGAGCTAGATATCGCCCCCCGCGCCGAGGTGGCCGCCGGTACCCTGGATCTGCGCGGGCAGCTGCGCAGCTCGCTGACACTGGGGGCGTGGGAGGCGGTGGCCGGGGCGCGCCTGGAGGCGCGCTGGCAGGGGGGCGAGAACGACCTCACGGCCCAGCGGCTCGATAGCGAGGAGCTGCTGCTGCGCTGGCGCAATAGCGATAGCCGGGTCACCATAGGGGCACAACAGCTGCTGTGGGGACGGGTCTACGAACTGCCCCCCAGTGATCGGCTCTCCAGGGTCGATTTCCGCCGGCTGCTGCTGGATCCGCTATCGCAGCGGCGGCTGCCGGTGACGGCGCTACGGCTGGAGCAGTTTGGCACTGACTATAAGCTCGATGCGGTGTGGCTGCCCCACTTCGAGCCGGCGCGGCTCCCCAATGCCGATAGCCTCTGGTTCCCCATCGACACCGAGCAGGGGCGGGTGCTTGGCATCGGTGCCATGCCGCTGGTGCGCGGCGCCCACATCCGTCCCGACGACCCCGGCGGCCACGGTGGCGGTCTGCGTCTCACCGCCAGTGGCGCCGGCCTCGACTACGGCCTCAGCCTACAACGCAGCCGCCAGTCGCTCCCCTACTACCGCGCCTCGCTCGGCCGGCTCACCGCCATCTACCCCTACAGCACCGTGCTGGGGGCAGAGCTGGAGGGGGAGTGGGCCGCCGGCTGTTGGCGGCTAGAGGCGGCCTGGAGCAGCGACCAGCCACTCACCGCCTGGAAGCGTTTTCGCTACCACACCGTGCCGGCCCTCGACTGGGTGGCCGGTATCGAGCTACACCCGGGCGACGGCGACACCCGGGTCAATCTCCAGCTGGCCGGCCATCGCGCCGACAACCGAGTGGCGGTGCTGGATCGCACCGAGAGCTACAACCTCAATGGCGAACTGACCCAGCCGTTGGGCCACGGCCGCTGGCGCGCCAACCTCCGCTTTCTGCTGGGGATCGACCAGCCGGAGCACTACCTCAACCCGGAGATCGCCTGGCTCGGCACCCCTCCCCACCGCATCACCCTGGCGGCCCACCTGTTTGGCGGGGCGGAGCAGACCGTGGGGGGCTACTACGCCCGTAACGACCTCATCACCCTGGGCTGGGAGGTCCGTTTCTGACGGTGCGCGCCGGGGGCCTGCCGTTAGCGGTCGCCCTGGGGGCGCTGATCGCCATCCAGCTGGTGGCGCTGCTCCTGCTGCCGCGCATCACCTTTAACAACGCCCCCGAGCTGTGGTTTCCCGCCGACGCCCCGGCCGCCCGGGTGGAGCAGGCGTTGCGGGAGCGCTTCCCGGGGGACCAGACCCTCATCGGCCTCTTCACCCCGCCGGCGCCGTTTGCCACCGCCTCACTCCAGGCCATCGACCGGCTGGTGGCGCAGCTGGAGCAGCTGCCGATGGTGGATCGGGTATTTGCCATCACCCGCCAGGAGCAGGTGGTGGGGGATGCGGAGGGGATAGTGGTGCGGCCCCTGGTGGACCTGACGGCCGACCCAGCGCCCAGCGCGGCGGAGCGGCGGGCGACGGTGTTGGCAGATCGCTTCGCCCCCGGTTGGCTGGTGGGCCGCGATGGCCGGAGCCTGGCGGTGGTGGTGCGGGCGCTGCCGCTCCAGGGGACCGCCCAGCGGCAGGCGCTGGAGAGCGCCTTCTACCAGGCGGTGGCGGCGGCGGGGTTGAGTGACCAGCTCAGCGCCGTCAGCGGTCTGGTGGCTCTCGATACCGCCGAGCTGCGCTCCATCCTGCGCGACACCGCCCTGTTTACCCCCATCATCGGCGGCCTGGGTCTGATCCTGCTCTACTGGATCGTCGGCCGTTGGGTACCGGTGGCCATCGCCATCCTGGGGATCGGCACCGTGGAGGCGGTGGCGCTCGGTCTGCTCGGCGCCCTCGGCCAGCCCTACACCCTGGTCACCGCCATGCTGCCGACCCTGCTGTTGGCCTACACCGTGGCCAACCTGCTCCACCTCTACTCTGCCCTGGAGCGGAGCGGCCGGCGCACGCTGGCGGGGCGGGAGCGGGTGCTGCGGGCGGTGGCCGAGGTGCATAAGCCGGCGCTGTTCAATGTACTGAGTACCAGCGCCGGGGTGTTGAGCCTGCTGCTGGTCCCCATCCCCCCCATCCAGACCTTCGCCTGCACCGCTGCGGTTGGCACCCTCACCATCTACGGGGTGGTGTTCCACCTGCTGCCGCCACTGCTCATCGCCTGGGATCGGCACCCCCGGGCGGGGCGGCGCAGCGGCCTGCGCTGGGCGCGCCACATCGCCCTGGCACTGGCCAGCTTCGGCCTGCGTCACCGGCGGCGGGTGGTGGCGGTCACCCTGCTGGGCTCCCTGCTGGCCGCCCCGCTGCTGCTGCGCATCGAGGTGGAGTCGGACCTGCTCGCCTTCTTCAGTGCCCACCACCCCCTCAACCGCTCCACTCGCCTAGTGGAGGGGCAGTTGCAGGGGATCACCACCCTGGAGCTGGTGGCCACGGCGCCCGCCGCCGGTGATCTACAACGGCTCACAGCGCTGCGTCAGCTGGCGCGGGTGCAGCAGGCGGTGGCGGCCATGCCGGAGGTGGATCGCACCCTCTCCCTGGTAGATCTGGTGGAGGTGTTGCACGGGGCATTCAGCGGCAGCGAGGCGGCGGCGCAGCAGCTGCCGGCCAACGACGCCCAGCTCGCCCAGCTGCTACTGCTCTACGACGGGCGGGAGTTGGCGGAGCTGGTGGACCGGCCATTCCGCCACGCCCGCATCCTCATCTATCTGCGGGTCCACGGCGCCAACGCCATCCAGCGGGTGATCGAGCGCATCGAGGCGCAGCTGGCGCTAGAACCGGGACCCATCCGCTGGCAGGTGGCCGGCAGTGGCCGGCTCTTCTCCGATCTGGAGGACCAGCTGGTGGAGGGGCAGGTCTGGAGCTTCTTCGGCGCCTTTGGCCAGATCTTCCTCATGCTGCTGCTGCTGTGGCGCTCACTAGCGGTGGCGGTGATCGGCATGATCCCCAACCTGGCGCCGCTCTACTTTGTCTTTGTGGTGATGGGGGCGACAGGCATCTACCTCGACACCGCCACCGTCCTCATCGCCAGCGTGGTGCTCGGCATCACTGTCGATGACACCATCCACTTCCTCCACGCCTACCTCTGGCGGCGCCGGCGCGGGGTGGCGCCGGTGTCTGCCCTGATGCGGAGCTTTGAGCTATCGGGTCGGGCGGTGGTGGCCATCTCGCTACTGCTGGTGAGCCAGTTTCTGCTCCTCACCCTCTCTGACTTTCAGCCCACCGCCCACTATGGGCTACTGGCCGCCATCGGGCTGCTGACCGGTCAGCTGTTGGAGCTGGTGCTGCTGCCGGTGCTCCTGCTGGGGTGGGAGCAGTGGCGGGCGGCGCGGCGTGACCATCGGCCTATCGCCCCCAACTAACGGCCCCCGCCCCATGCCGTGCCGTGGCGGCCGCTGCCAATCGCCCGTTCCCGGTGTCGCCCAATTGGCGTTGGCGGGCGTCAGGGCGCGTTAGCGCTCGCGCGGTACCCCCAGCCGTTGGCGCCGCTCCCAGAGGGTCTTGCGGCTGATACCGAGCCGTTTGGCCAGTTCGGTCTCGGTCATGTTGCCCTCGTTCTCGCGCACAAAGCGGCGGAAGTACTCCTCCAACGACTCGCTGGCCGGCGGCTCACCGGTCAGCTCCGCCGGGCGCTGCGGGGTGGCATCGAGCGGTAGCAGGTGGGCGCCCAGCTCCACGCCGTCGGCCAGGATCACCGCCCGCTCGATCACATTCTCCAGCTCCCGCACATTGCCCGGCCAGTGGTATTGGGTGAGGCGACCGAGCGCCTCGGGGCTGTAGGCCATGGGGGGGCGATTGAGGCGGCGGCAGCTCTTCTCCAGCAGCACCCGGGCCAGCTCCAGGATATCCTCGCCCCGCTCCCGCAGCGGTGGCAGGCGGATCTCCATCACGTGCAGGCGGTAGTAGAGATCGCCGCGAAACTGCCGGTCGTTGACCAGCTGTTGCAGATCGCGGTGGGTGGCGGCCACCAGCCGCACATCTACCCGCCGCGACTGGGTGGAGCCGACCCGGCGGATCTCCCCCTCCTCCAGCACCCGCAGCAGCCGTGCCTGTGCCTCCAGCGGCAGCTCGCCAATCTCATCCAGGAACAGGGTGCCGCCATCGGCTGCCTCCACCAGGCCGCGGTGGGTGCCGACGGCGCCGGTGAAGGCCCCCTTCTCATGGCCAAATAGCTCTGACTCGATCAACCCCTCGGGGATGGCGGCGCAGTTGACGGCGATGATGGGGGCCTCCTTGCGTGGGCTATTCTCATGCACCGCCCGCGCCACCAGCTCCTTGCCGGTACCCGACTCGCCCAGGATCAGCACCGTGGCGTCGGTGGGGGCCACCTTACGGATGCGGCCAAACACCTCCAGCATCGCCGGACAACGGCCGATCATCCCCCCCACCGGATAGCTCTGGGATAGCTCCGACTTGAGCGCCGCCACCTGGCGCTCGCGGGTCTGCTGCTTGAGGATGCGCCCCACCACCAGCAGCAGCTCCTCATGCTCAAACGGCTTGGCGATGTAGTCCACCGCCCCCAGCTTCATCGACTCCACCGCCGAGTTGACGCTGGCATAGGAGGTCATGATGAGTACCGGCACCGGTGCCGCCTTGTCGATAAGGGCGGTACCTGGCTCGCCCGGCAGGCGCAGATCGGTGATCACCAGATCAAAATTGCGCAGCGGCTGTCTGCCCTCCGCCTCCTGCACCGAGCCCGCCTCGGAGACCTCGTAACCGTTGCGCTTCAGCAGCCGCTTCAAGGCGCTGCGGATGATCGCTTCATCTTCCACGATGAGGATGTGGCTCATGGGCGGGGCCCCCGTACCGGCGCTGGGATAGTGAGTGAGTGGGGTTGGGTGGGGGCGATCAATGGCGCTCCTCCTCGCGTAGTGCCGGGAAGCGGAGGGTGACCCGGGTCCCCTCACCTGGGCGGGAGCGGAGGGAGACGGTGCCGGAGTGCTCCTTCACCAGGTTGTAGACCATGGGCAGGCCGAGGCCGGTCCCTTCGCCCGGCTGCTTGGTGGTGAAGAAGGGATCGAACACCTGGTCCAGCAGATCCTCCGGGATCCCCACCCCTTCGTCGATCACCTCGACCACAGCGCTGGCGCCGTCGCGCCGCCCCTCGATGCGCACCCGGCCGCCGGGGCGGGAGGCGTCGCAGGCGTTGGTGAGCAGATTGACAAACACCTGCACCAACTGCTGATGCTCCCCCTCGGTGGCGAGATCGGCCGGGCAGTCGTTGCCGATCACCACCTGCTTGCCGGCGTGGGAGAGGCGTACCAGGCGCACTGCCTCATCGACGCAGCGGCCTAGCTCCACCGCCGTCGGGGCGTGGTCGGCCACCGCCCCTGAGTGGCTGAAGCTGACCAGCGAGCGGACGATGGCGGAGATGCGGCGGGTCTGCTCCAGGATCTGCTCCAGACTCTCGCCGACAAACTCCGGGTCCTCCCGATCCGCCAGCAGGTTCTGGGCGAGGCAGGCGATGCCGGTGACCGGGTTGCCGATCTCGTGCGCCACCCCGGCCGCCAGCCGCCCCACCGAGGCGAGCCGCTCGCTATGGGCCAGCTCCGACTCCAGCAGATGGAGATCGGTCAGGTCCTCCACCAGCACCACCATCCCGGCGGTGGGCGGCCGCTCCTCGGTCACCCCGCGCACCGGGTCTTCGATGGCCGCCTTGTGCAGGTTGAACAGCCGCTCGCGCCCCCCCACCCGCATCTTCAATTTGCGCAGATGCTGCTCCTCGGTGAGGAGAAAGCCGGTGAGCAGCCCTGACCACGGCTCCTGCACCCCCTTGAGCGGCCGCCCCACCGCCTGCTCATCCACCAGCCCGGTGATCTCCTGCATCGCTTGATTCCAGCTGATCACCTCCAGATCCGGCCCCAGGGAGCAGACGCCGATGGGGAGGTCCTGCAACACCTGGCGGTGGTAGCGGCGCAGTCCATCCAGCTCCGCCGCCAACCCCTTGAGACGGGTGCGCGATAGCTCCAGCTGCTGCTCGATCACCCGCACCGAGGCGGCCAGGGCGGTGCGGGCCTTGGGGTCGAGCTGCACCCGCTCGTCGATGATGACCCGCGCCAGCAGCGGCCCCAGCAGACCGGAGAGATTGCGCTCCACCCGCTCGCGCAGTCGGCGCAGCTCGGTGGGGCGCTGTTCATCGGCCGGCAGACCGAGATCGGCCAGCGCCTTGGCCACCTCGTGGCTGGCCATCTCCGGGCCGGTGATCCGCGCCAGCTGGGCCTCAATCTGGGCCGGTGAGGTGGCCAGCAGCGCCCCGCTCGGTGGGGTGAAGGAGTCCTTGCAGCAGGCCGCCGCCGCCTCCTGCTCGGCGCTGCTGGGGCGGGTGAAGAGCGAACCGACCACAAACAGCAGGCTGTTGATGGTGAGGGTCCAGAAGGTCGCCTCGCCCCAGGGATCGGTCCCCAGGGGTGAGGTCAGATCCCCCGCCAGCGGTTCGGTACGCTGGAGCAGCGGCAGCAGCAGGGTGTAGCCCCAGGCGCCGGCACCACCGGCTAGGCCGAGCAGAAAACCGGTGCGGGTGGCGCGCCGCCAGTAGAGCAGCCCCACCACCCCGGGCAGGAACTGGGTCACCGCGACAAAGGAGATGAGCCCCAACTGCACCAGCCCCTGATTGCGCTCCAGGAGCAGGAAGAAGCCATAACCGGCGCCGATGATGACGGTGATCAACATCCGTCGGCCCCATAGCAGCCAGCGGTAGATATCGGTCTCGGCATTGAGCCGGGGCGGGAAGCTGGCCGGCAGCACAAAGTGGTTCATACACATGGCGGCCAGTGCCAGGGTGGCGACGATCATCATGGCGCTGGCGGCCGACACGCCACCGAGGAAGGTGAGTACCGGCAGCCACCAGGAGCCGCTATGGAGGGTGATGCCGAGGGCATAGTAGTCGGCCTGTGAGTCCGGCGAGAGCACCTGACCGGCCCACAGAATGGGGGGGATGGAGAGGTTGAGCAGCAGTAAAAAGAGTGGGAAGGCCCAGCTCGCCACCCCCAGATTGCGCTCCTCCATATTCTCGGTGAAGGCCATGTGGAACTGGCGCGGCAGCAGGAAGGCGGCGGCAAAGGCGAGCAGTAGCAAGGTGGCCCACGGCCCCTCCCGCACCGGCGCATTGAGGGCCGCCAGGCGCTGCGGGTGGGCGGCCAGCCAACTATCCAGGCCGCTCGGACCACCAAACACCCCAAACAGGGCGAACAGCCCCGCCGCCAGCAGCGCCACCAGCTTCACCAGAGACTCAAAGGCGATGGCTACCACCAGCCCCTCGTGGCGCTCCCGCGCCGAGCTGTGGCGGGCGCCAAACAGCACCGCAAACAGGGTGAGGGTGAGGCAGAAACCGAGGGCGATGAGATCCGGCGGCACCTCCTGGGTCAACACCTGGAGCGACTCGGTGACCGCCCGGATCTGCAAGGCGATATAGGGCAGCGAGCCCGCCAGCATGAACAGCGTCACCCCCATCCCCGCCAACTGACTCTGATATCGAAAGGCGAAGAGATCGGCCAGCGAGGCGAGTTGATATTCGCGGGTGATGCGCAGGATGGGGCGCAGCAGCAGCGGCGAGAGCAGAAAGGCGAGGGTGACACCGAGGTAGATGGTGAGGAACTGGTAGCCCTGGCTGGCGGCGAAGCCGACGCTGCCGTAGTAGGTCCAGGAGGTGGCGTAGACACCGAGGGAGAGGGTGTAGACGAGCGGGTGGCGCACCAACCGGGCCGGCAGCCAACCGCGATCGGTGGCGTAGGCCACCAAAAATAGCAGCAGCAGGTAACCCACCCCCGCCATGAAGAGCTGCCACAGCTCAAAGCTCATGGTTCAGGCCGCTCCCGGCGCCGTTGTAACCAGTAGGCGAGGGCGATGATGCCCCCCCAGAGCAGGAACGGCGAGAGCCAGTGGGCGCTATCCGCCGCCCAGATCTCCGTCAGCGGCGAGACCAACAGGAAGAGGGCGAGGAGAAACAGCAGCAGAACGCGGTCGAGGTGGCGGTCGGATTCGGGGGGGCCGTTCATCGACCGAGCTTAGCAGATACTGTTACTAAACGTAACGCGGTGGTCGCGGGCATCGTGGGCGTGACGGTGGGTAAGGTGTCCATGAAGAGGCTATTGGACGAAGGTTTAAGACTCTTGAATAACCTTTGGGACTCTGTTGATATACCGGAAGGCTCAATAATGCCCTGGCAATCACTAGGTTGATTGGATTCCCGACGACAATGGATCTCCTGCGTATGCCAATTCGCCCCTCTCGTTCCTTAAGCCATTGCCTAGCTATCCCTCTGCTACTCATCTCGCTGGTGCTGGCCTCATCGGCGAGGGCAGAGGAACGGCTCGCGTTGCCAGGTAGTATCGAAGAAATGGGGGATGCACCCATTTCACCAAATACCGTTCCAACACTGGTGATGAAGGAGCGGGTACGTTGGATGAGCGATCTAGCTTTTGAGAATTGGCGCTATCTCCCGCTGGAGGATGGAAAGGCGCATATCATCGATCAGAGCATCGGGGTCCTCGACCAAGTGGTGCTCGATGACGAAGATAATTTGATCAATGGCGAAAAAATTGAGTGGTGGGCCTACGACCCAGACAATATAGAGCGGGATTCTTTTACCAGGACCTGGAACTCTGCTCAGCATTGTTGGTGGTATTGGGATGGCATGGCCCTCCTCTGCGCCGAGGGTGGTGGTGTTTCCTGGGAGGTGCGCACACTCCCGGTAGACAAGGTAGGGGTTTGGACCTTCAAAGCGACATTTCGTGGAAATACTGCATACGAGGTGCATACCGAGGTTGTTGAACGAACGCTCTTAGCGAACGGGCCGCAAAGCATCAGTATGGGAACGGAGCAGGTGCTGCAAACGGCGCTGCGCATCAAGTTGATCGACTTCAATGGGAGTGACCCCGCCGCCGGTGAGCCGGTGGTATTCAGTGTGACGGACTATCCAGGGAAGGCTGTCGAAGGTGGTCTCAGTAGCTGGATGCCGAGTGGTTACGATGGTTTCGGTTATGGCACCGTGACCGTGCTCACCGCCAACGACGGCACCGCTGAGGTCTATCTCCAGTCGGGCACCAGAAACGGCTCCTATGTGGTCACCGCCACCCACGAGGGGGCACCGGACTACCCCGTCACCTTCACCATTGATGTCTCTCGCAACACCGAACCAGAGCCGCCCGATCCGGTGGAGGAGGTGGAGGTCGAGAAGAACCTTGGCACCTCAGAGCAGTGCGAAGGGATGCAGGGCAATCCCATCAACGTCATCACTGGCAACAAATTCCAGCGCGAGGTGGATTATGTCGGCAACGGCCCGGTGCCGCTCCGCTTCATTCGCTCCTACAACAGCTTAGCGACCCCACTGGCCACCGGTGCCGAGCCACTGGGGGCCGGGTGGCAACACAACTGGGAGCGTTCGGTGAGTTACCTCACCGCCGGGCAGGTGCTCGTGCGGCGGGAGGATGGCAAGGGTTACCGCTTTAACCTCAGCGGTGGAGGGTGGCTGGCCGACGCCGATGTACCGCTGACCCTGACCCAGGGGGCGAATGGCTGGGAGTTGGTGGATGAGCGCGACAACCATGAGTGGTTCGATGTCGATGGCCTGCTCACCCAGGTGGTCTATGCCGACGGCAACAGTGTGGAGTTACGGCGCACCGGTGGCCTGCTCACCGAGGTGATCGCCGACAGCGGCGAGTCGCTGCACTTGACGTATGAAAGTGGCCAGCTCATCTCCATCACCGACAACGCCCAGCGGGTCTGGAGCTACCCGCGCGACGCCAATGGGATGTTGGCGGGGGTGACCTTCCCCGATACCAACAGTCGCAGCTACCACTACGAACAGAGTGGGTCGCCGCAACTGCTGACGGGCATAACCGATCAAAACGGCAACCGCTACGCCACCTTCCAGTATGACCCGGCGGGTCGGGCCACGGCCTCTTGGCACAACGTCACCGTAGGGGGCGTCGCCAGCCAGACCGATCGCATCGATATCCGCTACTCGCCACAGGGGGAGCGTAGTGTCTACACCGCCACTGGGAGCAGCCACTTCACCGCCGTTGCCCGGCTCGGCAGTGGGCTGCTGAGCGCGGTGGATGGCCGCGCCTGCGGGGCCGGTAGCAAGAGCTATCAGTTCGATGCCGCCAACCAGATCACCGCTGTGACCCGCGACGGTATCACCACCGCCCTGGAGAGCTACGACCGAGGCTACCCGCAGCTGCGGGTGGAGGCACAGGGAACGGCGCAGGAGCGGAGCCTCCACTACAGCTACGACGCCCGCTTCCGCGGCCGGCCGCAGAGCATCAGCCAAGGTTCGGTGGCGGCGGGCAGCAGCCGGGTGACGGAGTACCAGTACGACAGCGGCGGACGGCGGACCCTCAGCCAACAGCGCGGCTACACCCCCGCTGGGGCGGCGGTGAGTCGCACCACTCGCTACGAGTACAGCGCGCCGCTGGGTCAGCTGAGCGCCATCGATGGCCCGCGCCAGGATGTGGTGGACCGCACCACCTTCGAGTACTACCCCAACGATGCCAGTGCCGGGAATAACCGCGGCCGACTGCGGCGGCTGATCAACGCCAACGGGACGCCGCTGCGGGACGCCATCCAGTACAGCGCCACCGGGCGGGTGGTCTCGGAGCAGCGCCCCAACGGCCTGAGTCTGAACTACAGCTACTACGCCGCCAGTGACCGACTGGAGCAGGTGACGCGCAGCGCCGGGGGCGAGAGCCGCACCACCCGCTGGAGCTATCGGCCGAGTGGCAAGGTGGCGAGCGTCACCACCGCCTACGGTACAGCGGAGGCGGAGACGGTGAGCTTTGAGTATGACGCTGCGGATCGGCTGACGCGGGTGACCGATGGTTTAGGTAACGCCCGCAGCTACAGCTACGACGCCGAGGGGAACATCACGGCAGAGCGTGGCCACCCGGCGGGTAGCAGTACGGTGAAGGAGGAGATCCTGCGCAGCTACGACAGCTACGCCCACCTGGATATAGAGTCGCTGGGCGGGATCGCGGTGGACTACGACGCGGTGGACTACGACTACCGGGAGGATGGCCAGCTCCAGCGGCGCACCGACGGCAAGGGCCACCGCACCGGCTATGAGTATGACGCGCTGCTGCGGTTGACGGAGACCATCGGCGACCAAGGGGGCAGTGCGGCAGAGAGCGCCAACGCCACGGTCAGCCAGGGCTATGACAGCGGCGACCGGGTGGGGAGGGTGACCGATGCCATCGGGGTGACCACCGAATATCGCTACGACGACCTGGGCAATCTGCGGGAGGAGCGGAGCCCGGACGCCGGGATGCGCAGCTACGACTACGACGCGGCGGGCAACCGCATCGCCCAGCACGACGCCAAGGGGCAGTCGTTCAGCTACCAGTACGACGCCCTGAACCGGCTCATCCTGGTGGACGCCCCCGGTAGCGCCTACGACATCCACTTCAGCTACGACAGCTGTGCGAATGGTGTGGGCCGGCTCTGCCGGGTAGAGCGGGGC